>NZ_JBIVID010000005.1:0-387481 GCF_044749525.1 Pseudomonas sp. NPDC089395
ATGCCCCATCAGACATAGGCACGTTGCAACAAATGTAGGAGCGGATTTATCCGCGATGCGCCGCGCGGGCGGCGCTCGATCTCATAGGCGCTAAAACTTTCATGGCGAGCACCTGGAGACCCTCCTCGGCCGTAAGATATTTCTGAACTTGAAACCAAATGCTTCAGGATTCGCTAGTTTGGGAATTATCCTACGAGCGCTGCTGAAGTTTCGCTGTTGTCGGGGAAATGCCTCACGGATAACTTTCTCGGGTCGCTTCGGCGACCGGGTGTGAGAACCCGACTGACACAACAGCTCCGTCGTTATGGCGGTCGTGCGCGGGCAGGCTTCGGCCTGGCCGAGTTTTTGCTCTTGTTCCTCGGTTTCTCACCCCGCGCACGGCTGCCACCCACAATCCGTGAGAAAGATTCAGGTGGCGGTTTCCTTAAGCCGAACAAGAGTTAACTGCCATGAAGAAGATCGTCCCCGATCCTCCCCGCCGTAAACCTATCACCACCCCATTCTTCACCGTCCAATCCGACATGTACCCGCCCGACGCCCTGGCCCACGTCAGCGAGCTGCTGCGCGGCGTCATCGAAACCCTCGACGAACACTGCCGCGCCCGCGCTGGCGAATCTGGCCTGAGCATGCTGGGCAATGCGATGCATGCCAGCGAGATCGCCTTTGCGTTGGTCGAGCATGTGCACGCTCGACTATATGGCCAACAGGCTCAGAGGTGATGACATGGCGGATGACCCCAAAGTCCTCACCACCGCCGGCGTGGAGACCTTCCTCGATGTCGGCAACCCGCCGATTGATCTGCTGCGGGTACAGCCGGGCATTCCGATCGAGGATGCCTATGAGCAGGTTTCGATACTGCTGGGCTACATCAAGCACCTGGTGCGTGAGGGCGATATGGAGGATGACCACAAGTTGCTCGGTGCAGCGGATTACCTGAGTGCCTTGGCCAAGGCGTTGATGAACGACATCGAGATGGCCAAGAACCGAATGCATTGATCGCGGTGGGCCTATCGCGGATGAATCCGCTCCTACAGGTTCGATGCGGTCCGTGTAGGAGCGGATTTATCCGCGATAGGGCCAATTCTGACGCTGGAGAAGGCACCGGCAGCTCGCCCCGACTAAGCTGGAAGCGTTCAACCCAGCCTTTCAACTCCCAGATTGGAGCCTATCGTCATGCGTATCCTGATTGCCGCCACCCTGCTACTGGGCAGCAGTGCCGCCTTCGCCGCCACGCAATGCACCACCGCCGACAAGAGTACCTGGCAAGACCCGGATAAATTCCAGACCCAGCTCAAGGAGCAGGGCTACAAGATCAACAAGTTCAAGGTCACCAAAGGCAACTGCTACGAGATCTACGGCTTTAACAAGGATGGCAAGAAGGTCGAGATCTACCACGACCCGGTCACGGGCAAAGCGGTCAAGACCGAGATCGAAGACTGATGCCAGACGCGACGGTGAAGCTGTGGGATCCGCTGCTGCGCCTCTGTCACCTGTCGATCGCCACTGTGTTCTTTGCCGATTATTTTTTCAACGAAGAGGGCGACGACTGGCATCAGTGGCTCGGTTACTACGCCCTGGGCTGTGTGGTCATACGCCTGGTGTGGGGGTTCGTCGGGCCGCAAAGCGCGCGCTGGGCAGATTTCTGGCCAACGCCTGCGCGCCTTGCGGTCCATGCCCGGGCGTTGTTCAAGGGCCAGCCTTACCACCGGCTGGGGCATTCGCCAATTGGGGCACTGGTGATGCTGTTGATGTTGACTGGCATCACCGGCCTGGGGCTGACGGGGTGGGCATCACAGGAAATCGATGCGCTATGGGGCGCCGATTGGCCCATGGATGTGCATAGCTTTCTGGCCGATGCCGTGTTGGCGCTGGTTGGCGTGCATGTGCTGGCGGCCATCGTCGAGAGCGTGCGTTTGCGCGAGAACCTGCCGCTGTCGATGCTGACCGGGCGCCGGCGGCGTATTTCTGATGAGCCGTGATGGCATTTGACCGGCGTTGTTTGGGCGGGCCTCATCGCCGGCAAGCCGGCTCCCACAACGATCCCACAGGCCTCAAGAGTACCTGTGGGAGCCGGCTTGCCGGCGATAGGGCCACTAGGCCGGGCACTGGTGGGTGACGCAGTGAATACCGCCACCGCCTGCCGCGATCGCATCGATGTCCAGTTGCACGACCTCGCGCTCCGGGTACAGCGCTGCCAGCAAGGCCCGCGCCTTTTCATCGGCCTGGGCATCGCCGAATTGCGGGGCGATGATGGCGCCATTGATCACGAAGTAGTTGATATAGCCCGCCGCGAAGTCCGGGTTGCCCTTGCTGAACTTGTTTTTCCGCCCACGCATCGGTGGTGACACGACATGCACCTGCAGGCGCCGGCCTTCGGCGTCGGTGGCTTTCTTGAGAATCTCCAGGTGCTTGCGGGTCACGTCGTAGTCATATGACTCGGGATCCTTGTCCAGGTTGGCAATGACCACGCCGGGTCGCACGAAGCGGGCATAGAAATCCACATGCCCGTCGGTGATGTCCTCGCCAGCGATGCCCGGCAGCCAGATGATCTTGCTCAGGCCCAGGCGCGCCTTGAGCTCAGCTTCGACATCGGCCTTGCTCCAGCCTGGGTTGCGGTTGGCGTTGATCCAGCTGCTTTCGGTCATGATGCCGGTGCCATGGCCGTCCACTTCGATGGCACCCCCTTCGCCAACCAGTTCGCTGCGCTGATACTGCGCACTTGCCACTGTGGCGACTCGCTTGGCCAGCCGGGCATCGTTGCGATGGCGTTGCTTGTTGCCCCAACCATTGAAGTTGAAGTCCACCGCGCCCAGGCCATTGCCGTCATCGACGACGAAGTTGGCGCCGATGTCGCGCATCCAGATGTCATCCAGCTCGCAAGTCTCGAACTGGGTGTTGTGGCTCCCGCAATGTTGCAGGGCCAGCTCGCGTTCGTTGGCACGGCAGAACACGGTCACCGGCTGGTAGCGAGCAATCGCCTGGGCGATACGGCCCAGGGCCGCTTGCACGTCGGCGGTGAAATCCTCCCAGATGGCGTCCTGGGCACCGAAGGCAATGAACGCGCGTTGCTGCGGTTCGCCCTCGTCGGGCATGAACCAGCGGTCGGGTTGCTCGGCGCGAGCCAGGCCCAGGGGCAAGCCCAGGCTGGCTCCAAGGCCCGCGGCCAGTGACAGTTGCAGGAAGGTTCTACGGCTTGGCATGGGTCAGTCAGTCCTGTGCAGTCTTGAAGCGGGTCCACACACGCATGCGCGCGCGCATGTCGGCCTGGGGAATGTCACGGCCCGGAATCAGTCGGGCATAGGTGGCTTCGTCGAGGTAGATATCGGGGTTGTCGCGCAAGCGCGGTTCAACCGCCTCGCGGGCTTTGGCGCTGGCCGTCGGGTAGCCGGTGAAGTTGCTGATCGCGGCCATGTTCTGCGGGCGCATGACGAAGTTGATGAAACGATAGGCGTATTCCGGGTGCTTGGCATCGGTGGGTATCGCCATGGTGTCCATCCACACCGTGGTGCCCTGGCGCGGTACGCGGTACTGGAAATCGAGCTGCTTGCCGGCGGCCTCGGCGGTGCGCTGGGCCTGGATCACATCGCCGCTGTAGCCCAGCGACAGGCACAGGTTCTCGTTGACAAGCTCAGTGACCGGTTGCGACTGGAACTTGCGGATGTACGGGCGCACCGCCTTGAGCAGTTCACTGGCCGCGGCCAGGTCTTCGCGTTTGGCGCTGCGCGGTTCCCGGCCCAGGTAGTTGAGGACCACGGCCAGGACTTCGTCGGGCGAGTCGATGATCGAGATCCCGCAGTCGGCGAACTTGGCGGCAAGCTCCGGTTTGAACAGCAGGTCGAGGTTGTCCAGCGGGGCATCGGCCATGCGTTGGCGAATCATGCCGGCGTTGCTCGTCAGACCGATGGTGCCCCAGGTATAGGGCACGGTGGCCTGGCTGGCCTTGGGATACTGGTCGTGCAGCTTGCGCAGGCCAGGCTCGATGTCGTCGAGCGCCTCCAGGCGGCTGCGGTCCAGTGCCTGCAGGCTGCCGGCGCGCATCAGCCGTTCGGCCACGGTATCGCCGGGGAAGACCAGGTCGTAGCCACTACGGCCCGACATCAGCTTGGCTTCGAGCACCTCGCTGCCGTCCATCACGTCGTAGATCACCTGGATACCGGTTTCAGCGGTGAACTGCTTGAGCGTGTCTTCGGCGAAATAGTCGGCCCAGTTGTACAGGCGCAGGGTCGGCTGCTCGGCCAGGGCGTGGCTGGCGCAGAGGGTCAGGGCGAGCGCGGCCAGGTATGGCAGTTTCATGTTCAGGCCCTCGCAATGTGGGAGTGGTGGCCGTCCAGGGTCAACAGCGGCGCGTACATTTCCGGGCGACGGTCGCGGTAGATGCCCCAACTCAGGCGGTCTTCGCGCATGCGCGCCAGGTCCAGGTCATGCAGCCAGATGCCCGTGCTGCTGCGGTCGGCTTCGGCCAGCAGGGCGCCCTTGTGGTCGCAGATGAACGACGAGCCATAAAAGCGCATGGACAGGGTCTGATCGCTGCCCGCGACTTCTTCGCCCACGCGATTGGCGGCCACCACCGGCAGCAGGTTGGCGGCGGCATGGCCGCGCATGGCGACTTGCCAATGGTCGCGCGAGTCCAGTTCGGCAGCGCCCGGTTCCGAGCCGATGGCGGTGGGGAACAGCAGCACTTCAGCGCCCAGCAGTGCCAGGCAGCGGGCGGTTTCGGGGAACCACTGGTCCCAGCAGATGCCGATGCCCAGACGCCCGAAGGCGGTGTCCCAGACCTTGAAACCGGTATCGCCGGGGCTGAAGTATTCCTTCTCCTGATAGCCGATGGCGTTGGGGATGTGGGTCTTGCGATAGATACCGAGCAGGCGGCCATCGGCGTCGGCGACGGTCAGCGAATTGAAGAAGGCATTGCCGGCCCGTTCGTACCAGCTCAGCGGCAGGACCACGCCGAGCTCGCCGGCCAGGGCAGCGAAACGCTGCAGGATCGGGCTGTCGGCATAGGGTTCGGCCAGCGCCTGGTGGCGGTGGTCCTGTTCGATGCAGAAATAGGGGGTGGCGAACAGCTCCTGCAGCAGGATCACCTGGGCGCCCTGGGCGGCGGCCTGACGCACCAGTTGCTCGGCACGGTCGAGGTTGTCCGGCAGGTTCCAGCTGCACGGCATCTGGGTCGTGGCGATGCGCAGCAGGTTCATGGTTGTACCTCGGGTTGTTGCTGGGTGATGCAGTGGATGCCGCCACCGCCGTGGGCGATGTGGTCGATGCGCACTGGCACGATTTCCCGGCCGGGGAAGGCATGGCCCAGCTGTGTGGCCGCGTCGGCATCGGCGGCGATGCCGTAGGCGGGCATGATGACCGCGCCGTTGGCGAGGTAGAAGTTGGTGTAGGAGGCGCAGAACACCTCGGCCTCGGGGTCCACAGCGGCGCTGGCTTCGTACAGGTCGAGCAGTTCGAACCGGCGGCCCTGTGCGTCCGTGGCCAGTTCCAGGGCTCGGCGGTTCTCTCGCACGACCTCGGCATACACCGAGCCATGATCATGGGTGGCATCGACCAGCAGCACGCCAGGGCGGGCGAAGGCGCACACGCCGTCCACGTGGCCATCGGTCATGTCACCGGTGACGTACTGCGGATCGCCGGGTAGCCAGATGGTCTTGCGGATGCCCAGGTAACGGGCGAAGCAGCGTTCGAACTCGGCCTTGCTGATACCGGGATTGCGGTTGGGATTGAGCAGCACCGACTCGGTGGTGATCAGGGTGCCTTCGCCGTCCACATGAATGGCGCCGCCTTCGTTGCACAAGGCCGTGCTGAAGCCGTCGAGGCCCAGGTGGTCGAGGATGCGCCGGCCCAGGCTGCGGTCTTGGCCATGCGCAGACTTGTCGCCCCAGGCGTTGAAACGCCAGCTCAGGCCGGCAAGGCCATGTTGCGGGTGGCAGATGAAGCTGGGGCCGCTGTCCCGGCACCAGCTGTCGTCGACGGCCAGCTCGACCAGCTCGATGTTGGCACCGCACAAGGCACGCGCAGTGGCCATTGCCGAGGGATCGACGACCATTTTCACCGGCTCGAAGCGGGCAATGGCGGCGGCGACCCGTGCAAAGTCGCGTTGTACATCGGCCAGGCGCACCTGCCAGCCGTTTTCCCACAGGGCCTGGTTGTGCGGCCAGATCATCCAGGTGGCAGCGTGGCGGGCCCATTCGGCAGGCATGCGCCAGCCGCTGTCGAGGGACAGGTCCATAGTGAACTCCGATCTATTAAGGATTTTTATCAACGAAGCCCGCCGTCGCGGGTGTTGGTGACCATGCTATGGCTATGAAGCGGCAGCGACAAACGATAGATTTAGCGCACATCTGATTAGCAGGGCTTATCGATCATGCTGAAACACTGGCCACCCCTCAATGCCCTCCGGGGCTTCGAAGCCGCGGCTCGGCTCGGCAGTTTCCACAAGGCCGCCGAGGCGCTGAACCTGACCCAGTCGGCCATCAGCCAGCAGATTCGCAGCCTGGAAACCTACCTGGAACAACCGCTGTTCCACCGCAGTGGCCGCAGCGTCAGCCTGACCGATGCCGGGCATGACCTGCTCAGCACCACCCAGTCGCTGTTGCAGCACCTGGCCGTAGGCATTCGCCGCCTCGATCAGTACCGCAAGCCCAACCAGCTGGTGGTCAACACCACGCCGGCGTTTGCCCGGCACTGGCTGCTGCCGCGGTTGGCCGATTTTCATCAGCGTTGCCCAGAGGTCGACCTGTGGCTGTTCACCAGTTTCGAGGTGCCGGACATGGCCACCGAAACCATCGACCTGGCCATCCGCGATGACCTCAGCGCCCAGGCCGAATGCAGCTTCACGGTGCTGCACCAAGACCTGTTGTACCCGGCCTGCCACCCCTCGCTGGCGAATGCCCCCGCCCGTACCACCCTGCATGGCGAGCGCGAGATGGACTGGAGTCATTGGCAACTGGAGGGTGGCGAGGAGGTCGGGCAGCAGGGCAAAGGGTTGAATTTCTCTGACCCCGGGCTGTTGCTGGATGCCGCGAGCGAAGGCTTGGGCATTGCCTTGATCAGCCAGTTGCTGGCCCGGCGGGCGGTGCACGAGGGGCGGCTGCAGGCGCTTTCGACGCAGCGGGTACGGGGGCCGGCGTGGGCTTGCCTGGTGCATCGGGACAGCCAGGATGATCCGTTGGCCAGGCAGTTTCTCGCGTGGTTGAAAGACGCACTGGGGCAAGATTGATGCGGGCGGATTTGAATCCCCCCGATCAGCCCGTAATATGTGTCGGATAACCTTTGGGGGTAGTCTCACCCTCTGATCAATCGGAAGCGCTGCCTGATGGCACTTCCCCAGCATAAACCTGACGAGGTACAGACATTGGCCATCATTCATCCTAAGGTTCGCGGTTTCATCTGCACCACGACTCACCCGAAGGGCTGCGAGCTCAACGTCCGTGACCAGATCGAAGCCACCCGCAAGCTGGGCGTGCGCGAGGATGGCCCGAAGAAGGTCCTGGTCATCGGCGCCTCCAGCGGCTACGGCCTGGCGGCACGCATCACTGCGGCGTTCGGCTTCAAGGCCGATACCCTGGGCGTGTTCTTCGAAAAGCCAGGTACCGAAACCAAGGCCGGTACCGCCGGCTGGTACAACGCTGCAGCCTTCGACAAGTTCGCCAAGGCCGAGGGCCTGTACAGCAAGTCGATCAACGGTGACGCCTTCTCCGACGAAGCCCGCGCCAAGGTCATCGAGCTGATCAAGAACGAAATGGGCGGCCAGGTTGACCTGGTCATCTACTCGCTGGCCTCGCCAGTGCGCAAGCTGCCGCAGACCGGTGAAGTGATCCGCTCGGCGCTCAAGCCAATCGGCCAGCCGTACAAGTCGACCGCCATCGACACCAACAAGGACACCATCATCGAGGCCAGCATCGAGCCGGCCACCGAGCAGGAAATCCAGGACACCATCACCGTCATGGGTGGTCAGGACTGGGAGCTGTGGATCGATGCCCTGAACGCCGCTGGCGTACTCGCGCCACAGGCGCGCACCGTGGCCTTCAGCTACATCGGCACCGAAATCACCTGGCCGATCTACTGGCACGGCGCCCTGGGTAAGGCCAAGCAGGACCTGGACGAGACTGCCCAGCGTCTGGCCAAGAAGGTAGGTGGCAGTGCCAACGTGGCGGTGCTCAAGTCGGTCGTCACCCAGGCCAGCTCGGCGATTCCGGTGATGCCGCTGTACCTGTCGATGGTCTTCAAGATCATGCAGGAGAAGGGCGTTCACGAAGGTACCCAGGATCAACTGGACCGCATGTTCCGTGACCGTATGTACCGCGCTGACGGTGCCCCGGCGGAGCTGGACGAGAAAGGCCGCCTGCGCCTGGACGACTGGGAACTGCGTGATGACGTTCAGGACGCCTGCAAGGCCATGTGGCCGCAAGTGACCACCGAGAACCTGTTCCAGCTGACCGACTACGCCGGTTACAAGAAGCAGTTCCTCAACCTGTTCGGCTTCGAGCGCGCTGACGTCAACTACGACGAAGACGTGGCGACCGATGTGAAGTTCGACTGCGTCGAGCTGTAAGCAAAGCCCGGCTGGCCCTATCGCCGGCAAGCCGGCTCCCACAGGAATAGCATCGCCCTCAAGGCCTGCGCTGTACCTGTGGGAGCCGGCTTGCCGGCGATGAGGCCGGTACAGACCCAAGATTTTTTGCTAGCGTTGGCGCACAACAACAGGAAAGCGCGCCATGAGCAGCCTCACCCAACCGGCCACCCCGTTTCGCCAGACCACAGCCGACGGCTACAGCCTCGGTGGCTTCTGCTGGCGCCACGCCCCGGCCAATCCCCAGCGCCCGCTGGTGATCATCAATGCCGCCACCTCTGTACGCTGCCGCTACTACGCGCGCTTTGCCGACTACCTGTTCGCCCAGGGTTTCGATGTGCTGACCTACGATTACCGTGGCATCGGCGAATCGCGGCCGCCTTCCTTGCGCGGTTTCCAGGCTTCATGGAGCGATTGGGGCCGGCTGGATTTCGAAGCCATGCTGGCGCACGCCGCGCAGGCGTTCCCCGGCCAGCCGGTGGATGTCGTGGGCCACAGTTTCGGCGGTTGCGCAGTGGGCCTGGCACCGTCTGCCGGCCAGGTGCGGCGGGTGCTGATGGTGGGCGCGCAGTTCGCCTACTGGCGCGATTACGCGGCCAACCAGCGCTGGCGACTGTTGGGCAAATGGCATGTGGTGATGCCGCTGCTGACCCGCGCGTTCGGTTATTTTCCCGGCAAGCGCCTGGGCTGGATGGAAGATACCCCGGCGGGCGTGGTGCAGGACTGGACTACCCGGACTGCGCGCTATGAACACAGGCCCAGTGGGCGCAGCCTGGAAGTGGCACCCTTTGCGTTGGTACGTGCGGCGACCCTGGCGATCAGCCTGACCGACGATCCGTTCGGCACCGTGGCGGCGACCGAGCGGTTACTGGGCTACTTGCAGGGGGAGCGCCAGCATTTGCGGATTGCGCCTGTGGATATCTCGGTCGAGGAAATTGGCCATTTCGCGTTTTTCCATGACCGGTTCCGCGCCAGCTTGTGGCCGATTGCGCTGGAGTGGTTGCAGCGGGGCAGGTTGTTGGCTGGCAGCCCGGGGAAGATCATCAGCTGATGTTGCCTGCACCGGCCTCATCGCCGGCAAGCCGGCTCCCACACGTACAGGCTACGGCACAATCCTGTGGGAGCCGGCTTGCCGGCGATTGGGCTGCGAAGCAGCCCCGGCGCTATCAAGCGTTACGCTTAAGCGGCAGTTCAGCGAATTTCACACCCGCCAACCCCTGCTTGATCAGCGCACGAATGTTGCCATGGTCACTGCCCTCTGGCGTGGCCACGACATCACGGTAGTGCTCGCCAAAAGCCAGCAGGGCCTCCTGGTCGCTCAAGCCTTCCAGCAAGGCCAGGCCCAAGGTCTTGCATGAGCCTTCGTTCTGCCCGGCGGCATTTTCCACGCCGCCGTTGTTGAAGGCTTGTGGCTGGTAGCTGTAATTAGCGGCAATGAACGCCAGGGTGTCGGCAAAGGCGTGTTGGCCGCTGGCCAGGCTCGCGCGCAGGGTGTTCAGATCAGTCACGGGGTTTTCCTTGTTCGAACGCCGCTTGTTGCTCGGCGCTGGCTTCTTTCTGGTGTTGGGCTTTCCACTCGGCGTAAGGCATGCCGTACACCGCTTCGCGGGCATCATCCAGGCTGATGTCGAGCTGACGTTCGTCGGCGGCGGCCTTGTACCACTTGGACAGGCAGTTGCGGCAGAAACCGGACAGGTTCATCAGGTCGATGTTCTGCACATCGGTGCGTTTCTGCAGGTGTTCGACCAGGCGCCGGAAGGCGGCGGCCTCGAGTTCGAGTTGTTGTTGCGGGGTCATGGGGCTTCCCTCAGGTCATGCGATTCTTCAGATGGCGGCCACCGTTGATGACCACCTGGCTGCCGGTGCTGTACTGGCTGGCGAGCAGGTATTTGACCGTCTCGATCAGCGGCCCGGCGCCGGGTTCGAATTCCAGCAGGGCCTTTTTCAGGGTCTGCTGGCGGTAGGCCTCGTCACCGCCTTCCTTGAGGATCAGCAGGCCCGGCAGGATACCGTTGACGCGCACCTTGGGCGCGTACTTTTCGGCGAACGACAACACCATGTTCTGCAGCGCGGCCTTGGTCGCGGCATAGCCGATATGGCTCTTGCTGCCACGCGAGGAGGTTTCGTCACAGATATGGATGATGTCGGCCTTGTCGACCTTGGCCAGCAGCTCGCCGAGGGCCAGGTTGAGGTGGTACGGCGCTTCGACGTGCAGGCGGAACATGGTGTCGAGGTTGTCGAGGCCATCGTCGAGCCACAGCGAGGCGTTGTGGATGATCGCGCGCAGCCCGTCGTAGCGGTGCTGCAAGAAGTCGATCAAGGCCTGGCGGTCGGCTGCCTGGCAGAGATCTGCCTGGAACTGAACGATATTCGGGTGCGCCGACTGCGCCTGGACGCTGCGGCTGGCGCTGACTACGGTATGGCCGGCCTGTGCCAGCTCAAGGGCCAGGGCCAGCCCGACGCGCTGGCTGGCTCCGGTAATGAGAATGGGGCTGTTCATGTGCGGGCGGTCAACTTGTCTTCCTGTCGTTGATGCCCAGCATACCGTAAGAATTTTCTTATTGTATTGTCTGCCCTCAGCTCTCGCGAAACGCTGCGCGGGTGCCTGTAGCGGCATGCAGCCAACTGGCGAGCAAACGGGTGGAAAGGGGGATGAACAGGTAGACCATCACCGGTGTCAGGGCCAGGGTGCTCATCAGCACACGGGGCACCAGTTCCAGCCCCGCCAGCCAGTGGCCGAACAACAGGTTGAACAGCAGCGAAACCGGGAAGAACGCCAGCCAGATGGCCACCGCCTGTTTCCAGCGCGGCGGCTTTTGCACCGTATTGGTGCCAAACCAGTCGTCGATGCCACTGACGCGCCTCTCTTTGGGGCGTTCGAACAGGCCGTTGCCACGCTGCAACCAGGCCCGACGCGAGGCCGAGTGCTCCCAGGCATGCAAGGTGGGCTCGTCGCTGAAGCGGAAAATGATCTGGAATTCGTCGCAGTCACGGGGTGGGGCGAAAATGCCCGAGCCGAGGTAGCCGGGGAAGTCGGTGGCCAGCTGCTCGCCTTCGTGCAGCCAGGCCAGCAGGTCCTGGTAGCGGCCGTGGGCGGCGCGACGCGACACCATCAGGGTGACGGGTGGGGTAGACATCGTGTATCTCCTGGCGGCGGGGCTGGCGGGTAGCTGGCCCCTAGGCTGTGTCGCCCGGGGTGGTGGGCGGCGCAGGCGTGCATGCAAGAATTGGGCGCGGATTATCGCGTACTCGGCATTTTCGGCAACTATCCTCAAGCAAACGGTTGCACTCATGACGTAGTAGAATGCGCGTTCAACTTCCGTGCACAGGTTACTCAGTGCTGATGAACAAACAGGGACGTACTTCGCAATCCGAAGACGGTATGGAACACCGCGACTTGTTCCCGATACGTGAAGTTTCCCGCCTCACCGGGGTCAATGCCGTCACCCTGCGCGCCTGGGAGCGCCGCTACGGGCTGGTCCAGCCTACCCGCACCGAAAGCGGTCACCGCCTGTATTCCCAGGCCGACATCGACGAGATTCGCCGTATCCTCGGTTGGCTCGAGCGCGGTGTTGCAGTCAGCAAGGTCGGTAGCATTCTTGCCCGCGACCAGGCCATGGTGCAGAACGCATTGGCGCCCGATGCCGCCAAAGGTTGGCAGGCCCAGCTGCGCGACGCCGTGCAGCGTTTCGATGGTGCTGGCCTGGATCGCCTTTTCGACCAGGTATTTGCTGCAATCACCCAGGACCGGGTATTCGCCGATGTCTTCATGCCCGTCTGGCACGACCTGGCGGCGGGGCAGGCGGTGTTTGGCCAGGCCAGTGAATGGCTGTTCCTCGACCAGTTCCTGCGGGGCCGTGTGTTCACGCGTTTGCAACTGTCACAGCCGTGGCGCGGCCGTCATGTGTTGTTGGCACCCTTGCCAGGGCAATGCCTTGAGCTGGAGCTGTTGGTAAATGGGCTGCTGATGGCGAGTGATGAAGTCAGGGTGACCCCGCTGATGCCTGGGCAACCGCTGGAAGAGCTGGCACTGATCAGTGAGCGCCTCGGGCCGGATGCCGTGGTGCTGTTCTCCAATCATTCACTGACCCTCGACATGGGCAAGCGCCTGAGCCGCTTGGCCGTGGGCCTGAAATGCCCGCTGTTGCTGGCGGGCGAGGCGGCGGAACTTGCGCAGGAAAACCTGGCGGGCAGCCTGGTGGCATGTCTCGGTGCAGAGGCTGGGTTGATGCGGCGGCGCTTGCGGCAGTACCTGGCCGGTCAGCTCGACACCTGAGCGTGCAGCTCTGGGTGCGCCTGGCGATGGGCCTGGAGGATGTATTCGCGCAGGCGCTCGACTTCCTCGGGCTGGCTGCGGCTGAGGTCGTAGGCCGCCAGGTCAGGGCCGATACGCCGACGTAGCCTGCCGTGCAGGGCAATTGGCGCAATACCCCCTGGCGCGAAGTTCAGGTCGAAGCGCGACGGCGCTTGTGCCAGGCCACGAATCTCCACCAGGGTGCCTTGGAAGGAAATATCACGCACCAACAGGGCGGAGGTCTGGCCTTGGGCGTCCAGCAGCGCGCTCGGTTGGTCCATCGACAGGCGCCAGGGGCGCAGCATCGGGCCGTCTTCGTAGATCTCCGGCGAGCCGATCTGCAGGTGCAGGGCGTGGAACTCGTCTTCCACCAGCTGCAACGGGAAGCTGATCTGCTGATTGTTGAATTGCGCCTGCAAGGTGACCTGCTCGTTGGCGACCAGGCGGGTCAGCAACGATTGAATGCGATGATCGCCGTTGACCAGCAGGCTCGACATCGGGTCGGCCAGGTTCAACTGCGGGGAGTGCTGCATGTTCTGGATGAAATCCAGCTCGTCCTGGGTGAGGAGCGCATCGGCTTGCATGATCGAACTCGGAGGTGACGATTTCTTCAACGGGATTGACCGTACCGTGGACGATTGGTTCACAAGCGCTCGTCGCAATTGCGACGAGCGTGCAGTTCGGCCAGTTCACGTTCCAGTTCGACCTGGCGACTGACGTCTTTCTGGATGCCGATGAGATAGGTGCGCTGGTCTGCTTCGCTCTTGACCGGGGTGATCGACAGCTCGTTCCAGAAGGCGCTGCCGTCCTTGCGGTAGTTGCGCAGCACTTCGCGGCATGGGCGGCCCTCGGCAAGGGCCTTGCGGATGCGCGCACGGCCCAACTGGTCGCGATCGTCGGCCTGCAGGAAACGGCAATCCTGATAGAGGATTTCGTCGCGGCTGTAGCCGGTCAGGCGTTCGAACGCCGCATTCACGTAGATCAGGATGGTGTCATCGCCTTCCTGTTCGGCGACCACGATCCCGTCATTGGACGCATCGACCATCGATTGCAGCAGTTGCGCGTTGATCATGTTCGGGCCATTGATCGGAAGGGGGACTTTGGTAGAGGCGGCCTTTTGCCAGCGCCGAATGCTAGTATCCTACGTTTTCACTCAGTTTCGGAATCCTCTCCCCGATGAAAGTCGTCATTATTTCCGGCTCGGTGTACGGCACCGCCGAAGAAGTCGCCCGCCACGCCGAGGGCCTGCTCAAGGCCGCGGGCTTCGAAGCCTGGCACGCCGCCCGTGCCACCCAGCAGGATCTTGAAGGTTTTGCCCCTGAAGCGTTGCTGGCCGTGACTTCGACGACGGGCATGGGTGAGCTGCCGGACAACCTGATGCCGCTGTACAGCACCCTCCGCGACACGTTGCCAGCGGCCTGGCGCGGCCTGCCGGGTGCGGTGATTGCACTGGGCGATTCCAGCTATGGCGATACCTATTGTGGCGGTGGCGAGCAGCTGCGCGAGCTGTTCGCCGAGCTGGGGGTGCGGGAAGTGCAGCCGATGCTCAAGCTCGATGCCAGCGAAACGGTAACCCCGGAGACCGATGCCGAGCCTTGGCTGGCGGAGTTTGCCCAAGCCTTGAAGGCCTGAATATATTTGCGTTGTCTGTCCTGGCCCCTTCGCGGGACAAGCCCGCTCCCACAAGTTATCCACTAGTGCAGACTTAGTTGAGATCCTGTGGGAGCGGGCTTGTCCCGCGAAGAGGCCGGCATGTACAGCCTATTCCCTTACCAGCTCAAGCCAGGCCTGAGCCGCCCGCGACAGATACGCGCCACGCCGCCAGATGAATGCGATATCCCAGCGCAGATCCTTTGGCGCACTCAAAGGCAAACGCACCACCCCAGGGCGTTCCAACGCCTTCGCCACCACCCGCGGCAGCAACACCACGCCCTGGCCCGCCGCCACCAACGCCACCAGAAAATCCGCCTGGCCACTGCGCCCACCTTCCTTCGGCGTGAACCCTTGCTGCTGGCAAGCTTTGAGCAACCGGTCATTGAGTACGAAGCTGCGCTGATACAGCAGGAAAGGGGTATCTGCCAGTTGCTGCAAGGTCACCTGTCGCTGCTCCGCCAACGCATGCCCGGCCGGTAGCAGCGCGTCCAGCGGCTCGTTGCAGAACGGCTGGTGTTCGAACGCCGGATCGCTGGGTGTCAGGCTGCCGCCCAATTCCAGCTCGCCACTGTGCACCGCCTGCTCGACCGTGCGGCTGCCGCCTTCGAGCAGTTGAATCGAAATGTTCGGATGGCGCCGCCGGTACTCGGCGAACAACCCGGCGAACAAGGCATCGCTGCCCAGCATCGGCAGGCCCAGGCGCAGCTCGCCGCGTTCCATCTGGCTGAGGTCATCCAGCTCGTTGAGCAGCGCCTGGCGTTGGCGCAACAACGCCTCGCCCCGTTCCAGGACGATGCGTCCGGCAGCGGTCAGGTGCAGGTGCGAGGCCTGGCGTTCGAGCAATGGCTGGCCGATAGCCTGCTCCAGCTGGGCCACCTGCTTGCTCACGGCCGATTGACTGATATGCAGCGTCTGTGCGGCTTGGGTGAAGCCGCCGCGTTGGACCACTTCGATGAAGCTGCGCAGCTGTTTGAATTCCATCTTCTGAATTCCATATTGGAATGGCGATCAGTCTAACAATTCGCTTCTGGCCTAGGCAGCCGAATCTTAGAATGTAGGCCTGTCGAGGAACCCTCCCATGAAACCCGCGTTATTGAAAAAAGCCCTGCGCCTGCTCACCGAGCTGGCGGTCCTTCTGGCGTTGTTCTGGACCGGTAGCCAGCTGGCCGGTTGGCTGGGCTGGCCCATCCCTGGCGGGGTGATGGGCCTGGCCCTGCTTCTGCTGCTGTTCGCCTGCGGCGTGGTCAAGCCCACTACCTTGCAACTGGGCGCAGGCTGGCTGATGGCCGAGATGCTGTTGTTCTTCATACCCGCGCTGATGAGCCTGCTCGATTACGGCACCCTGGTGCGTGAAGAAGGCTGGCGCATCCTGCTGGTGATTGCCGTGAGCACCCTGATGGTCATGGTGGTCACCGCCGTCACCGTCGAACTGGTGTGCCGTTGGAGGTTGCGCCATGAGCCTTGAGCCCATGCCGCTGTTCTGGCTGGCGCTGACCCTGCTGGCCTACCTGGGCAGCCGTTGGCTTTACCGACATACCGGGCGGTACCTGATGTCGCCGCTGATCCTGGTGCCGGCGCTGCTGTTGGCGGTGGCTGTGCCATTGCACACCGCGTATGCCGAATATGCCCGCAACACCCACTGGCTGATGGGCGTGCTGGGCCCGGTGACGGTGGCCTTCGCAGTACCGATCTGGCAACAGCGGGCGATGCTGGCCCGGGACTGGCCGGCATTGCTGATCGGCATGCTGGCAGGCAGCACGGCGTCGATCGCCAGTTCCTGGGGCTTGGCGCACCTGCTGTCCCTGGACACAGCGACCAGCCTGTCACTGGTGCCACGTTCGATCACCACGCCATTCGCCATGCCGCTGGCCCATGACCTCGGTGGTGTGCCGGAGCTGACGGCGGTGTTCGTCATGTTCACCGGCGTGCTCGGTGCCCTGTTCGGCGGCGTGCTGCTGCGCTGGCTGCCGTTGCGCTCGGCGTTGGCGCGGGGTGCGCTGTTCGGGGTCGGCGCCCATGGCGCCGGGGTCAGCCGCGCCCACGAGGTGGGCCGCGAAGAAGGCTCCGTGGCCGGCCTGGTCATGGTGCTGACTGGCTTGCTCAACCTGTTCGCAGCGCCGCTGCTGGCCATGCTGCTGTGACCGTTCGTGCCACTGGCTCGCTCGGTCAACAAGCTGGCTGGCAACGCAAGTTTCACCTGTTGGGCGGCTGACTAGACTCAGCCTCGACAAAGAGAGCACAAGTAAGTGCCGAGGTGACTTGCAATGACCGCAGCCTTGCCCAACACCGTCAACACCTAGACAACCGGGACGAATACGATGCCATTGGCCGAGATACCATTGTGCGTCTGGCGTACCCGGGGACAGAGTTTCACGTTCCGGGGCCAGAGCATCCGCTACTGGACCGCAGGGCAAGGAGAGCCCCTGCTGCTACTGCATGGATTCCCAACCGCCAGCTGGGACTGGCACTACCTGTGGGCGCCGCTGACTCAGCATTTTCGGCTGATCGCCTGCGACATGCTGGGGTTTGGCGATTCGGCCAAACCGCTGGACCATACCTACAGCCTGATGGAGCAAGCCGACCTGCAACAGGCCTTGCTGGCCCATCTCAAGGTTCAGGTAGCGGTGCACCTGCTGGCGCACGACTATGGCGGCA
Source organism: Pseudomonas sp. NPDC089395 (assembly GCF_044749525.1). Classification (NCBI taxonomy): domain Bacteria; kingdom Pseudomonadati; phylum Pseudomonadota; class Gammaproteobacteria; order Pseudomonadales; family Pseudomonadaceae; genus Pseudomonas; species Pseudomonas sp. NPDC089395. The sequence continues at coordinate 17,175 of NZ_JBIVID010000005.1, forward strand.
GCGTGGCCCAGGAGCTGTTGGCGCGGCACCACGAACAGCGTGCCGAGATCGCCAGCTGCGTATTCCTCAACAGTGGCCTGTTCCCTGAGAGCTGCCAGGTGCTGCTGGTGCAGAAACTGCTGCTCAGCCGCCTGGGCTGGCTGGTCGGGCGCTCGTTCAAGCGTGATGATCTGGTGCGCAATGTCTCGCAGACCTACGGGCCCTGTACCCGCCCCAGTGAAAGTGCCCTGGATGACTGCTGGAGCCTGATTGCCGCACACGGCGGTACCCGCATCCTGCACAAGCTGGTGAGCTTCGTGCCGGAGCGCCGCGCCCATCGCGAACGTTGGGTCGGCGCGCTGCAGACCGAGGGTGTGCCGCTGCGCTTCATCAACGGTGTGGTCGACCCGCTCTCGGGCGCGCGCATGGTCGAACGCTACCGGCAACTGGTGCCCAACCCGGACACCGTGCAGCTGCAAGGCATTGGCCATTACCCCCATACCGAGGCCCCTGCGCAGGTCCTGCGGCACTACCTGGCTTTTCGCGAGCAACGGCTGAGCTACCTGCCGCAGCAAGTCGCCTGGTCCTGAACCGCCGACCATCGTCCTGCGTTATCGCCTGGCATTCAGCGTGGGTGCGCTTGATTGTCCGGCGCCTGGGCGTTGGCACAGACTCGACGCATTCAACCTGAGCTGGAGCCAAGCGCATGAGCGAGCCGGTAACGCTGCAAGACCGTGTGGTGATCGTCACGGGGGCCGGTGGCGGCCTGGGCCGCGCCCATGCGCTGCTGTTCGCCGCGCGAGGGGCCCGGGTGGTGGTCAATGACCTGGGCGGTTCGAGCCATGGCGAAGGTGCCAGTGTTTCGGCGGCCGACCGGGTGGTGGCCCAAATCCGCGCTGCCGGGGGGACCGCAGTGGCCAACCACGACTCGGTCAGCGCTGGCGCACGCATCGTCGAACAGGCGCTGGACAGTTTCGGCCGGGTCGACGTGCTGGTGAACAATGCCGGCATCCTGCGCGACAAGACTTTCCACAAGATGGACGACGCTGACTGGGAGCAGGTCTACCAGGTGCATGTCGAGGGTGCCTACAAGGTGACCCGCGCCGCCTGGCCGCACATGCGCGAGCAACAATGGGGGAGGGTGATCTTTACCGCCTCGACCTCCGGCATCTACGGCAACTTCGGCCAGGCCAACTATGGCATGGCCAAGCTGGGCCTGTATGGCCTGACCCGCACCCTGGCCATCGAAGGGCGCAGGCAGGGCGTGCTGGTCAACGCCATTGCGCCCACCGGTGGCACACGCATGACCGAGGGGCTGATCCCGGCGCAGGTCTTCGAGCGCCTCAAGCCTGAGCTGGTCAGCCCGTTGGTGGTGTACCTGGGCAGCGAGCAGTGTCAGGACAGCGGCGAGCTGTTCGAGGTGGGCGGTGGCTGGATGGGCAAAGTGCGCTGGGAGCGCAGCCTGGGCGTCGGGTTCGACCCCCGTGAAGGGTTCACCCCGGAGCAGGTGGCGCAGCACTGGGCACGGATCGGTGACTTCGAGGGCGCGGTACACCCCCAGGACAACGTGCAGGCGTTGCAGCAGATGATGGCCAATCTGCAGAAGTATCCGCTGGGTTGATGGCTGCTTTGCGCCAGGCATAAAAAAGGCCGCTGCAATCGCAGCGGCCAATCGAGACGTTAGATCAAGGAGCTTCAAAATCTACGTCGGTGAAACCTCGCGGGCCTGAAAGGCGGGGGGGATGCCCTTCATGCCGGCCAGTGAGTTAAGAATAAGCGCTTGATCCTGTAGGAAAAATAGTCGCTTATGACATTCACCTTTACGTTTCGGGCAACAGTGTCCAGGGGGCCTCTCAAGGCTGTGGCGAGTGCCCCATGCGCCAGCTGGTATCCCGCGCCGCCGCCAGCAGGCGCTGTGCTGCAGGACCCTGTTCATCGGCGTGGAAGATCGACGTCGGCCCCACCACGGTCATCACCGCGGCGATCTGCCCCATGGCGTTGAACACCGGTGCCGACAGTGCATCCACACCGGGCATCAGCAGGCCATGCACATGGTGCAGCCCCTGCTTGCGAATGCCGGCCAGCACGGGCTCATAGTCGCTGGCGCTGTGCGCCAGCGTGGTCAGTTCGCGGTCGCGCAGCTCCACCGTTTCGCGTTCGGGCAGGTAGGCGGCGAACACCAGCCCGGTGGACGAACTGAGCAGCGGCAGCACTGAACCGATCTGGGTGACCACGGTGACAGCCCGCACTGCAGGCTCGATGCTCACTACCGTCGCACCCTGGTTGCCCCATACGGCGATAAAGCAACTTTCGTTGAGTTCGTCGCGCAATTGCGACAGCGGCAGCGCTGCGACCTTCAGCACGTCGATGCTGCCCAGTGCGGCCAGGCCCACGCGCAAGGCTTCACGGCCCAACCCGTAGTGGTTGGTGGCCGCATCCTGTTCGGCGAAGCCACTGGCGATCAGCGCCTGCAGGTAGCGGTGCACTTTACTCGCCGGCATCTGCACGTGTTCGGCCAGGCGCGACAGCGAGGTAGAAGGGGACAGCTCGGCGAGGGCCTTGAGGATGTCGGTGCCGACTTCCGCCGAGCGGACCTTCTGCTTGCCGGTGTCGGTGGGGGAGCTGGCTTTGGCCATGGAGGTGGAGGTTCCGATTCGTCGAGTCGCGCCTTTATAGCTTGACGCCATGCAGCGATCAAATTACGTTATTCGTAATTTGATTACGATAAAAACAAAACCCGGAGGCATCGATGAACCACGACACGTCCCCCGACCTTCAGTACCTGAGCGGCTTCGGCAACGAATTCGCCTCTGAAGCCCTGCCCGGCGCATTGCCCATCGGGCAGAACTCACCGCAGAAGGCCCCCTACGGGCTGTATGCCGAGCTGCTGTCGGGTACGGCGTTCACCATGGCCCGCAGCGAGCTGCGCCGCACCTGGCTGTACCGCATCCGTCCCTCAGCGCTGCACCCGCGTTTCGAGCGCCTGGAGCGCCAGCCGCTCGTCGGCCCGCTGGGCGCGATTACCCCCAACCGCCTGCGTTGGAACCCGCAACCGATCCCCGGTGAGCCCACCGATTTCATCGAAGGCTGGTTGCCCATGGTGGCCAATTCGGCCGCTGAAAAGCCGGCGGGGGTGAGCATCTACATCTACTGCGCCAACCGCTCCATGGACCGGGTTTTCTTCAACGCCGATGGTGAGCTGCTGCTGGTGCCCGAGCAAGGTCGCCTGAGCATTGCCACGGAACTTGGGGTGATGGTGGTGGAGCCGCTGGAGATTGCGGTGATCCCGCGGGGCATGAAGTTCCGGGTCGAGCTGCTCGATGGCCAGGCGCGTGGTTACCTCGCAGAAAACCATGGCGCGCCGCTGCGCCTGCCGGACCTGGGCCCGATCGGCAGTAACGGCCTGGCCAACCCGCGCGACTTCCTCACCCCTGTGGCGCACTACGAAGAAGCCGAAGGCCCGATGCAACTGGTGCAGAAGTTCCTGGGCGAGCACTGGGCCTGCGAGCTGCAGCATTCGCCCCTGGACGTGGTCGCCTGGCACGGTAGCAACGTGCCCTACAAATACGACCTGCGCCGTTTCAACACCCTTGGCACGGTCAGCTTCGATCACCCGGACCCGTCGATCTTCACCGTCCTCACCTCGCCGAGCAGTGTGCACGGCCTGGCCAACATGGACTTCGTGATCTTCCCTCCGCGCTGGATGGTGGCGGAAAACACCTTCCGCCCCCCGTGGTTCCACCGCAATCTGATGAACGAGTTCATGGGCCTGATCAGCGGTGCCTACGATGCCAAGGCCGAAGGCTTCCTGCCGGGAGGCGCCTCGTTGCACGGGGTGATGAGCGCCCATGGGCCCGATGCCGACACCTGCGAAAAAGCCATCGCCGCCGACCTCGCGCCGCACAAGATCGACAACACCATGGCCTTCATGTTCGAGACCAGCCAGGTGCTGCGTCCGAGCCGCCACGCCCTCGAATGCCCGCAATTGCAGGCCGACTACGATAGTTGCTGGGCCACCTTGCCGAGCACCTTCAACCCGAACCGGAGATAACCGATGAACCAGACCGCCATTGCCCGTAGTTGGGTCAAGCACGCCAACGGGCACCGCGACTTCCCGCTGCAGAACCTGCCGCTGGGCATCTTCAGCCGCCCGGGCGAAGCGCTGCGCTGTGGCGTGGCCATCGGCGATGCCATCCTGGACCTGGAGGCCGTGCTGGCTGCCGGGCTGTTCGAGGGCCAGGCCAAGGCTGCCGTCGAGGCGACCCGTGGCGGCGCGCTGAATGCCTTCTTTGCCCTCGGCCGCACTGCCCGAGTGGCCCTGCGCGAGCGCCTGCTGGTGCTGCTGGGCGAGCACAGCGAGGACCAGGCTGCGCTGAACGCGGCGCTGTATCCGGCCAGCGAATGCCAGCTGCACATGCCGGCCAAGGTGGGTGACTACACCGACTTCTACGTGGGCATCCAGCACGCCACCAACGTCGGCAAGCTGTTCCGCCCCGACAACCCGCTGCTGCCCAACTACAAGTACGTACCGATCGGCTACCACGGCCGTGCTTCGACCCTGCGTCCTTCGGGCACCGATGTACGCCGCCCCAAAGGCCAGACGCTGCCGGCCGGCCACACCGAGCCGAGCTTCGGCCCCTGTGCACGCCTGGACTACGAACTGGAGCTGGGCATCTGGATCGGCCAGGGCAACGAGATGGGCCAGGCCATTCCGATCGCCGAGGCTGACCAGCACCTGGCTGGCCTGTGCCTGCTCAACGACTGGTCGGCGCGGGATATCCAGGCTTGGGAATACCAGCCTCTGGGCCCGTTCCTGTCGAAAAGTTTCATCACCTCGATCTCGCCCTGGGTGGTGACTGCCGAAGCGCTGGAGCCCTTCCGCCGTGCCCAGCCGGCACGCCCTGAGGGTGACCCGCAACCGCTGCCGTACCTGCTGGATCAGCGTGACCAGGCGACCGGTGCGTTCGATATCGAACTGGAAGTGCTGCTGCTCACCGAGCGCATGCGCGAGCAAGGCTTGCCCGCCCACCGCCTGGCGCTGAGCAATACCCTGAACATGTACTGGACCGTGGCGCAGCTGATCGCTCACCACAGCGTCAACGGCTGCCAGTTGCAGCCAGGCGACCTGTTCGGTTCGGGCACCTTGTCCGGTGCGACCCCCGATGCCTTCGGCAGCCTGCTGGAGACCACCGTGGGCGGCAAGCAGCCGGTCGAGCTGGCCAGTGGCGAGCTGCGCAAGTTCCTCGAAGACGGCGACGAGATCATCCTGCGCGCCCGTTGTCTGGGCGACGGCGTGGCCAGCATCGGCTTCGGTGAATGCCGCGGCAAGATCGTCGCAGCCAACTGAGGGGGCAGGGCCATGGAGCTTTATACCTATTACCGTTCCACCTCGTCCTATCGGGTGCGCATCGCCCTGGCGCTCAAGGGCCTGGATTACCAGGCCCTGCCGGTCAACCTGCTGAAGGGTGAGCAACGCGGCGGCGACTATGTGGCGCTGAACCCGCAGGGCCGGGTGCCGGCCCTGCGTACCGATGGCGGCGAACTGCTGGTGCAGTCGCCGGCGATCATCGAGTACCTGGAGGAGGTTTATCCACAGCCTGCGCTGTTACCCACAGGCGCCGAGGCGCGGGCCAAGGTGCGTGGGGTGGCGGCGATCATCGGTTGCGATGTGCACCCACTGCACAACGTCAGTGTGCTCAACCAGCTGCGCCAGCTGGGGCATGACGAGGGGCAGGTCAACCAGTGGATTGCCCACTGGATCGGCCAGGGCCTGGCCGCGGTGGAACAACTGATTGGCGACCAGGGCTTCTGCTTCGGCGAGCAGCCGGGCCTGGCGGATGTCTACCTGATCCCGCAGCTGTATGCGGCCGAGCGTTTCAACATCGACCTTGACGGTTATCCACGTATTTGTCGGGTCGCGGCACTGGCCGCCGGGCACCCGGCATTCGTCAAGGCGCATCCCTCCTGCCAGGTGGACACCCCCACTCAGTGAATCGAATGGTTCTGGGCCGGAAGCTTGCCGATGCGTTCGGACAGCTTCAGGCGCTGGGCCGGGTCTTCGGTCAGCAGCAACGCATGCTCCAGGTCGAATCGCTCGGCCTGTGGGCATTCCAGGTGCTGGTACAAGGACGCACGCGTCATGTAGTCGCTGACCTGCACGGGTCCCAATTGCATGACCCGTTCGGCATCGACCAGCGCGGCCAGGTGGTTGTCGTTGCTGATGTGCAGCTGGCGCAGGTTGCGCGACAGGCGCTGGAGCATCTGCGCCGGGCTTGCCGTGCGCAAGTGCTCGGCGGTGAGCGGCACATGCGGGCCGAACTGGCGTGCCAGTAATTCGCGGCAATCATTGGGGTACAGACGCCGGCCACCACAAGGGTCGAGCAGATGATCGGCACCGGGTACGCGAAGCAGGAAGTGCCCCGGGAACGCCACACCCTCCAGCGGGATCGACAGGCGTTGGGCCAGCTCCAGGGTGATGATGGCCAGTGCCAGCGGTTGGCCTCGGCGACGATGCAGCACCTTGTCCAACAGCGCCGCCTGCGGGCGTAGCGGATGAAATTCGTCCTGCTGGAAACCCAGCGCATTCAACTGACGCAGCAGGGGTTGGGCCAGTTCGCACACGGGCAGCATCGGCAGCCTGGCGCTGATCTCACGTTGCAGGTCCTGGATTATTGCAAGAGAGGTTGCGGGCTCGACCTTTCGATCGTGCTCGACGGCAATCCACAAGGCGGCTTCCAGCAGGGCGACAGGCTCGCATTCCATGCAGGCCAGACAGGCTTTACGTGGGTTCATCGGGCTTCTCCACACACGTTTGAGTATTAGCTCTGGCGCCGTGTTTCGTCCAGTGGTCCGCCCGCAGCGCCAGGTATGGCCGCGTGCCTATACTGGTAGGAGCACCTCGATGGGGAGCCCGCCGATGTTCGCGCTGATGCAAAGCACCCGTACCCAGTCGCTGCACCTGTTCATCGACCCGCCTACCGGCCTCAAGGCCGTGGTGGCCATTCACAGCGAGCACCTGGGCCCGGCGATGGGCGGTTGCCGCTACTTGCCGTATGCCGATGACGAGAGCGCCATGACCGATGCCATCCGCCTGGCCCAGGGCATGAGCTACAAGGCGGCATTGGCCGGGCTGGCGCTGGGCGGCGGCAAGGCCGTGATCATGCGCAACCCCCATGTGGAAAACCGCGCCGCGTTGTTCGAGGCCTTTGGCCGTTTCATCGATACCCTGCACGGGCGCTTCATCATTGCCGTGGACAGCGGCACCTCGACGGTGGACATGGACTGCATCGCCCAGAGTACACCCCATGTCACCAGCACCACAGCCTCGGGCGATCCCTCGCCGCATGCGGCCATGGGCGTGTTCGCCGGCATCCGTGCGACGTCCCAGGCGCGTTTGGGCAGCGGCAACCTCGAAGGGCTGCGGGTGGCGGTGCAGGGCCTGGGCAATGTCGGTTACGCGCTGGCCGAGCAGTTGCACGCGGCGGGGGCGGAACTGCTGGTGAGTGACCTCGACCCTGGCCGGGTGCGCCTGGCGGTAGAGCAGTTCAACGCCCATCCGGTGACCAACGACGCGCTGATCAGCACCCCCTGCGATATTTTCGCGCCCTGCGGCGTAGGGCCGGTGCTCACTGGCCAGAGCGTGATGCAACTGCGCTGCGCAGCAGTGGCGGGGGCGGCGAACAACCAGCTGACCACGTTGCAGGTGGCGGACCAGCTGGAGTCCCGCGGGATTCTGTATGCACCGGATTACGTGATCAATGCTGGCGGGCTGATCTACGTGGCGATGACGCACCGTGGGGAAGACCTTGGCACCATCACGGCGCACCTGGCACGGATTCCCTCACGGCTGACCGAAGTGTTCGCCCATGCCCAGGCCGAGAAGCGCTCGCCGGCGCGGGTGGCGCAGATGCTGGCGGAGCGGTTGCTGTACGGCTGATGCTTCGTCGGCCGCTTCGCGGACCCACCCCACAGTGCCCCACAGTCACTCGGCTGCGTTGGCTTCGAGCAGCTCCGCCAGGGCATCCGGTTGGCTCTTGAACGCCCGGGCGAACACATCGCGGTTCTTGGCCATGTAGATACCCGCTTCCTCGACTTGCTGCTCGGTCAGCGAAGGCACCGCCTTTTGCAACACCTCGGCCAGGCGCTCGGCCAGTTCGAGCATCTTGTCATGACGATCTGCTTCGGCCTTATCCATGAACAAGCGCTCCGGGTCGCGGCTGCTTCGGTACACCACTTCGACGGCCATTCATCACCTCTGTGCCTTTTTGCGGTTGGGTTATTCGATTACTGTATGCGCATACAGTAATGGCATGGCGCTTCAGGCGCAAGCCTTGCCGCAAAAAAGCCTGGCTTACAGGTGCCTTGCGGCAATCGGTCGCCTTCCAAGGCGAGGGCCTGGCCCTTTAACTGCATGGCACAAGCGTCACAGTGATGACGCATCATCCTTCAGGTCGTATCGGGGAGTTGGACATCGTGAACATCAAATGGGCTGAAAAGCTGCGCAAAGGGTTGCATGGCTCGGCCGATTCGCTGGGCAATCTGTGTGTCGAGGGGTTTCATTACCTGGCGCTGTTCGGCATCGGCGCGATCACGGCCTATGCGGCGGTGGTGACCTTCCTCGACATGCTCGGCAAGGGCGGAGTCAGCGTCGATGACATCCTGCTGCTGTTCATCTACCTGGAGCTGGGGGCGATGGTCGGGATCTACTTCAAGACCAACCACATGCCGATCCGCTTCCTGCTCTACGTGGCGATCACGGCACTGACGCGCCTGCTGATCGGCGACGTCTCGCACCACAAGGCGCCGGACGTGGGCCTTCTGTATGTGTGCGGCGGCATCCTGCTGCTGGCCTTCGCGATTCTGGTAGTGCGCTACGCCTCCTACCGCTACCCGTCGACCAAGGTGCTGGATGCCAATGGCAAGGAAGTGGAAGACGGCAAGTAGGCTCAGTTGGCCCTGAAGTGGCTGGGTGCGTGGCGTGGGTCGCGGGTCAGCGCGGCCAGAACCTGCAAGGGGTTCTGCCCCAGCTCGATGGCCAGGCCCAGGCGAATGCTGTCGATGACCCGCTGCAGGCGCACCGGGTCGTTGCGCTGGGCCTGGCTGATCAGGCGCTTGGCGGCGACGCCTGCATCGTCGGAGAGGGTCAGCATGATGCTGCCGTCCAGGCTTTCGATGCTCAGGTTGATCCGGTACTCGGGGGCGAAGGCGGCGCTGATCTGCTCGAATGGGTTGTTCATGCTTGGGGTCTGCAAAGAAGGACTGCAGAAGTTGACCCGGCATCTGCCAGGATGGTTCAGGGCCATTGATCGGCGCAAACGAAAACGCCCGGCATTAGCCGGGCGTTGTTGTTCATGGGCGTGTATCAGGCGTCGGGGTCACTCAGCTCCAGGACGCCGCGCTTGCTGCGCAGTTTGCCGTAGAAGTGTTCCAGCGCATTGTTCAGCTTGCTGGCGGCACCGTCGACTGCCTGGTCCAGCGAGGTGGCGGTGTGGGTCACGGAAATCGGTTGGTGGCCTTTGGGGCGAGCCTCCATCTGGCAACGTTTGTCATGCGGACCGGGTTTGGCACCGTTCTCGTCGCGCAGGTGCACCTCGATGCGGGTGAGGTCCTCCTCGTAACGTTCGAGTGTGGCTTCCAGCGTACTGCGGACCCACTCGTTGAGACGGATGTTGCCTTCGATATGGTTGCTGCTGTTGACCTGGATTTGCATGATTCAATCCTTATTCAGCTTGCTCGCATGGAGGCGTGCCTAGGCCCTTGAGGGACCTGGAATTTCTTCGCCTCTTGACTCTAAGGTCAGGCAACCGAGGAATGATTTCAACCCCTTTTTGAAAATAAATGTGCAAGGCGGGAGGGGGGTGGTGAGTTTGAGATCGAGCGCCGCCCGCGCGGCGCTCGATTTACGCAACACTACAAAACTTCAGTCATGCCCCCCGCTCAGAACTCAACCGAAGTCTGCACATACAAGGTCCGCGGCTCACCCACATACTTGCCCTTGTTGTTGTCATCGAACGAGCGCGTGTAGTACTCACGGTTGAACAGGTTCTTCACCCCCACAGCAACCTTCAGGTTCGACACTTGCGGCCCGAAGTCATACCCGGCGCGGGTGCTCACCAGCATGTATCCCGGGATGCGCCCGGTGCTGCCGTCGGCACTTTCGGCGCTGGTGTTGGCATTGTCCGCGTACTGGCTGCTCTGGAAGCTGCCATCGAGGTTCAACTGCCACGGCCCCTCGGTATACCCCACGCCCAGGTTGCCCTTGTGCCGCGACGAGAACGGCACCTGGTTGCCCTTGTTCGGCCCGTCTTCGCGGATGGTGGCGTCGACGAAGGCGTAGCTGGCATGTACGTCGAAGCCGGCCAGCGCAGGGCTCAGACCGTCGAGGGCGTAGCGCACGCTGGTCTCGATGCCCTGGTGGCGGGTCTCGCCGCGGGCGATCACCGAATCGTTGGTCTGGTTGCTTTCGTACTGGTTGTCGAAGTTGATCAGGAACGCGCCGATCTCGGCTTGCAGGTCGCCGTTGTCGTAGCGGGTACCGACCTCCCAGGTGCGTGCTTTTTCCGGCTTGACCTCGCCGCTGCTGACACGGTTGGGCATCTGGCTGTACTGCACGCTGCCGAACGAGCCTTCGGTGTTGGCGTACAGGTTCCAGTTGTCGGTCAGGTGGTACATCACGTTGAGCGCCGGCAGGGCGGTGTTGTAGCTGCCCTGGTAGCGCTGGCCGCTGAGCTTGTTGCTCTGCTCGGAGTCGATCATCTCGTAGCGGATGCCCGGGGTGATGGTCCAGCGGCCGATGTCGATGCGGTCATCCAGGTAGATGGCATGGGCTTCGGTGCTGCCACGGGTGTCGCGGTCGTTGCGGCTGGCGGTGGTGGGCAGGTCGCCGTTGACCGGCTCGCGGTAGCGCAGTTCGTGACCGGCTTCGTTGACGTAGCGGTAGCCGATGCCCAGTTCATGCCAGCTCTCGCCCAGGGCCAGGCCTTGCGAGAAACGTGTCTCGATGCCGCGAACCCAGTATTCGCGTGGCGACAGCGAAACGAAGCTGCCCTGGTCCAGGTAGCCGCTGCGCAGGGTCTTGGTGAAGAAGCTGTTGACGCTGAACTGACGGTCGTCCTGCTTGTAGTCGTAGCCGAGGTTGAACAGCGTGCGGCGGCCCCAGAACTTGTCCTTCAGGCGCGTCGACTGGTACGGGTCGGCGTCGAAGTCGGCCGTGCTCAGGCCGCCGGGCATCTGCGCCTCGCCCTCGTAGTACTGGGCCATGGCATGCAGGCTGTTGGCGTCGTCGAGTTGCAGCTTGCCCTTGAGGATCAGGTCGTCGATCTGCGTGTCGCTGTGCTCGCGCCAGTCGCTGCCGCGCACGCCCGAGTACAGCAATGCACCGCCCAGGCCATTGTCGTTGGTGCCACCGACCAGCAGGTTGGCGCTGTTCTTGAGGCCGTCCTGGCTGGAGGACGGACTGAGCTGGTTCTGCATGGCGGCCTTGAAGGTCGCCTGTTCGGGAATGGCGCGGGTGACGAAGTTGACGATCCCGCCGACGTTCTGCGGGCCATAGCGCACGGCACCGCCGCCGCGCACCACGTCCACCGCGTCCATGTTGCCCATGCTGATTGGTGCCAGCGACAGCTGCGGCTGGCCGTAGGGCGCGAAGGGCACCGGGATGCCGTCCATCAGCACGGTGGAGCGCGAGGCCAGGCGCGGGTTGAGGCCGCGAATGCCGAAGTTCAGTGCCAGGTCGTGGCTGCCGGTGCCGTTGTTGTCTGGGGCGTTGACCCCGGGAATACGGTTGAGTACTTCGCGCGCCGTGGTCGCGCCACTGCGTTCGAATGCCTCACGGCGCACCACGTCGCGCGCGCCGGGGTGCTCGAAGACGTTGTCCTGGCGCGCATCGGCCAGCCAGTCGCCAACCACGGTCGAGGCGCCCAGCTCCACGGCCGCTGGCGCGGCAGGGGTTGCTACAGGCTGCAGGCTGAAGGCGTTGTCGGTTTCCTGCCGCGCTTGCAGGCCGCTGCCACGCAACAGCGCATCGAGGCCCTGGGCGACATCGTATTGGCCATCCAGGCCTTGGGTATTCAGGCCCTGGGTCAGTTGCGAGCCGAACGAGATCAGCACGCCGCTTTCGCGCCCGAACTGGTTCAAGGCATCTTCCAGGGAGCCTGCGGCGATGTGGTAGGTGCGTGCCTCGGCGGCCTGCAGGGCAGGTGTGGCTAGACCGAGGCTGGTGGCCAGCAGCAGGGCGTGGACGAGCGGGGTAGGGCGCTGGAACATCGAGAAGGGTCCTGTAGGAAGGGGGTCTGCCTTCTCTGTCACGCGAGGTTGGAAAAGTGGCTCAACCGATTGGGAAAATTTTTCATGTAGGAGCGGCCTTGTGTCGCGAAAGGGCTGCGCAGCAGCCCCAGCAATGTGTAGCGCCGCTGTAATCCTGGGGCTGCTGCGCAGCCCTTTCGCGACACAAGGCCGCTCCTACACCCGCGCTTCAACGGTCACCCAGTACCGGGTGAAGCGTCGCACCCGTACCGGTAATGCCACTTCAAGCATGTGCAGGATCTGCTCACTGTCATCCAGCGGGTAGGAGCCGGAAACCCGCAGGTTCGCAACCGTCTCGCTGCACCCCAGTTGCCCTTGGCGATAACGGCCAAGCTCGGCAAGGAAATCCACCAGGCGCATCTGCGCAGCCACGAGCATGCCGTCGACCCAGGCGCCACTGTTGCGATCGAGCGGCGCGATGGCCTGCCAGCCGTGCGCGCCGAAACGGGCCCGCTGCCCGGCCCGCAGCGCTTGACCTGCGAAACGGGCCGTGCCACTGAACACCGACACCAGGCTGAAGCCTTCGAAAACCCGCACGTTGAAACGGCCGCTGTCCAGTTCCAGGGCGCCCTCATCGGTGCGCAGTACCAGCGGGCGTGAATCACCGGCCACCTCCAGCGCCAGTTCGCCCTCGAGCAGCCGTACCAGGCGCTGCTGGCCATCGAAGCGCACATCGGCGGCGCTGCGGGTATTGAGTTGCAGCAGGCTGCCATCGTCCAGCTGCAGGCGCCGCCGTTGCCCCACGGGGCTGCGGTAGTCGGCCATCAATCCGGGGAGCGGATTGTGCGACTGCAGCCCCAGGCCGGTGGCGCTGGCCACACCGAACAGCAATAGCGCCTTGAGCGCACGACGTCGGGCGGCCGATGGTGGGGCTTGCAGGGTGGCGTGCACCACCGGAGAAGCGACCCCGCGCAAGCGCTGGTTGACCTGCTGGATATGCGCCCAGGCGCGCTGGTGCTCGTGGTCGGCCAGCAGCCAGCGTTGCAGCGCCTGTTGCTGGGCTAGATCGAAGTTGTCGCCCTGGGATTCGATCAGCCAGTGCACGGCCTGTTCGGCGACTTGCGCCGAGAACGACATGTTCACAGGGCGAAGTAGCAGCGCAGGGCTGCCTTGTTCAGGTAGCGCTTGACCGTGGCCAGCGAAATGTCCAGCTCGCGGGCGATCTCGGTCTGGCCCATGCCGTCGACCTGGGCCAGCAGGAACACGCGTTTGACCAGTGGCGGCAGGCCATCGAGCAAGCGGTCGAGCTCCAGCAGGGTCTCGAAGATGATCGCCTTCTGCTCTTCACTCGGGGCAACGTTTTCCGGGACCTGGGCCAGGGCTTCAAGGTAGGCGCGCTCCAGCTCCTGGCGGCGGAAGTGGTTGCAAAGTACGCGTTTGGCCACGGTGGCGAGAAAAGCGCGCGGCTCGATCAGCTGCGGTGCCTCGCGAGCCTGCAGCAGGCGCGCATAGGTGTCCTGCGCCAGGTCGGCAGCGCTGTGCGGGCAACCCAGGCGACGGCGCAGCCAGCCGGTCAGCCAGTTGTGATGGGCGTGGTAGAGACCTTCGACCGTGGAAGAGAGGGCGCTGGGCACCGAGATACTCCGGCGCCTGCGTAGCGCAACTGGTAGTAAGAATTGTTCGCATTGTAGTGGGGCTGAATGTTCTCGGCAATCCGTCCTCGCGAAAGCGCGACGGGCAGTCTTTGCTTGTGAGAATTGAAATCATTACTATTGCACCCCCAGCATCCTTCCGGACCTTCGCCATGAAGCGCAACGCCGCCGGGCTCCCTCTCCGCTATCGCCTGGCCGTGACCTCTCGCAGCCTGGCTGCGCTGCTGGGCGGTTACCTGTTGGCGTCCATGGCCAGTGTCTGCATCAGCCTGCTGCTGCCGTTGCCGAAGGTCGATGCGGCCCTGACCGGCATGATGCTGTCGTTCGTTTTCTACCTGTTGGCCTTCATCGGGTGCTTCGCCTGCCGCAGTGCGTGGCGCGCCTGGCTCGGCATACTGGTGCCAAGCTTGCTGCTGGGGCTGCTGAACGGGTTCGTGTACTGGATGAAAAACCCATGAAGGAAGGCTTCCGTCAGGCGATGGCCTGGTTGCACACCTGGACCGGCCTGATTTTCGGCTGGCTGCTGTTCGCCATCTTCCTGACCGGCACGCTGTCGTACTTCAAGGATGAAATCAGCCACTGGACGCAGCCCGAGGTTCGCCGCCATGCGCTCGACCCGGTGGCCAGCCTGGGCCTGGCCCAGCGCTACCTGGAGGCCAATGCCGGGCACGCCGAGAGCTGGATGATCCGCCTGCCCAATGCCCGCGAGGCGGCGCTGGAGGTGAGCTGGCGCGAGCCTGGCAGTGGGCGCCGGGGAGGCGTCAGCAAGTCGCTCGACGCCCACACCGGGCAACCCGTCGAGGTCCGTGACAGCCGTGGTGGCGAGTTCTTCTACCGCTTCCACTTCCAGCTGCAGATGCCGCACCCCTGGGGCCGCTGGCTGGCGACCTTCTGCGCATTCATCATGCTGCTTGGCCTGGTCACCGGCATCATCACCCACAAGAAGATCTTCAAGGAATTCTTCACTTTCCGCCCCGGCAAGGGCCAGCGCTCTTGGCTGGACGGGCACAATGCCATTGGCGTGCTGGTGCTGCCGTTCCACCTGATGATCAGCTACAGCAGCCTGGTGATCTTCATGTACATGGTCATGCCGGCCAGCATCATGGCCAGCTATGGCGGCAGCACCGAGGGCTATTTCAACGACCTGTTCGGCCGCGAAGAGGTGCCCAAGCTGGCCAATGCGGCGGCGCCGCTGGTGCCGCTGGCCAGCCTGTACGCCCAGGTTCAGCAGCAGGTGCCCGGTGCTGCCATGGGCTATGTCCAGGTGTACAACCCGGGCGACCGCAATGCCCGGGTCAGCTTCACCCAGGCGGCGGCCGACAGCATCGCCTACCAGCGCAGCGCCACCTGGATGTTCGACGGCGCCACGGGCCAGTTGCTGACCCAGGGCGCCCCGGAAAGCGCGACGATGATGACCGCGTTCAGCGTGGTCGGGCTGCACATGGGCAACTTCGCCGGGCCTTGGCTGCGTTGGTTGTATTTCGTCTTCGGCATCGCCGGGACTGCGGTCATCGGCACGGGCCTGGTGATGTGGCTGGGCAAGCGCCAGCTCAAGCACGCCAAGCGCGAACGGCTGCCGGGCGAGCTGCGCCTGGTCGAAGTGCTCAACATCGCCGGCATGAGCGGCCTGCTGCTCGCCGTGGCCGGGTTCTTCTGGGCCAACCGGCTGCTGCCCATGGCCTGGCCAGGGCGGGCCGACTGGGAAGTGAACAGCTTCTTCCTGGTCTGGCTGGTGGCGCTGGTGCATGCCGTGTTGCGCCCCGGGCGCAAGGCGTGGGGCGAGCAACTGGCCCTTGGCGCGTTGGCGTACGCGCTGCTGCCGTTGCTCAATGGCCTGACTACCGGGCAAGGGCTGAACCATTCACTGGTAGAGGGCGACTGGACCATGGCCGGGTTCGACCTGACCGCGCTGGGCACCGGGCTGTTCCTCGCCTGGGCGGCGGGGAAGATGCTGCGCGCGCCAAAACCCGTCGCCAAGCGCGCCCCACGCGCGCTCAAGGCGACGGTTGATTCGGCCGAGGTGAGCGGATGCTGAGCGTTGCCCTGATCGCTTTCGCCGGCTTCGCCGCCCTGTGCCTGGCCATGGACAGGCATTTCAGCGAACTGCTCGGACGCAAGCCGGGCCCAGGCCAACTGCGTCTGTTGCGCTGCGCGGGGTGGTTGCTGCTGGCGCTGTCGCTGGCGATTGCCATGCACCTGCGGGGCTGGGCCCATGGCCTGGTGGAGTGGATCGCGGTGTCGATGGCCGGTGTCACCCTGTGGGTATTCGGCATGCCGTACCAGCCGCGTCTGCTGCTGGGTCTGGCTGCCATCAGCCTGGTGCTGGGGCCGGTGCTGGCCATATTGGCCAGGTGATGTCTTGATCGAACAGGACAGCGACTGCCACCGTCGGGGCTGCTGCGCAGCCCATCGCCGGCAAGGGGTTTCTGCGTCAGGCGTTGAACGCTGCCCGGTACTCGCCAGGTGTTGCCCTTAGAGCCTGACGAAATCGATTGCTGAAATGGCTGGCACTGGCAAAACCACACATCAGCGCCACCTGCCCCAGGGGCAGCTCGCCCAGGCGCAACAGCTGGCATGCCCGCTGCAGCCGCCGCGCCAGCAGGTACTGGTGCGGCGGCAGGCCAAAGCTTTCGCGAAACATCCGCGCGAAGTGGTATTCGGAGAGGTTGCCGCGCAGCGCCAGCTCACCCAGGGTAATGGGTTGGTCCAGATGAGCCTCGATGTACTCCTGCAGTTGTCGTCGCTGAATGGGCGCCAACCCACCTTTCAAGCGCAGACCCTGACGCAAGCCCACCTGGCTGAGCACCGCGTGATCGACGATCTCGTGCGCCAGGCTGCTGGCCAGCAAGCGTTCACCGGGCTCGTCCCAGTCCAGGCCGATCAGTTGGCGAAATCGCTGCGACTGCTGTGGGTCGTCGAGAAACGTCGCTTCCTGCAGCTGTACCTCGCGCGGCTCACGGTCGAGCAGGCGCACGCAGCCCAGGGCGAATTGCGCCTCGCTGATGTAAAGGTGTGCGAGGCGGATCGAGCCGTTGACCACCCAGTTCGATTCGTGGCCGGCCGGCATGATGCACAGTTTGTCCGGTGCACCTTTGTCTGCCGGGCGCTGGCGGCGGTGGGTGCCGGTGCCGTCGGCGATGTAGCAGGACAGCGTGTGGTGACTTGGCGCCTGGTAGTCGCGGGCATCGTCGCGGTTGTTCCACAACGCCGCTGCCAGGCCGTCGCCCAGGTGCGCGCTATGCTCCAGCCGGGCGTGGGGCGAGGCGTGCATGGCGTTGAACACTTGCAACTGGCTGAGCGGGGTCATGGGCGATTCCTCTGACGGCCATCGTACTGCGCTCGCGGTGCGGTTACAGCCACCTGAGAGGGAAAACCGCAAGATTGTGCAAGCGGGTAGGGGCAGGAGGGCGAACACTGGGGCCTCGGCGAGGGCTGTGCCCTCGATTCGCGGGACAAGCCCGTTCCGTCCCGCGAAGCGCCGGGCACCAATTCTGAATGGCCCAAGGAAGCACCGTCATGAACCTGTCCCTGTACCTGCTCACTGTCCTGATCTGGGGCACCACCTGGATCGCCCTGAAACTGCAATTGGGCGTGGTCGCCATCCCGGTGTCGATCGTCTACCGCTTCGCCCTGGCTGGCCTGATCCTGTTCGCCATCCTCCTGCTCACGCGCCGCCTGCAGCCGATGAACCGGCGCGGCCACCTGATCTGCCTGGCCCAGGGTTTCTGCCTGTTCTGCGTGAATTTCATGTGCTTTCTCACGGCCAGCCAGTGGATCGCCAGTGGCCTGATCGCCGTGGTGTTCTCGACCGCGACGCTGTGGAATGCGCTGAATGCGCGGGTGTTCTTCGGCCAGAAGATCGCCAGCAACGTACTCGGCGGCGGGGCGCTCGGCTTGCTGGGGTTGGGCCTGCTGTTCTGGCCCGAGCTGTCACACCATGCGGCCAGCAGCGAAACCCTGTACGGCCTGGGCCTGGCCCTGCTCGGCACCCTGTGCTTCTCGGCCGGCAACATGCTGTCGAGCATGCAGCAGAAGGCCGGGCTCAAGCCGATGACCACCAATGCCTGGGGCATGGTCTATGGCGCGGTAATGCTGGCCGGGTATTGCGTGGTCAGTGGCGTTCCGTTCGCCATGGAATGGAATACGCGTTACATCGGTTCGCTGCTGTACCTGGTCATACCGGGTTCGGTGATCGGCTTTACCGCTTACCTGACCCTGGTCGGGCGCATGGGGCCGGAGCGGGCGGCCTATTGCACGGTGCTGTTCCCGTTGGTGGCGCTGAATGTGTCGGCATTTGCCGAGGGGTATGTGTGGACGGCGCCGGCGTTGCTGGGGCTGGTGGCGGTGATGGCGGGGAATGTGCTGGTGTTCCGCAAGCCCAAGGGCTCGGTGAGGGGGGGAGTGGCGTTGGCCAAGTAGGCAGCTTTCGCCTGTTCCGGCCCTATCGCGGATAAATCCGCTCCTACAGGGAACGCATGGAACCTGTAGGAGCGGATTTATCCGCGATGAGGCCAGTGCAGGCGATAAAGACCTATCAGCCTTTCCACACCTGCGGATTCACCAGGTCCCGCGGCCGCTCACCCAGCAGCGCCGCACGCAGGTTGTCCATCGCCCGGTTGGCCATGGCCTCGCGGGTTTCGGCAGTGGCCGAGCCAATGTGCGGCAAGGTCAGCGCATTGGGCAGCTTGAACAGCGGCGAGTCGCTCAGCGGTTCCTTCTCGTACACATCCAGGCCAGCACCGCGAATCGTGCCGTTCTGCAGCGCCTCGACCAGCGCCGCCTCGTCGACCACCGGGCCGCGGGCAATGTTGATCAGGAACGCACTCGGCTTCATCAGCTTCAGCTCGCGCGCGCCGATCAGCTTGCGGGTGGCGTCGGACAGCGGCACCACGATGCAGACGAAGTCGGCTTCACCCAGCAGTTGCTCAAGGCTGCGATGTTGCGCACCCAGTTCCTGTTCAAGCGCCGGCTTGCGGTTGTTGCCGGCATACAGCACCTGCATGTTGAAACCGAAGCGGCCACGACGGGCGATGGCCGCACCGATATTGCCCAGGCCGACGATACCCAGGGTCTTGCCGTGCACGTCCGTGCCGAAGTGGGCCGGGCCGACGGTGGCTTGCCACTGGCCGGCCTTGGTCCAGGCGTCCAGCTCGGCGGTGCGGCGGGCACAGCCCATGATCAGCGAAAAGCCCAGGTCGGCCGTGCTTTCGGTCAGCACGTCGGGGGTGTTGGTCAGGGCGATGCCGCGCTCGTTGAAGTAGTCGAGGTCGTAGTTGTCGTAACCGACCGAGACGCTGGACACCACTTCCAGCTTTGCCGCGCCTTCAAGCTGCGCGCGGCCCAGCTTGCGGCCAACGCCGATCAGGCCGTGGGCCTCGGGCAGGGCTTCGTTGAACTGGGCATTGATGTCGCCGAGTTTCGGGTTCGGCAGGATCACGTTGAAGTCTTGCTGCAGGCGCTCGGCCATGGCCGGGGTGATACGGCTGAAGGCCAGGACGGTCTTTTTCATCGGGCAACTTCTCTGCAAGGCGTGGTGGATGTCAGTGCCGGCCCTTTCGCGGGGCAAGCCCGCTCCCACAGGTTCATCACGATGCTCGAGGACTGTGGAATGCCTGTGGGAGCGGGCTTGTCCCGCGAAAGGGCCGGCATTGGTTAGCAACCTACCATTGTCCACCACCGCCGTGCAGCAGCTTTTTCAGTTGGCGATCAGCAACTCATGGGTTTTCAGGTCGGCCTCATGGGCAGCCAGAATCTCCGGCAGCGAGTTGCGCAGGTACTCGACCCAGGTCTTGATCTTGGCATCCAGGTACTGGCGCGACGGATAGATGGCATACAGGTTCAGCTCCTGCAGCCGGTAGTCCGGCATCACCCGCACCAGGCTGCCATCGCGCAACCCGTCGATCGCCGAGTAGATCGGCAGCACACCCATGCCCATGCCGCTGCGAATCGCCGTCTTCATGGCATCGGCCGAGTTGACCTGGAACGGCGAGCTGGTGATGTTGACCAGTTCCTGGCCTTCGGGGCCGTCGAACAGCCACTTCTCCAGCGGAATCACCGGGCTGACCATGCGCAGACACGAATGGTTGAGCAGGTCGAGCGGCTTGTTCGCGAAGCCATGCCGGGCCACGTACTCCGGCGATGCGCAGACGATGCTGTAGGTGATACCCAGGCGCTGCGACACGAAGCCGGAGTCCGGCAGTTCGGTGGCCAGCACGATGGACACGTCGTACCCCTCGTCGAGCAGGTCGGGCACGCGGTTGGCCATGGTCAGGTCGAAGGTCACGTCCGGGTGCGACTCGCGGTAGCGGGCAATTGCATCGACCACGAAATGCTGGCCGACCCCGGTCATCGAGTGCACCTTCAACTGCCCGGCAGGCCGGGCATGGGCATCGCTGGCCTCGGCTTCAGCTTCTTCCACGTAGGTAAGAATCTGCTCGCAACGCATCAGGTAACGCTTGCCAGCCTCGGTCAGGGCGATACGCCGAGTCGTACGGTTGAGCAGCCGGGTATGCAGATGGGCTTCCAGGTTGGAGACCGCCCGCGACACGTTCGCGGTGGTCGTATCCAGTTGCGCCGCAGCGGCCGTGAAGCTGCCGAGCTGGGCTACGCAACTGAAAGCACGCATGTTTTGCAGGGTGTCCATGGGTCACTCTCAAGGTAGAGGACAAAATTGTGTCACGAAGTTACTTCAAAAGAACGAAAAGTTGCCTTCGACCAAAGCCGGATTATCGCTGTTTTGGTAACAAAGATTCGCAGGAATCTGCGCTTATCGCCAGTGCGGCGGCCCCCTAGAATTGCTCGGCCCCTCCACCTCTTCCTCGGGAAATCGCAGCTGTGCCGCGTCGCATCATCAGAGCGCTCAAAGCGTTCAGTGCCTGTGCCCTTAGCCTTACCTTGAGCGGCTGTATCGGAACTTGGGGCATCGCCCCGCAAAACAAAGCGCTGCCAGCCAATACCCTGACCACCGATGCGGCCATCCGTGAAGCCGCGACCGACGCCCACTGGCCCGACCAGCAGTGGTGGCACGCCTATGGCGACCCCCAGCTGGACCGTTGGCTTGCCCTGGCCGTGGCCGGCAGCCCGAGCCTGGCCATGGCCGCGGCGCGGGTGCGCGAGGCCAAGGCCATGGCCGGTGTGGTCGAGTCGGCAGAAAAGCTTCAGGTCAATGGCCAGGCGAGCCTCAAGCGCCACAACTGGCCTGAAGACCCGTTCTACGGTCCTGGCGCGCTGTCGGGCGCCAACACCTGGGACAACAACGCCGCCATTGGCTTCAGCTACGCCCTCGACCTCTGGGGCCGCGAACGCAACGCCAGCGAGCAGGCCGTGGACCAGGCGCACATGAGCGTGGCCGAGGCCCGCCAGGCGCAGCTGGAGCTGCAGAACAACGTGGTACGCGCCTATATCCAGCTGAGCCTGCACTTTGCCCAGCGCGATATCGTCAAGGCCGAGCTCGAACAGCAGGAACAGATCCTGGCCCTGGCCAAGCGCCGCCTCGACGGCGGCATCGGCACCCATTTCGAGGTCAGTCAGGCCGAAGCGCCGCTGCCTGAAACCCACCGTCAGCTCGACAGCCTCAACGAAGAAATCGCCCTGACCCGCAACCAACTGGCTGCACTGGCCGGCAAAGGGCCGGGGGAGGGCGCACAGATCCAGCGCCCGACCCTGACCCTCGGCGCCCCGCTGAAGCTGCCCTCGGCGCTGCCGGCCGAACTGGTCGGCCAGCGCCCCGACGTGGTTGCCAGCCGCTGGCAGGTGGCCGCCCAGGCACGCGGCATCGATGTCGCCCATGCCGGCTTCTTCCCCAACGTCGACCTGGTCGGCAGCCTGGGCTTCATGGCCACGGGCGGCGGGGCGCTGGAATTTCTCACCGGGCGCAAGTTCAACTACAACGTAGGCCCCGCCATCAGCTTGCCGATCTTCGACGGCGGCCGCTTGCGTTCGCAGTTGGGCGTGGCCTCGGCCGGCTATGACATGGCCGTGGCGCACTACAACCAGACCGTGGTTGGCGCGCTGAAGAACATCTCCGACCAACTGATCCGCCGTGAGTCGATGCAGGAGCAGTCGCACTTCGCTGCCGAGTCGGTGGCGGCCGCGCAAAAGACCTACGACATCGCCCTGGTCGCCTTCCAGCGCGGCCTCACCGACTACCTCAACGTGCTCAACGCGCAGACCTTGCTGTTCCGCCAGCAACAGGTGCAACAGCAGGTGCAGGCCGCCCGCCTGGTGGCCCATGCCGAGCTTGTGACCGCCTTGGGCGGCGGCCTGCAGGCGGGCGAGGACGTGCCTGACGAAGATCGCCAGGCCGCCCCGAAAACCCCGGCCACCCTGGCCATCCTCGACCGCAAGGCGGACCACGCCGAATGAGCATATCGAGCCTGCCCCTGCGCTGGCTGCACAGCCTGGAGTGGCGCCGGGGCTTCTTTGCCTGGGCGCGCACCGACGGGGTGACCTGGGTCTATATCTTCAAGGTCCTGGCCGCCGCGTTCATCACCCTGTGGCTGGCCATGCGCCTGGAATTGCCGCAACCGCGTACGGCGATGATCACCGTGTTCATCGTCATGCAGCCGCAGAGCGGCCATGTGTTCGCCAAGAGTTTCTACCGGGTGCTGGGCACCTTGGCCGGCTCGGCGATGATGGTGGCGCTGATCGCCATCTTCCCGCAGAACACCGAGCTGTTTCTGCCCAGCCTGGCCGTGTGGGTCGGCCTCTGCTCGGCCGGCGCCATGCGTTACCGCACCTTCCGTGCCTACGCCTTCGTGCTGGCCGGCTACACCGCGGCGATGATCGGCCTGCCCGTGCTGCAGCACCCCGACCAGGCCTTCATGGCGGCGGTGTGGCGGGTGCTGGAGATTGCCCTGGGGATTCTGGTGTCGACCTTCGTCAGCGCCGCGATCCTGCCGCAATCGGCCAGTGCCGCCATGCGCAACGCCTTGTACCAGCGCTTTGGCGTGTTCGCCGGCGTGGTCGTCGAAGCCTTGCGCGGCGACAGCCAGCGCGACCGCTTCGAAACCAGCAACGTGCGCTTTGTCGCCGAGGCGGTGGGCCTTGAGAGCCTGCGTAATGTCACCGCGTTCGAAGACCCGCACATGCGCAGGCGCTCTGGCCGGCTGGTGCGCATGAACAGCGAGTTCATGGCCATCACCACGCGCTTCAACGCCTTGCACCGTCTGCTGGAGCGCCTGCGCGCCCGCGGTCCGCTGCAGATCGTCGGCGCCATCGAGCCGGGCCTCAATACCCTGGTCGAGCTGTTGCAGCCCTACGTTGGCCGCGCCTTGACCGACGCCGACGCGCTGCGCCTGACCCTGGAGCTGGCCGCTTACAAAGAGGGCCTGCAGGCCCAGGTGCGTGGCCTGCGCAACGAGTACCTGGAGACCAACCCCAGCGAGTCCGACCTGCTCGACTTCCACACCGCGTTCGAGCTGTTGTACCGCTTCGTAGACGAGATGTTCAGCTACGCCGAGACCCACGCCTCGCTGGCCGCGCACACGCACGAACGCGAGCAGTGGGATGAGCCGTATGTCGCGCAGACCAGCTGGCTGGTCTCGCTGGCCGCAGGCGTGCGTGCATCGGCGGTGCTGCTGCTGCTGGGCAGTTACTGGCTGCTCAGCGACTGGCCCAGCGGCGCCATGATGACCCTGATCGCCACCGTTACCGTGGGCCTGTCGGCGGCTTCGCCGAACCCCAAGCGCATGTCGTTCCAGATGGCCTGCGGCACGGCGATCGGTGCCTTTATCGGCTTCTTCGAAACCTTCTTCGTGTTCCCCTGGATCGATGGCTTCCCCTTGCTGTGCATGGTGCTGGCGCCGGTGTTCGTGCTCGGCGCGTTCCTGTCCTCACGCCCGGCGTATGCCGGTTATGGCCTGGGCCTGCTGGTGTTCTTCGCCATCGGTACAGTGCCCAACAACCTCACCGTCTACGACCCGTACAGCTTCATCAATGACTACATCGGCATGGTCATCGGCATGTTCGTCTGCGCCGCGGCCGGGGCGATCATCCTCCCGCCCAACAGCCGCTGGTTGTGGAGCCGCCTTGAGCAGGCGTTGCGCGAGCAGGTGCTGTACGCCATCAGCGGGCGCCTGCGCGGCCTCGGCTCAGCCTTCGAAAGCCGCACCCGCGACCTGCTGCACCAGGCCTATGGCCTGGCGGCCGGCAAGCCGCAGGTGCAGAGCGAGCTGATGGGCTGGATGTTCACCGTGCTTGAGATTGGCCACGCCATCATCGAGCTGCGCAAGGAGCAGGCCCGCGCCCCGATTCACCCGGCCTACGCCGAATCGCAGCCATGGCGTCAGGCGATTCGTGTCATGGGCCGGGCCCTGGCGCGGCTGTTCCTGCAGCCCACTGCCAGCAACCACGAACGCGCGCTGGTGGCGGTGGACCATGCCATCAGCCGCGTGCAAGCCACCGACGAACCTTTCGCCCGGCACTTCGACACCTCGGTGCTGCGCCGTGCGCAGAGCTACCTGCACTTCATCCGTTCTTCCCTGCTCGACCCACAGTCGCCGCTGGCACCGGCGAAAGGACTGCATCATGCCCCGTGAAATCGCCTTCCATGGCGTGTACATGCCCACCATGACCCTGATGTTCCTGTTCGCCCTGGGCCTGGCCTGGGGCCTGGACCGGTTCATCGCCAGTCATGATGGTTACCGCTTCTTCTGGCACCCGGCGCTGCTGCGCCTGTCCCTGTTCGTCTGCCTGTTCGGCGCTCTGGCGCTGTCGCTCTACTGGTGAGAATCCTTCGATGAAAAAGTTTTTCAGCCTGATCGCCACCCTTCTGGTGCTGACCGCTGCCGTGGTGATCGGTCGCCAGTTGTGGCTGCACTACATGACCACGCCGTGGACCCGCGACGGCCGCGTGCGCGCCGACATCATCAACGTCGCCGCCGACGTGCCCGGCTATGTGGTGGACGTGAAGGTCCTGGACAACCAGCGGGTGAAGAAGGGCGATGTGCTGATCCAGATCGACCCCGAGCATTACCAGCTGGCCGTCGACCAGGCCAAGGCCCTGGTCGCGTCGCGCAAGGCCACCTGGGACATGCGCAAGGTCAACGCCAAGCGCCGTGCCGACATGGACAACCTGGTGATCTCCAAGGAAAACCGTGACGACGCCAGCAACATCGCCATCTCCGCGCTGGCCGATTACCAGCAGGCCCAGGCCATGCTGGCGGCGGCGCAGCTGAACCTCAAACGCACCCAGATCGTGGCCACGGTGGATGGTTACGTGACCAACCTGAATATCCACAAAGGTGACTATGCGCGCACCGGCGAGGCGGTGATGGCGGTGGTCGACGAGAATTCGTTCTGGGTATACGGGTTCTTCGAGGAGACCAAGCTGCCGCATGTGAAGGTGGGTGACCAGGCTGACCTGCAGATGATGAGCGGCGAGCGCCTCAAGGGCCATGTGGAGAGCATCGCGCGCGGTATCTACGACCGCGACAACCCGCAGAGCCGCGAGCTGATCGCCGATGTGAACCCGACCTTCAACTGGGTGCGGCTGGCGCAGCGGGTGCCGGTGCGGATTCACATCGATGAAGTGCCGGAAGGGTTCTTGCTGGCGGCGGGGACGACTTGTACGGTGGTGGTGAAGCCGAGCGAGGGGTGACCGGTGTTACCGACCTCTTCGCGCCTAAGTAGGCGAAGAGGTCAACAGCGGCTGATCACTATCAATTCAACGCGGCGCCAGCCTCTTGCAGTAACTGATCCCAATCGTCCGGAGGGTGGCCGCTGAGGAGCATCCTCTGGAAGACCTTGTAAGCATTGTCACTGCTTTCATAGGCTCGCTTGCACGTCTCGTCATTTACCCAGGCCAGCACGATGATCTTGCTAGGGGTGTGGTAGCGAAAGAACAGCCGGTATTGCTGAAAGAACTTTGCGCGAAACCAGTGCTTGTGATCCCCGCCCAGCGTTGCGCCTTGACGGTATTCTGGCTTGCTCGGGTCTTGTGGAATGACGTCAAAAGCCAGTTTTTTAATCGCTGCCAGTCTTTTGTATGCGTTCTTCTTCATGTACCCAGCAGGGTCTTTCTTCTGCTGTGCCTTTACTTGATCACTGAGCGCATCCAGGTTGGCTAGAAACAGCGGGTGGGCAAATACAGTCCATCCATGAATCGTTAACGGCTTCCTCTTTTCATCACTCATTCATCATCCGCCGACAGACGTTGATCAATATTCAACTCAGCATCCCCTACGAGGCTATCGAGGCGAGCGATGAGTTCAGCATCGACAACTTGCAGACGTTGGGGGTTGGTGGCGATATCGTGCGCCAGAAAATTCAGGAACTGGCCCAGCACCGGATCGTCTTCGGTTGCCTCAGCGCGGGTGAGTATTACCCCGCCGTCGGGTTGAATCGAGTAATGGATCTTGTCACGTTTTTTCAAGCCCAGCGCACGACGCACTGTCTCGGGAACTGTGGTCTGGTAACGATCGGTTAATGTGGATTCAACTTCGAAGGTAGCAGCCATGGCTAAATTCCTTTGCATTTCGGCGATGAATGCAAAGGTAATGCGCTTGCATTGCCTGGTCAATGCAGTTGCATTACCGACCTGATGAGTGGCCTACGCCGCTCCTACCAGCACCGGTACCTCAACCCGATCGATCACCTTCGCGCTGATCGATGGGTCCAACAATCGCCCCAATCGTGACAAGTGTCGGTGGCCCATGATGATCAGCTCGCACTGTAGATCCTGCGCCTTGGCGACAATTGCCTCGACCGGCTGCCCGGCGACCATGCAGCCCTGGCTGGTGAAACCGGCCTGTTGCAGGGTCGCGACGGCCTCGGCCACGGCGCGCTCGCCCACGCGTTGTTCCTCGCAAGCAGCGGGGTATTCCTCCAGTTCCTCGGCGGTGTAGGGCGCCGGTGCGTCATGCACGGCGAAGGTCGAATCGATGGCCAGCAGCACGTGCAGTTCGTGCTCGCCGGGGCGGCAGTAGTGGCGGGCGAGGGTGAGCAGGGCGCTGGTGGCGGGGGAGGCGTCGATGGCGATCAGGACGGGGCTGGGCATGGGGGATCCTTGTTGAAGCGGGATGATCTGTTGCCTGTACTGGCCCAATCGCCGGCTTGCCGGCGATTGGGCCAGTACAGTCACTGCATCACTTATGGCCCATTCAAGGATCCAGATAAATGCCCCAGCACGCACGAGCGCATTGCGTCTGGTGCAATCCGCCAAGCTGTTAACATCCGCTTTCCCACAACCGCCACGGAAATCGGTCATGCAACTCCCGGACATGAACCTGCTCGTTGCCCTCGATGCCCTGCTCGATGAAGGCAGTGTGGTGGGTGCTGCACAGCGCATGAACCTGAGCCCGGCGGCCATGAGCCGGACCCTGGGACGCATCCGTGATGCTTTGGGCGATCCGATCCTTGTGCGGGCCGGCCGTGGTCTGGTGCCGACACCACGGGCGCTGGCCCTGCGCGAGCAGGTGGCAGCGCTGGTGGAGCAGGCCGGGGAAGTATTTCGCAGTGCCGACGAAGTCGATTTGTCTCGGCTTGACCGCGCCTTCAACATCCGCACCAACGATTTGTTCATTGCCCTGTATGGCGCCCAGTTGCTGCGCCGCATGCACGAGCAGGCGCCGCGCACGGTATTGCGCTTCGTACCCGAGAGCCCCGGCGGTGACGATGACAGCGTGCTGCGCGATGGGCGCACCGACCTGATCATCAGCTCGACCGTCGATCTAGGCCCGGAAATCAAGGTACAGAGCCTGTTCCAGACCTACTACGTGGGCCTTGCGCGGCGTGACCACCCGATCTTCGATCTGCCGATCACCCCGCAGAGCTTTGCCAGTTATCCACAAATCAGCGTGTCCCGACGGGGGCGGGCCAATGGGCCGATCGACGTCGAACTGGCCAACTTCAAGGTCCAGCGGCGGGTGGCACTGATTACCCCGAGCTTTCACTCGGCGCTGTTTTCGCTGCCGGATTCGGACCTGATCCTGCCGATGCCAGCGAACATCCTCAACAGCGTGTACAAGCTCGGGCTGCCGCTGCGCTCGTTCGATATACCGGTGCCGCTGGAGCGGGTAACGGTGCTGCAGGCGTGGCACCCGCGCTTTCACAACGACCCGGCGCATCGCTGGTTACGGCAGACCTTGAAGGCGTGTTGCAGCGTCGATCCTTGATGGCCTGTGAGGGCCCTATCGCCGGCAAGCCGGCGATAGGGCCCTCACCTGACAAAACCCGGATTGCGTCTGACGCAACTTAAAACTACCGATAAGTCAGTTTTCGTCAGCATTCGACCTTCATAGACTTGCTCCAGTCGTAAATTTGTTGCTGGAGATGTCTACCCGTGAGTTCCCTATCCACCCCGTCTGCCGCGATTGCCGTCGCCGCTGCGCCGGTCGCGCCTGTGCAGACGGCGTTCGGCCTGCGGGTGGTGGTCGGGCTGTTCGGTGTGTTGCTGGCGGTGCTCTGTGCCGGCCTCAACGAGTCGGTGACCAAGATTTCCCTGGCCGATATTCGCGGTGCCATGGGCATCGGCGCCGATGAAGGCGCCTGGCTGCTGGCGGTCTACAGCGCGGCCTCGGTCTCGGCCATGGCCTTCGCCCCTTGGCTGGCCACCACCTTCTCCCTGCGCCGCTTCACCCTGAGCGCGATCGGCCTGTTCGCCGTGCTCGGCCTGCTGCAACCGTTCGCGCCCAACCTGCACAGCCTGATGCTGCTGCGCATCCTCCAGGGCTTCGCCTCGGGGGCCTTGCCGCCGATGTTGATGAGCGTGGCGCTGCGCTTCCTGCCGCCGGGCATCAAGGTCTACGGCCTGGCCTGCTATGCCCTGACCGCTACCTTCGGGCCCAATCTCGGCACGCCACTGGCCGGTCTGTGGACCGAGTATGTCGGCTGGCAGTGGGCGTTCTGGCAGATCATCCTGCCCTCGGCGCTGGCGATGTTCTGTGTGGGCTGGGGCCTGCCGCAAGACCCGCTGCGCCTGGAGCGTTTCAAACAGTTCGACTGGCGCGGGGTGCTGCTCGGCCTGCCGGCCATCAGTTGCATCGTGCTCGGTCTGTCGCTGGGCGATCGCTGGGGCTGGTTCGACTCGCCGCTGATCGGCTGGCTGCTCGGTGGCGGTGTGCTGCTGCTGGTGCTGTTCATGTACAACGAATGGTCCGAGCCACTGCCGTTCTTCCAGCTGCGCATGCTGCAGCGGCGCAACCTGAGCTTCGCTCTGGTGACCCTGGCGGGCGTGCTCATCGTGCTCTCCGGTGTGGGCAGCATTCCCTCGGCGTACCTGGCGCAGATCCAGGGCTATCGCCCGGCGCAGACCAGCCCGTTGATGATGCTGGTGGCCATGCCGCAGTTGATCGCCCTGCCGCTGACGGCGGCGCTGTGCAATATCCGCGCGGTGGATTGCCGCTGGGTGCTGGGGGCCGGGCTGGCGATGCTGGCAGCGTCCTGCATCGGCAGCAGCCTGCTGACGTCGCAGTGGATCCGCGGCGACTTCTACCCGTTCTACCTGCTGCAGGTGTTCGGCCAGCCGATGGCCGTGCTGCCGCTGCTGATGCTCTCCACCAATGGCATGACCCCGCAGGAAGGCCCGTTCGCATCGAGCTGGTTCAACACCGTCAAGGGCCTGGCTGCGGTGATCGCCGGTGGCCTGCTGGATGCCCTCGGCACCCTGCGCCGGCACTTTCATTCCAACCACCTGGTGGACAGCCTGGGCAATGCCCCGCTGATCGACGACAACGCCGCGGGCCTTGCCAAGCGTATTCACGATCAGGCGCTGGTGCTGACCTCGGCCGACCTGTACCTGGTCATGGCCTGCATCGCCGTGGCGCTGATCTGCCTGATTCCTTTCGTGCCTACCCGGGTCTACCCGCCGCGTGCGGTGGCTTGAACCCTGGATGAATTCCGAGACGCTGAAAATGACCCACAAGCGCAAGACAATCGTGATCGGCTCGGTGCTCGCCGTGGCCGTACTGGCCGGCATCGTTGGCCCCTGGATGTTCGGCAGTGACCAGCGCCAGAGCACCAATGATGCCTACATCATCGCCGACTACACCGTGGTCGCGCCCAAGGTCGCAGGCTTCATCAAGGAGGTGCTGGTCGAAGACAACCAGCAGGTCCAGGCCGGCCAACTGTTGGCGACTATCGATGCGCGCGATTACCAGGCCGCGCTGGATGCCGCCCAGGCCCAGTTGCTGGTGGCCAAGGCGCAAAGCGCCGATGCCCGTGCCACCCTGGAGCGCCAGGCCTCGTTGATCGCCCAGGCCGAGGCGGCAGTGAAAGCCGCGCAGGCCGAAGCGGCCTTTGCCGATCATGAGGTCAACCGCTACAGTCGCCTGGCCGAGCAGGGCGCCGGCACGGTGCAGAACGCCCAGCAGGCGCGCAGCCGGGTCGACCAGGCCCGTGCACGGCTGGCCAATGCCCAAGCGGCGCTGGTGGCAACACGCAAGCAGGTAGATATCCTCAGCGCCCAGGTGGCCAGCGCCGACGGCCAGTTGAAACGTGCCGAAGCGGGCCTGGAAAAAGCCCAGCTCGATCTTTCCTACACCCGCATCACCGCGCCGGTCGACGGCATGGTCGGCGAGCGTGCGCTGCGCGTCGGCGCCTTCGTCAATCCGGGCGCGCGCCTGCTGTCGGTGGTGCCGCTGCAGCACGCCTATGTGGTCGGCAACTTTCAGGAAACCCAGCTGACCCACGTGCAGCCTGGCCAGCCGGTGCGCATCAGCGTCGACACGTTCGCCGGTGAAACCCTCACCGGCCATGTCGAAAGCATCGCCCCGGCCACGGGCGTGACCTTCGCCGCGGTGAAGCCGGACAACGCCACCGGCAACTTCACCAAGGTGGTGCAGCGTATTCCGGTGAAGATCGTCTTCGATGACGGCCAGCCGCTGCTCGATCGCCTGCGCGTGGGTATGTCGGTGGAAGCGACCATCGATACCCAGGGCGACACGCTCGCCGGCAAACAGGTCAGTGCCCGATGAAGCCCGCCGTACGCTTGAGCCCATTGCTGTTGGCCATGCTGCTGGCCGGCTGCACTCTCGGCCCGGACTATCAGCGCCCGGACAGCCAGGCGCCAGCGCAGTGGGCACCGCTGCAAGGTGAAGCTGCGCCGAGCCAGCCACAGGCCGAGCCGCTGGAACTGCGCTGGTGGGAAAGCTTCAACGATGCCCGCTTGAGCGCGCTGATCCAGCGCGTTGCCGAACGCAACCTCGACTTGCAGATGGCCAGCGCACGTCTGCTGCAAAGCCGCGCCCTGCGTAGTACCGTGGCGGCCGATGAAGTGCCGTCGGTCGATGCCGGCGCAGGCTACAGCCGCGCCCGTAACAGCGCCGAAGGCCTGAGCGACCCTTCTGGCCATGCGGGTAAGTCGGCTGTCAACCTCTGGCAAGGCGACCTGGTCGCCGGCTGGGAGCTGGACCTCTGGGGCCGTGTGCGGCGCCAGGTGGAAGCCGCCGATGCCAGCGTGGAGGTGGCCGAGAACGACCGCCGTGGTGTGCTGCTGGCGCTGCTCTCGGAAACGGCCGGCAACTACATTCAGCTGCGGGCCGTGCAGCACACCCTGGACGTGACCCACGACAACCTGAAGGTTGCCCGGCACAGCCTGAAACTGTCCGAAGACCGCCAGGCCGAAGGTGTCGCCACCCGCCTCGACGTCGCCCAGGCCAGTGCCCAGGTCGCGTCCATCGAAGCGCGCCTGCCGAGCCTGGAAGCCCGGCGTGACGATTTGATCAACGCCCTCAGCCTGCTGGCGGCCGAGCCACCGCGCAGCCTGCAGGCCGAGTTGCAGGAGGGGGGCGAGCTGCCCGCACCGCAGCAGTCGTTCGCCATCGGCTTGCCGTCCGAGCTGGCCGAGCGCCGACCGGACATCCGCCAGGCCGAAGCCCGCCTGCATGCCGCCACGGCCAGCATCGGCGTGGCGAAGGCGGACTTCTACCCCAGCATCCGCCTGTCGGGCAGCGTCGGCTTCCAGGCCATGCAGCTCTCTGACTTTGGTGCCTGGGATTCGCGCCGCTTCGCCTTTGGCCCGCAGCTGTCGCTGCCGATCTTCGAGGGCGGGCGGCTCACCGGCACTCTGGAACTGCGTGAAGCGCAGCAGCAGGAAGCGGCGCTGAACTACCGCAAAGTGGTGCTCGGGGCCTGGCATGAAATCGACGATGTGCTACGCCTGTACAACGCCAGCCAGTTGCGTCGCGATCATTTGGCCGAGGCGGTGCGGCAGAACCGTATCGCCCTGGAAACGGCCCAGCGCCAGTACGTGGAAGGGGCGGTGGACTTTCTCAATGTGCTGACCGTGCAGGGCGACCTGCTGGCCAGTGAAGAGCAGTGGATCGACAGCTCCGCGGCGGTGTCGCAGGCGCTGGTGGGGTTGTATAAGGCGTTGGGTGGTGGGTGGCAGGCGTTTGATGAACAGCTTGCGCACAAGGCGTGATTTTTGGGGGCCGCTTTGCGGCCCTTTCGCGACACAAGGCCGCTCCTACACAGGTCGCGCGGTGCCTGTAGGAGCGGCCTCGTGTCGCGAAAGGGCGGCAAAGCCGCCCCAGCGATTCTCCAGACTAGCGAGGAGGCAAAAATGCACATTTCCTTGAATGGTAAACGCGCCATTGTCAGCGGCTCCACCGCTGGCATCGGCCTGGCAATCGCCATCGGCCTGGCCGACGCCGGTGCCGAAGTGGTGCTCAACGGCCGCACCCAGGCGCGTGTCGACGATGCCCTCAACGCGGTCCGCGAGCGCTTGCCGCACGCCCGGGTCATCGGCGTCGCCGCCGACCTGAGTACACAGGAGGGCGCGCAGCAGCTGTTCGACCAGGTGCCGCACACCGACATCCTGGTCAACAACCTCGGCATCTTCGAGCCCAAGCCGTTCTTCGAGATCGAGGATGCCGACTGGCAGCGCTTCTTCGACGTCAATGTGCTGAGCGCCGTGCGCCTTTCGCGCCACTACGCCCAGGGCATGGCCGAACGCTCGTGGGGGCGGGTGATCTTCCTGTCCAGCGAGTCGGCGTTGCAGATCCCGATCGAGATGGTTCACTACGGCATGTCCAAAACGGCGCTGCTGGCGGTGTCGCGTGGGTTGGCCGAGACCTTGGCCGGCACTGGGGTGACCGTCAACTCGGTGTTGCCTGGGCCGACGCGTTCCGAAGGGGTGGATGACTTCATGACCAAGCTGGCACTGGAGCAAGGTGTCAGTCGCGAGGAGCTTGAAGCCAACTTCCTGGCCGAGCACCGGCCTACTTCGCTGCTCAAGCGATTGGAAACGGTGGAGGAGGTGGCGAACATGGTGGTCTATCTGGCTTCGCTGCAGGCCAGTGGGACCACCGGAGCAGCCTTGCGGGTCGATGGTGGGGTATTGCGTTCCATTGCCTGATCGTTGGGTTGGCTGTTCTGGCCCTATCGCCGGCAAGCCGGCTCCCACAGGGTATGTGCAACACATGGTTCCTGTGGGAGCCGGCTTGCCGGCGATAGGGCCGGTACAGCCAAGCGAAATCTCAAAGCGGGCGCAAAAGCCCAAACCGCTTGCGCAACGCCCAATCCAGCAACCGCCGTGGCAGCAGCCGAGCCATCAATGGCAGCGCCGTACTGCCATTGCCCAAGCGAACCACCGCAGGTACCGGCGACTTGCGCGTGGCCGCCAGCAGCCCTTGGGCAAACGCCGCTGCCGAGGTCGGCTTGTCCTGCGAAGCCCGCGCCCGAGCCTGCACATGCTCACGCAACGGCCACCACGGCGAATCCGCCGCCAGCACCTGCTCGGCCTGACGCTGGGCATTGCTGGCGAATTGCGAGGCAATCGCCCCGGGTTGCACTTCCATCACCCGTACACCGAACGGCGCCAGTTCCAGGCGCAAGGCATCGCTCAAAGCATTCACGGCAGCTTTCGAGGCGCAGTAGGCGCCTGCGAAAGGGGTCACCAGGACACCCGAGACACTGCCGATGTTCACCACCAGCCCACGCGTGCGGCGCAGCAGCGGGAACAACGCGCGGGTGACGCCAACCACGGCGAACACGTTGGTTTCGAATTGTTGGCGCATGGCGTCCACACCGCCATCGAGCAAGGGGCCCATGGCGCCGTAGCCGGCGTTGTTGATCAACATGTCGAGGGTTTCGATTTCCTCGGCCAGTCGGGTCAGGGCGTCGGTGTCGTTTACATCCAGTTGCCGGGCGGTGAAGCCGGCGGCGCTCAGACGCTCGACATCATCGGGCTTGCGGGCGGTGGCCCAGACTTTGTAGCCGGCATCGCGGAAGGCGTCGGCCAGGGCGCGGCCGATGCCGCTGGAACAACCGGTGATCAGGACGGTGGGCATGGGGTAGGCCTGTGGTCGGGAGAGGTTAGGGTTGACTGCACTGGCCCTATCGCCGGTAAGCCGGCTCCCACAGAGATCTGTGGCGTACCTGTGGGAGCCGGCTTGCCGGCGATAGGGCCGGTGCAGGCAATGCATCAATTGGAAAATGTACCTTGCAGGTGCTCGGCCCGAAACTCCAGGGTCTGCGGCCGATACCCGGCACGCAGCGGTGGCAGCGGCAGGCAGTCCTTCCACTCGGCCCCCGGCTGGAGTTCACCCGGCCCCCGATAGCGCGGAGCGCTGTAGGTGTTCTCGGCCAGGTTCACCGTATCGCCCGGCGCAAAGGCCGCCACGCGCCAGCGCAGCTCGGTGAGTGGAACCTCGTTGCCGTTTTTCATGCGCACCTGCAGGGCGCGGTCGGCGGGGCATTGGTCCGGGGCGTAAGTCAGGCGCAGATCGAGCCGTGCCAGTTGCGAGGCTTCACGGTTGTCTTGCCAGACGACCGCCAGCGCGACGAGGGCCAGGCCACAGACAGCGGCCAGCGAAATCGGCAGGGCCTTGGCCGGGTAGCGCAAAAGCAGCACCAGCCAGGTGAGGATGAGGAAGGCACCGATGATCATGGCGCAGGCAGACCTTGGTTGTGCGGGTCCGACCATCGTAGCGCCAAATCGCGGTGGCCTCAAAAATGGGGCCGCAAAGCGGCCCCAGGGTCCTGCTTACTGCGCGATGGTCTTCACCGAAACCCCACGCTCGACCGGCGTCGAAGTCCGCCCATACACATCCTCGAAGCGCTCGATGTCATCCTCGCCCAGGTAGCTTCCGGACTGCACTTCGATGATCTCCAGCGGGATCTTGCCCGGGTTGCGCAGGCGGTGGATCGAGGCAATCGGAATGTAGGTCGACTGGTTCTCGGTGAGCAGGAACACGTTCTCGTCACAGGTCACCTCGGCAGTGCCGGACACCACGATCCAGTGTTCGGCACGGTGGTGGTGCATCTGCAGCGACAGGCTGGCGCCGGGCTTGACGGTGATGTGCTTGACCTGGAAACGGCCGCCCATGTCCACCGAATCATACGAGCCCCACGGGCGGTACACTTCCAGGTGGTTCTGGGTCTCGCTGCGGCCCCGGTCGTCGAGGGTCTTGACCATCTGCTTGACGCCCTGG
The DNA here is from genome assembly GCF_044749525.1 of Pseudomonas sp. NPDC089395. Taxonomy (NCBI): domain Bacteria; kingdom Pseudomonadati; phylum Pseudomonadota; class Gammaproteobacteria; order Pseudomonadales; family Pseudomonadaceae; genus Pseudomonas; species Pseudomonas sp. NPDC089395. The sequence goes on from NZ_JBIVID010000005.1 coordinate 52,423, forward strand.
ACCTTGTCCTTGTGGGCAATCATCATCGCGTCCTTGGTCTCGACCACGACGATGTTCTCAAGGCCGATCACCGACACCAGCTTGCCGTTGCCATGGATCATGCAGTTGCGGCTGTCCTGCACCACCACGTCGCCCTTGGTGACGTTGCCGTCGGCGTCCTTCTCGTGCACTTCCCACAGCGACGACCAGCAACCCACGTCGCTCCAGCCGGCCGTCATCGGCACCACGCAGGCGCGCTGGGTCTTCTCCATCACCGCGTAGTCGATGGAGTTGTCCGGGCAGCAGGCGAAGGTGGCTTCGTCGATGCTCAGCACATCGTCGTCTTCCTTGCTGCGCTCCAGGGCCAGCAGGCAGGTGTCGTAGATGTCGGCGTCGTGCTTTTTCAGCTCTTCGAGGAAGCGGCTGGCGCGGAACAGGAACATGCCGCTGTTCCAGAAGTAGCCGCCGGCGGCGACGAATTCGGCGGCGCGCTTCTCGTCGGGCTTCTCGACGAACTGGGCGACCCGCGCCACGCCTTCGGGCAGCAGCGCGTCCTGGCTGGAACGGATGTAGCCGTAGCCGGTTTCAGGTTTGGTGGCCGGCACGCCGAACAGCACCATCTCGCCACGTTCGGCGGCCACGGTGGCCAGGGCCAGGGCGCGTTGCAGGGCTTTCTGGTCATCGATCACGTGGTCGGCGGGCAGCACCAGCATCAGCTCGTCACGGCCTTCGTTGACCAGTTTCATGGCGGTCATGGCCACGGCCGGCGCGGTGTTGCGACCGAACGGCTCCATCAGGATGGCCTGGGTCTCCAGCTTCAGGCTGGCCAGCTGCTCCTGGACGATGAACTTGTGATCCTTGTTGCACACCACGATGGGTGCATCCATGCCTTCGAACACCAGGCGCTCGAGGGTTTGCTGGAACAGGGTGTGCTCACCGGTCAGGGCCAGGAACTGCTTGGGGAACTGCTTGCGCGACAGAGGCCACAGACGGGAACCGCTACCACCAGAAAGAATTACCGGGATCATGTTGTTTCTCCAATAAGGTCGTTAAAGAGGCAGGGGATCAGTGGGTGGACGCTGGGCGGGTGACCCAGACCGGCGACAGATTGCTGCCGGAGCCAGTGACATACAGCACGGCAGCTTCGCCGCGCTCCAGGGCGACCGGTTTCAGGTCGCCGACTTTCTTGTCGCCTTCGAACAGGGCCAGGTTGACCTTGACCGGATTGATCTCGCGCTCGCCACGGCCCTTGGCGGCCACCGACTGGACCACTTCGGTCTTGCCGTCGGCGGTTTTCAGGGTCAGGGCCTGGTCAGTCAGGTTCTGCACGCGCACCAGGGCTTTCTGCTTGTTCTTGAACGGTGGTTCTTCGATCAGTTGCGGGTTGCCGCCGTTGTTGTTGACCAGGGTGTAGTACTTGTCTGCAGCCAGTTTGACCGGGACGCTCTTGCCGCCGACCTGGGCGGTGTAGTCACCCCCTGGCAGGAAGCTGAAGTCGCTGCTGGCCTGGGCGCCGACCTGCTTGATCTGGGTGTTGCCGACGCTGGCAGCGGCCGGTGCGCTGGCGGCGTTGTACAGGCGCACGAAGGTCGAGCCTTTCGGTGCGGTCGGGCCATACAGCGCGGCGTCGGCGCCGGCGAAGGCCTGCAGGGAGGCGAGAGACAGGCCGGCCGCGAGGGTGAGGGCTTTGGCAATGGAAGTCTTGGTAGTCATGTGCGTGTTCCTCTCTATCTATCAGTGGTCCGTCCGGGTGGACGACAAGGCCAGGTTTTCTTCGGATTTACGGGAGTTCTTCAGCTGCGCGATCCACTGCGGATCAAAGCTGCTGAGGTCGTTCTTCATTGGCAGATAACGTTCGGGGAATTCCCACACCACCACTTGTGGCGCGGCGTTCTTGAAGGCATCGCTTTGCAGGTACTTGAGCATCGGCAGCAGCGGCCCGTGGCCGTCTTCGGCGTAGTTGGCGACGTCGCTGTGCAGGGCCTGCTGCAGCGCGCCGAGGAAGTTCCAGTGCGGGTTGGCGCTGTAGCTGGTGCCCACCAGGGCGACCGGGATCTGGCTGTCGGCGAACAGGGCGTCGCCGGCATCAGCCTGAGCCTCGGCGGGGCGGGTCGTGCGTTGCTGCAGGTTGTCCGGGCTCGGCAACAGGTTGCTGAACAGCGGGTCGAGCGGCAGGAAGTTGGTCAGGTCGCCTTTGTACGGCGCGGTGTCGCCGGCTTCGGTGATGAAGGTCTGCGGGTCGCCATTGAGCAGGCTCTGGCGGCTGACCGCCTCGGCCAGGGCCTGGGCGGCGACTTCGGCACCCATCGGTGTCCAGTGGGTGTCGGTGCGCAGGAATACCTGGCCGCGGGCCTTGGCCTGCTCCATCGCTGCCTGCAGGTCCGGGGCGAACACGTTGGCCTGACGGACCTGGGCATGGAACTGGTTGTACAAGTCGTCATGCAGGCTGGCCGGCTGCTCCTTGCCCACGTATTCCGAGTAGATGCGCGCCTTGGCCGGCACGATCGCCAGCACCAGCTGGCTGCCGTGCTGCTGCAGGGTGTCGCGCACGCCACGGATCAGCGCCAGGTTTTCCTGCATCAGTTGTTCGGCACCGGCCGTGGGCTTGAACTCTTCATCGCTGAACAGCCACTGGTCGCGGCCCAGCACCACGCCGGGGCGGCCTTCGTTGAACAGCTTGAAGTCCAGCGCGGCCCAGAGGTTGGTGCCCAGGCGCTTGATCGGGAACTGCTCGTCGTAGTGGGTCTCGGCGGCCTTGGCCAGCTTGCCGTTGAGCAGGGTCATCTGCTCGGTACGCTGGAAGCTTTGCAGGCCACCGGTGGACCACACGCCCATGCCCACCAGCAGGCCGAGGAACGACAGGGAGTAAGTGATGCGTAATGTCCGGGTCATGGTCGTCAACCTCAGAACTGGAAGTAGAGGAACGGCGAGTAGCTTTGCGCCGAAAGCTTGAGGATCGAGGCTGCGAACAGCATCAGGATCAGGGCGCGCGACATGACGCGCGTCCAGTCCAGGCCGAGCGAGCCGTCGGCATTGACTTGCACCGGGGTGGCCTTGGCCGTCGGCTTGGCGTTGCGGTAGAAGTCACGCAGGCCGAAGAACGCCAGGGTGAGGTAGGCGATGACCAGCGTCGCCACCTGCAGCCCGGTGAGCTGGGCGCGGTTGAGCTCCGACAGCTGCCATTCGCCGAAGCTGAACATGGCGCCATACATGCGGCCGGCCACGGCCAGGTTTTCGGCGCGGAAGATCACCCAGCCGATCACCACCAGCAGGAAGGTGAACGCCCACTTGACCGGGTTGAAACGCTGCGGGTTGGTGTCCAGGCCCAGTGCCCGTTCGATCGCCAGCCACATGCCGTGCCAGGCGCCCCAGATGATGTAGGTGAAGTTGGCACCGTGCCACAGGCCACCCAGCAGCATGGTCAGGAACAGGTTGCGGTAGGTGTTGAAGGTGCCTTTGCGGTTGCCGCCCAGGGTGATGTACAGGTAGTCGCGCAGCCAGGTCGACAGGCTGATGTGCCAGCGGCGCCAGAACTCGGTGATCGACTGGCTGATGTACGGCTGCTTGAAGTTCTCCATGAAGCGGAAGCCCATCATCAGGCCCAGGCCGATGGCCATGTCGCTGTAGCCGGAGAAGTCGAAATACAGCTGCGCGGTGTAGGCCAAGGCGCCGAGCCAGGCATCGCCCGTGGTCGGGTTCTGCAGGGCGAAGCAATGGTCGGCCACCACCGCCAGGGTGTCGGCGATGAACACTTTCTTGATGAAGCCCTGCATGAAGCGGGTGCAGCCTTCGGAGAACTTGTCCAGGGTGTGGGTGCGGTTGTTGAACTGATCGACCAGGTCCTTGAAGCGCAGCACGGGGCCGGCGATCAGGTGCGGGAAGATCGCCACGAATGCGGCGAAGTCGATCAGGTTGCGGGTGGCCGGGGTGTCGCCGCGGTACACGTCGATGATGTAGCTGATCGACTCGAAGATGTAGAACGAGATACCGATTGGCAGCAGCACGTGGGTCAGGATGAACGGCTCCAGGCCAAACGAGCTGACGATCGCGTTGAGGCTGTCGACGCCGAAGTTGGCGTACTTGAAGTAGCCGAGGATCGCCAGGTCGACGCCCACGCCCAGCAGCAGCCAGCGCTGGGCCGGCTTGGTGCGCACGCCGGCGGCGCCCACTTTCAGGCCGATCCAGTAGTTCCACAGGGTCACCCCGGCGAACAGGGCGAGGAAGTCCACCCGCCACCAGGCGTAGAAGATGTAGCTGGCGACCAGCAGCAGCAGGTTGCGATAGCGTTGCCCGCTCAAGTAGTACAGGCCGAGGAAGATCGGCAAGAACAGGAACAGGAACACGTTGGACGAGAAGACCATCCCGGTTCTCCTAAGTTGTTCACAGCATCCAGGGCAAAGCGCCCCCCAAACCCCCCAGCCCATGACTGAAGAGCAATTCATTCCCTGTGGGAGCGGGCTTGTCCCGCGAACAAGGGCGAAGCCCTTGCCAGGCACCGCACTGTCCGCTTCGCGGGACAAGCCCGCTCCCACAGGGATCACTCCCACATCGGGGTGTTACTTCTTGGTATCCGCGCTCGGGTCGTAGACCCGGGTGAGGTTGCCGCCCAGCCTGAAGCTGTCGAACGGCTGCATGCCGCGCTTGCGCTGCAGGGTGTCGCCGCTGCAGGCGTAAAGGCTGCAATACGGCTCCATCCAGGCGTACTTGCTGTCGATCTTCAGGTCCTTCATGTCCTGCTTCTCGCCATTGCGGGTCTTGAACGCGCTCGGGTCCCTGGACCCGGCCAGCACGCGCTGGGCCAGGCGCTGCAGCGCGTTGTCGTTCTCGCCGCGCACATCCACGCCGTTGGCCTGGGCGAAGCTGGCGATCATCGCCAGTGGCGGCAGGGCATAGTTGTGGTAAGCCAATGCGCGCTGCTTGCGCTTGAGCTCGTTGGGCAGGAAGCCCTGGTCGTCGACTTGGTTGGCGCCGACCTTGTATTCCTTCACCGACCAGTCGAACAGGTCGCGCCGGTCAGTGGCCACGGCAGTGGCCATCACCGACCAGGCCGCCCAGTAGCTGTGGTTGTTGATCTTCTCCAGCGGCAGGTTGCTCCAGTCGCGCACGGTCTGCTCGGCGAGGCGGGCGAACCACTTCTCGATCAGCTCGGCCTCGGCCTGGTGCGCGGCCAGCGGCTGCGAGTTGGAGAACTTCAGGCGCAACCACGAGCCGCTCATGCTGCCCAGCGCCCATTTGCGCATCGACTTGCCGGTGTGGTTGTAGTCGCTGGACATCAGCGCATCGGCGCGCGCCCAGGTACCCAGCCAGGTCAGGGTGCAGTCGAGCTGCGCCGGGCGGCCGTCGCGCATGTACTGGTTGACCATCTTGGCCACGCCGCGCTCCAGGGTGGTGATGTCCTTGGTGGAGTCGCGGAAAGCTTCTTCGGAGTCCAGGTTCAGGGTCGCCCGCGCCTTGTCCGAGCCTTCGTACTTGCTGCGAAACTGCAGCGCGCCGGTGTAGGGCTTGGGCGACGCTTCGCAGTGGAAGTTGCCGTCGCGGGTCTTGAGTTTCTCGATGCCCTCGTAATAACCCTGGGGTGGCACCAGCGCGGCATGCGCGGCACCACCGAACATCGCCAGGGCGAGCAGGGCAGGGCTGAAGGTTCGCTTGAATGCAGTCATGGTCGCCTCACTGGCCGGCCTGCGCGGTTTGCGCGGGCACGGCGAAGTTGTTGCGTTTGCAGAGCTTGGCCTCGACCTTCTGGGTGCCTTTTTCCGGACCTTGGATCTCGAAGGCCAGCAGGTTCTGGCTGGCCCAGTCCTCGTCCTCGCGCATCTGGAAGACGAAGCGGCCGTCGGTGTCGGAGGTTTCCGGTTTTTCCAGCTTGATGTCCTCGTGGCGGCCGTTGAGGTACCAGAGGGTTGCTTGCAGCACCTTCACCGAAGGGTCTTCGAACTTGACGTCCATCTGCAGGTTGCGGTTGATCAGGTCCTTGATCACGCCGCCCTTGCCGTTGACCATCAGCTCGTTCTTGCCGGGCTTGAGCGTGGCGCTGGCGCTCATCAGCGCCGGGCGTGCATCGCAGCCGTCGTCGAGCAGGCCGAGGATCTGCCGCCAGATGGTTTCCTGGTCCAGGCGATACAGCGGCGAGAATTCCCAGACGAGGATCTTCGGCGGGTTGTTCTGGAACTCCTCGCTGCCCAGGTACTGGATCATCGAGCCTTCCAGGCCACCGCCGGGGAAGGCGACGTTGAGCACGTCGGCGCCGATGTACTGTTCGAGGAAGCCCGAGAAGTTGTAGTTCTTGCCGCTGTGGCTGGTGCCGACCAGGGTGATCTGGGCGTTGCCGCTGTCACCGAACAGGTCGTCGCCGCCGCCGCTCGAACCTTTCGGCTCGGTGGCGAACTGGTCCATGTACTGCACCGCGTAGCTGGTGCCGCAGAGCTGGCCGGCCACGTTGTGCAGGGTGCCGGTCTTGCCCATGCGGCCGGACTTGTGGGTTTCGAATTCCTTGCGCGGGATGCCTTCGAAGGCCGGCATCTTGTGCACGGTATCGGCCACGATCTTCGCCGCGCGTTCGGCGCCATAAGGCGTCCAGTGCTGGTCGCCACGGAAGTAGAAGTCCTTGCCCTGGTCGGCGGCGGCCAGTTGCTCGTTGGTCAGCGGCGACAGGTCGGGCACGTTGTAGCCCATGCTGGCGAAGCGCTTGAGCATGGCCTGGTAGTTGCCCAGGGCCTTCTGGTAGTCGAAGGCGGCTTTCTCGGCGGGCTCAAGCATGTTGCGGTTCACCAGGCCACGGGTCGGCTGGTAGACCACGACCAGTTCCACGCCGCGTTTCTTGAAGGCGTCATGCACCTGCTGCAGGCGCTTGTAGCCGGCCGCGGTGGTGTTGAACTCGGTGCGCAGGTCTTCGCGGGTACGGAACAGCCAGTCGCCCTTGGCCTGCACCAGCGTGGTGAAGTTCTGCTGGTAGCGGGTGGTGTAGCGGCTGGCGTCATGCGCCTCGGGGCACAGCTGGCAGCAAGGCTCGGCAGTAAAGGTCGGTGCCTTCACTTCATCGGCGCGCACGCCCTGGCTGATGGCCAGGAGGGCGGCGGACAGGCCCAGCAGTTTCATCAAGTGTGGGGTCATGGTCTGGGCTTCCTTAATCGATCATTTCGGTCTGGCGTTCGACCGGGTCGATCAGCACGGCCTTCTGCTGGCGCACCAGCAGGTCGAGGATTTCGTCCTGGCGCTCGCCGAGGATGCCGTTGAGGCTGATGCCGTTGGACTTGCGCGGGGCGAGCATGGAGACCTTGTACAACTCCACCGAAAGCGGCGAGTCGATCGACAGGGGGCCGGAACCGTTGGCCGCCAGTTCGCCGCCGACCACGATCAGCGACACCTTGGTGTCGAACGGGTCGAGGTCGATGTCGCGGTCGGTGTCGGACAGGTCCTTGATGTGCCCGTACACGCCGACCAGGCCGTTGGCCATGGCGACGTTTTCGTACAGGCGGATGTTCACGCTGTTGCGCACGCGGATGCCGTGGCGACGGTTGTTGATCAGCTTGTTGCCCCAGATCAGGTTGTCGCCGCTTTCGTACAGGGTGATGCCGTCGGTGTGGTTGCGGTAGATCTCGTTGTAGGCGATCAGGTTGTTGACGCTGTTACGGTCGATCACCACGCCCGAGAGCTTGTTGTCATAGCTCTTGTTGTTGATGATCCAGCTGTCGTTGACCTCACGCGAGACGATGATCCCGTGCTTCTTCTTGGTGCCGTACACGGTGTTGCCGGCGATGATCAGACGGTGCGAACGGTCGTGCGGGTCGATGCCATAGACGATGTTGTCGCGGTAGGTGTTGTCCTTGACCACGAAGTCCTGGGTCTCGTAGCAATAGAAGCCGTACCACATGTCGCTGAACTCCGAGCCGATGATCCAGCCGGTGGGCTCCGGGCGGCCCATGCGCTTGGACATGTTCGGCGTGTACTGCGAGATGCTTACGCCATACGACTTGGACTTGGCGTAGCCGAAGCTGGCCATCTTGGTATTGACGATGTAAGTCTCGGTGCCGCCCCACGACAGCAGGAACGGACGGAACTCGGTGGGCGAGCGGAACGTGGCGGGGCCGTTGTCTTTCTCGCGCCAGCCCGTCACCTGGGTGTCGCTGATGAACAGCTTGCCGTCGTTGACCAGGAATGCGCCGCGGTCCTGGGACAGGCGCAGCTGCTTGACCTTGCCGTCGATTTCCAGGATGCCCTTCTGCCCGACCACGATCGGCAGGCGTGCCAGGTAAACCCCTGGCTCGACCTCGCTGAGGTATTGCTTGGGCACCTGTTTGCTCAGTTGCACCAGGTCGACATGGCCATCATCGACGAAGATCGCCTGGGGGATGCCGTGCTGGCGCTGCACCCACTCGGCCGCCTTGTTGTCACCGCCGATGAATTCCTTGAGCGACTCTTCCTGCAGCATGCGCCGCACGCTGACTTTGCCCTTGTGGCGGCGGTCGATCTTTTTCTGCACGGCCTCGGCCGTGTAGCCGCTGAGGTCGGGCAGTTTCGGCGGGTCCATGTGCAGCGGCTCGGTCGGCGCGCTGGACACGGTGTAGGTCTTGGCCTGCTGCAGCTCCTTGGCGATCACCGCAGGTTCTGCGGCGACGGCCAGGCCGCTTGCCAGCAACAGGGCGCTGGCCAGGAGGCTGTGACGTAAGTGCGGGTGAAGGTTCATTGCAGGTCCTCTCCCGGCCTCAGAAGTGCCAGATCACGTCGACGAAGGCACGGTGCATGTACGAGTCCGTTTCCTTGCCATAGGCATCGCCCGGCTTGAACACACCGGCGCGCAGGCGCACCAGCGCGGACGGCTCGTCGATGGCCTGGCTCATGGAGGCCGGCAGCAGGCCTTGTTTGAAGTACTTGGTCACGACCACGTCCATTTCCTGGCCGAGGTCTTTCTCGCCGTCGACCAGCGGGCGGCTGACGCCGTTGTCGTTGACGGCCGCGTTGATGCCGCTGGAGCCGATGTTCTGCGAGCCATCGACACGCCAGAACTTGTGGTAGATGAAGCTGGCGTCGTAGTCGTCGCGCAGCTGCCAGGAGGCGAACAGGGTGGCTGCCTGCAGGTTGCCCAGCTCGCCACGGAAGGCTTCGCCGAAGCGGTGCACGCGCGAGCGGGTACCGGTGAAGTTGGAGCGGTTGCTCTCAAGGCCGGTCTGTTCGAAGTTGTTCGAGCCGTCGTCGCCACCGCCGCCGCTGCCGCGGGCGTAGGCCGCGCCGACCTGCCATTGCGGGTCCAGGCGCAGGCGGATGCCGAGGTCGGTGGCCCAGGCATTGACGTCACCGCTCTGCTTGCCGGTGGCCACTTGCTGGTCGCCGACCTGCTGGCTGCTGAGGGTGTCGCGATCGCCGGTCAGCCAGGTGACGCTGCCCCAGTAGTTGACGGTGTGGTCGTTGCGCCAGTTGTAGGCGTCGCTGTTGGCCTCGAGGCCCAGCCAGGTGAGGTCGCCGGTGCGGGTCTTGTCCAGCGCGTCGATTGTTTCGCCAGGGTTCTTCAGGCTGCCGCTGTCATGGGTGTGGTGGGCACGCACGCCGACCCAATGACCGGGTGTCCACTGCGTGGCGACGTTGCCGTACACATGCGTGCGGTCCTTGTCTTCCGGGGCCAGCTCGGTGAGGTCGGTGCGGTATTCGCTGAAGCGCTGGGCCACGCCCAGGTCGGCCTTGAGCAGGGTGGTGTCGAAGGTCCAGTTCAGGGCTTCGATGTTGGTGTCGCGCCACATGCCGTCGTCACTGCGCAGGCGCTGGCGGCCCAGGCGCAGTTGCTCGCCGGGGTAGGCGGTGAGGCCGCTGTAGCCGACCCAGAATTCACGCATGGCCAGGTAGCTCTTGTCTGGCTTGCGGCTGTCGTCGCCGGTGTCGGTGGTGCTGCCGTCGTCGTTCTGGCGCAGGGTGTCGGTTTCGATGGTGTCGGTGGCGGCGACGGCCTGGCCCATGGCATAGGCGCTCCAGTTGCCGCGTTCACCGTAGACCCATGGGCGCAGGTCGAGGCCCAGGCCGTTGACGTCGCCGCCGGAGCGGGTGCCCAGGTCGCGGTCGTCTTCCGACTGGCCGGTGATCTTCACATCCAGGCCGAAGTTCTTCTGCGCCGTCATGTCAGCCAGGGTCGGGCAGGACCACAGCAGGGCGAAGCTCAGGCCGATGCCGGCTTTCACGAAGGGATTGAGCGTCATAGCGAGTCCTCACCGTCTACTTCTTTTTCATCGTCTTGCAGGGCTTCGAGGGCGAGGGTGCTGTTGCCACCCTGCGCCATGCTGCCGCGTGCCTGCTTTTCTTGCTCCAGCAGGCGCTGGGCCTGGCTGCGCTGGTCAGGCGTGAGCTGCTGGTCGAGTTGCTGCAGCAATTCGGTGGATTGCGGCGTCGGGTTGACCTGGGACAGCTGGGCGAATACCCAGGCATTGCCCGGTTGCGGGCGGATGCCATGGCCTTCGCTGAACAGCTGGGCGAGGGCGTAGTCGGCGCTGTTCTGACCGCCGCGGGCAGCGCTGAGCAGGTGGTCGACGGCCTTCTGCGGCTCGACGTCGCCCAGGTAGCCACGGCGGTACAGCTGGCCGAGGTAATAGTGGGCGCTGACTTCGCCGGCATCGGCGGCGGCCTGCAGGTGCTGCTCGGCTTTTTCGGCATCGGCCGGCAGCGTCTTGCCTTCGTAGTACAGGCGGCCCAGCAGCAGCTCGGCACGCGGTTGTTCGGCTTCGCGGCCCTTGTCGATGTAGGCCATCAGCTGGTCGGTGTCGCCCAGCTCGGGGAAGTCGTAGACCAGCTGCGCCAGACTGACCCAGGACGCCGGGTTGGCCGGGGCGACCTGTTCGAGCAGGTCCTTGGCGGTTTTCTCGTCGGTCTGGCCGAGGCTGCGGTCAGCCAGTACGCGGGCGACGCTGTCGACCCGGGTGGCCGGCACCGCGCCACGGGCATAGGCGGCCTTGAGCTGGCCGAGCAGGGCGGCTTGCTGGTCGGCCTGCGCGCGTTTCTGGTAGACGGTAGCCAGCTCGACGTAACAGATGTCGGTGGTGGCCAGCGCGGCCTTGCAGATCTGCTCGACTTCACCCAGGTGCTGGTCGTAGGTGCCCTGGGTGCGGTACAGCAGTACCTGGGCCAGGCCCGCTTCCGGGTTGCCGGCGGTGCGCCACTGGTCGATCTGCTGCTGGGCGTTGATGTTGGGGAAGCTCTGCGGGTAGGTCAGGTAGAGCATCGCCAGCGGGATCAGGGTGTTGCCTTCGCCCTGGCGGGCAGCGGCCTTGAGCAGCTTCTCGGCTTCTTCGCGTTCCGCCTGGCTGCTGTCGGGCTTGGCCACCAGCAGGCGGCCAAGGCGTGCCTGGGCCCGCGGCGAAGTGGCCGCCGCGGCGCGGTAGGTGGCTTCGGCTTCCTTGAGCTGCGACGGGTCGCGGGTGGCCACCTTGATGTCGGCCAGGCCCACTTGCGCTTCGCTGTAGCCGAGGTCGGCCAGGGCCTTGTAGTTGCGCTCGGCCAGCGCGGTGTCGCCGCGCTTGAGGGCTTCATTGGCCAGGCGCTGGTCGGGCAGGCCGGCACAGCCGGCCAATACCATTGCCGCGGTCAACGCGCACAGGACCTTGTGGGAGCCGGCTTGCCGGCGATTGGCCAGGGCAGGCGAATCATCTGCGGGGCGAGTGCTGCGCACTCGATCGCTGGCAAGCCAGCTCCTGCAGGTACCGAGTTGTCTGCTAGTCATCGACTTGTCCTCTTACAGCCCACGGGCCACGGCTTTATCGATCAGCCAGTTGAGCGAAGGGCCACGGTCGCTGTTGACCGAAGCCGGACGCCCGGCAAGTTCTGCGGGCAGGCCGCTGTCTGGCTTGATCTGAACGCGGATGTCGGACGCCAGGTTTTCGCTGTTGAGGCTGGTGCTGCTGACGATTTGGCCGGTACGCACTTCGTCTTCGCCGGCGACCTGGAAGTTGACCCGGGTACCTGGCTTGACCTCGTCGAACTGGCGGTAGCTGAAGCGCGCTTCGACCATCGGTGTGGTGGTGCGTGGCACCAGCTGGAAGATCGGCTGGCCCTTGGCGGCGTACTGGCCGTCGTCCACCAGCTGGCGGGCAACCACACAGTCGCAGGGGCTGGTGAGGGTGCCGGAGAGCTGCTTGCCGAACAGTTCCTCGACCTTGGTCGGCTCCAGGTGCGAGTCGTCCAGGTGGCCTTTGAGCATGTCCAGCATGCTGGTGCTGAAGCTGGCCAGCGGCGCGCCCTTGACCACCTGGCCACCGCTCTCGACCAGGCTGCTCACGGTGCCGTCGCGCGGCATGGTGATGGTGGTGGTCGGCACGGCGACCACGCCGGCTTCGGCGTGGCTGACGAAGTACATGCCGTACAGCGACTTGGCGACGAAGCCGAAGGCCGCGACACCGACCACGAACACGCCGAGGGTGACGGTCACGGCCTTGAGCCGGCCGAAGGCGGACAGCCCAGAGCCGCCGTCCTTCTGCTTGCGCGCCTTGGTGAAGTTGTCGCGCTGCAGGGTGCTGAGCACATCGCCGATGCTGATCAGTTCACCCGACAGGTGGCTGGTGATGATGTGGCGCAGGGTGGCGATATCGCGAGGTTCAAGTTTCTGGAACTGCGCACCGGTACGACCGCTGTCGGCGATGTAGGAGCGCACCTGGAGTTCGATATCCATCGACAGGCCAAGGTTGTCGACCACGAACTGCAGGCGCCCGCGCAGTACTTCACCCACCGACAGCACTTTCTTGGTGTGGAAGCTCAGGCCACCGGCGGACAGGTCGTCGACCTTCACATCGTGGGCTTGGCGGTCATTGTCCAAAAAGCGCAGCTTGGCCGGGATGCGCACCCGGGCGTGTTGGCGCTGGGCTTCGGACTCATGCACGACATTGACGTTCACGGCGGTATTCATGGTGGTTTGTTCCTGTTAGATCCGATCCGGGTTGGGCTCACACGACCATGAACAGCACAGCGACGAAGATGCTGGCAGCCGAGAAGGTCATGGTCCGCGAGGACCAGGTGTTGAACCATTGTTGAAAGCTGGCGAGGTCGCGCTTGAGGGCAGTCGGCTGGCGGGTCCAGGACTGCTTGTCGAGACGGAAGAACACGTAGATCTTCATCAGCGCGCCGACGATCTGGTTGTAATAGAGAATCAGCGGGTAGGCGGGGCCGACGTTGTGGCCCGAGCACAGCAGCATGATGGTCAGGATCAGGCGGGTGATGCCGATCCACAGCAGGTACACCAGGAGGTACGCCATGCCGAACTTGAGGCTGGCGATCACCGCCACGGTCAGGCCCAGCAGGCTGGTCCACATCGACACGCGCTGGTCGAACAGCACGATGCTGGTGAACGCCCCCAGGCGACCTACACCCAGGCCCAGCGCGCGGGAGTTCTGCCGCAGGTTGTTGCCGTACCAGCGGTACATGAGCTTGCGGCTGGCCTTGAGGAAGCTTTTTTCCGGCGGGTGCTCGACCGTGTTGATGGCGGCGTCCGGCACGTAGAAGGTGTCGTAGCCAAGGCGCATCAGGCTGAACCAGCTGGACTTGTCGTCACCGGTGAGGAACTTGAAGCGGCCCAGGCGCCAGTGCATCAGCGAGTCGCTTTCGACGTCGGCGATGAACTCGGGGTTGGTCACTACGCTTGCGCGGAACATCGACATGCGACCGGTCATGGTCAGCACGCGTTTGCTCAGTGCCATCGAGCACATGTTGATGTGGCGCTGGGCGAAGCGCAGCTTGTGCCACTCGCTCATGATGTAGCCACCGCGCACTTCGCAGAATTCGTTGGTGGTCAGGCCACCGACGTTGGGGAACAGCTTGAACCACGGCACGGTCTTGCGTACCACGCCTTCGCCGAGCACGGTGTCACCGTCGATCACCGCTACCACGGCGTTTTCGTCCGGGAGCATCCGAGAGATGGCGCGGAAACCGTAAGCCAGACCGTCGCGCTTGCCGGTGCCGGCGATGCGCACGATGTCCAGTTTGACGTGGGCAGGCGGGTTGTACTTGGCCCACAGGCTTTTCACCAGCAGTTCATCGGACATCTCCACCAGCGAGCAGACCACGGTGGTGGGGTAGCCGCAGTCGATCGCCTCGCGAATCACCGAGCTGTACACCTGGGCGGTGGTCAGGGCTTCGATACGGAAGCTGGTGACCATCAGGTAGACGTGCGAGGGCGCTGCGGCGTCGCCCATTTTCTGCACCTTGCGGCGCAGGTAGGGGTAGACGCCGTAGAGGAAGATCATGCCGCGAATGAAATGGGTGGCGCCCATGGAATAGCGCCAGATGCCGACTGCGCCGACCAGGAAGATGAAGTGCTTCGACTGCGAGTCGAAGATATCGGCCGGCAGGGCCAGGGCGATCAACATGAGCAGGCTCATGTAGAGCAGCCAACCGGCGCACTGCAACAGCACTGTCTGGAGCCTTTGCATGTTCAGCATCCGTGGAGAATTCTTGGGAAGGAGGGCGACGCAGTGGGGAGGCTGCGTCGCCCGGCCGAGGGCTTACCAGCAGATGCCTTCGGTACGGCTGGTCGGGCAGGTCGGTTTGCCCATGAAGCCAACCAGGTCGATCACTTGCTTGCCGGCCGGCGCTTGCTCTGCAAGGGCGCGGAACTGCTCGTCACGGTTGCCCAGGACGATGATGTCGGCGTTGTCGATGACCTTCTGGAAGTTGGCGTTGAGCAGCGAGGACACGTGAGGGATCTTCGACTCGATGTACTCTTTGTTCGCCCCGTGAACGCGGGCGTACTCGACGTTCTCGTCGTAGATGTCCAGTTGGTAGCCCTTGCCGATCAGGCGCTCGGCCAGTTCCACCAGCGGGCTTTCACGCAGGTCGTCGGTGCCGGCCTTGAAGCTCAGGCCGAGCAGGGCGACCTTGCGCTTGTCGTGGGCTTCGATCAGCTCGAAGGCGTTCTGCACCTGCGACTCGTTGCTGAGCATCAGAGAGTCGAGCAGCGGGGCGCGCACGTCGAGGCTGGCAGCGCGGTAGGTGAGGGCGCGTACGTCCTTGGGCAGGCACGAGCCACCGAAGGCGAAGCCTGGGCGCATGTAGTACTGCGACAGGTTCAGCACCTTGTCCTGGCAGACCACGTCCATCACGTCGCGACCATCGACACCGACGGCCTTGGCGATGTTGCCGATTTCGTTGGCGAAGGTGACCTTGGTGGCGTGCCAGACGTTGCAGGTGTACTTGATCATCTCGGCCACTTCGATCGGCTTGCGGATGACCGGTGCGTCGAGTTCTTCGTACAGGCTCTGCAGCACGTCGCCGCTGGCGCTGTCCAGTTCGCCGATGACGGTCATCGGTGGGTGGTCGTAGTCCTTGATCGCGGTGCTTTCACGCAGGAACTCAGGGTTGACCGCGACGCCGAAGTCGACACCGGCCTTCTTGCCCGAGCAGTCTTCGAGAATCGGGATGACCACGTTCTTGACGGTGCCTGGCAGCACGGTGCTGCGCACCACGATGGTGTGGCGGCGGGTGGTGTCACGCAGCACGTAGCCGATTTCGCGGCACACTGCCTCGATGTACTCCAGGCCCAGGTCGCCGTTTTTCTTGCTCGGGGTACCCACGCAGATCATCGACACGTCGCTGGCGCGGATGGCCTCGGCGAAGTCGGTGGTGCCACGCAGGCGGCCGTTGGCGATGCCTTGTTGCAGCAGTGCTTCCAGGCCAGGTTCGACGATGGGCGACTTGCCCTGATTGATCAGGTCGATCTTGGTGCTGGACACGTCCACACCGATCACGTCATGGCCTCGCGCCGTCAGGCAGCCTGCACAGACTGCACCCACATAACCCAAACCAAAGATGCTGATACGCATCGCTATCACCTCATGTGTTTATCACGCCAGCTCCTGTTGAAAGAGCCGGACTGGGTTGATTAACAGCAGTTTTAAGGCGCACGGATCCATGGCGAATGCACACTTCGCCGAGCGCAGGCATGAATAAGTCCGGAGCGCACAAAGTTGTGCACTCAAAGTTGGCAGTAAAAGGCCAGTAATTAAAAGGCGTGCCCTGTAATGCAGCCGTCTTTATTGCAATGCGCTACTTGGCGCGTTGCTGTGCTTGTTTTTTCAAGTGGATAAATCCTTTGAAATCAACCACTAGGACGATTTTGTAAGGGGCGCGTCTCTCCTCCATGGACAGGGCTTTCCGGGTAATCCCTTGCGCCTGTCGAAGTGCTCGGGGTGGGCAGTGAATTACTGCCGGTAGTCATCTGTAAGTCATCTCTCACACCCAAGGGCATGAAATTCGTTACGGCACTATGAGCGATAGGCCGCAGGAGAAGTTCCGAGCGGCGTTGTGCCTGCATGAAAGATTTCTAAATATTTTTTCAGTGGCAAATACTTTCACTTTGATAGCACAGGCGGGGTTCACCCCTGTATATAAAGGGCGAGACTGAAGGGGGATGTTTTTATGCCAGCATGCGAAAAATTTTTTCAAAATTCGTCAAAAAACTACGAACGGTCTTATGGCGTTTGGCGATAAGGAGAGGTGTGTTGGTTTTTTGGCGTCATAAAAATGACTTGCTACGCCTGTCTTTCGTTCTGTTGTGGCAATGAAATCGAGCGCCGCCCGCGCGACGCATCGCGGATGAATCCGCTCCTACATTTGTTGCAACGTGCCACGGTCTGTCAGGCCATGGTTGTCCGCTTTTAGCGCCCGCCGCGACATCGCGTCGTATCAGGCATAGGTACGTTGCAACAAATGTAGGAGCGGATTCATCCGCGATGCGCCGCGCGGGCGGCGCTCGATCTTGAAAACCACGAAAACCTAAGCCAAGCCCAGGATCACTCGCCCGGATGGTCGCGCAGGAATACCAGGTGATCAGGCTTGGATTGCTCGGCACTGTAGTAATAGCCCTGCACATCGAACTGCTTGAGCTGCTCCGGGTCGCCGATGCGCTCCTGAATGACGAAACGGCTCATCATCCCGCGAGCTTTCTTGGCGTAGACGCTGATGACCTCGCCGAGGGGCTCGGCGTCCAGCCCTGTCTACACGTCGCCCTTGAACACAAGCAACGCTTGCATGGGCCTGGATTACTGCCTCAGGGTTTGCCGACGCTCAGCTCCAGTCTTCCGTCGCAGCTGATCATTGCTAGATACCCCTTCTCTTTCAGCTTGAACGGGACGATCCACCAGTTGTTCGTGGAGTCGTAACGTTCACCAGGCTCCAGCTCGTATGAGCTCAGCGCTGATTGATCATGCTCTGAGTAGTATGCATCCAGCGAACGCTTGAAGAAGGCCTGTTCCATTGAGGCGCAAGACGCTTCGTCTTCTTTCTGACAGCCCGAAATAGAGAGAGCCGCCATCGCTGCGATTACGAATGGCTTGGAGCTTTGCATGTTACCTACCTAACCCCGCTGAATTGTACATTCTGAGATCCAATAAAATGAATTTCATAATCAGCATGCCCAAATTTATCACCCAACGCACGCAGGAAAGTGGTCAGTGCTTCCTGTCCCCAAGTTCGGTTGCTCTGATCAGCATCATAGACGTCTGGATTAAGAGTGTACGATCCCGAAAAGTTGTAATTGCCGTCAGCGAAAACTGTCAAATCGCCAGTCAGATTACCACTGACTCGCCCAATCATGCCGGCTACAGGTATATCCAGTGGAGCCTTACTGAAGGTGTTGTAGCTGAAGCTTTCTGCGTTGAGCCGGTAGGTACCAGGTCCTGTAGATGGATTGGCCAGGAGATTGGTGATAGGCGTGAAGTCTGTCGCCACCATTTTGAGGTTTAGCGAACCGATTCGGACATTTCGTGTAATGCCATCACCAAACAGCCAGTAACCGATTGCGGCCACTGGCATTAGGGGCGTGCCGTAAAAATCGAGCTCGTGTCTATCAAAAGCCTTCGACCAAGCAGTAGAACTACTACTCAGAAAAGTTCCATAACCAAAACGGGCAGAAATTACATTCTCTCCGAACAGCCCATCCGGACTCCAGCCCTGGGTCTTCGCTTGGTCATTCATCGCAAAAGCACTGTAGCAGTGGATCCGCAGCTGTTGCTCAAGCACAGTGAGGCTCTGTGCACTGAAACCCTTGCACGTTGCGTCCAAAGCAGCAAGAGATTCATTTTTCTCAACCGCCTTCCATATTTCCGTTCCGTTAAGGCACATATTTTCTGCCGCAACCGGGATCATCTGAATTTCACGCACATACTGAGGCAGACTGTTGAACTCATTTGCCCAGCCGTAGTCCAGTCCCATTTCAGTCACGTAGCCACCATATACAATGGTGCTGGGTAATTCATGACTCTGTGTCTTCATAGCTACTCTCCCTGATCGTGTTGTAAGGTTTGTCTGGTTAGTTGGTTGCGATTCTTATTTTAGGGTGAGTGGGGAGAATAAATTCGGTAAATCCTTGTGAGAAAAGTCAGCTAACGATGTAGGGCCAGTGGGGTGCTGGGTTTTATTATATGGTTAGTGGTTTAGTGTTTTCGCGGTTTTACACGTGCTAGGAACTGTACGAAATCCTGATAAACCCAATCGCCGCCCCGCGAACGCTGAGGCTTTGTAGAGTCTCACGCCATCGACGGAATTCGGAAAGTGTATATGTGAATTAGGCGGGGGATAATCGAATGCAAGAGCGAGAGGTGCTTTGTAGTGTGACGCTTCGGCTGTGTAGTCAAATATGAAGATTTTTTGCTGTGATGAAGGGAGCATCCCTTTTACTGGGCAGCTCCCGTCTTTATTAAGGTCTTACTCGGCAGGATAATCCCGCAAAAACACCAGGTGATCAGTCTGGGACTGCTCGGCACTGTAGTAGTAACCCTGCACATCGAACTGCTTGAGCTGCTCCGGGTCGCCGATGCGCTCCTGAATGACGAAACGGCTCATCATCCCGCGAGCTTTCTTGGCGTAGAAGCTGATGATCTTGTACTGGCCGTTCTTCAAGTCCTTGAAGTCGACGTTGATCACCCGGCCCTTGAGGGCGCTGCGTTTCACGGCGCTGAAGTACTCGTTGCTGGCCAGGTTCAACAGCAGGTCATCGCCCTGATCGGCCAGCGCCTGGTTCAGCCACTCGCTGATGCGCGTGCCCCAGAAGGCGTACAGGTCCTTGCCGCGGGCGTTGGCCAGCTTGGTACCCATTTCCAGGCGATACGGCTGCATCAGGTCGAGCGGACGCAGCAGGCCGTACAGGCCCGAGAGCATGCGCAGATGCGTCTGGGCGTAGCTGAAGTCGGCGTCGCTGAGGGTCTCGGCATCAAGCCCGGTATACACGTCGCCCTTGAACGCCAGCAGCGCCTGCTTGGCATTGGCCGGGGTGAAATCCGGTGTCCAGCTGCCGAAGCGCGCAGCGTTCAGGCCAGCGAGCTTGTCGGACAGGTGCATCAGTTCGCTGATCTGTGCCGGCGACAGTTCGCGCAGCTGCTGGATCAGTACCTGCGAGTCATCCAGGTATTGCGGCAAGGTGAAGCGGTCGGTGACCGGCTTGGTGTCGTAGTCGAGGGTCTTGGCGGGGGAAATCACCGTCAGCATCGGGTCGGCTCCTGGAATCGTTGCCGGGGATTCTACGGACTGGGGCGGGCCACGCCAAACTATGGCGACAATAGTCACAGACCATCGAATAAGCAGGCGCTATAGTGCGCGTTTCGCTGTCACGGAGAGATCCAACGTGCGCATTGCCGGTGCCTTGCTGGCCTCGTTGTTGAGCCTGGCCGCCCAGGCCGCCCCCATTCCCCCGGCCAGTCTCGATCGCAGCCTGTGGCCCGAGCAACTGGACAGCCCGGCGCTGTTCGACGTTGCCTCGCGTGCCGAGATTCTGTCCTTCGCCCAGGTGCTTCATGAAAGCGAACTGCTCGATGACGGCGCACTGGCCGCACGTCTGGGGCTGCGGCAGATCAACTTGCAGAAGATTCGTGCGGTGCGCGCACGGATGTGGCAGCGCTTGTGGCAAAGTTATCAACAGGCCCAGCGCAGTTGCACGGAGGATGCCTCGTTCTGCTATCCCGTGCAGTCCATGGCGGAGTTGCGCACCCAAGCGGCCACGTTCGCTACAGATGTAGGCACGTTCTATACCGGATGGATCGAACCCAGCCACCAGTTCCATGTGCGTTACCTGGATGAACAGCTGCGCAAGGCAGCCCTGTTGCCGCAGACGAGCAGCGAGGTGGAGCGCCTGTCCAGCCGTGAGCGAAGTGGCGATGAACTGAACGACCGCATGTTCCTGCTGACCTTCGTCGGCGGGCCTGGCCCCGAAGGGGGTAGCACGGATGGGCTGGCTGACTACCTGCGCAAACAGAAAATGCAGGGCACCTTCTTTATATTGGGCAACCGCTTGCAGCAGCGTCGTGATACCGGTGTGGCTGGCTCCCTTGGCCACCTCTACCAGGGACAATGCGTGGGCATTCAGGGCTGGGAGTATCGTTCCCATGCGCAGTGGAACGGCTGGCAAGACTCGATCAAGCGCGCCCAGGCACGCGTCCAGGCCGACCTGGCGGATCAGTATGTGCCGCTGTTCCGCCCGCCCTATGGCCAGCGTCGTGCCGATGGCGAAGCCTTCATGGCCAGCCAGCAGTTGCGCGTTTCGTTATGGGACATCGATGCCCAGGACGACACGGCGCTCACCGCCGAGGCCTCGGCCCAGCGGGTGGTGACCTTGATGTTGCTGTGGCGCAAGGGCGTGATCCAGTTCCATGACACCCTGCCCAAGGCGCAAAGTGCAGTGGACTGGCTCCTGCACAATACAGCCCAGAGCGGCATTGGCTGGGAAGATTGCCGAGAATACGGCGATCAGAAGTAGTGGGTCTGAACTCTGACTGTAGTCCTGTCTGCCGCCACCGCCAAGGCCTGTTCGTCAATCGGAAAAATAAACTTCACCGGTACGTAAAAAAGCTTTTTTTGGTCATCGTTTTTGCGGTATGAAGAAAGCAGACAGCCGATTCCTGCAGCACAGGTGGCGTCATCCAGGCCCACCTTGCCAGGTTCACTTCCCGCCCGTAGCAACGCGGATACGGGAGGACCGGCAGTCACTCTGCGGCGTAACAGAAAGCGCCGTGTGGCTTCGACATAAGGTGACCGAGTATGGATGACCAAGGACGCAACCCTTCCTCCAGCAAGCCAATCCTCTATGTGCTCGATACCAACGTCCTGATTCACGACCCCAACGCATTGCTCAACTTCGAGGAGCACCACGTCGCCATACCGATGACGGTGCTGGAGGAACTCGACAAGCTCAAGACCGGGAAACAGACCATCGCCGCTGAATGTCGCCAGGCCATTCGCCTGATCGACCAGACCCTCGGTGACGCTTCGCCCAGCGATGTCGAGCAGGGCGTGCCGATCCAGCGTGGCAAGAGCGGGCCCAAGGGTTACCTGTCGATCCTGATGAGCCCGCGCAACGAACCCAGCAAGTTGCTGCCGGAAAACCTCAACGACAACATCATCATCAATACCCTGCTCGAAGTACGTAGCCGGCGCGCCGACCTGGACGTGGTGCTGGTCACCAAAGACATCAACATGCGCCTGAAGGCGCGCGCCTGCGGGATCGCGGCCGAGGACTACAGCACCGACCAGCTGGTCGATGACGTTTCCTTGCTGTCCAAGGGCTACCACTCGGTCACCGGCTCGTTCTGGGACCGGGTCAGCAAGGTCGATACCCGCCAGGAGCGCGGCCGCACCTGGCATCGGGTGCAGATGATCGACAACTTGCCGGCCGTGCACGTCAACGAGTTCATCATCGACGAGCAGGGTTTCGTCGGCTGGATCAAGGGCATCCGCAACGACGAACTGCTATTGCTCGACCTGCACCAGGAGCCGCTGCTGCACCAGGAAGCCTGGGGCCTCAAGCCACGGGACATCCATCAAAGCCTGGCGCTGTTCGCGCTGCTCGACCCGGATATCCACCTGGTCAACCTGACCGGCCCCGCCGGTTCCGGCAAGACCATCCTGGCACTGGCCGCGGCCATCGAGCAGACCATGGTCAGCAAGCGCTACCGGCGCATCATCGCCACCCGCAGCGTGCAGGGGCTGGACCAGGAGATCGGCTTCCTGCCGGGTACCGAGGCGGAGAAGATGGAGCCTTGGCTGGGCGCCATCACCGACAACCTCGAAGCCTTGCACATGGATGACGAAAGTACCCATGGCAGCGTCGAGTACATCCTCGAAAGGGTGCCGTTGCAGTTCAAGTCGCTCAACTACATTCGCGGTCGCAGCTTCCAGCAGAGCCTGATCCTGATCGACGAGTGCCAGAACCTGACCCCGCATCAGATCAAAACCATCATCACCCGTGCCGGTTCCGGCTCCAAGGTGGTCTGCCTGGGTAACCTGGCGCAGATCGATACCCCTTACCTGTCCGCGACCAGCTCGGGCCTGACCTACCTGACCGAGCGCTTCAAGGACTTCCCCCATGGCGTGCACCTCACCCTGCAAGGGGTGCCACGTTCGGTCCTGGCCGAGTACGCCGAGTCGCATCTGTAACCCCACCCGCCGGGCGGTGCGCCGCCCGGCCCTACACATTCCACTGCTCAAACCTGACCCACAGGTTTAAACTCTGAGTTCCCTTCACAGGAGCAGAGCAGTGCTGACACATCTTGATTCCCAGGGGCGCGCCAACATGGTCGACGTCACTGAAAAGGCCGTGACCGCGCGCGAGGCGATTGCCGAGGCGCGCGTGCGGATGTTGCCGCAGACCTTGCAGATGATCGTCGAGGGCGAGCATCCCAAGGGCGATGTGTTCGCGGTGGCGCGCATCGCCGGCATCCAGGCGGCGAAGAAGACCAGCGACCTGATTCCGCTGTGCCACCCGTTGATGCTGACCAGTGTCAAGGTCGAGCTGAGCGCCGAAGGCGAGAACGTGGTGCATATCGTCGCGCGCTGCAAGCTGGCCGGGCAGACCGGCGTGGAGATGGAAGCCCTGACCGCCGCCAGCGTCGCCGCGCTGACGATCTACGACATGTGCAAGGCCGTGGACAAGGGCATGGTCATCGAGCAAGTGCGCCTTTTGGAGAAGCTCGGCGGCAAGAGCGGCCACTACAAGGTGGAGGCGTGATGAAGGTCAAGGTGATGTATTTCGCCCGTTATCGGGAGCTGCTGGGCCTTGATGCCGAGCGTCTGGAAGGGGACTTCAAGGTGCTCGACGATGTGCGTCAGGCGCTGGTGGCCAAGGGCGGGCAGTACGCGGTGCTGGCCGAGCAGAACCTGATGTGTGCGCGCAACGAAGAGCTGTGCAGGCTTGATGAAGCGTTGGAAGAGGGCGATGAGGTGGCGTTCTTCCCACCGGTGACGGGAGGCTGAACATGTCGGTACGTGTGCAGGAAGGGGCGTTCGACCCCGGTGCCGAGGTCAATGCCATGCACGATGCCAATGTTGGCGTCGGTGCGGTGGTCGGCTTCGTTGGTTACGTGCGGGACTTCAATGATGGCCGGGACGTGGCGGGGATGTTCCTCGAACACTACCCAGGCATGACCGAGAAGGCCCTGGCCAAGATCGTGGTCGAGGCCGAGCAGCGCTGGCCGTTGCTCAAGGTCGAGGTGTTGCACCGGATCGCTGCGCTGGAGCCGGGCGAGCCGATCGTCTTCGTCGGCGTGGCCAGTGCTCATCGGCAGGCGGCGTTCGATGCCTGCAACTTCATCATGGATTACCTGAAGACCCGGGCGCCGTTCTGGAAGAAGGAGAATACCCAGGAGGGGCCGCGCTGGGTGGAAGGGAAGCAGAGTGACCAGGATGCGGCGCAGCGCTGGTAGCCAAGGTTGCACACTTTCGTTGTAGGAGCGGCCTTGTGTCGCGAAAGGGCCGCGAAGCGGCCCCAGATTCCTTGGTCGATGCAAAAATTGCTGGGGCCGCTTCGCAGCCCTTTCGCGACACAAGGCCGCTCCTACACGAGATGTGAAATCAATGATGCTTGCGCGGCACCGGTTTCAATAGCTCGTCCGGCGGCATCTCACACTTGATCTTGCGCCCCAGCAGCTCTTCGATCGCCGGCAACTGGTAGGAATCATCCTCACCGGCAAAGCTGATCGACACACCACTGCTGCCTGCACGGCCCGTACGGCCAATGCGGTGCACGTAGTCATCCGGGTCTTCCGGCAGGGTGAAGTTGATCACATGGCTGATGCCATCGATGTGAATCCCGCGCCCCGCTACGTCAGTGGCCACCAGCACGGTGATACGGCCTTCGCGGAAGCTCTCCAGGGTACGGATGCGCTTGTGCTGCGGCACGTCGCCAGACAGTTGCGCGGCATTGATGCCGTCGCGTACCAGCTTCTCTTCGATGCGCCGCACTTCGTCCTTGCGGTTGGCGAATACCATCACCCGTTCCCACTTGTTCTGGGTTACCAGGTTGTACAGCAGCTTGTACTTATCGCTGCCGGCCACCGCGTAGACGTGCTGTTCGACGGTTTCGCTGGCGACGTTTTCCGGTTCGATCTCGACGATCGCCGGGTTGGTGGTCCACTGCTTGGCCAGGTTCATCACGTCTTCGGTGAACGTAGCGGAGAACAGCAGGGTCTGGCGTTCGCTCTTCGGCGGGGTCTGGCGGATGATCTGCCGTACCTGGGGGATGAAGCCCATGTCGAGCATGCGGTCGGCTTCGTCCAGCACCATCACCTCGACCATGTCCAGGTGCACCTCACCGCGCTGGTTGAAGTCCAGCAGGCGGCCCGGGGTAGCCACCAGGATGTCGCAATGGCGGGCTTCCAGGGCCTTGAGCTGCTTGTCGAAGTCCATGCCGCCGACGAAGCTCATGACGTTCAGGCCGGTGTATTTGGTCAGGGCGACGGCGTCCTTGGCGATCTGCACCACCAGCTCGCGGGTCGGGGCGATGATCAGCGCGCGCGGTTCGCCCATGAAGCGTTCCTTGGGCGGCGGCGTCTGCTGCAACTGCGAGATGATCGAGATGAGGAACGCGGCCGTCTTGCCGGTGCCGGTCTGGGCGCGGCCGATGGCGTCCTGGCCACGCAGGGTGTAACCCAGCACCTGGGCCTGGATCGGCGTGCAGTACGGGAAACCGAGGTCGTGGATGGCGTGCATCAGCTCGTTGGAGAGCTTGAAGTCATGGAAGCGGGTCTTGCCTTCCTGCGGCTCGACCACGAAGTCTTCCGGCTTCCACAAGCTGGCCTGGGGTTTGGGCTTGCGTTCGCGGCGCGGTTTGTCCTTGGCCGGTTTCTCGGCGGCCAGCGCGGTAGCGGGCGTTTCGGCCGGGACCCTGCTGGGCGTGCCGTGGGGAGCCTTGGGCTGCGGCTCGGGCTGAGTCTCGGGTGCCGCGACGGGGGCCGGCGGCGTGACGCTGGCAGCAGGAGCGACGGCCTGGGGCGCGGCGTCTCCCTTGCCGAATATTTTCTTGAGTGCCTTGAGCACGATCGTCTCGTCAACTGGTTAAGGAATGTACGCCCGGCAGTGTAAAGCAAGAACCGGGCGCGGCGTAGCGGAATACTCCCACAACTACAGGCGAGCCTTGCTTATTGCAGCTGCTTGCTCAACCAGTCGTGGATATCGCTCAGTTCCTCGACGGCCACTTCATGTTCCATCGGGTACTCGTGCCAGCGGGCGGCGACGCCCCAGGTGTTCAGGTATTCGAAGGCCGTGCGGCCCATGGCCGGGATCACCACCGAGTCGTGCACGCCGTGCAGGCACAGGGCCGGGGTGCGCTGCTGGCAGGCGCTCAGCTGGTGGCTGTCGGTGAAGGTCGGGGCGTAGGTGGACAGGGCGATCACTCCGCCCAGCGCTTCCTGCCACCTTATATAGGCGGTGTGCAGCACCACGGCGCCGCCTTGGGAGAACCCCGCCAGGAAGATCCGCGACAAACTGATGCCCTTGGCCTGTTCAGCCTTGATCAGGTCGATCACCTGGTCGGCAGAGGCTTCGAGCTGCACTTCGTCGATGGCACGGGCCGGGGTCATGGCCTTGATGTCGTACCAGCTGGGCATGGCGTAGCCGCCGTTGATGGTCACCGGACGGGTCGGTGCCTGGGGCATGACGAAACGAGTGCTGAGCAGGCGCTCCTGCATGAATTCGGCAACGGGTAGGAAGTCGTAACGGTCGGCACCCAGGCCGTGCAACCAGATCACACAGGCGTCTGCGGTTTTCTGCGGTTCGAGAATGAGCGGGTGGGTCATGACTGCTCCGAAAGTGTGCGTGCTTTGTTATTAAGTGCGTAAAAAAGAGGCGCAGGAATTAATTGTCGGAAAAAGAATGTCGCAACGATACAAGTTTCACTACTTGACGATTGCTTAATCGCTCCAGCCTTCAAGTGTGGTACGCGCTTTGCTACGAAACCATCTGATACGAAGGGGCAAACCCAGACGGTAACACCCTTTGTACGCGAAGGCTGTCATAGAACGGCCCATTGCGCCAATTGACCCAATAACAAGCCAACTCGGGTCGGATGCGCCTCAAAAGGGTGCGGTGCAATTCCGGCTCGGTACAACAAGAGCGATTTGGAGGTTGTGAATGAAGATGCTGAAAACCACCCTGGCAGTCCTGACCGCTGCCGCCGCGCTGGGCGCCGTGAGCACTGCCCAGGCCGGCGCCACGCTCGATGCGGTAAAGAAGAAGGGCTTCGTCCAGTGTGGCGTGAGCGACGGTCTTCCAGGCTTCTCGGTACCTGATGCGCAGGGCAAGATCGTCGGTATCGACGCCGACGTCTGCCGCGCCGTGGCCGCCGCCGTGTTCGGCGACGCCAGCAAGGTCAAGTTCAGCCAGCTCAACGCCAAGGAGCGCTTCACCGCCTTGCAGTCCGGCGAAGTCGACGTGCTGTCGCGCAACACCACCTGGACCAGCTCGCGCGATGCCGGCATGGGCCTGGTGTTCGCCGGCGTCACCTACTATGACGGCGTTGGCTTCCTGGTCAACAAGAAGCTCGGCGTCTCCAGCGCCAAGGAACTGGATGGCGCGACCATCTGCATCCAGGCCGGTACCACCACCGAACTGAACGTGTCCGACTTCTTCCGCGCCAACGGCCTGAAATACACCCCGATCACCTTCGACACTTCCGACGAAAGCGCCAAGTCGCTGGAATCGGGCCGTTGCGACGTGCTGACCTCGGACAAGTCGCAGCTGTTCGCTCAGCGCTCCAAGCTGGCCGCGCCGACCGACTATGTGGTGCTGCCGGAAACCATCTCCAAGGAACCGCTGGGCCCGGTGGTGCGCAAGGGCGACGAGGAGTGGTTCAGCATCGTCAAGTGGACCCTGTTCGCCATGCTCAACGCCGAAGAGGCGGGCATCACCACGAAGAACGTCGAGGCTGAGGCCAAGTCCACCAAGAACCCTGACGTGGCCCGCTTGCTCGGTGCGGATGGCGAGTACGGCAAGGACCTCAAGCTGCCCAAAGACTGGGTAGTGCAGATCGTCAAGCAAGTCGGCAACTATGGCGAAGTGTTCGAGAAGAACCTGGGCCAGAGCACTGACCTGAAGATCGACCGTGGCATGAACGCCCTGTGGAACAACGGCGGCATCCAGTACGCGCCACCTGTGCGCTGATGGCTGCACCCTGCGGCGGCATCCCGCCGCCGCAGGCTGTTCGAATCCCTACTGTCCGGGGCACTTCATGCAAAATCGAATCGGCGCACAAAAGGGGCTTACCCTGAGCGATCCACGTGTGCGCGCGTGGCTGTTCCAGATTCTCACGATCATCTTCGTGGTGGGTCTGGGCTGGTACCTGTTCCACAACACCCAGACCAACCTGCAACACCGGGGCATCACCTCCGGTTTCGACTTCCTTGAGCGCAGTGCCGGCTTTGGTATTGCCCAGCATCTGATCCCCTATGTGGAGTCCGACAGCTATGCGCGGGTGTTCGTCATCGGCCTGCTCAATACCCTGCTGGTCACCTTCA
The DNA here is from genome assembly GCF_044749525.1 of Pseudomonas sp. NPDC089395. Classification (NCBI taxonomy): domain Bacteria; kingdom Pseudomonadati; phylum Pseudomonadota; class Gammaproteobacteria; order Pseudomonadales; family Pseudomonadaceae; genus Pseudomonas; species Pseudomonas sp. NPDC089395. The sequence goes on from NZ_JBIVID010000005.1 coordinate 80,136, forward strand.
TCGGCGTCATCCTGGCGACCGTCCTGGGCTTCATCATCGGTGTGGCGCGGCTGTCACCGAACTGGATGATCAACAAGCTGGCGACGGTCTATGTGGAGACGTTCCGTAACATTCCGCCGCTGCTGCAGATCCTGTTCTGGTATTTCGCCGTGTTCCTGACCCTGCCAGGGCCACGGGGCAGCATCAATATCGACGACACCTTCTTCATCAGCAACCGTGGCCTGAACATGCCGGGTGCCTCCATGGCCGAAGGCTTCTGGCCGTTCGTGGTGGCCCTGGCGCTGGCACTGGTGGCCATCGCGGCGATGCTGCGCTTTGCCAACAAGCGCTTCAACGAAACGGGCGAGCCCTTCCACAAGTTCTGGGTGGGTCTGGCGCTGTTGCTGGTCATTCCAGGTGCCTGCGTGCTGCTGTTCGGCAGCCCGCTGCACTGGGAAGTACCGCAACTGAAAGGCTTCAACTTCGTCGGCGGTTGGGTGCTGATTCCCGAGTTGCTGGCGCTGACCTTGGCGCTAACTATCTACACCGCAGCGTTCATCGCTGAAATCGTGCGTTCCGGTATCCGTTCGGTCAGCCATGGCCAGACCGAAGCCGCCCGTTCGCTTGGCCTGCGCGAGGGCCCGACGCTGCGCAAGGTGATCATCCCCCAAGCCCTGCGGGTGATCATTCCGCCACTGACCAGCCAATACCTGAACCTGGCGAAGAACTCATCGCTGGCCGCCGGTATCGGCTACCCAGAGATGGTCTCGCTGTTCGCCGGTACCGTGCTCAACCAGACCGGCCAGGCCATCGAGGTGATCGCCATCACCATGAGTGTCTATCTCGCCATCAGCATCAGCATTTCGCTGCTGATGAACTGGTACAACAAGCGCATTGCGCTGATCGAGCGGTGAGGATACGCCCGTGAATGCTCATGTTTTCAAACCTGACATGCCGCCACCGGTGAAAACCGTGGGCGTGCTCGCATGGATGCGGGCCAACCTGTTCTCCAGCTGGCTCAACACCCTGCTGACGCTGTTCGCCTTGTATCTGGTGTGGCTGATCGTGCCGCCCCTGGTGCAATGGGCGTTCATCGACGCCAACTGGGTGGGAACTACCCGCGCCGATTGCACCAAGGAAGGCGCCTGCTGGGTGTTCGTCCAGCAGCGCTTCGGCCAGTTCATGTACGGCTACTACCCGACCGAGTTGCGCTGGCGCGTGGACCTGACCGTGTGGCTGGCGGTGCTGGGTGCCGCGCCGCTGTTCATCAAGCGGTTCCCGCGCAAGGTCGCGTATGGCCTGGGCTTCCTGGTGCTGTACCCGATCCTGGCCTACACCTTGCTGCACGGGGGCTACCTGGGGCTGGACACAGTACCTACCAGCCAGTGGGGCGGGCTGATGCTGACCCTGGTGATCGCCACCGTGGGCATCGTCGGCGCTTTGCCGCTGGGTATCCTGCTGGCCCTGGGGCGGCGCTCGCGCATGCCGGCGGTGAAGGTGGTCTGTGTGACCTTCATCGAGTTCTGGCGCGGTGTGCCGCTGATCACCGTGCTGTTCATGTCGTCGGTGATGCTGCCGTTGTTCCTGCCCGAAGGCATGAGCTTCGACAAACTGCTGCGGGCGATGATCGGCGTGATCCTGTTCCAGTCGGCCTATATAGCCGAGGTGGTACGCGGTGGCCTGCAGGCCATTCCCAAGGGCCAGTACGAAGCGGCCGCGGCCATGGGCCTGGGCTATTGGCGCTCGATGGGCCTGGTGATTCTGCCGCAGGCGCTCAAGCTGGTGATCCCCGGCATCGTCAACACCTTCATCGCCCTGTTCAAGGACACCAGCCTGGTGATCATCATCGGCCTGTTCGACCTGCTCAACAGCGTCAAGCAAGCCGCTGCCGACCCGGCCTGGCTGGGCATGGCCACCGAGGGCTACGTGTTCGCCGCCCTGGTGTTCTGGATTTTCTGTTTCGGTATGTCCCGCTACTCCATGCACCTGGAGCGCAAGCTGGACACTGGCCACAAGCGTTAGGAGTTTCGAAATGAGTGAAGCGATCAAGCAGCCTGCCGGCCCCGAAGGGATCATCCAGATGCAGGGTGTGAACAAGTGGTACGGCCAGTTCCATGTGCTCAAGGACATCAACCTGAACGTGCGTCAGGGCGAGCGTATCGTGTTGTGCGGGCCGTCCGGCTCGGGCAAGTCCACCACCATCCGTTGCCTCAACCGTCTGGAGGAGCACCAGCAGGGGCGCATCGTGGTCGACGGCGTGGAGCTGACCAACGACCTCAAGCAGATCGAGGCGATCCGCCGCGAGGTGGGCATGGTGTTCCAGCATTTCAACCTGTTCCCGCACCTGACTATCCTCGAAAACTGCACCTTGGCGCCCATGTGGGTGCGCAAGATGCCACGGCGCAAGGCCGAGGAAATCGCCATGCATTACCTGGAGCGGGTTCGCATTCCGGAGCAGGCGCTCAAGTATCCGGGGCAGTTGTCCGGTGGTCAGCAGCAGCGGGTGGCCATCGCGCGGGCGCTGTGCATGAAGCCGAAGATCATGCTGTTCGATGAGCCGACCTCGGCGCTTGACCCGGAAATGGTCAAGGAAGTGCTGGACACCATGGTCGGTTTGGCCGAGGACGGCATGACCATGCTCTGCGTGACCCACGAGATGGGCTTTGCCCGTACGGTGGCGAACCGGGTGATCTTCATGGACAAGGGGGAGATCGTGGAGCAGGCGGCGCCGGATGATTTCTTCGACAGGCCGCGTAGTGATCGGACCAAGTTGTTCCTTAGTCAGATCCTGCATTGATGCTGATGGGGCCGCTTTGCGGCCCTTTCGCGACACAAGTCCGCTCCTACAGAGGAACGCAATTCCTGTAGGAGCGGCCTTGTGTCGCGAAAGGGCTGCAAAGCAGCCCCAGATTTCAAGCCTTACTTCTCTTCCTTAGTCGTAGCCGGCGCAGGCGGCGGCCGCAGCCCCACCTCGGCGACCAGCTTCAACTGCTGCCCATTGCGCATCACCTCGATGGTGATCTTCTCGTTGGGCTTGATCCGCGCCACCTGGTTCATCGACTTGCGCCCATCCCCGGCAGGCTCGCCGTTGATGCTCAGGATCACGTCACCCAGCTGCAACCCCGCCTTCTGCGCCGGTCCGTCGCGGAAAATCCCCGCCACCACGATACCGGGGCGCCCCTGCATGCCGAACGACTCGGCCAGCTCCTGGCTCAGCGGCTGCACCTCGATGCCCAACCAGCCACGGATCACCTGGCCGTGCTCGACGATCGACTTCATCACCTCCAGCGCCAGCTTCACCGGAATGGCGAAACCAATGCCCTGGGAGCCACCGGACTTGGAGAAGATCGCGGTGTTGATGCCCACCAGGTTGCCGTTGGCATCCACCAGCGCACCGCCAGAGTTGCCCGGGTTGATCGCAGCGTCAGTCTGGATGAAGTCTTCGTAGTTGTTCAGGCCCAGCTGGTTGCGGCCAGTGGCGCTGATGATGCCCATGGTCACGGTCTGGCCAACGCCGAAGGGGTTGCCGATGGCCAAGGTGACGTCGCCGATATGGATGCTGTCGGAGCGGCCAATGGTGATGGCGGGCAGGTTCTTCAGGTCGATCTTCAGCACCGCGAGGTCGGTCTCGGGGTCGCTGCCGATCACCCGGGCCAGGGTTTCGCGGCCATCCTTGAGCGCCACCACGATCTGGTCGGCACCGCTGGTGACGTGGTTGTTGGTCAGCAGGTAGCCCTCGGGGCTCATGATCACCGCCGAGCCCAGGCTCGATTCCCAGCGGCGCTGCTTGGGCAGGTTGTCACCGAAGAAGCGGCGGAACTGCGGGTCTTCGAACAGCGGGTGAGCGCTCTTGTTGACCACCTTGGTGGTGTACAGGTTGACCACCGCCGGCGCAGCCAGGGTCACGGCGTCGGCATAGGACACCGGGCCTTGCATGATCTTCGTCGTCTGCGGCGCCTGTTGCAGGTTGACGTCCTGGCTGGGCAGGCCGACCCATTGCGGGAAACGCTGGATGATCAGCATGGCGATCAGTATGCCGGTAAGCAGGGGCCAGCCAAAATAACGCAAAGCCTTGAACATGAACGAAATCCTGGAAAGAGCGGGGCGACTGGTCGCGCGATGGGGCACGAACGCGCGCGATCATACACCGGTTCCCCCGATGCCGGCGACGGCCCATAATGGCGGGCATTATACGGGCGTTGTGTCCGAGAAAAGCGCAGATTTCGAGGAGATTTTCATGGCTGTCGCTCTGAACACCCTGGTCGAGGAAGCCGAGCGCTACCTGGGCAGCGCGAAGATCCACGATTATTGCCCCAATGGCCTGCAGGTCGAAGGCCGGCCGCAGGTCAGCCGCATCGTCAGCGGCGTCACCGCCAGCCAGGCGCTGCTGGATGCCGCGGTCGAGGCCGAGGCCGACCTGGTGCTGGTGCACCATGGTTATTTCTGGAAGGGCGAGAACCCGTGCATCACCGGAATCAGGCAGCGCCGCCTGAAGACTCTGCTGAAGAACGATATCAGCCTGCTGGCCTTCCACCTGCCGTTGGATGTGCACCCGGAGGTGGGCAACAACGTGCAACTGGCGCGGCAGCTGGACATTACCGTCGAAGGGCCGCTGGACCCGGAGAACCCCAAGGTGGTCGGGCTGGTCGGCTCGCTGGCCGAGCCGATGACCGCGCGTGACTTCGCCCGTCGCGTGCAGGAGGTGATGGGACGCGAGCCGTTGCTGGTTGAAGGCGACCAGGTGATCCGCCGGGTCGGCTGGTGCACCGGGGGCGGGCAGGGGTACATCGACACGGCGATCGCGGCTGGGGTGGACCTGTACCTCACGGGTGAAGCGTCCGAGCAGACTTATCACAGCGCCCGCGAGAACGGCGTCAGTTTCATCGCAGCCGGGCACCATGCCACCGAGCGCTATGGCGTGCAGGCGCTGGGTGACTACCTGGCGCGGCGGTTTGCCCTGGAGCATCTGTTCATCGATTGCCCTAATCCGATCTGACTTTACTGGCCTCATCGCCGGCAAGCCGGCTCCCACAGATGTGGGAGCCGGCTTGCCGGCGATGAGGCCAAAACGCCAAACCCCCAGTCATATCGTTAGACTTTTTCGATCTAGTCCGCCTCCTAAATAGAATCAGCTGCTGTGATAAAGTGGCTCGCTCGAACACGGCCCGCAGGCCGTCCATAAGATCGTTTTTCGTGAGTAGCCATGGTCGACAAACTGACGCACTTGAAACAGCTGGAGGCGGAGAGCATCCACATCATCCGCGAGGTGGCCGCCGAGTTCGACAACCCGGTGATGCTGTACTCGATCGGCAAGGACTCCGCCGTGATGCTGCACCTGGCGCGCAAGGCCTTCTTCCCGGGCAAGCTGCCGTTCCCGGTGATGCATGTCGACACCCAGTGGAAATTCCAGGAGATGTACAGCTTCCGCGACAAGATGGTCGAGGAAATGGGCCTGGAGCTGATCACCCACGTCAACCCCGAGGGTGTGGCGCAGGGCATCAACCCGTTCACCCATGGCAGCTCCAAGCACACCGACATCATGAAGACCCAGGGCCTCAAGCAGGCGCTGGACAAGCATGGTTTCGACGCCGCCTTCGGTGGTGCGCGCCGCGACGAAGAGAAGTCGCGGGCCAAGGAGCGGGTCTACTCGTTCCGTGACAGCAAGCACCGCTGGGACCCGAAGAACCAGCGTCCCGAGCTGTGGAACGTGTACAACGGCAAGGTCAACAAGGGCGAGTCGATCCGCGTGTTCCCGCTGTCCAACTGGACCGAGCTGGACATCTGGCAGTACATCTACCTCGAAGGCATCCCGATCGTCCCGCTGTACTTCGCCGCCGAGCGTGAAGTGATCGAGAAGAACGGCACCCTGATCATGATCGACGACGAGCGCATCCTCGAGCACCTCTCCGAGGAAGAGAAGGCGCGCATCGTCAAGAAGAAGGTGCGTTTCCGTACCCTGGGCTGCTACCCGTTGACGGGTGCGGTCGAGTCGGAAGCCGAGACCCTGACGGACATCATTCAGGAAATGCTCCTGACCCGTACGTCCGAACGCCAGGGCCGTGTCATCGACCACGATGGCGCCGGTTCCATGGAAGACAAGAAACGCCAAGGCTACTTCTAATTTCAGGGTTACTCCATGTCGCACCAATCTGATCTGATCAGCGAGGACATCCTCGCCTACCTGGCCCAGCACGAGCGCAAGGAACTGCTGCGTTTCCTGACCTGCGGCAACGTCGACGATGGCAAGAGCACCCTGATCGGGCGCCTGCTGCACGACTCGAAGATGATCTACGAGGACCACCTCGAGGCCATCACCCGTGATTCGAAGAAGTCCGGTACCACCGGCGAAGAAGTCGACCTGGCGCTGCTGGTCGACGGCCTGCAGGCCGAGCGTGAGCAGGGCATCACCATCGATGTGGCCTACCGCTACTTCTCCACCGCCAAGCGCAAGTTCATCATCGCCGACACCCCGGGCCACGAGCAGTACACCCGCAACATGGCCACCGGTGCTTCGACCTGCGACCTGGCGATCATCCTGGTCGATGCGCGCTACGGCGTGCAGACCCAGACTCGCCGGCACAGCTACATCGCCTCCTTGCTGGGCATCAAGCACATCGTCGTCGCGGTCAACAAGATGGACCTCAAAGGCTTCGACGAGCAGGTCTTCGAGTCGATCAAGGCCGACTACCTGAAGTTCGCCGAAGCCATCAACCTGCAGCCGTCGAGCCTGCACTTCGTACCGATGTCGGCGCTCAAGGGCGACAACGTGGTCAACCGCAGCGAGCGTTCGCCGTGGTACACCGGCCCTGCGCTGATGGAGATCCTGGAAACCGTCGAAGTGTCGGCCGACCGCAACGTCACCGACCTGCGTTTCCCGGTGCAGTACGTCAACCGTCCGAACCTGAACTTCCGCGGCTTCGCCGGTACCATCGCCAGCGGCGTGGTGCACAAGGGCGACGATATCGTGGTATTGCCGTCGGGCAAGAGCAGCCGGGTCAAGTCCATCGTCACCTACGAAGGTGAGCTGGAGAACGCCGGCCCAGGCCAGGCCGTGACCTTGACCATGGAAGACGAGATCGACATCTCCCGTGGCGACCTGCTGGTGCATGCCGACAACGTCCCGCCGGTAACCGACCAGTTCGATGCCATGCTGGTGTGGATGGCCGAAGAGCCGATGCTGCCGGGCAAGAAATACGACATCAAGCGCGCCACCAGCTACGTGCCGGGCTCGATTGCCAGCATCACCCACAAGGTCGATGTGAACACCCTGGAGCAGGGCGCTGCCAGCGCGCTGCAGCTGAACGAGATCGGCCGCGTCAAGGTTGCACTGGACGCCTCGATCGCCCTGGACGGCTACGACAGCAACCGCACCACCGGTGCGTTCATCGTCATCGACCGCCTGACCAACGGCACCGTCGGCGCCGGCATGATCATCGCCCCGCCCGTATTGCCGCATGGCAGCACCGGCCAGCATGGCAAACTGGCCCACGTGGCCACCGAAGAACGCGCCCTGCGCTTCGGCCAGCAGCCGGCCACCGTGCTGTTCAGCGGCCTGTCTGGCGCCGGCAAGAGCACCCTGGCCTACGCCGTGGAACGCAAGCTGTTCGACATGGGCCGTGCGGTTTACGTGCTCGATGGCCAGAACCTGCGCCATGACCTGAACAAGGGCCTGCCGCAGGACCGCGCTGGCCGCACCGAAAACTGGCGCCGCGCCGCCCATGTGGCGCGCCAGTTCAACGAAGCCGGCCTGCTGACCCTGGCTGCCTTCGTGGCCCCGGATGCCGAAGGCCGCGAGCAGGCCAAGGCACTGATCGGCAAGGAGCGTCTGGTGACTGTTTATGTCCAGGCTTCCCCGCTGGCCTGCCGTGAGCGTGACCCACAGGGCCTGTACGCCGCCGCTGGCGACAACATCCCGGGCGAAAGCTTCCCGTTCGATGTGCCGCTGGATGCTGATCTGGTGATCGATACCCAGAACACCAGTGTCGAGGAAGGCGTGAAGCAGGTGCTGGATGTGCTGCGTCAGCGTGGTGCGATCTAAGCGCTGGTGCTGCATGAAAAACCCCGCTTCGGCGGGGTTTTTTGTGGGTGCTTGTCGCGATGTTTTTGCGTTCATGAGATCGAGCGCCGCCCGCGCGGCGCATCGCGGATGAATCCGCTCCTACATTTGTTGCAACGTGCCTATGTCTGATGGGCCATGGTTGCCTGCCTTGTTGGCACGACGCGATTTTTGGGTTGGCGCGAGGGCTCGCCTCCGATTCGTCGACGGGCGACAAAGGCGAACAACCATGGCCTGACAGACCGCGGCACGTTGCAACAAATGTAGGAGCGGATTCATCCGCGATGCGCCGCGCGGGCGGCGCTCGATCTGCGCACCACCACAAACCCTAAGGCAGGCTCTTGGCCTTCACCCCATCGCCGCCGCTCTTTTGTAGGTTCCAGAGAGAAACTATCGAACGTGACGATGTTGCTTTCATTACAGGCTGATGGCCTATCGCTTCGCGCGAATAAGCTGTCAACTGGAAGCGTTACTGACCTAACCCTCTAACCCTTCTTACTCTCGACGGATTTGAAGTGCTGGTCGTAGTCACTTTGTCTTTCGCACCCTTGTTTGTAAGGGTCCATGTCACAGCCGAATTTCAGGTCTTGTTGGCTAGGCAAAAGAAAGAATTTGCCATCGACGCAGCCGGATAGAAGCAGTACCAACACCAATAGAGATTTCTTCATCGCTCATCCTTGAACAGGGGCATTCCCTTCGATTTCCGCCAGGCAATGATACGTGCGATCACCTGCTCCGCGCAGCCTTCCTGCGGATTCCGTGGGTAATAGATCAGGTCCGATCCATCAGGGTGCTCGGCCATTTCTATGAAGTGTTCCAGCAAGCGATCTTGCCAGGCAGAGGTGCCAGCGGCTTTTAACAATTCTTCCACGACGGCTTTGAATTCGGCGTCGGTGTAGTCAGCCAGGTTGCGCTTTTTGCTGATCACCAGGTCACCTCCGATGACAGTGCGTACTGCAGGGCGCTCATCATCCGCAGGTTGTCCGCTTCGTACATCGCGCCACCGAATTCAGGCGAGTCGAGGTGGCAGATCTGGTAAGAGCGCAGGCCTCTTGCGGTTTCTGCGAATGGTGCGCGCAGTGGCCAGCCTTTCTTGATGCGGTTGAGTTAGGAGCCTATGAATTGCTGGGAGTAGACAGGGTCTTCGGCGATGGCCACCCAGAAGGCTTGGGAGAAATCGTCGAAATTATCGAAGGTCTGCTTGGCCATTTTCTTTGCAATGTGGTCTGGGAGGTGGCAAACCATGTAAGTGTTCTCTCTTGAGGGGGTAATGGCATCATCGCTTTGGTCGAGAATTCCGTTTTCAAATGCTCGCCCGCGAAGCGAGATTTAGGTCTCAGTCCGCTATGAGTTTTGTGCGCTCTGGCTTTAGGTCAAGGGTTTTTTGATCAAGCGGAAATGCTCTTGATAATCCATCATTCTTTCGCATCCCTGCTTGTAAGGGTCTAGGTCGCACTTGAACTTAATGTCCTCTCTGTTGGGCAGTAGCAGTACTTTAGGCATCTCGCCGCTGCACCCAGAAAGGATGAGCGTAATGGTTACTGCCATCTGTTTGACATGTTTTTTGGCATTGTGCATGGCTTATCCACTTCTGTGTTTTTGATCGGGGGGCTTCAATGTCGCACATGCTGGGATTCGTCTTTGCGGCTGTCTGCTTCTGTATTTTCAATGTGCTGCCTAATGACTGTGTGGTTAGCGCAGAATTGCATGTATGGGTCCATGTCGCACTTGAACTGGCGACTACTGTCGTATTGATAGAGGCTTGGTTTTCCGCCGCAGCCGGCGAGTACTGCAGTCAGGATAAATATAAATCTCATGTCGAGCTTTCTCTGTGATGTATTTTTAGGATTGAGCAATCGGTGCTTGGATTTCCAAATTATTGACTGGTTTGAAATCAGAAAGTGGTGCTTAACTTGTAAGAAGTTTCCTTTTTTAGGTATTTGCGCGTTTCTAATGGTTTGGCGTATGCTTGTGGTTGGTCAGAACTTATGTAATTTCTCGAAATGATGCTTCCCTCGCCTTGTGTTTGAAATCCCGCCAGTTTCTTTCTTGTGGATCTACTCAGGAGGTGAGTGATGGCTGTTAAGTATCAGAAGTTTCTTAACTCTGGAGGTGTGGTGCTTCCTCCTAATCAAACAATGAGTGCAGGCGATTTCTTGGTTTCTCAAAACGGGAGGTTCGCGCTTCGACTGCAAACTGATGGTAATTTGGTTTTAGAGGAGGGCGGCGCTGTGGTGTGGGTTGCGAATGAAACTCAACCATACAGTTCGACATTTTACCGTAAGAAAATGCGTGAGCCCCTTCAGTTTGTAGTAAGTAATTCAGGCTTCTTACATGATCCTGCCCGTCGCCGAATTTGGTCCGCTCAAAGCACGGAGACACTAGATAAATCTTACTGGTACAACAATTACCTCACGGTAACTGATGCCGGAAATATTCTTATCTATGACGGACGAAATGGCGATGTTCGGTGGGCGCGCTTAGGTTTTGTACCGGGGCGATTGCCCCCGGTGCGAAAAATAGTAGCGCACGTTTACCCGCCGGAACCTGCGCCCCTCTGGGACTGGAAACATGACTATCCATAAATTTTGAGATTCTGCAGATTTAAGTCGCCACGCTCCAAGCCTTCGCTGACTTTTCCGCACAAGGCTTGGAGATTTGGTGGAACTTGAAGTTTGGATGTGTCTGTTCGCGATGCGATATCGCCAGCGTTTATTTAGATTTTTCAATCGTTGTGTGCCATCGCCATTGGCTTCAAATATGCTTTTCCGAAACCGGTATCACTCGGCGCTCCTTAACCGCCTTGTAGGAAAAGCTCGAGTAGATCTCCTTCACTCCAGGCAAACGCTGCAGCACTTCCCGGGTAAATTCCCCAAACGACTCCAGGTCCCGCGCCAGAATCTCCAGCAGAAAATCGTACCGGCCGGAGATGTTGTGGCAGGCGACGATTTCGGGAATCTCCATTAACCTCTGCTCGAACGCCAAGGCCATGTCCTTTGTATGCGAATCCATCATGATGCTGACAAATGCAGTCACCCCAAACCCCAGCGACTTGGGCGAAAGAATCGCCTGATAACCGGTGATGTAGCCGTTGTCTTCAAGCAATTTGACCCGTCGCCAGCAAGGCGAGGTGGTCAGCGCAACCTGGTCGGCGAGTTCTGAAACGGTCAGGCGGGCGTTGTCCTGCAGGGCGGCGAGCAGGGCACGGTCGGTGCGGTCGAGGCTGTTAGGCATGTCTTGCCCTCCTGGTGAGCTTTTTATTGTTTTTGTTCCAATACACCCTCGAATGCGTGGGCAATTTTGGAAAAAATCAGGCAGCGCGGTGGCATAAGCTTAGAACAAACCACCAGAGGCTGTTGCCATGCGCGACTCCCATAACAACACCGGTTTTTCCACCCGAGCCATCCACCATGGCTACGATCCGCTGTCCCACGGTGGTGCGCTGGTTCCGCCGGTTTATCAGACCGCAACCTATGCTTTCCCGACGGTTGAATATGGCGCAGCGTGCTTTGCCGGGGAGGAGGGCGGGCATTTCTACAGCCGTATCTCCAACCCGACCCTGGCGCTGCTGGAGCAGCGCATGGCGTCCCTTGAAGGCGGTGAGGCCGGGTTGGCGCTGGCGTCGGGCATGGGCGCCATCACGTCGACCTTGTGGACCTTGCTTCGGCCCGGTGACGAGTTGATCGTCGGTACCACACTGTACGGCTGCACCTTTGCCTTTTTGCACCATGGCATCGGCGAGTTCGGCGTGAAGATCCGCCACGTCGACCTGAACGACAGCAAGGCGCTCAAGGCAGCGATCACCCGCAAGACGCGGATGATCTACTTCGAAACGCCGGCCAACCCCAACATGCAGCTGGTCGATATCGCGGCCGTGGCTGAAGCAACGCGTGGCCATGACATCCACATCGTGGTCGACAACACCTACTGCACACCGTATCTGCAACGGCCGCTGGAACTTGGCGCCGACCTGGTGGTGCATTCGGCTACCAAGTACCTCAGCGGCCATGGCGACATCACCGCTGGGCTAGTCATAGGGCGGCAAGCGTTGATCGACCGGATTCGTCTGGAAGGCCTCAAGGACATGACCGGCGCGGTGTTGTCGCCGCACGATGCTTCGTTGTTGATGCGCGGCATCAAGACCCTGGCGCTGCGCATGGATCGCCATTGTGCCAATGCCCAGCAGGTGGCGGAGTTCTTGGCGCGTCAGCCGCAGGTCGAGTTGATTCACTATCCGGGGCTACCGACGTTTGGCCAGTATGAATTGGCCCGGCGGCAGATGCGTCTGCCGGGTGGGATGATTGCTTTCGAGCTCAAGGGCGGCATCGCGGCAGGGCGGCGCTTCATGAATGCGTTGCAGCTATTCGCCCGAGCGGTGAGCCTGGGAGATGCCGAATCGCTTGCGCAGCATCCGGCGAGCATGACCCATTCCAGCTACACACCTGAAGAGCTTGCTCATCACGGGATCTCGGAGGGGCTGGTGCGGTTGTCGGTGGGGCTGGAGGATGTGGAGGATCTGCTGGCGGATGTCGAGCAGGCATTGGCGCACGTGTAGGAGCGGCCTTGTGTCGCGAAAGGGGCGCGTAGCGGCCCTAGGATTCTAGCCACCCTGCAAGATCGCCGGGGCAGCTGCGCAGGCCTTTCGCGACACAAGTCCGCTCCTACACGTGATCGCGTACTGGCATGAAGGTTATGCCCACAAAAAAGGCCTCTTTCGAGGCCTTTTTCATTTCAGCGAATCAACGCTTGAGCCCGTAGCTCTCATCGAGCATGCCCGGCGAGTTCGGTGTTTTCGGTGCATAGTCGCGCGGCACTTCGGCGGTGTCGCGGGGCGGCGTCAGGCGGTCACGTGGGCCCTGAGCCGATTCGGAGTGCAGGGCCGCCAGCAGGCGCTGACGGGTCACCTCGTCCAGGGCCAGGCTGTTGGCGCCTTCGGCCAGGTGATCCTGCACATCCTGATAGCTCTGGGTCAGTTTCTTGACCAGCACGGCGGTGCTGTTGAAGTGGGTGACCACTTCGTTCTGGTAGCTGTCGAAGCGCTTCTGAATGTCATCCAGTTGACGCTGGGTGCTGCTGGGCGCGGCGTTGGGCAGCAGGCGCGCCACGACGAAGCCGATGGCGACGCCAATGACCAGGGCCAGGGTTGGCAACAACCAAACAAGGAGCGAGAGTTCCACGAGTCCTTCCTCTATAAACGGCTTTGCTTTACGTTAACGGCTCAGACCTGCGCTGTATACCGCGAGCGATCGCAAATCAGAACAGAATTCCACACCTAGACGAATCGACCCCCTTCGAGGTCACGGAGTAGTGCCTTGCTTGTCCGCGAAACCCCCTTGTTCATCGATGGCCCCCAAGGCCAGCTGGAAGCCTTGTACCTGGACGTGGCCAACGCCCGCGGTGCGGTGCTGATCTGCCACCCGAACCCGGTCCAGGGCGGCACCATGCTCAACAAGGTGATCTCGACCCTGCAGCGCACCGCACGTGATGCCGGTTATGTGACCTTGCGTTTCAACTACCGCGGTGTCGGCCAGAGCGCCGGCAGCCATGACATGGGCGCTGGCGAAGTGGCCGATGCCGAAGCCGTCGCCGCCTGGCTGCGCAAGCAACACCCGCAGTTGCCGCTGGTACTGATGGGCTTCTCGTTCGGTGGTTTCGTCGCCACCAGCCTGGCCGGGCGTTTGGAAAGTGCCGGTGTGACGCTGCAGCACCTGTTCATGATCGCCCCGGCGGTGATGCGCCTGACCGCCGAATTCCCGCTGCCGCAGCGCTGCCCGATTACCGTGGTCCAGCCTGACGCCGACGAAGTCGTGGCGCCGCAGCTGGTTTACGAATGGTCCGACAGCCTGTCGCGTCCCCATGAGCTGCTGAAAGTGGCAGAATGCGGACACTTCTTCCATGGCAAGCTGACCGATCTGAAAGATCTGCTGCTGCCGCGCCTTTCGAATTGAGCCAAGCCTGAATAAGCGAACACCCATGACCACGCGCATTCTCACTGGTATCACCACCACCGGCACGCCACACCTGGGCAACTACGCGGGCGCCATCCGCCCGGCGATCGTCGCCAGCCAGCAACCTGGTGTCGACTCGTTCTACTTCCTGGCCGACTACCACGCCCTGATCAAGTGCGACGACCCGCTGCGCATCCAGCGCTCGCGCCTGGAAATCGCGGCCACCTGGCTGGCCGGTGGCCTGGACCCTGCGAAGGTGACCTTCTACCGCCAGTCCGACATCCCCGAGATCCCCGAGCTGACCTGGCTGCTGACCTGCGTGGCCGCCAAGGGCCTGCTCAACCGTGCCCACGCCTACAAGGCCTCGGTGGACAAGAACGTCGAGAACGGCGAAGACCCGGATGCCGGCGTGACCATGGGCCTGTTCAGTTACCCGGTGCTGATGGCTGCCGACATCCTGATGTTCAACGCCAACAAGGTGCCGGTTGGCCGTGACCAGATCCAGCACGTGGAAATGGCGCGCGATATCGGTCAGCGCTTCAACCACCTGTTCGGCCAGGGCAAGGACTTCTTCGCCCTGCCGGAAGCGGTGATCGAGGAGAGCGTGGCGACCCTGCCGGGCCTGGACGGTCGCAAGATGTCCAAGAGCTACGACAACACCATCCCGCTGTTCACCAGCGCCAAGGACATGAAGGACGCCATTTCGCGCATCGTTACCGACTCGCGCGCGCCCGGCGAAGCCAAGGACCCGGACAACGCACACCTGTTCACCTTGTTCCAGGCGTTCTCCACGCCAGCCCAGTGCGCCGAGTTCCGTGACGAACTGCTGCAAGGTTTGGGTTGGGGTGAAGCCAAGCAGCGCCTGTTCCAGTTGCTCGATGGCCAGCTGGCCGAGAAGCGCGAGCACTATCACCAGCTGATTTCGCGCCCGGCAGACCTGGAAGACATTCTGCTGGCCGGCGCCGCCAAGGCCCGCAAGATCGCTACGCCGTTCCTCGAGCAGCTGCGCGAGGCCGTTGGCCTGCGTTCGTTCCGCAGCAGCGTGCAGGCCGGCACCGAGGTGAAGAAGAAAGCCGCCAAGAGCGCGCGCTTCGTCAGCTTCCGTGACGAGGACGGCAGCTTCCGCTTCCGCCTGCTGGCCGCCGACGGTGAGCAACTGCTGCTGTCGCGCAGCTTCGCCGACGGCAAGAGCGCCGGTGCAGTGAGCAAGCAATTGCAGCAGGGCGGCGAAGCCGATGTGCGCGTCGAGGGCCTGACCTTCAGCCTGTGGCTCAATGGTGAGCAGGTTGCCGACGGGCCGCAGTTCGAAGGCGCCGAAGCCCGTGATGCGGCGGTTGTGAGCCTGCGTGAGGCGCTTCAGCCACAACAAGACTGAGTGTGGGAGCGGGCTTGCCCCGCGAACACCGGCAAAGCCGGTGCCATGCAGCGGATTACTGCCTTGAATGAGGCATATTGACGCAAGTCGCATTGCCATTAAGCGGGCCTGTCGCTACAGTGACGGCCCGTTTTTTGTTGCCTCGCTAACGAAATCATGACGCCCCTAGAACGATACCAAGCAGATCTGAAACGTCCCGACTTCTTCCATGATGCGGCGCAGGAAACTGCAGTGCGTCACCTGCAGCGTCTGTACGACGACCTGGTCGCTGCGCAGAACAACAAGCCGGGCGTGTTCGGCAAGCTGTTCGGCAAGAAGGAGCTGACGCCGGTCAAGGGCCTGTACTTCTGGGGTGGGGTGGGCCGCGGCAAGACCTATCTGGTCGATACGTTCTTCGAGGCGCTACCGTTCAAGCAGAAGATGCGCACGCACTTCCACCGCTTCATGAAGCGCGTCCATGAGGAGATGAAGACCCTCAAGGGCGAGAAGAACCCGCTGACCATCATCGCCAAGCGCTTCAGCGAAGAGGCCAAGGTCATCTGCTTCGACGAGTTCTTCGTTTCCGACATCACCGATGCCATGATCCTCGGCACCCTGATGGAAGAGCTGTTCAAGAACGGCGTCTCGCTGGTGGCGACTTCCAACATCGTCCCAGACGGCCTGTACAAGGACGGCCTGCAGCGTGCGCGCTTCCTGCCGGCCATCGCCATGATCAAGCAGTTCACTGATGTGGTGAACGTCGACAGCGGCGTCGACTACCGTCTGCGCCACCTGGAACAGGCCGAACTGTTCCACTTCCCGCTCAACGAAGCGGCTGAGCAGAGCATGCGCGCGAGCTTCAAGGCGCTGACTCCGGAGTGCACTCAGGCGGTCGACAACGACGTGCTGATGATCGAGAACCGCCCGATCCACGCCCTGCGTACCTGTGACGACGTTGCCTGGTTCGACTTCCGCGCCCTGTGCGACGGGCCGCGCAGCCAGAACGACTACATCGAGCTGGGCAAGATCTTCCACGCCGTGCTGCTGAGCAACGTCGAGCAGATGAGCGTCACTACCGACGACATCGCCCGCCGCTTCATCAACATGGTGGACGAGTTCTACGATCGCAACGTCAAGCTGATCATTTCGGCTGAGGTAGAGTTGAAGGACTTGTACACCGGCGGGCGGCTGGCCTTCGAATTCCAGCGCACCCTGAGCCGGTTGCTGGAAATGCAGTCGCACGAGTTCCTGTCGCGCGCGCACAAGCCGTAAACCATTGGGGCTGCAAAGCAGCCCCAAGCTCTTCAGGCCTCTTGCATGAACTGCTGCCGATACTGATTCGGCGACAACTCGGTATGCTGGCGGAACAACCGCGCAAAGAAGCTGGCATCGTCATAGCCCACTTCATAGCTGATGGTCTTGATACTCTTGCGCGTGCTCGACAGCAGCCCCTTGGCCGTCTCGATACGCAACCGCTGCAGGTAATGCAACGGCTTGTCACCCGTGGCCCCCTGGAAGCGACGCATGAAGTTGCGGATGCTCATGCCGTGGTTGCGGGCCACGTCCTCGAAGCGGAACTTGTCGGCGAAGTGTTCTTCCAGCCAGTGCTGAATCTGCAGGATGATCAGGTCCTGGTGCAGCTTCTGCCCGCCAAAGCCCATGCGTCCCGGGGTGTAGTTGCGCTGAACCTCGTAGAGGATGTCACGGGACACGGCGCGGGCCACGTTGGCCCCACAGAAACGCTCGATCAGATAGATGTACAGGTCGCAGGCCGAAGTGGTCCCGCCGGCGCAATACAGGTTGTCGGCATCGGTGAGGTGCTTGTCCTGGTTCAGCCGGATCTTCGGGAAGCGCTCGGCGAAGCTGGCGAAGAAACGCCAGTAGGTGGTCGCCTCCTTGCCGTCGAGCAGTCCCGCTTCGGCGAGCCAGAATACCCCGCTGGCCTCGGCGCACAGCACCGCGCCTTGCGCATGTTGCTTGCGCAGCCATGGCAGTACCTGGGGGTAGCGTTGCAACAGGGTGTCGAAGTCCTCCCAGAAGGCCGGGAGAATGATCACGTCGGCATCGTCGAGGTTGCCGTCGACCGGTAACTGTACGTTGCTGAAGCTATCCACCGGCAGGCCGTCCGGGCTCACCAGGCTGATATCGAACATGGGCTGCAGGCCCAGGCCCAGCTGTTTGCTGTATCGCAGGCTGGCGAGGTGGAAGAAATCCTTGGCCTGCATAAGGGTTGAAGCAAACACCTTGTCAATGGCCAGGATGCTGACGCGCCGCAGCGACGCCGGGGGTTGGGTAAACATCATTGTCATTGTTCTTATAGGGTAGAGTGGTCAATCACCGGCTGGATCGTCTTATTTTTTGGCGATTGTGTCTACCCCGCAACCTGTGGGAGCGGGCTTGCCCCGCGAAGGGGCCGCATCGCGGCCCCTTTCACTCAAGGCGCGGGGTTCGGCTGCTCCTGATGCGCCGCCTCGATCGCCGCCAGCAGCTCGTCGCTCAGGTTCAGCTCCAGGCTCTTGAGGTTGCTCTGCAGTTGCACCAGGTCGGTCGCGCCAATGATGTTGCTGGTCACGAACGGCTGCCGCGTCACGAACGCCAGGGCCATTTGCGCCGGGTCCAGTCCATGGTCGCGAGCGAGCTGCACGTAGCGGCTGCAGGCCGCCACGGTCTGCGGGTTGGAATAGCGGGCAAAGCGGGTGAACAGGGTCAGGCGTGCGTTCGCCGGGCGGGCGCCGTTTACGTACTTGCCCGACAGCATGCCGAACGCCAGTGGCGAATAGGCCAAGAGGCCGCACTGCTCGCGAATCGCCACTTCCGCCAGACCCACCTCGAAGCTGCGGTTGAGCAGGTTGTACGGGTTCTGGATCGATACCGCCCGCGGCCAGCCGCGGCTTTCTGCCAGTTGCAGGAACTTCATGGTGCCCCAGGGCGTTTCGTTGGACAGGCCGATGTGGCGGATCTTGCCCGCACGCACCTGCTCGTCGAGCACTTCGAGGGTCTCTTCCAGGGGCGTGAACAGGTCGTTGGCCAGGTGCTGGTAGCCCAGCTTGCCGAAGAAGTTGGTGCTGCGCTCCGGCCAGTGCAACTGGTACAGGTCGATGCGGTCGGTGTGCAGGCGCTTGAGGCTCTCGTCCAGTGCGGCGACGATGTGCGCGCGGTTGTGCTTGAGCTGGCCGTCGCGGATATGGCTGATGCCGTTGCCGGGGCCTGCGACCTTGCTGGCGAGGATCCAGTCGTCGCGGTCACCCTGCTGGCGGAACCAGTTGCCAATGATGCGCTCGGTAGCGGCATAGGTCTCCGGGCGGGGAGGCACCGGGTACATTTCGGCGGTGTCGATGAAGTTGATGCCGCTGGCCTTGGCCATTGCGATCTGGGCAAAGGCCTCGGCCTGGTCGTTCTGCTCGCCCCAGGTCATGGTGCCCAGGCACAGGGCGCTGACATCCAGGTCGGTACGGCCGAGCTTGCGGTATTCCATCGGGAAGGCACTCCTTGGGCAAAGAAGCCCATAAAAGCAGGTTGAAATTTTTCGTGCAATCTGGATAATTCGGCCCCTCTCCGTGTGGAGGAAGTGATGCACCACCACGCAGGAAGAACCCCGTCGAACATTGGCGTGCCCGACCCGAGCCCCCAATAGCGTCTGTGTTCGGCTGCGCGCTTGCCCTTGGCAAGGTGTGCACTATCCAGTAAGATTCGCCGTCTATTTTTCGCTGGGCGGCCTCTGAGGCTTTAGAGAATGAAAACTTTTACTGCTAAACCGGAAACAGTAAAGCGCGAGTGGTTCGTAGTCGACGCCGCTGGTCAGACCCTGGGTCGTCTGGCTACCGAAATCGCTAGCCGTCTGCGTGGCAAACACAAACCAGAATACACCCCTCACGTTGACACCGGCGACTACATCGTCGTCATCAACGCCGAGCAGATCCGTGTGACTGGCGCCAAGTCTTCCGACAAGATGTACTACTCCCACTCCGGCTTCCCAGGTGGCATCAAGGAAATCAACTTCGAGAAGTTGATCGCCAAAGCCCCTGAGCGTGTTATCGAAACCGCGGTCAAAGGCATGCTGCCGAAGAACCCGCTGGGTCGCGACATGTACCGTAAGCTGAAAGTGTACGCGGGTGCTGCTCACCCACACACTGCTCAGCAGCCTCAAGAACTGAAGATCTAACGGGATAGTTCATTATGTCGGCGACTCAAAATTACGGCACTGGCCGTCGCAAGACCGCAACCGCTCGCGTTTTCCTGCGTCCGGGTACTGGTAACATCTCCATCAACAACCGTTCTCTGGACGTGTTCTTCGGTCGCGAAACCGCTCGCATGGTTGTTCGTCAGCCGCTGGAGCTCACCGAGACCGTTGAGAAATTCGACATCTACGTCACCGTTTCCGGTGGTGGTGTCAGCGGTCAAGCCGGTGCGATCCGTCACGGTATCACCCGCGCTCTGATGGAATACGACGAAACCCTGCGTGGCGCTCTGCGTCGTGCTGGCTACGTCACCCGCGACGCTCGTGAAGTTGAGCGTAAGAAAGTGGGTCTGCGTAAAGCGCGTAAGCGTCCTCAGTACTCCAAGCGTTAATACCGCTTCGGCAGTCGAAAAAAGCCCGGTTCTTTGGAACCGGGCTTTTTTTATGTCTTGAACTAACCTGTCAGCATGTCCGTGGCGACTTGGCGCATAGACGCAGATCAAGCAAAGCGAGGGTTACAGCCTGCAGTGGGGGTAATCACCTTGTCAGTGTGTGGTTTTGTTTCTTACCATGGCGACCAAATTTTAGTGCCACAGACATTACCTAAGTACAGGCCTGATCCAACAGGCCAAAGCAAGCTGATGGGAGAGGACTGAATGAGCAATGACGGCGTCAACGCAGGCCGGCGCCGCTTCCTCGTAGCCGCGACATCCGTGGTCGGGGCAGCGGGGGCAGTGGGGGCTGCGGTACCGTTCGTGGGGTCATGGTTTCCCAGTGCCAAGGCGAAAGCGGCCGGCGCACCGGTGAAGGTCAATATTGCCAAGGTCGAACCTGGACAGCAGATGGTCGCCGAGTGGCGCGGTCAGCCGGTGTTCATCGTACGGCGAACGGAAGAGATCCTCGGAAACCTCAAGAAAATCACCGGGGAATTGTCCGACCCGGAGTCGAAGGCCTCGGTGCAGCCGGAGTATGTCGATCCCCAGGTGCGATCGATCAAGCCGGAAATCCTGATTCTCGTTGGCCTGTGTACCCACCTCGGTTGCTCGCCGACTTTCCGTCCGGAAGTCGCGCCCGCGGACCTTGGTCCCAAATGGGTGGGCGGCTATTTCTGCCCGTGCCATGGCTCCCATTACGACCTGGCTGGCCGGGTCTACAAGTCGCAGCCAGCACCTCTCAACCTGCCAGTGCCGCCGCACTCTTACGAGTCGGATGACCTCGTCGTCATCGGCGTCGACCAGGAGAAAGCATGATGAGCAAGTTCATGGACTGGATTGATGCTCGCTTCCCCGCCACCAAGATGTGGGAAGACCACCTGAGCAAGTATTACGCGCCCAAGAACTTCAACTTCCTGTATTTCTTCGGCTCCCTGGCCTTGCTGGTGCTGGTCAACCAGATCGTCACCGGCGTGTGGCTGACCATGAGCTTCACGCCCTCGGCGGAAGAGGCCTTCGCCTCGGTCGAGTACATCATGCGTGACGTGGAGTACGGCTGGATCCTGCGTTACCTGCACTCCACAGGTGCCTCGGCGTTCTTCATCGTGGTCTACCTGCACATGTTCCGCGGGCTGCTCTACGGCTCCTACCAGAAGCCACGCGAGCTGGTCTGGTTGTTCGGCATGCTGATCTACCTGGCGTTGATGGCCGAGGCGTTCATGGGCTATCTGCTGCCGTGGGGCCAGATGTCGTACTGGGGTGCCCAGGTCATCATCTCGCTGTTCGGTGCCATTCCGGTGATCGGCGGTGACCTGACCCAGTGGATCCGCGGTGACTACCTGATCTCGGGCATTACCCTGAACCGCTTCTTCGCCTTGCATGTGGTGGCCCTGCCGATCGTGATTCTCGGTCTGGTGGTCCTGCACATCCTGGCGCTGCACGAAGTGGGTTCGAACAACCCCGATGGTGTCGACATCAAGAAGAAAAAGGACGAGAACGGCATCCCGCTGGACGGCATTCCGTTCCACCCGTACTACACCGTGAAAGACATCGTCGGCGTGGTGGTGTTCCTCTTCGTGTTCTGCGCCGTGGTGTTCTTCTTCCCGGAAATGGGCGGTTACTTCCTGGAAAAACCCAACTTCGAGCAGGCTAACGCGTTCAAGACGCCTGAGCATATTGCGCCGGTCTGGTACTTCACCCCGTTCTACGCGATCTTGCGCGCGGTACCCGACAAGTTGTTCGGTGTCATCGCCATGGGTGCTGCAATCGCCGTGCTGTTCGTCCTGCCCTGGCTCGACCGTAGCCCTGTGCGCTCGATGCGCTACAAGGGCTGGATCAGCAAGGTCTTCCTGCTGGTGTTCTGTGTGGCCTTCGTGATCCTCGGCGTGCTCGGCGTGCTGGCACCGACACCAGGGCGTACCTTGCTGTCGCAGGTGTGCACGGTGCTGTACTTCGCCTACTTCCTGCTGATGCCGTTCTACACAAGGCTCGAGAAGACCAAACCGGTTCCGGAAAGGGTGACTGGCTGATGAAAAAGTTGATCGCAGTATTTTTGCTGGCAGTGATGCCTGCCTTTTCCTTCGCTGCCGAACATGGCCTGGAGCTGGACAAGGTCGATATCGACCTGACCGACAAGGCCGCCATGCAGGATGGCGCGCGGACCTTCGCCAACTATTGCATGGGCTGCCACAGCGCCAAGTTCCAGCGTTACGAGCGTGTTGCCGACGACCTGGGTATCCCCCATGAGCTGATGCTGGAAAAGCTGGTGTTCACCGGTGCCAAGATCGGTGACCACATGAACATCGGCATGAAGCCGAACGATGCCAAGACCTGGTTCGGTGCCGCGCCGCCCGACCTGACCCTGGTAGCTCGCGTGCGCGGTACCGACTGGCTGTACACCTACCTGCGCAGCTTCTACGAGGACAAGTCGCGGCCGTACGGGGTGAACAACAAGGTGTTCCCGAACGTCGGCATGCCCAACGTGCTGGTCGGCCTGCAAGGCAACCAGGTGATTGGTTGCAAGCAGGTGCAGACGGAGGTTGATGGCAAGAAGCAATTCGACCCATTGACGGGCAGTCCGCTTACCCACGAAGCCTGTGACCAGCTGACCATCACGCCGAAATCCGGTACCCTGACCACCGAGCAGTTCGACGAGAAGGTCAAGAACCTGGTGACCTTCCTGGCCTATTCGGCCAACCCGGTCAAACTGGAAAGTCAGCGCATTGGTACTTATGTGTTGCTGTACCTGGCTTTCTTCTTCGTGTTCGCCTACTTGCTCAAGCGCGAATACTGGAAGGACGTGCATTGATCACGCAGTAGTTTCTGGTTGTTGAACGCGCCCGGGGCGGCCTGGCAATTTTGCCAGGCCGCCCCGGGCGCGTTTTCATTTACAGTTTCACGAGTATCCCTTGCGAGGAGGCGCTACATGGGCGCAACCAACCGGTTAGCCTGCTACTCCGGCCCTGCCGATCATTATTCTCATCGAGTCCGCCTGGTGCTCGCCGAGAAGGGCGTCAGCGTGCAGGTCATCGACGTCGATCTCGCCCGTCTTCCGCCGAAGCTGGTGGAGGTCAACCCTTACGGCAGTGTGCCGACGCTGGTCGATCGTGACCTGGCGTTGTATGAATCGACCGTGGTGATGGAATACCTCGAGGAGCGTTATCCGCATCCGCCTCTGTTGCCGGTGTACCCCGTTGCACGGGGCAACAGTCGCTTGCTGATGCATCGCATCCAGCGCGACTGGTGTGCTTTGGCTGATACCCTACTCGACGCCCGCAGCAGCGATGCTGCTCGTGTCGAAGCGCGCAAGGCGCTGCGCGAAAGCCTGACCGGGGTTTCACCCTTGTTCGGCGAATTCGCCTGCTTCATGAGCGATGAGCAAAGCCTGGTCGATTGTTGTCTACTGCCCATACTCTGGCGTTTGCCGGTAATGGGTATCGAATTGCCGCGGCAAGCCAAGCCGCTGCTGGAATACATGGAGCGACAGTTTGCCCGCGAGCCATTCCAGGCGAGCTTGTCCTCCGTAGAACGTGAAATGCGCAAGCTTTAAGGAGCCGTTGATGAACTCCAGTCGCCCCTACCTGGTTCGAGCGCTGTACGAGTGGATCGTCGACAACGATTGCACCCCCCATATGCTGGTCAATGCCGAATACCCGGCTGTCCAGGTGCCGCAAGGCTTCGCCAGTGACGGCCAGATCGTCCTGAACATTTCCCCCAGTGCCGTGCGCAACCTGCACATGGACAACGAAGCCGTGAGCTTCGAGGGGCGCTTCAGTGGCGTGGCTCATTCGTTGTTCGTGCCGGTCGAGGCCATTCTCGGGATTTACGCCCGTGAAAATGGCCAAGGCATGGTCTTCGAGTTGGAACCGCCGCTAATGGATGGCGACGAACTGGAAGATGAAGGTGTCGAGCCTGATGACGATGGTCCGCCAGAAGGGGGTGGGCAGCCACCGCGACCGACTGGTCGGCCAAGCCTGAAGGTGGTCAAGTAACAAAAAAAGGCGATCCATGTGGATCGCCTTTTTCATGCGCGCCTGGAATTACAGGTCGCTGATGGTGCGCACCTGGTCTTTGTTGATGCGGGTGCGTTTGCCGTCGAGCTGTTGGAACTCGTAGAAGCCTGTGGACTTCTGATATTTCGGCGCGTCGGTAGACTGGAACTCACGCCCGTCGTTGAGGGTGATCAGGCTAGGGGTGGAGCAGCCAGTCAGCGTGGCGAAGGCGCCAATCAGCAGGGTAGGCAGCAGAAGCTTTTTCATGCGGTGTTTCCTGGATTTCTGAAAGGTGAGGCTTTGTGCTTGTTCATGCTGGCCTCATCGCCGGCTTGCCGGCGATGAGGCCCGAGCAGGCAACTGAATCAGTCGATGTACTCGAACAGTTTGACGATCTTCTGCACCCCGGACACGCCCTGTACCACGGCGGTCGCCGAGTTGGCCTCCTGCTGGGTCACCAGGCCGAGCAGGTAGACGATACCGTTCTCGGTAATGACCTTGATCCGCGAGCTGGGCACGCTATTGTCGCCCAGCATCTGCGTCTTGATCTTGGTGGTCAGCCAGGCGTCGTTGTTGCGTGCCAGGATGGAGGAGGGGGGCATCACCTGCAGCTCGTTGTGTACTTTCTTGACCCGTTGTACCTGGCTGGCGGTCTGCTCGGCCAGGCTCTTGAGGTCAGCGCGCGGGGTTTGCCCGGCGAGCAGCACGATACCGTTGTAGCTGCTGACGACGATGTGCGAACCCCTGTCCAGGTCAGGGCTGGCTTTGGCAATGTTGACCTCCGCCTTGGTTTCGATCATCGAATCGTCGATCTTGCTACCGATGGTGCGTGTGCCGCGATCGTCCTCGATCGGCGAATTGCGGGCCGAGTTCAGTACCGAGCTGCAGCCGGTAACGCTCAGGCAAAAGGTCAGGGCCATCAGGCCGAGGCGCTTGGGGATCATTCTTCACTCCCGAACAGTTGGCTGTCGATCAGATCGCACAGGCAATGGATCGCCAGCAGGTGGACTTCTTGAATACGCGCAGTGACTGTCGAAGGTACGCGGATCTCCACGTCCTCGGGCAGTAGCAGCGAGGCCATGCCGCCACCGTCTCGTCCAGTCAATGCTACGACAATCATTTCTCGATCATGTGCCGCCTGGATCGCTTGAATCACGTTGGCGGAGTTGCCGCTGGTCGAAATGGCCAGCAGTACGTCGCCGGGCTGGCCCAGGGCGCGGATCTGCTTGGAAAAGATTTCGTTGTAGCTGTAGTCGTTGGCGATGGAGGTGAGCGTCGAGCTGTCGGTGGTCAAGGCAATGGCCGGCAGGCTCGGGCGCTCGCGCTCGAAGCGGTTGAGCAGCTCCGAAGAGAAGTGTTGGGCATCGCCAGCCGAGCCGCCGTTGCCGCAGGCGAGCATCTTGCCCTCGTTGAGCAGCGCATTGACCATGACCAGGCTGGCCTGCTCGATGTGCGGTGCCAGGATGTCCATTGCCTGTTGCTTGGTGTCGATGCTGGCCTGGAACAGCCGGCGAATTCGGGATTGCATGTCCATCTGGTGACCTTAAGTGGGGCGGTGGCCTTTGCTACGCGCAACAGGGACCAGCCCGCGAAACATAGAGCAAGAAAATTGGAGTGGGTTCAGCATTCGAAGGCGTTTTTCAGCCATTGAAACGGTAGGCCTGCATGATGGCTTCCCTGCAGGGCGACAACGTCAAAACGGCAAGGGTGATTGGCCCAGCGGGACTCCTTCTGCAGGAACGCGCTGGCGGCAAGCACCAGTCGTTTCTGCTTGCGCCCGTCGATACTGCCGAGGGCGCCGCCAAAGCCCGCATGCAACCGGTAGCGGACTTCGACGAATACTACTGTATCGGCGTCGAGCATGACCAGATCAAGCTCGCCACCTTTGCATCGCCAATTGCGCGTCAGCAGTTGCAGGCCTTGCCCTTGAAGGTGCTCAAGGGCTTGCTGTTCGGCGGCCTGGCCGGCGCTGGTCGATGAGGCGTCTGGCATCAGCGGGCGGTGTCCGGCAGGCGCTTGACCTGGCCACCCGAGAATTCGGCCCATGGCAGCTGGCGTTCGATGCGCTGGTTGGCATTCATGCTCAGGTTGCCGGAGAGGCCTTGTACGCGGTTGTCCGGCAATGCCTTCAGTTGACCCAGGCGTGGTGCCAGGCTGTAGGCATCGACGCCCATGGCATACAGACGCCCCAGGCTGCCGGCGGCTTGCGGCCATTGCTGAACCACTTGCTGGCGCAGGCTGTTGCTGGTGTCGAGCAGCCACGGGGTTTCGCAGAAGCGGATGCCGTTCATGTCGTTGTACTGGTTCACGTCACCGCTGGCGCTGTACAGGTTCGAGGTGGCGTAGACCGGCACATCGCCGGCGTACTGGAAATTCAGGGTTGGCTTGATCTGCTGTGCCTGTTGCGGGGTCGAGGCCAGGAAGATGAAGTCGATATCCTGGCGACGCGACGGCTGTGCGGCGATGCTGCCGCCAACGGTGCTCTGCAGGCTCTGTGCGCGGCTTTCGCTCTGGCGCAGCTGGAACAGGTTGGCGATCTGCTGGGCCAGGGCTACCGGCTGTGCAATGCGCTCGGCGGCAATGATGGTGCCGCCGTGGCCTTCCCAGTCCTGGCGGAAGGCGGCCAGTACACGGTCACCCCATTCGCCGCTGGGTACCAGTGCCACTGCGCGAACCATGCCATCGGCGCGGGCGCGACGGGACACTTCGCGGGCTTCGTCCTCGGCAGCGAGGCCGAACTGGAACAGCTGAGGCGGGGCCTTCTGACCGGCGTCGGCATAGTTCAGGGCGAGGGTGGTGATAGGCAGTTGCGCATTGGCGGCGAGTTTTTTCACCAGCGGCTTTTCCAGCGGCCCGACCACCAGTTGCACGCCGTCGGCCTGGGCCTGGCGGTAGAAGTCGTCGATCGAGCCGATGCGCGAGCTGTCGTAGACCTGTACGGCCGGTGCCTGTTGGCCAGCCTGCTGGGCCTGGAAGTGCGCGGCCATGAAGCCGTCACGCAGGGCACGGGCAACCCCGGCCAGCGGGCCTTCCTGGGGCAGCAGCAAGCCGATTTTGGTCAGTGGCTGGCTCGCCAGCTCCTTGAGTTTGGTCAGGGCCAATGGCAGCTGCATGGCGGCCGGGTGCTCCGGGTGCTGCTTGCGCCAGGTGTCGATGGCGGCTTGTTGCTGCTCCAGGGTTCCGGCGCTTTTCACGGCCAGGGCCAGGCTGGTCCAACCTGCCAGGGTTTCGTTGCCGGTAGGCTGCTGCAGTTGTTCCGCAGGCAGCGAGGCGACCAGCGCCCAGATCGCATCATTGTTGGCGCTGGCGGCCTGGCCGCTGAGCAGCGGGGTCAGCAGCACGCGCTGCTGGGCGGCGGCCAGCGTCTGGCCATCGGCTTCCAGTGCAGCGGCTTGCACGCTGTAGGTGCGCACTTGCTGTGCTTCCGGCAGTTCGGCGATGTGCTGCAGGCTAGGGTGCGACAGTGCAGTCAGGGCTGCCTTGGGCTGGTTGCGGCTCATCGCCAGCTCGGCGCCGAGGGTGGCGGCGAAGATTTGCTGGGCGGGCTTGAGCGTGTCCATCGGCACCTGCTCGAGAATGCGTGCGGCGCGCGGGTAGTCCTTCTGCTTGTAGGCCAGGTCGGCAGCGCTCAGGCGCAGCAGGGCGGCGTCTTCCGCAGACTTGCTGGTGGCCGCTTTCTCGAGCAGTTGCTCGATGCTGGCATCCGGCGTGCGTGGCAGTTCGCCCAGGCTGGATGAGGGCGAGCTGGCGCAGGCTGCCAGCAGGGCGGCGAGGCAGAGGGCTGTGAACAGCCGCAGGCAAGCGATCATGTAAAGGTCCTGTTACTCGATCAAGTTGGCCGGCAATTGTACCCAAGCGCTGGCCCGGGCGCGATGTTGCTGTATGCCGAACCTTCACTATAGGTGCCTCGGCGCAGGTCGTCGGCGAAGTTCTTTGCGCCCTGTTGCCGGCGCTCGGGCTACAATGGCGCCTTTGATCCGAAAGGCAGGTGTGCGCAGTGACTGATGTGGCAGGGGCTTCGAAATCCACCGTGGGGACGCTGTATGTGGTCGCTACCCCCATCGGCAACCTTGACGACATGAGTGCCAGGGCATTGAAAGTGCTGGCCGATGTCGCCTTGATCGCCGCCGAGGACACCCGGCACTCGATCCGCCTGCTGCAGCATTTCGGTATCGAGACCCCCTTGGCGGCCTGCCACGAACACAACGAGCGCGACGAAGGCGGGCGCTTCATCGGCAAGTTGCTTGCGGGTGAAGATGTGGCGCTGGTCTCCGACGCCGGCACGCCGCTGATCTCCGATCCGGGCTACCACCTGGTGCGCCAGGCCCGTAAAGCCGGCGTCAGGGTGGTGCCGGTGCCAGGTGCCTGTGCGCTGATCGCCGCACTGTCTGCTGCGGGCATGCCTTCGGACCGCTTCATCTTCGAAGGCTTCCTGCCGGCCAAGGCGGCCGGCCGTCGTGCGCGCCTGGAGCAGGTAAAGGAGGAGCCGCGCACGTTGATCTTCTACGAGGCGCCTCACCGTATCCTCGAGTGCCTTGAAGACATGGAGCTGGTGTTCGGTGCTGAGCGCCCGGCACTGCTTGCCCGTGAACTGACCAAGACCTTCGAAACCCTCAAGGGTCTGCCGCTGGGTGAGCTGCGTGCATTCGTCGCAGGCGACAGTAACCAGCAGCGTGGCGAGTGCGTGGTGCTGGTCGGTGGCTGGAGTGCGCCGGAGGGCGAGGAGGGGATCAGCACCGAAGCGCAGCGCGTGCTGGACCTGCTGCTGGCGGAATTGCCGCTCAAGCGCGCGGCTGCGCTGGCGGCCGAAATTACTGGGGTGCGCAAGAACCTGTTGTATCAATTGGCTTTGGAAAAGCAGAAAGCCCAGTAGTGGCTATTTGATATAATTAACGCTATAGCTTGTTCTTGTGCGCGCCTGCCGTTAATCTTGGCGGCGGAGAGTCGATCGGACAGTCGCTGCCTTCTTTTGTTCCGCAAAGGAAGGGGGAGGAAAGTCCGGGCTCCATAGGGCAGAGTGCCAGGTAACGCCTGGGAGGCGCGAGCCTACGGAAAGTGCCACAGAAAATAACCGCCTAAGCACTTCGGTGCCGGTAAGGGTGAAAAGGTGCGGTAAGAGCGCACCGCGCGACTGGCAACAGTTCGTGGCTAGGTAAACCCCACTCGGAGCAAGACCAAATAGGGTTCCATTAGGCGTGGCCCGCGTCGGAACCGGGTAGGTTGCTAGAGGCGTCCAGTGATGGCCGTCGTAGAGGAATGACTGTCCTCGACAAAACCCGGCTTACAGATCGACTCTCCACCTTTCCCTCCTGCTCAATCGGTAGCAGATCTCTCTTGGTAAGACCAAAAAAATCTTACTCTTGATAAATCACTTTAACTTCGAACGGCATTCGTTTGAGTGGGTTTGATTTTTCACGTTTTTTTCTTCCCCTGATACGCCTTCCCTCTTCCTCAATCGCGCTAAATCTCGGTCCTGTAAGGGTTTTCCTTATGAACGTGCCTTGACGGTGCTGCGGGCGGATTCCTATAGTGTGCGCAAGTGGCAGAAAGTGGGATGAAGTGGGTTTTCTGGCACAAAAAAGCTAACATTGTGGGGAATCGCAGCCGTGTTCCGCGGAGCCAACGCCGTCAGCCTCGATGCAAAGGGCCGTCTCGCAATGCCGAGTCGGTACCGTGACGAGCTCGATTCGCGTTGCAATGGTCAGCTGATCGTGACCATTGACGCCGTTGATCCCTGCTTGTGTGTCTATCCCCTCGATGAGTGGGAACAGATTGAAGCCAAGTTGCGTGCCTTGCCGTCGTTGCGTGAGGAAAACCGCCGCCTGCAGCGTTTGCTGATCGGTAATGCGGTTGACCTGGAGCTCGATGGCAGTGGTCGTTTCCTGGTACCGCCCCGTCTGCGTGAGCACGCCAAGCTGGACAAGAAGGCGATGCTGGTGGGGCAGCTGAACAAATTCCAGCTGTGGGATGAGGATGCCTGGAACCTGGTTTCGGCAGCCGACCTTGCAGCTATCCAACAACCGGGCGCTGTGCCC
This sequence comes from Pseudomonas sp. NPDC089395, assembly GCF_044749525.1. NCBI lineage: Bacteria > Pseudomonadati > Pseudomonadota > Gammaproteobacteria > Pseudomonadales > Pseudomonadaceae > Pseudomonas > Pseudomonas sp. NPDC089395. Next base: position 110,108 of record NZ_JBIVID010000005.1, read on the forward strand.
GACGATTTGCGTGACCTGATCCTGTGACTATAGATAGCGGCTTCAACCACATTACCGTCCTGCTCGACGAAGCTGTCGAGGCATTGGCCCTGCGCGCCGACGGTTGCTATCTGGACGGCACCTTCGGGCGTGGCGGACATAGCCGCCTGATCCTCAGCAAACTCGGGCCGCAAGGCCGGCTGCTGGGCTTCGACAAGGATCCTCAAGCGATTGCCACCGGGCAAGCGCTGGCGGCCGAAGACGGCCGCTTTGTCATTGTGCAGCGCAGCTTTGCCGAGCTGGGCGCCGAAGTGGCTGAGCGCGGCTTGGATGGCAAGGTCAGCGGTATCCTGCTCGACCTGGGGGTTTCCTCGCCACAGCTGGATGACCCCGAGCGCGGCTTCAGCTTCCTCAATGACGGTCCGCTGGACATGCGCATGAACCCTGAGCAGGGCATCAGCGCCGCCGAATTCATTGCCACCGCGCCTGTGGAAGAAATCGCCCGCGTATTCAAGGAATACGGTGAAGAGCGTTTTGCCGGGCGCATGGCGCGTGCCGTGGTCGAGCGTCGCGAAAAGCAGCCGTTCACCCGTACCGCCGACCTGGCCGAAGTGCTCAAGGTTGCCAACCCGGCCTGGGAAAAGGGCAAGAACCCTGCCACCCGCGCCTTCCAGGGCCTGCGCATCCACGTCAACAACGAACTGGGTGACCTCGAAACCGGCCTTGAGGCGGCGCTCGATGCCCTGGAAGTCGGCGGCCGCCTCGCGGTCATCAGCTTCCACTCGCTCGAAGACCGCATCGTCAAGCTGTTCATGCGCAAGCTGGTCAAGGGCGAGGCCGATAACCTGCCGCGCAACCTGCCCGTGCAGCACAAGGTCTTCGAGCCGAAGATCCGTCTGATCGGCAAGGCGCAGTTCGCCTCCGAGGCAGAGCTCAAAGCCAACCCGCGGTCGCGCAGCGCCGTCATGCGGGTGGCGGAGAAGCTTCGGTGAGCCGGCTGTTTGCCAAACCTTTGCCAGGCGGAAGCTTCCTGATGCTTCTGCTGTTTGTCGCTGTGCTCGTTTCGGCCATTGCTGTGTCCTACAGCGCGCATTGGAATCGCCAGCTGCTCAATACCCTTTACGGTGAGTTGAGCGAGCGTGACAAGGCCCAGGCCGAGTGGGGGCGCCTGATTCTCGAGCAAAGCACCTGGACCGCCGCCAGCCGTATCGAGAGCCTGGCCTCCGAGCAGCTGCAGATGCGCGTGCCGGCAGCGGACGAAGTGCGGATGGTGGCGCCATGATGAAGCTCGAAGGCGCACTCTACCCGTGGCGCTTCCGCGTCGTGATCGGATTGCTGGCCCTGATGGTCGGTGCCATCGCCTGGCGCATCATCGACTTGCAGGTGGTCGACCGCGACTTCCTCAAGGGTCAGGGTGATGCTCGCAGCCTGCGCCACATTCCGATTCCGGCGCACCGTGGCCTGGTTACCGATCGCAACGGTGAGCCTCTGGCCGTCAGTACCCCGGTCACTACCCTGTGGGCCAACCCCAAGGAAATGCAGGCGTCCAAGGAGCGCTGGCCGCAGCTGGCCGCCGCCCTGGGGCAGAACGCCCAGCAACTGACCGAGCGCCTGACGCAGCAGGCCAGCAAGGAATTCATCTACCTGGTCCGCGGCCTGACCCCGGAGCAGGGCCAGCATGTGCTCGACCTGAAAGTGCCTGGTGTATACGGCCTGGAAGAATTCCGCCGCTTCTACCCGGCCGGTGATGTCACCGCACACATGGTCGGGTTCACCGATCTCGACGACCACGGTCGTGAAGGGGTGGAGCTCGCCTACGACGAATGGCTGGCCGGCGTGCCCGGCAAGCGGCAAGTGATCAAGGACCGGCGTGGCCGGCTGATCAAGGACATCCAGGTTACCAAGAACGCCAAGGCCGGTAAGACCTTGGCGTTGTCCATCGACCTGCGCCTGCAATACCTGGCCACCCGCGAGCTGCGCAACGCCATCGCCGAACAGGATGCCAAAGCCGGCAGCCTGGTGATCATGGACGTCAAGACCGGTGAAGTGCTGGCCATGGTCAACCAGCCGACCTACAACCCGAACAACCGTCGCAGCATGTTCCCGGCGGCCATGCGCAACCGGGCCATCATCGACGTGTTCGAGCCGGGCTCCACGGTCAAGCCGATCACCATGAGTGCCGCCCTGCAGAGCGGGCGCTGGAAGCCCACCGACAAGGTCGAGGTGTACCCCGGCACCCTGCAGATCGGCCGCTACACCATCAGGGACGTGTCCAGGAGCGAAGGCCCGATCCTCGATCTGACCGGTATTCTGATCAACTCCAGTAACGTAGGCATGAGCAAGATCGCCTTCGATATCGGTGGCGAGGCCATCTACCGGGTCATGTCCCAGGTTGGCCTGGGTCAATACACAGGCCTGGGCTTCCCGGGCGAGCGCGTTGGTAACCTGCCCAACCACCGGGAATGGCGCAAGGCTGAAACCGCGACCCTGTCCTACGGCTACGGTGTATCGGTTACCGCCCTGCAGTTGGTGCACGCCTACGCGGCGCTGGCCAACGACGGCAAGATGGTGCCGCTGTCGATCCTCAAGGTCGACAAAGCGCCAGAGGCTGTGCAGGCGATCCCCAAGGAAACCGCCGAAACCGTTCAGAGCATGCTGCAGCAGGTGATCGAAGCGCCTCGCGGTGTGTTCCGCGCCCAGGTGCCGTTCTATCACGTGGCTGGCAAGTCCGGTACCGCGCGTAAAGCCACCGTCGGTTCCAAGGGCTACACCGAAAACGCCTACCGCTCGCTGTTCGCCGGGTTCGGTCCGATGAGCGACCCGCGCTACGCCATCGTCGTTGTCATCGACGAGCCGAGCAAGGGCGGTTACTTCGGTGGCCTGGTCTCGGCGCCGGTGTTCAGCAAGGTCATGTCGGGCACCCTGCGCCTGATGAACGTGCCGCCAGACAACCTGCCGCCGCCAGTCGTGCAGCAACAAGTGAATGCAGTACCCGCCAAGGGAGGGCGTGGATGATGACAATGCCATTGAGCAAGCTTTTCGCCCACGCCAGCCGCGATCCCTTGATCCGCGAACTGACTCTGGATAGCCGCGCCGTGCGGCCGGGTGACCTGTTCCTGGCCGTGCCGGGGGCCAAGGTCGATGGCCGTGACCATATCGCTGACGCCCTGGCCCGTGGTGCAGCAGCCGTTGCCTATGAAGAGCAGGGCGCCAGCGTGCTGCCCATCACGGATGCGCCGCTGATTCCGGTCAAGGGGCTGATCTCGCAACTTTCCCGAATCGCCGGCAGTTTTTATGGTGAGCCGAGCCGCCAGCTGAACCTGGTCGGCGTGACCGGCACCAACGGCAAGACCAGCGTCACCCAGCTGGTGGCTCAGGCGCTCGACGCGCTTGGCCAGCGTTGCGGCCTGATCGGCACCCTGGGAACGGGCTTCTATGGCGAGCTGCAGAGCGGCCGCTTGACCACACCTGACCCCATTGCGGTGCAGTCGACCCTGTACGACCTGAAAAAGGGTGGCGCCAAGGCCGTGGCCATGGAGGTTTCGTCCCATGCCCTGGAGCAGGGGCGCGTCGCCGCGCTGGAATTCGATATCGCGGTGATGACCAACCTGTCCCGCGACCACCTCGACTACCACGGCAGCATGGAGGCCTATGCGGCCGCCAAGGCGAAGCTGTTTGCCTGGCCGAGCCTGCGCTGCCAGGTGGTCAATCTTGATGACGAATTCGGTCGCCGCCTGGCCGAAGACTTTGCCCGTCGCCCAAGTGCCGATCATGTCGAGACCCGGCTGCTCAGCTACAGCCTGGAAAACCCGGACGCATCCTTGTACTGCCGTGAAGCCAGTTTCGATGACGATGGCGTGCGCGCCGTCCTCGTTACCGCCCAGGGTGAGCGCACCTTGCGCAGCCAGCTGCTAGGCCGCTTCAACCTGAGCAACATGCTCGCAGCCGTGGCAACGCTGCTGGCCCTGGATTATTCGCTGGATGAAATCCTCAGGGTCACGCCGCAGCTTCAAGGGCCGGTAGGCCGCATGCAGCGCCTGGGCGGCGGAAAAAAACCGCTCGTGGTGGTCGACTACGCCCACACGCCCGACGCGCTGGAAAAGGTCCTCGAAGCCCTGCGCCCGCACGCTCATGGCCAGTTGCTGTGCCTGTTCGGTTGCGGCGGCGACCGCGATCGCGGCAAGCGTCCGCTGATGGCCCAGGTGGCCGAGCGTCTGGCCGATCGCGTGCTGGTCACCGACGACAACCCGCGTACCGAAGACCCCCAAGGCATCTTCGCGGATATCCGCCCTGGTTTCGCCAAGCCTGCCGACGTCGATTTCGTCGCCGGCCGCGGCCAGGCCATTGCACACCTTATTGCTTCTGCCGCGGCTGACGATGTGATCGTCCTGGCCGGCAAGGGGCACGAGGATTACCAGGAGATCAATGGCGAACGCCATGATTTCTCCGATCTGGTCGAAGCCGAGAAGGCACTTGCAGCCTGGGAGGCTCCACATGCTTAAACCCATGACACTCAGCCAGCTGACAACGGCACTGAGTGCTCGTCAGGTCGGCGCCGACGTCAACTTCACCGGCGTCAGTATCGACAGCCGCAGTGTTGCCGCCGGGCAGCTGTTCGTTGCCCTGGCTGGCCCACGGTTCGATGGCCACGATTACCTGGCCGATGTAAAAGGCAAAGGCGCCGTAGCCGCGCTGGTCGAGCGCGAAGTTGCCGACGTCGATCTGCCGCAACTGGTGGTTGCCGATTGCCGCCTGGCCCTCGGCCAGCTTGGTGCCTTGAACCGCGCCGCCTTTGACAAGCATGTCGTCGCCATCACCGGTTCCAGCGGCAAGACCACGGTCAAGGAAATGCTCGCCAGCATCCTGCGTACCCGCGGTCTGGTGCATGCGACCCGTGGCAACTTGAACAACGACCTTGGTGCGCCACTGACCCTCCTGGAAATCGCCCCGGAGCACAGCGCCGCAGTGATCGAGCTGGGCGCTTCGCGCATCGGCGAGATTCGCTACACCGTCGGCCTGACCCAGCCGCAGGTGGTCATCATCAATAACGCCGGTACCGCCCATGTTGGCGAGTTCGGTGGCCCGGAGAAGATCGTCGAGGCCAAGGGCGAAATCCTCGAAGGGTTGGGAGAGGGCGGCATGGCCATCCTCAATCTGGACGACAAGGCCTTTGCAATCTGGAAGGCACGTGCCGCTACGCACAAGGTCATCAGTTTCGCCCGCAATGACGTGCGCGCCGATTTCTACGCCACCCATATTGGCCGCGATGCGCGGGGTTGCCCGTCGTTCACGCTGCATGGCGCCGGAGAATCGGTGGATGTCCAGCTCAACGTACTGGGTGAGCACAACGTCAGCAACGCATTGGCCGCCGCTGCCGCTGCCCATGCCGTTGGTCTGAGCCTGAGCGGCATCGCTGCCGGCCTGAACGCCGTGCAACCGGTCAAGGGCCGCACCGTGGCGCAGATTGCGGCCAATGGCGTGCGAGTAATCGACGACAGCTACAACGCAAATCCCACCTCGATGTGCGCGGCCATTGATATACTCGCCGGCTTTTCCGGGCGCACCGTTCTGGTGCTGGGTGATATCGGCGAGCTGGGCCAGTGGGCGGAAGAAGGCCACCGTCAGGTGGGTGATTACGCACGCGGCAAGGTCGACGCCCTGTACGCAGTGGGCAGCAACATGACACACGCGGTCAAAGCGTTCGGCACCAATGGCCGCCATTTCGCGACACAAGCTGAGTTGATCGAAGCCGTTCAGGCCGAGACTGCCAGCGACACCACTATCTTGATCAAGGGCTCGCGCAGCGCTGCGATGGAAAACGTCGTGGCGGCATTGTGCGGTGCCAGCGGGGAGAAACATTAATGCTGCTGCTGTTGGCTGAGTATCTGCAACAGTTCCATAAAGGCTTCGCGGTCTTCCAGTACCTGTCCCTGCGCGGGATTCTCGGTGTACTGACCGCGTTGTCACTGGCGCTGTGGCTGGGCCCGTGGATGATCCGTACCCTGCAGATCCGCCAGATCGGTCAGGCCGTCCGTAACGACGGCCCGCAATCGCACCTGTCCAAATCCGGCACCCCCACCATGGGCGGTGCCTTGATCCTGTCCGCCATCGGTGTCAGTACCCTGCTGTGGGCCGACCTGAGCAACCGCTATGTCTGGGTCGTACTGATCGTCACCCTGTTGTTCGGTGCCATTGGCTGGGTCGATGACTACCGCAAGGTGATCGAAAAGAACTCGCGTGGCCTGCCCAGCCGCTGGAAGTATTTCTGGCAGTCGGTCTTCGGCCTGGGCGCTGCCGTGTTCCTCTACATGACTGCGCCGACCAGCGTCGAGACCACCCTGATCGTGCCGTTCCTCAAGGACGTCACCATTCCGCTGGGTGTCGGCTTCGTCGTTCTCACCTATTTCGTGATCGTCGGTTCGAGCAACGCGGTCAACCTGACCGATGGCCTCGATGGCCTGGCGATCATGCCGACGGTGATGGTCGGCGGCGCCCTGGGCATCTTCTGCTACCTGTCGGGCAACGTGAAATTTGCCGAATACCTGCTGATTCCCTACGTGCCGGGTTCGGGCGAGCTGATCGTGTTCTGCGGCGCGCTGATCGGCGCGGGCCTGGGCTTCCTGTGGTTCAACACTTACCCGGCCCAGGTGTTCATGGGTGACGTCGGTGCGCTGGCACTGGGCGCCGCGCTGGGCACCATCGCGGTGATCGTGCGTCAGGAAATCGTCCTGTTCATCATGGGCGGCATCTTCGTTGTGGAAACACTGTCGGTGGTGATTCAGGTCGCCTCCTTCAAGTTGACCGGCAAGCGCGTGTTCCGCATGGCGCCGATCCATCACCACTTTGAACTCAAGGGTTGGCCCGAGCCACGCGTGATCGTCCGTTTCTGGATCATCACCGTGACCCTGGTGCTGATCGGCCTTGCAACCCTGAAACTGAGGTAGACGAGCGTGTCACTGATCGCTTCCGACCAATTCCGCATCGTTGTCGGCCTCGGCAAGAGCGGCATGTCCCTGGTTCGCTTCCTGGCGAACCGGGGCATTGCCTTTGCGGTCGCCGACACCCGCGAGCAACCGCCGGAACTGGAAACCCTGCGCCGTGATTACCCGCAGGTGGAAGTGCGTTGTGGGGAACTTGACGTGGACTTCCTGTGCCGCGCCAACGAGCTGTACGTGAGTCCCGGCCTGGCCCTGGCCACGCCGGCCTTGCAGCAGGCTGCGGCACGCGGCGTGAAGCTGTCGGGCGACATCGAGCTGTTCGCCCGCCATGCCAAGGCCCCGATCATTGCCATCAGCGGCTCCAACGCCAAGAGCACGGTGACCACCCTGGTCGGCGAGATGGCAGCCAAGGCTGGCAAGCGCGTGGCCGTCGGCGGCAACCTGGGCACGCCAGCCCTGGACTTGCTCGCGGATGATGTCGAGTTGTATGTCATGGAGCTTTCCAGCTTCCAGCTGGAAACCACCGATCAGCTAAACGCTGAAGTGGCCACCGTGCTGAACATCAGCGAAGACCACATGGACCGCTACAGCGGCCTGCCCGCTTATCACCTGGCCAAGCACCGGATCTTCCGGGGTGCCCGTCAGGTGGTGGTCAACCGTCAGGACGCGCTGAGCCGGCCGCTGCCAGTTGAAGGCCGCCCGTGCTGGACCTTCGGTCTCAATGCACCCGACTTCAAGGCCTTTGGCCTGCGCGAAGTCGATGGCGAGAAACACCTGGCTTTCGAGTTCCAGACCCTGATGCCGGCCCGCGAGCTGAAGATCCGCGGTGCGCACAACCAGAGCAACGCGCTGGCCGCCCTGGCTTTGGGCCATGCTGCCGGCCTGCCGTTCGCGCCGATGCTCGAAGCCCTGCGCGAGTTCGGTGGCTTGACCCATCGTTGCCAGTGGGTACGTGAGCGCAACGGTGTGAACTGGTACGACGATTCCAAAGCCACCAATGTGGGCGCCGCGCTGGCGGCTATCGAAGGCTTGGGCGCAGATATCGAAGGCAAGCTGGTGCTGATTGCCGGTGGTGACGGCAAGGGCGCCGATTTCGCGGCCCTGCACGAGCCGGTGGCACGCTTCTGCCGCGCCGTGGTACTGCTTGGCCGTGATGCCGAACGCCTGGCCGAAGCGCTGGGCGATGGCGTGCCGCAGGTTCGGGTCCAGACCCTGGATGAGGCCGTACAGCAATGCGCCGAGCTGGCCCAGCCGGGCGACGCCGTGCTGCTGTCGCCAGCCTGCGCCAGCCTCGACATGTTCAAGAACTTCGAAGAGCGTGGGCGCTTGTTCGCCCAGGCGGCGGGAGGGCTGGCATGATTTTCGGCATCCTCAAGCCCTACCCGTCACCGCTGATCAGCGGCCGTGGCATCGACCTCGACTTCGCCTTCCTGGCTGGCTGCCTGGCGCTGCTCGGCCTGGGCCTGGTGATGATTACCTCGGCGTCCTCGGAAGTGGCCGCGGTACAGTCCGGCAACCCGCTGTACCACATGTTCCGCCACCTGGTTTACGTGGTCATCGGGCTGGTCGCTTGCGGCGCCACCATGCTGGTGCCGATCGCCACTTGGCAACGCATGGGCTTCATGATGCTGGTCGGCGCCTTCGGCCTGCTGGTGCTGGTACTGGTACCCGGCATCGGCCGTGAAGTGAACGGCTCGATGCGCTGGATCGGTTTCAGTTTCTTCAACGTTCAGCCTTCGGAAATCGCCAAGGTCTTCGTGGTCATCTACCTGGCGGGCTACCTGGTTCGCCGGCAGACCGAGGTGCGCGAAAGCTGGATGGGCTTCTTCAAGCCGTTCATCGTGCTGCTGCCGATGGCGGGCCTGCTGCTGATGGAACCTGACTTCGGTGCCACCGTAGTCATGATGGGCGCCGCGGCGGCCATGCTGTTCCTCGGCGGGGTGGGGTTGTTCCGCTTCAGCCTGATGGTGGTGCTGGCGGTGGTCGCCGTGTTCGTCCTGGTCCAGGCGCAGCCCTACCGAATGGCGCGTCTGATCACCTTCACCGATCCCTGGTCCGACCAGTTCGGCTCCGGCTATCAATTGACCCAGGCGCTGATCGCCTTCGGTCGCGGCGAGTGGCTGGGCGTAGGCCTGGGCAACAGCGTACAGAAGCAGTTCTACCTGCCTGAAGCGCACACCGACTTCGTGTTCTCGGTGTTGGCCGAAGAGCTGGGCGTGGTCGGCTCGCTGGTGACCGTCGGGCTGTTCGTCTTCGTCACCGTGCGCGCCCTGTATATCGGCTTGTGGGCCGAGAAGGCCAAGCAGTTCTTTGCTGCCTACATGGCGTTTGGTCTGGCGTTCCTGTGGATCGGCCAGTTCCTGATCAACATCGGCGTGAACGTCGGCCTGCTGCCGACCAAGGGCCTGACCCTGCCGTTCCTTAGCTACGGCGGTAGTTCGCTGGTGATCTGCTGCGCTTGCGTGGGCTTGTTGCTGCGCATCGAGTGGGAAAGTCGCACGCACTTGGGCAGCGAGGAACACGAATTCAAGGAAAGTGATTTTGCCGAGGAGACCAGTCATGGCCGCTGACGGCAAGAACGTACTGATCATGGCCGGCGGTACTGGGGGGCACGTGTTCCCAGCCCTGGCCTGCGCCCGTGAATTCCAGGCCCGCGGTTACAGCGTGCACTGGCTGGGCACGCCACGAGGCATTGAGAACGAACTGGTGCCCCAGGCAGGTCTGCCGCTGCACCTTATCCAGGTCAGCGGCCTGCGTGGCAAGGGCAAGCTGTCGCTGCTCAAGGCGCCGTTCACCCTGGTCAAGGCCGTACTGCAGGCGCGGCGCATCATTCGCCAGCTCAAGCCGGCCTGCGTAGTGGGCTTCGGCGGCTACGTCACCGGCCCCGGCGGCGTGGCTGCACGCTTGTGTGGCGTGCCGCTGGTGATTCACGAACAGAATGCCCGCGCAGGTACCGCCAATCGGCTGCTGGTGCCGTTGTCGGCGCGAGTCTGCGAAGCTTTCCCCGGCACTTTCCAGGCCAGCGACAAGCTGCGTACCACTGGCAATCCAGTGCGCCCGGAGCTGTTCATGGACGCGCAGCGCGCGCCCTTGGCCGAGCGCCGTGCTCGCCTGCTGGTCATGGGCGGCAGCCTCGGTGCGGAACCATTGAACAAATTGTTGCCTAAGGCCCTGTCCGAGGTGCCTGCAGGCTTGCGTCCCGAGGTATTCCACCAGGCCGGAAAGAACCACGCGCCGATCACCGCCGAGCGTTATCACGAAGCGGGCGTCGAGGCTCAGGTAGAGCCGTTCATCAAGGACATGGCCCACGCCTATGGCTGGGCCGACATGGTGGTGTGCCGTGCCGGTGCCCTGACCGTCAGCGAACTCGCGGCGGCTGGCCTGCCTTCGATGCTGGTGCCTTTGCCCCATGCGATCGACGACCACCAGACCCACAACGCCCAATATCTGGCTCGGGAAGGCGCCGCCTTCCTCATGCCACAAGCGACAACTGGCGCAGCGCAACTCGCTGAACGCCTGAACGAGGTGCTGATGCAACCCGAGAAACTCAACACCATGGCCGGCACCGCAAGGCGCCTGGCCAAACCTGCCGCAACCAGCACCGTGGTCGATATCTGCCTGGAGGTGGCCCATGGTTGAAAGTCAGAAAGCCATGCCCCAGCCGAAGATGGGCCGCATCCGTCGCATCCACTTCGTCGGTATCGGCGGCGTGGGCATGTGCGGCATCGCCGAAGTGTTGCTGAACCTGGGCTATGAAGTGTCCGGTTCCGACCTCAAGGTCTCGCCGGTCACCGAGCGCCTGGAGTCGTTCGGCGCCGAGATCTTCGTCGGCCACCGTGCCGAGAACGCTGCCAACGCCGACGTGCTGGTGGTATCCAGCGCCATCAACCCGGCCAACCCGGAAGTCGCCACCGCCCTTGAGCGGCGTATTCCGGTGGTGCCGCGCGCCGAGATGCTCGCCGAACTGATGCGCTATCGCCATGGCGTGGCGGTAGCCGGTACCCACGGCAAGACCACCACCACCAGCCTGCTTGCCTCGGTGTTCGCTGCGGGCGGCCTGGACCCGACGTTCGTCATCGGTGGCCGCCTGACCGCTGCCGGCACCAATGCGCAGCTGGGTACCAGCCGCTACCTGATCGCCGAAGCCGATGAAAGCGACGCCAGCTTCCTGCACTTGCAGCCAATGGTTGCCGTGGTCACCAACATCGACGCCGACCACATGGCCACCTACGAAGGTGACTTCAACAAGCTGAAGAAAACCTTCGTCGAGTTCCTGCACAACCTGCCGTTCTACGGCCTGGCCGTGATGTGCCTGGACGATCCGGTGGTGCGCGAGATCCTGCCACAGGTCAAGCGCCCTACCGTCACCTACGGTTTCAGCGATGAGGCCGACATCCGCGCCATCAATGTGCGTCAGCAGGGCATGCAGACCCACTTCACCGTGCTGCGCCGTGACCGTGAGCCGCTGGACGTTTCGGTGAATATGCCCGGCAACCACAACGTGCTCAATGCCTTGGCTACCATCGCCATCGCCACCGACGAAGGCATCAGCGACGAAGCCATCGTCCAGGGCCTGTCCGGCTTCCAGGGCGTCGGCCGACGCTTCCAGGTCTACGGCGAGCTGCCGGTCGAAGGCGGCAGCGTGATGCTGGTCGATGACTACGGCCACCACCCGACCGAAGTGGCGGCAGTGATCAAGGCCGTGCGTGGCGGGTGGCCGAGCCGCCGCCTGGTCATTGTCTACCAGCCGCACCGCTACAGCCGCACCCGCGACCTGTACGACGATTTCGTGCAGGTGCTGGGCGATGCCAACGTGCTGCTGCTGATGGAGGTGTACCCGGCCGGCGAAGAGCCGATTCCGGGCGCCGACAGCCGCCAGCTGTGCCACAGCATCCGCCAGCGCGGCAAGCTCGACCCAATCTATATCGAACGTGGCGCGGAGCTCGCGCCGCTGGTCCAGCCGCTGCTGCGCGCCGGCGACATCCTGCTGTGCCAGGGTGCCGGTGACGTCGGTGGCCTGGCCCCGCAACTGATGAAAAGCCCGCTGTTCGCAGGCGCCAAGCAGGAGAAGTCGAAATGACCAGCGCCTACGACAAGCTGCATTCCACCCTCGATGCGAAAGCCTTCGGCCGCGTTGCCGTGCTTTACGGAGGCAAGAGTGCCGAGCGTGAGGTGTCGCTGAAATCCGGCGCCGCCGTGATCGACGCACTGACCACCGCCGGTGTCGACGTTGTCGCCATCGATGTGGGCGACGACCTGTTGGCCCGCCTGCAAAGCGAGAAGATCGACCGCGCCTTCATCATCCTCCACGGCCGTGGCGGTGAGGACGGCAGCATGCAAGGCCTGCTCGAGTGCCTGGGCATCCCTTACACCGGCAGCGGCATCCTCGCATCGGCCCTGGCCATGGACAAGCTGCGCACCAAGCAGGTGTGGCAGAGCTTGGGCATTCCGACCCCGCGTCACGCGGTGCTGGCCAGCGAGCACGATTGTATTGCCGCTGGCGCGGAACTGGGCTTCCCGTTGATCGTCAAACCAGCCCATGAAGGTTCCAGCATCGGCATGGCCAAGGTGAACAGCGTGGAAGAGCTGGTCGCCGCCTGGAAGGATGCCGCCAAGTACGATTCGCAAGTTCTGGTCGAGCAATGGATTCACGGCCCGGAGTTCACCATCGCCGTTCTGCGAGGCCAGGTGCTGCCGCCGATCGCCCTGGGTACGCCGCACGTGTTCTACGACTACGACGCCAAGTACATCGCCAATGACACCCAGTACCGCATCCCGTGCGGCCTGGACAGTGCCAAAGAGCAGGAACTGATCGCCCTGACCGCCCGCGCCTGCGATGCCATCGGCATCGAAGGCTGGGGCCGGCTGGACGTGATGCAGGACGAGCAGGGCCGGTTCTGGCTGCTCGAAGTCAACACCGCACCCGGCATGACCGATCATAGCCTGGTGCCCATGGCGGCCCGCGCGGCCGGCCTGGACTTCCAGCAACTGGTGCTGGCGATCCTGGCCGACAGCGTAGCGACGCGAGGTTAACGAACCATGCAAGGCGCAATGATACGTCAGCAGCAACCCGTTACCGGCCGTAGCAAGCCGGTGCCGCGCGGTGCCAGCCGACTGGTGGCTGACGAGCCCGTATCGGCGCGCCTGCCGCGGCCAAGCCTGGGTGGCCTCAAGCGCCTGCTGTGGCCGGTGCTGCTGGTGGCGGCCGGCTTTGGTGCCTACGAGGGCGCTATCCGGCTGATGCCCTACGCCGACCGGCCCATCAACAAGATCGACGTGCAGGGCGACCTCAGCTACATCAGCCAGCAGTCGGTGCAGCAGCGGATCGCGCCCTATGTCGCGGCGAGCTTCTTCAGCGTCGACCTCACGGCGATGCGCGCAGAGCTCGAGCAGATGCCATGGATCGCCCACGCCGAAGTGCGCCGGGTGTGGCCGGACGAGGTGGTGATCCGCCTGGAAGAACAGTTGCCGGTAGCGCGCTGGGGTGACGAGGCCTTGCTCAACAACCAGGGCGAGGCCTTCACCCCGCGCGAGCTGGCCAACTACGAGCACCTGCCGCAGCTGGCCGGGCCGCAGCGCGCTCAGCAACAAGTCATGCAGCAGTATCAGGTATTGAGCCAGATGCTGCGCCCCATGGGCTTTTCCATCGCTCGCCTGGAGCTGCGCGAGCGGGGCAGCTGGTTCCTGACCACCGGCGCAAGCAGTGCCGGGCCGGGTATCGAGCTGCTGTTGGGGCGCGACCATCTGGTGGAGAAGATGCGCCGTTTCATTGCCATTTACGACAAGACACTCAAAGAGCAGATCACCAACATCGCCCGCATTGATCTGCGTTATTCCAACGGACTTGCCGTTGGTTGGCGGGAACCGAACGCACCGACGACGGCCCAACCCGCCGTTGCGAAGAATTAGAGAGAGACAGGACCATGGCAAACGCGCATAGCGGCAAAATGATCGTCGGGCTGGACATCGGCACCTCCAAGGTGGTGGCGCTGGTGGGTGAAGTGGGCGAAGACGGCACCCTGGAGATCGTGGGGATCGGTACCCATCCGTCCCGTGGCCTGAAGAAGGGGGTGGTGGTGAACATCGAGTCGACCGTGCAGTCGATCCAGCGTGCGGTGGAAGAAGCCCAGCTGATGGCCGGCTGCCGCATCCACTCGGCGTTCGTGGGTGTTGCCGGTAACCACATTCGCAGCCTGAACTCCCACGGCATCGTCGCCATCCGCGACCGCGAGGTCAGCGTGGCGGATCTGGAGCGCGTACTCGACGCCGCCCAGGCCGTGGCCATTCCGGCCGACCAGCGCGTGCTGCACACCCTGCCGCAGGACTACGTGATCGACAACCAGGAAGGCGTGCGCGAGCCGCTGGGCATGTCCGGCGTGCGCCTGGAAGCCAAGGTCCACGTGGTGACCTGTGCCGTCAATGCTGCGCAGAACATCGAAAAATGCGTGCGCCGCTGCGGCCTGGAAATCGACGACATCATCCTCGAGCAGTTGGCCTCGGCCTATTCGGTGCTGACCGACGATGAAAAAGAACTGGGCGTGTGCCTGGTGGACATCGGTGGCGGTACCACCGACATCGCCATCTTCACCGAAGGCGCCATCCGCCATACCGCGGTGATCCCGATTGCCGGCGACCAAGTGACCAACGACATCGCCATGGCGCTGCGTACGCCAACCCAGTATGCCGAGGAAATCAAGATCCGTTACGCCTGCGCCCTGGCCAAGCTGGCCGGTGCCGGTGAAACCATCAAGGTGCCGAGCGTAGGCGACCGTCCGCCGCGCGAGCTGTCGCGCCAGGCCCTGGCCGAGGTGGTCGAGCCTCGTTACGACGAGCTCTTCACCTTGATCCAGGCCGAGCTGCGCCGCAGCGGCTACGAGGACCTGGTGCCAGCCGGCATCGTCCTCACCGGCGGCACCGCGAAGATGGAAGGTGCCGTGGAACTGGCCGAGGAAATCTTCCACATGCCGGTACGCCTCGGCGTACCGCACAGCGTTCGGGGGCTGAGCGACGTGGTGCGCAACCCGATCTATTCCACCGGTGTGGGCCTGCTCACCTACGGCCTGCTGAAGCAGTCCGAGGATTTGGTACTGACCGGTAACAGCAACAGCAGCAACAACAGCTATGGCGATGAACCGAAGGCCCCAGTGCTTGAACGCTTCAAGCGGTGGGTCCAGGGCAACTTCTAAGTTTCAAAGCAGTAGTGGTAGGCGCGACAACTAGAGAACTGTAAGGAGAGGGAAAATGTTCGAGCTCGTAGACAACGTCCCGCAAAGCCCGGTCATCAAGGTGATCGGCGTCGGCGGTGGCGGCGGCAACGCCGTCAACCACATGGTGAAGAGCAGCATCGAAGGCGTCGAATTCATCTGCGCCAACACCGATGCCCAGGCGCTGAAAAGCATCGGCGCACGCACCATCCTGCAACTGGGTACTGGCGTGACCAAAGGTCTGGGTGCCGGTGCCAATCCGGAAGTCGGCCGCCAAGCCGCGCTGGAAGACCGTGAGCGCATCGCCGAGGTGCTGCAGGGCACCAACATGGTGTTCATCACCACCGGCATGGGTGGCGGTACCGGTACCGGTGCGGCGCCGATCATCGCCGAAGTGGCCAAGGAGATGGGCATCCTCACCGTTGCGGTGGTGACCCGTCCGTTCCCGTTCGAGGGTCGCAAACGTATGCAGATCGCCGATGAAGGCATCCGCATGCTGGCCGAGAGCGTCGACTCGCTCATCACCATCCCCAACGAGAAGCTGCTGACCATCCTGGGCAAGGATGCCAGCCTGCTGTCCGCCTTCGCCAAGGCTGACGATGTGCTGGCCGGTGCCGTTCGCGGTATCTCCGACATCATCAAGCGCCCGGGCATGATCAACGTCGACTTCGCCGACGTGCGCACCGTGATGGGCGAGATGGGCATGGCGATGATGGGTACCGGTTGCGCCAGCGGCCCGAACCGTGCTCGCGAAGCCACCGAAGCTGCGATCCGCAATCCGCTGCTCGAAGACGTCAACCTGCAGGGCGCCCGCGGCATCCTGGTGAACATCACCGCAGGCCCTGATCTGTCGCTGGGTGAGTACTCCGACGTGGGTAGCATCATCGAAGCCTTCGCCTCCGACCACGCGATGGTCAAGGTCGGCACCGTGATCGACCCGGACATGCGCGACGAACTGCACGTGACCGTGGTAGCCACTGGTCTGGGCGCGCGCATCGAGAAGCCTGTCAAGGTAGTCGACAACACCCTGCAGACCGCTCAGCAGGCTTACGAGGCCTCTAACCCGGCCCCGTCCCGCCAGGAGCAGCCAGCAGTCAACTACCGTGACCTGGAGCGTCCGACCGTCATGCGCAACCAGGCGCATGCAGGTGCAGCTGCGGCAGCTAAACTCAACCCTCAGGATGACTTGGACTACCTGGATATCCCGGCCTTCCTGCGTCGTCAGGCCGATTAATGGAATTTATCAGGGGTATAAGGGTGATTGGTATTCAGCAAAGGCCGGGTCTGTTATCATCCCTAGCCTTTGTTGATACCTGTTCGCAATTAGCGCTGAAGCGGCCAATGCCATGATTAGACAACGCACCCTGAAGAATACCATCCGTGCCACAGGCGTCGGCCTGCACTCCGGGGAGAAGGTCTACCTGACCCTCAAGCCTGCGCCTGTCGATGCCGGCATTGTTTTCCGTCGCGCCGACCTCGACCCTGTGGTCGAAATCCCGGCGCGCGCCGCCAATGTCGGTGAGACCACCATGTCCACCACGCTGGTCAACGGTGACGTCAAGGTCGATACGGTCGAGCACCTGCTTTCCGCCATGGCGGGCCTGGGCATCGATAACGCCTACGTCGAGCTCTCCGCCTCGGAAGTGCCGATCATGGATGGCAGCGCCGGTCCCTTCGTATTCCTGATTCAGTCTGCTGGCCTGGAAGAACAGGACGCAGCCAAGAAGTTCATCCGCATCCTGCGCGAAGTAACGGTGGAGGACGGCGACAAGCGCGCTACCTTCCTGCCTTTCGAAGGGTTCAAGGTGAGCTTCGAGATCGACTTCGATCACCCGGTCGTCAGCGGCCGTACCCAGAGTGCCAGCGTCGACTTTTCCAGCACCTCGTTCGTGAAGGAAGTCAGCCGCGCTCGTACCTTCGGTTTCATGCGTGACATCGAGTACCTGCGCAAGCACAACCTTGCGCTGGGCGGCAGTGTCGAAAACGCCATCGTGGTCGACGAAGACGGCGTGTTGAACGAAGACGGCCTTCGCTATGAAGACGAATTCGTCAAGCACAAGATCCTCGACGCCATCGGCGACCTCTACCTGCTGGGCAACAGCTTGATCGGCGAGTTCAAGGGCTACAAGTCCGGGCACGCGCTGAACAACCAGCTGCTGCGCAAGCTCATTGCTGAAACCGATGCCTGGGAAGTGGTCACTTTCGAAGATGCCAGCACGGCACCGATCTCGTACATGCGCCCTGTTGCGGCCGTGTAAGTTCGAACACTCTCTAGTTCATTGAGGCCACCTTCGGGTGGCCTTTTTTATTGGCTGCCCTTGGCGTGGGCGGCCAAGCGTTCAAGGGCTTCGCGCAACTTGGGGTCGGCAATGCCCTCGGCGGAATCGCGAATGCTTTCGGCGGCATTGACCGACAACGCCGTGGTGTTGCCGCCACGCTTGGCCGGCACCAGCGGCGGCTGCACCTTGTACAGGATGCGCTGCAGGTTGCCGAACGCTTCCAGGGCCTGGAGCTGGCGCATCAGGCGTTTCTGCTGGTAGCGCAGGCGAGTGGCCCAGTGCCCGTCGGTGACCACCAGCAACAAGGTGCCATCACGCCAGGAGGCCACATGGCAATGCTCGCGGGCAGCCGGTTGCAGCTGGCTTTCCAGCAGGCGTTGCAGGTGGGCCAGGCGTTCGGCCTGGTTGAGCAGCAGGCGCAATGGGCGAACCTGGCGCAACAGGGCGGAGGGCGGCTGGGCAGGGGAGGGTTTGAAGGCCATGGGGGTACGCATGAGGTTACAAGATTGGCAGTTTAACATCTCTGGTGACGGTACCGGCCCTATCGCCGGCAAGCCGGCTCCCACAGGTGCTGCGCAGGGCTGAAGTCGGTGGATATTCCTGTGGGAGCCGGCTTGCCGGCGATAGGGCCGGTGCAGGCAATAAAGAATACGAGCCATTCTCGATACGTTTCATCACGCTCTGGGTTGAACTCAGGGAAAATGCCCTTATCTTAGAAACGCCCCCCCTAAACGCTGTGCCAGCATCGTGGACATCCACCACTTTCCTCACCATCGTTTCCGGGTAGAATGCTCGTTCGCATGCGGCCTCAGGGCTGCACGGGCGACTCATGGGGCCGCCCTCCATCCCTACGTGTGGAAGATCCTGCCGATATGTTTGCGCCTTTGTTAAAGAAACTTTTTGGAAGCAAGAACGAGCGTGAAGTCAAACGCATGCTCAAGACGGTGAACATCGTCAATGCCTTCGAAGAGAAAATGGTCGCCCTCTCCGATGAGCAACTGCGCGCCAAGACCGCAGAGTTCAAGGAGCGCCTGGCCAAAGGCGAGACACTGGACCAACTGTTGCCCGAAGCCTTTGCCGTGGCCCGCGAAGCCGGCAAGCGCGTGATGGGCATGCGCCACTTCGACGTGCAGCTGATCGGCGGCATGACCCTGCACGAAGGCATGATCGCAGAAATGCGTACCGGTGAAGGCAAGACCTTGGTCGGTACCCTGGCTGTTTACTTGAATGCGCTGTCCGGCAAAGGCGTGCACGTGGTCACGGTCAACGACTACCTGGCCCGCCGTGACGCCAACTGGATGCGTCCCCTGTACGAATTCCTCGGTCTGTCCGTGGGCATCGTCTCGGCCTTCCAGCCGCCGGAAGAAAAACGCGCCGCTTATGCCGCCGACATCACCTACGGCACCAACAACGAATTCGGCTTCGACTACCTGCGCGACAACATGGCATTCAGCCAGGAAGAGAAGTTCCAGCGTGAACTGAACTTCGCCGTAATCGACGAAGTCGACTCGATCCTCATCGACGAAGCCCGTACTCCGCTGATCATCTCCGGCCAGGCCGAAGACAGCTCCAAGCTGTACATCGAGATCAACCGCCTGATCCCGCGCCTGACCCAGCACATCGAAGAGGTCGAAGGCCAGGTCACCCAGGAAGGCCACTTCACCATCGACGAGAAGAGCCGCCAGGTCGAGCTCAACGAGCTGGGTCACCAGTTCATCGAAGAGATGCTGACCCAGGCCGGCCTGCTGGCCGAAGGCGAGAGCCTCTACTCGGCGCACAACCTGGGCCTGCTGACCCACGTTTACGCCGGCCTGCGCGCACACAAGCTGTTCCACCGCAACGTCGAGTACATCGTCCAGGACGGTCAGGTCCTGCTGATCGACGAACACACCGGCCGGACCATGCCGGGTCGCCGCCTGTCCGAAGGCCTGCACCAGGCCATCGAGGCAAAAGAGAACCTGAACATCCAGGCCGAAAGCCAGACCCTGGCGTCGACCACCTTCCAGAACTACTTCCGCCTCTACACCAAGCTGTCCGGCATGACCGGTACTGCCGACACCGAAGCGTTCGAGTTCCAGTCGATCTACGGCCTCAACGTCATGGTCATCCCACCGAACAAGCCGTTGGCGCGTAAGGACTTCAACGACCTGGTGTACCTGACCGCCGATGAGAAATACGCCGCGATCATCGCCGACATCAAGGAAAGCATGACCCTGGGCCGTCCGGTGCTGGTGGGTACGGCGACCATCGAAACCTCCGAGCACATGTCGAACTTGCTGAAGAAGGAAGGTATCGACCACAAGGTACTGAACGCCAAGTACCACGAGAAGGAAGCTGAGATCATCGCCCAGGCCGGTGCCCCGGGCGCGCTGACCATCGCCACCAACATGGCCGGCCGTGGTACCGACATCCTGCTGGGCGGTAACTGGGAAGCTGAAGTCGCGGCCCTGGAAAACCCGAGCGCCGAGCAGATCGCCCAGATCAAGGCCGATTGGCAGAAGCGTCACCAGCAGGTGATCGAGACAGGTGGCCTGCACGTGATCGCTTCCGAGCGCCACGAGTCGCGCCGTATCGACAACCAGCTGCGTGGCCGTTCCGGCCGTCAGGGTGACCCAGGCTCCAGCCGTTTCTACCTGTCGCTGGAAGACAGCCTGATGCGTATCTTCGCCTCCGACCGGGTGAAGAACTTCATGAAGGCCCTTGGCATGCAGTCCGGCGAGGCCATCGAGCATCGCATGGTCACCAACGCCATCGAGAAAGCACAGCGCAAGGTCGAAGGTCGCAACTTCGACATTCGTAAGCAGCTGCTCGAATACGACGACGTGGCCAACGAACAGCGCAAGGTGATCTACCACATGCGCAACAGCCTGCTGGCCGCCGAGAACATCGGCGACACCATCGAGGAATTCCGCAAGGAAGTGCTCGATGCCACCATCAGCCAGCACATCCCGCCGCAGTCGCTGCCTGAGCAGTGGGACGTGGCCGGCCTGGAAGCAGCGCTGTCCAGCGACTTCGCCATCAAGTTGCCGATCCAGCAGTGGCTCGACGAGGACGACCACCTCTACGAGGAGACCCTGCGCGAGAAGCTGCTGAAGGAAATCACCGACGCCTACACCGAGAAGGAAGACCAGGCCGGCATCGACGCCCTGCGTACCTTCGAGAAACAGATCCTGCTGCGCGTGCTGGACGACCTGTGGAAAGACCACCTGTCGACCATGGACCACCTGCGCCACGGCATCCACCTGCGCGGTTATGCGCAGAAGAACCCGAAGCAGGAGTACAAGCGCGAGTCGTTCAGCCTGTTCCAGGAACTGCTCGAGTCGATCAAGCGCGACACCATCCGCGTGCTCTCGCACGTTCAGGTACGTCGCGAAGATCCGGCCGAAGAGGAAGCCCGTCTGCGCCGCGAAGCCGAAGAGCTGGCCAGCCGCATGCAGTTCCAGCATGCCGCCGCGCCAGGCCTTGAAAGCGAGCAGCTGAGCGAGGAGGGCGCCGAAGTGGCCGTGGCCGCTGCCCCGGTGCGCAACGAGCAGAAGCTGGGCCGCAACGAGCCGTGCTGGTGTGGTTCGGGCAAAAAATTCAAGCATTGCCATGGTCAAATCGAGTGATCTGACCTGATTGTTGTATCGTGACAAACCTGGGGGCCGCATTGCGGCCCCCTTTTTCCATATTCACGGTTTTCTAGGAGCGCTCTAATGGCTGTTGGTCTTGGTCCTTTGCCCACCCTGCACCCGGTTCCGGGTTTTGAACTCGGCATCGCCTCTGCGGGCATCAAGCGCCCAGGGCGCAAGGACGTAGTGGTGATGCGCTGTGCCGAAGGCTCCAGCGTTGCTGGCGTGTTCACCCTCAACGCGTTCTGCGCCGCGCCCGTGATCCTCTCCAAGCAGCGCGTGCAGGGCACCGTGCGCTACCTGCTGACCAACACAGGCAACGCCAACGCCGGTACCGGCGCGCCGGGCCTGGCCGCCGCCGAGCGTACTTGCGCCAAGCTGGCGGAACTGACCGGTGTACCTGCCGAGGCAGTGCTGCCGTTCTCCACCGGCGTAATCGGTGAGCCGCTGCCTGTCGAGAAGATCGAAGGCGCCCTGCAGGCCGCGCTCGACAACCTTTCGGAAAATAACTGGGCCGAAGCCGCCACCGGCATCATGACCACCGACACCTTGCCCAAGGGTGCCAGCCGCCAGTTCCAGCACGATGGCGTGACCGTCACCGTGACCGGTATCAGCAAAGGCGCCGGCATGATTCGCCCGAACATGGCGACCATGCTCGGCTACATCGCCACCGACGCCAAAGTCGCCCCGGCTGTGCTCAAGGACCTGATGCTCGACGGTGCCAACAAGTCTTTCAACCGCATCACCATCGATGGCGACACCTCGACCAACGACTGCTGCATGCTGATCGCCACCGGCAAGGCCAACCTGCCGGAAGTCACCGAAGCCAGCGGCGCGCTGTTCGAAGCGCTGAAAAAGGCGGTGTTCGAAGTGTGCATGGAAGTGGCTCAGGCCATCGTCCGTGACGGCGAAGGCGCCACCAAGTTCGTGACCGTGCAGGTCAACGGCGGCGGCAACCACCAGGAGTGCCTGGATGTCGGTTACGCCGTGGCCCACTCGCCGCTGATCAAGACCGCGCTGTTCGCCTCTGACCCGAACTGGGGCCGTATCCTGGCGGCCGTGGGCCGTGCCGGCGTACCGGAGCTGGATGTCAGCCTGATCGACGTGTACCTGGACAGCGTCTGCATCGCCAGCAAGGGCGGGCGCAGCCCGAGCTACACCGAAGCCCAAGGTTCGGCGGTGATGGCGCAGGAAGAGATCACCATCCGTATCGAGCTGGGCCGTGGCCAGTGCAGCGAAACCATCTGGACCACTGACCTGTCCCACGAATACGTGAAGATCAACGCCGAATACCGTACCTGATTCAAGGGCCTCATCGCCGGCAAGTCGGCTCCCACAGGTTTTGCACTGCTCTTCTTGTGGGAGCCGGCTTGCCGGCGATGGGCTGCAAAGCAGCCCCAAAACCCCAAACAAATGGAGCCGACCCATGAGCTATCACCTGATCATCGGCGACAAGCTGTATTCCTCCTGGTCGCTACGCGGCGCCCTGGCCCTTGAACTGGCTGGCGTGCCCTACGAAGAAACCCTGATCAAGCTGAACCAGCCCGACACCCGCCAGCGCCTTCTCGCTTTCTCCGCCACCGGCAAGGTGCCGCTGCTCAAGACCGAGCACGGCGTGATCGCCGATTCCCTGGCCATCGCCGAATACCTCAACGAACAGCACCCCGAAGCGCAACTGTGGCCTGCCGACGTGGCAGCGCGTGCCCAGGCCCGCTCGGCCTGCGCGCAGATGCACAGTGGTTTCTTCGCCTTGCGCGGGGCCATGCCGTTCGACCTGTCCCGTGACCAGGCGCTTGAAGACGTGCCGCTGGATGTGCAGGTGGACATCGACCGTATCGTTGCGCTGTGGTCCGAATGCCGTCTGGTGGCCAAGGACGGCGGGCCGTTCCTGTTCGGCAGGCCAACCTTGGCCGATGCCTTCTTCGCCCCCGTGGCCGTGCGCTTGCGCACCTACCGCGTGGAGGTGCCCGCTGCGGCGGCGACCTATATCGAGACCATTTACCAGTGGCCGGCCTTCAAGGCCTGGCAGCAAGCAGGCCTGGCGGAGCGTGAAGGGTGAAACGGATTTATGTAGTAGCAGCCGTCATTCGCGGCACCGACGGCCGTATCCTGATTGCCCGGCGCGCGGATACCCAGCACCAGGGCGGCCTGTGGGAGTTCCCCGGCGGCAAGGTGGAGGAGGGCGAGGGCGTCGAAGCAGCCTTGACCCGTGAGCTGCGCGAAGAGCTCGGTATTGAAGTGACCCGATCCAGGGCGCTGATCAAGGTCAGTCACGATTACCCGGACAAACAGGTCCTGCTGGACGTTCGCGAGGTCGAGGCATTCACGGGCGAGCCCCATGGCGCCGAAGGCCAGCCACTGGCCTGGGTGGCACCCCGGGAGTTGGCGCAATACGCGTTTCCTGAGGCCAACAAGCCGATCGTCGCCGCAGCGCGCCTGCCGGACCAGTACCTGATTACCCCGGACGGCCTGGAAGTGCCTGCGCTGCTCAAGGGTATCCAGAAGGCGGTGGCATCGGGCATTCGCTTGATCCAGCTGCGTGCACCGGACATGTACGACCCTAAATACCGCGACGTTGCGGTGGATGCGGCGGGCCTGTGTGCGGGCAAGGCGCAGCTGATGCTCAAGGGGCCGCTGGAGTGGCTGGGCGACTTCCCGTCGGCCGGTTGGCACCTGACTGCCGCGCAACTGCGCAAATATGCGGCCAAGGGGCGGCCGTTCCCGAAAGATCGGTGGCTGGCGGCGTCCTGCCACAGCGCCGAGGAACTGGCGTTGGCCGAGCAGATGGGGGTGGATTTCGTCACCTTGTCGCCGGTACAGGCGACCCAGACCCATCCAGAGGCGCAGCCGCTGGGGTGGGATGAGGCGCAGCGGTTGATTGCCGGGTTCACTCACCCGGTGTTCTTGCTGGGTGGCGTTGGGCCGTGTGACCGGGAGCAGGCCTGGGAAGCTGGGGCTCAGGGTGTAGCCGGGATTCGGGCGTTCTGGCCGGAGATCTGAGTGGTTGGGGCCGCTGTGCGGCCCTTTCGCGACACAAGGCCGCTCCTACAAGTGAGCGCGATCTCCTGTAGGAGCGGCCTTGTGTCGCGAAAGGGCTGCAAAGCAGCCCCTGCGATTTCAGCCGCGAGGTTTCTCAGCAGGTTCCCACAGAACCTCTGCAACCCCCTGCCGCCGCCCGATGATCCGCGCCGCCACGAACAGCAGGTCGGATAGCCGATTGATATACGCCAACCCCACCCCCTCCAGCGGCTCCACGGCATTCAACTGCTGACACCGCCGCTCGGCACTGCGCGCCAGGCTTCGGCACACATGCGCCTGGGCGATCAATGCCGAACCACTGGGCAGGATGAAGTTCTTCAGCGGCCCCAGTTCCTCATTCCAAACGTCAATGGCGCCCTCCAGGCGCTCTACCTCGGCCTGGTTCAATGCCTGATAGCTGGGCATCGCCAACTCACCGCCGAGGTCGAACAAGCGGTGCTGACACGGCGCCAGAACCGTGCTTACTTCTTCCAACCCTTGCTCGGCCAGGCCCGCCAGCAGCAATCCAAGCTGGCTGTTGAGGCTATCCACCTCGCCAATCGCTTCGATCCGTGGATGGTCCTTAGGCACCCGGCGCCCATCGCCCAGGCCGGTTTCGCCCTTGTCGCCGGTGCGGGTGTAGATCTTCGACAGGCGATAGCCCATGTCATGCCTCCGTGGTGTTCGGCGCGGCCGTTGCCGGCTGGCCGAGGGGCAGGCGCAGGGTGAAGCAGGTGCCCTGGCCGGGCGTGGACTGCACTTCCATCTGCCCCTTGTGGTTGTTGGTGATGATGAAGTACGACACTGACAGGCCAAGCCCGGTGCCCTGGCCGATTTCCTTGGTGGTGAAGAATGGCTCGAAGGTGCGCTTGCGCACCGCTTCGGGCATGCCGACGCCATTGTCCTCGACCTGAATTTCAGCCCAGGGTGGGTTGAGCCGGGTGCGCAGGATAATGCGTCCGGGTTCGTTGGGTTGTGGCCGCTGGTGGATAGCCTGGGCGGCGTTTTTCAGCAGGTTGAGCAGCACCTGCTCCAGTTCGTTGGCCGTGCAGGGCACAGGCCCGAGGCTGGGGTCGAACTGACGGATGATGGCCTGGCCCTTGAAGTCGAAGCCGATAGCCAGGTCGAAGTCGTTACTGGCGATCTCCACTGCCTGGTCGATCAGCGACGGTAGGTCGCAAGGCGCCAGTTGGCGGTTGCTGCGGCGGCTGAAGCTGAGCATGTGGGTGACAATCTTGGCTGCCCGGGCGCCGGCTTGCTGGATGCCGTCGAGCAATTGCGGCACTTCCCGGCTTTCCAGGTAGCGGCTGACGCTGGGCAGGTCGATGCCCATCTCGCTGGCCTGCTCCTGATTGCGCGGCAGCTCCGGCGACAGGCGCCGGCGGATGTTCTGCACGTTGTGCAGGATCGCCCCCAGCGGGTTGTTGATTTCGTGCGCCATGCCGGCTGCCAGGCCACCGACCGAGAGCATTTTCTCGGACTGCACCATCATTTCTTCCAGTGACAGGCGCTGGGTGATGTCGTCGATGCGGATGACCACGCCTCGGCCGCCGCCGCCCATCAGCGGGTAGAAGGTCAAGGCGTAATGGCGCAGGTCGTCGTCCTTGGGCCAGGTGACCCGCTCGATCTTCGCCACCCGATGTTTCTCCACGGTTTCCTTGAGCTGCGGCAGAAACGGCTTGAGCGGTTCGAAGGCGATGAATATCGGCTGGTTCAGCGCCTCGTCCAACGGTGTCCCGGAGAGCACCGTGGCCTCGTGGTTCCATTGGGTGACGTAGAGCTGCTCGTCGAGGGCGATCAGCGCCGACGGCATGGAGTCGATGATGCTGTTGAGGTAGTTCTGGAAGCCCGTCAGCTTCTTCTCGATCTTGCTGCGCACCTGGACTTCCAGCTCCAGCTTGCGGTTGGTATGGCGGGTTTCCTCGGCCAGGCCCTGGGCCTGGTCAAAGGCCATCTGGAACTCGTCACGGGTGCGCTTGAGCTGTTGCTCGCGGGCTTCGATGCGCGACAGCATGGTGTTGAACGCCTGGGCCAGGCTGCCGATCTCGTCGTCGTTGCCGCGGGTGGCGCGCAGGGCGTAGCTCTCTTCACGGGTGACCTGGCGGCTGAGCTCTTCGAGCTGATTGATCGGCTGGGTGATCAGGCGTTTTATCTGCCGGGCGATCACCAGCCACAGCAGCACGCTGAACACCAGGATCGCCAGGCTGGCGCTGAGCGTGCCGGTGTAGAAGGCGGTCGGCAGTTCGCTGCTGGCCACCAGCAGCAGGTGCGCGGGTGGGCTGGCGTCGCGGGGGATGCGAATCAACTGGGTACTGCGAAACTCCATCAGGCGCCAGCCATCGATGTTGCGGTAGCGCTTGGGCAGGGCCAGCGGTTCGCCGTGCTGCAACTGCGCCAGCATGCGCCCGTCGCCGCCATACAGGGCCGCTGCGCGCAGGGGCGTGTAGCTGTCCAGCTCCTTGAGCAGGGCAGTGGCGTTTTCTGCATTGTCACCCGCGCGGGCCGACAGCTGTGGGTTGGCCACCAGGCGGCCGATGGTCTGCAAGGCCTGGGGCGCCATGCTCTCCTGGGTGATCCAGTAGGCGGCGCTGATGAAGGTCAGGTTGGCTACCAGCAGGATGGTCACCAATAGCACCAGTAAGGCGGCCAGCAGCTTCTGCCCGACCGGGAGGTTTTCCAGGCGTTGGCGCAAGGTCATGGGCAAGGCAATGTCCGTATCCGGTTGTAGGGGCCGCGTCAGGCGCTGGGCAAGTCGCGCGCTCGCAGGTTATCGACCAGGCGCTGGTGCAGGTGTTCCAGCTGTGGCAGCGCCACGCCGTGCCGCGCCGCCGTTCGGCAGGCGTGGCCGAGCAGGTAATGCACCTCTGTACGCCGGCCGGCGCGCACGTCCTGGTACATGGAAGAGTAGTTGGCTGCGGTGGCAAGGATTACCCGTTGCACTTCCTCACCCAGGTCGTCGGCGGCTTTGGGTTGGCCGCAGTGCTGCAGCAATTGGCCCAGCTCCGTGCACAAGCCGTCGATTTCATCCAAATGTCCGAGCAGGCCGCCGTTCTGGCAGTCGTGCAGCACGGTCAATGGGTTGATCGCGCAATTGAGCGCCAGTTTGCGCCACAGACGGGTGAGGATGTCCACCGTCCATTCGGCGGGGATGCCGGCTTCCTGCAGGTCGTCGAACCATTCGGGTACGGCGGGATTGGCTGCATCGCCCAGCCAGTTGAAACCTTGCCCGGCAAAGCGCACCCGCCAGTCGTCCTCGCGGAACGCGCCTTCGGTGCTGGAGGCGAAGATGCAACGGGCGTGGGGCACTTGGTCGGCGACTTCGTCCTGACTGCCCAGGCCATTCTGCAGCAACACGATTTCCGCGCCCTCGGCCAGGCGTGGGGCCAGGCGCGCGACAGCAGGCGCGGCGTCATAAGCCTTGCAGGCCAGCAGCAGGCGGTGGATCGGCCCGCTGGCGTCGGCCGTTTCGGCGGGGATCGCGAAGCGGGTGGTCTGGTCCTGTTCGGCCAGGGTCAGGCCGCCAGCTTGTTGATAGGCCTGCAGCCGCTGCCCATCGCGCAGGATCAGACGTGTTGCCTTGCCCGCCCGTGCCAGGCGGCAGGCCCAGAGGCTGCCGAGGCTGCCGGCGCCGAGAATATGCCAGGTGCTGCTCATCTGCGTTTCGCAACCCGTTATAATGAGTCCGCATTTTAACCGTCAAACCCCGCGCGCTCCATCATCACGCCGAGCGCGCTTTTATTTTGGGAGATCAACCATGCCTTCGTTCGACGTGGTATCGGAACTGGACAAGCACGAAGTGCAGAATGCCGTCGAAAACGCCATCAAGGAGCTCGATCGCCGTTATGACCTCAAGGGCAAGGGTAGCTTCGAGTTCAAGGAAAAGGAGCAGACCGTGCTGCTGACCGCCGAAGCCGAGTTCCAGCTCGAGGCGATGATCGAAATCCTGCGTCTGGCGCTGGTCAAGCGCAAGATCGACGTCAAATGCCTGGAAACCAAGGACGCCTACGCTTCCGGCAAGGAAATGAAGCAGGAAGCCAAGTTCCGTGAAGGCATCGACAAGGAGCTGGCGAAGAAGATCGTCGCCCACATCAAGGACGCCAAGCTCAAGGTCCAGGCCGCCATCCAGGGTGAGCAGGTGCGTGTTACCGGCAAGAAGCGTGACGACCTGCAGGAAGCCATTGCTGCCTTGCGTGCCAAGGAATTCGACATGCCGCTGCAGTTCAACAACTTCCGCGACTGATCGAAGCGCTGTCCGGAACCCCGATGGCGCAATGATGTCCATGGGGACCATGGCCGCGCAAATGTGCGCGGCCCGATTTACCGTGTACTTGCCGTTCGGCATCAGGAGATAAATATGGATTTGAACGCTGAGGTCGATCAGCTGGTCCGCCAGTCGCAGACATGGATCCCGTTGATCATGGAATACGGCAGCCGCCTGTTGCTGGCGTTGCTGACACTGGCCATCGGCTGGTGGTTGATCAACAAGCTCAGCGCGCGCCTGGGCAAGGTGGTTGGCTTGCGCGCCGACGTGGCGTTGCAGAGCTTCATCAGCACCCTGGCCAACATCATCCTCAAGGTGCTGTTGCTGGTCAGCGTGGCGTCGATGATCGGCATCGAGACCACCTCGTTCGTCGCAGCCATCGGTGCCGCCGGCCTGGCCATCGGCCTGGCGCTGCAGGGTAGCCTGGCGAACTTCGCCGGTGGTGTGCTGATCCTGATGTTCCGCCCGTTTCGTATCGGCGACTGGATCGAAGCCCAGGGGGTAGCGGGGACCGTCGACAGTATCCAGATCTTCCACACCGTGCTGCGCACCGGCGACAACAAGACGGTGATCATGCCCAACGGCAGCCTGTCCAACGGCATCATCACCAACACCAACCGCCAGCCGACGCGCAAGGTCGTGTTCGACGTAGGCGTGGATTACGAGGCCGACCTGCAGAAGGCGCGCAATGTGCTGCTGGAGCTGGCGAAGGACCCACGTGTGTTGCCCGACCCGGCGCCGCAGGCGGTGGTCGCCACCCTGGGCGACAGTTCGATCACTGTTTCGCTGCGGCTGTGGACCAAGACCAGTGACTACTGGGATGTGATGTTCATGCTCAACGAACATGCGCGTGACCGGTTGAAGGCCGAAGGCATTGATATTCCGTTTCCGCAGCGGGTGATTCGCGTGGTGCAGGAAACCGCTGCGTAGTAGCACCGCGTTGTAATCGGGGGCCGCTTCGCGCCCCTTTCGCGACACAAGGCCGCTCCTACAGTAAAGCGCGATGTTCTGTAGGAGCGGCCTTGTGTCGCGAAAGGGGCGCGAAGCGGCCCCTTGTTTTTACACTTGTTCACAGCCAAACCCCGCCATTTCTGGCATATAGCCTGACCCCACCTGCCTCTGCCTGAAACCCATCATGAAGCCACTGCTGTATATCACGCCCTTCAGGGCCCTCTTGTTTGGCCTGACCCTTGCCCTGTTCGAACTGCTGACGTACTTGGCCAGCGATGCTGTCATGCCGGCCATGCCTGTGGTGGTCGAGCACCTGAACGCCAGCCCGGAGTACATCCCCCACGCGCTCAACCTGTACTTGCTCGGTGGCGTGGTCTTGCAGTGGCTGATCGGCCCGTTGGCCGACCGCTATGGCCGTCGGCCCCTGCTGCTGGCAGGTTGTGCCTTCTTCGGCGTGGCTTGCCTGGCGACCTACTGGGTGCAGGACATTGGCGTGTTCAACCTGCTGCGCCTGCTGCAGGGCATCGGCCTGGGGTTCGTGGTGACGGTCAGCTACCCGGCGCTGAACGAAGCGTTCAGTGAAGCCGACGCGGTGCGGATGATGGCGCTGCTGGCCAACATCGCCTTGCTGTCGCCTTTGCTGGGCCCACTGGTAGGCACCTTGATGCTGCAGTGGCTGGACTGGCGCTGGCTGTTCGTGGCATTCGCCGTGGGTGCCGTGCTGTGCTGGGTGCTGCTGCATCGCCTGATGCCGGAAACCCTGGGTGTGGAACGCCGGGACGGTTCGCGCCTGCCATTCACGCCGATTCACCTGCTGCCGCTGCTCGCCGGTTACGGTCAGTTGCTGACCAACCGCAAGTTCGTCGCCGGTAGTGCGGCACTCGGCCTGGTTGGCCTGCCGCTGATCGGCTGGATCGGCCTGTCGCCGGTGTTGCTGATTCACGATGAAGGCCTGAGCACGATGGTGTATGCGCTGTGGCAGTTGCCGGTATTCGGCGGGCTGATCCTCGGCAATCTCATCATCAACCGCATTGCCGATCGCTACCCGCTGGCGACGCTGGTACGTGGGGCCCTTTGGCCCTATCTCGCCGGTTTGTGCCTCTTGGTAATGGCGACCTGGTACTGGCCGTCGGTGACCAGTGTGGTGGCGGGCATGTCGCTGTACGCGTTGGGCCTGGGTGTTGCCAATGCGGTGCTGTACCGCATGACGCTGTTCTCCAGCGAGCAGAGCAAAGGGCTGGTGTCGGCCATGTTGGGGATGATCACCATCGCCTTGCTGGGGCTTGGCGGAGCGGTGATGGCGATGATCGGGGCGGGGGCCAGCCTGTTGCACTTTGCCGTGGCGGCGAGTGTGGCCGGGGCGCTTGCCCTGTGGCCGCTGTGGTTCGTGGTGGGTGGGCGGTCTGGGGAAGGGGCTGTGGCTCAGTAGTGGCAGTGCTGGCCCCATCGCCGGCTTGCCGGCGATGGGGCCAGTGCAGTCATTCAGGGCCGCTCGGCCGCCGAATTCTCCACGGGTACCTGTTTGCCTCGGCCAACCTCCTGACGCCAGTGCAAGGCAATCAGAATCAGCGTCGGCACCCCCAGCAGCGCAGTAATCAGGAAGAAGTCGTGATAACCGAACTTCTCCACCATCACCCCCGAATAACCACCGATCAGGCGCGGCAACAGCAGCATGATCGAGCTCAGCAGCGCATATTGCGTGGCCGAGAACTTAAGGTTGGTCAGGCTCGACAGGTAGGCGACGAAGGCCGAGGTGGCCAGCCCTGAACTGAAGTTGTCCAGGGAAATGGTCACCACCAGCATTTCCAGGTTCGGCCCCATGTCGGCCAGCATCAGGAACAGGATGTTGGTCGCCGCCGAGGCCACACCGCCGATGAACAGGATCGGCAGGATGCCGAAGCGCACGATCAGCAGGCCGCCGATACCTGCGCCGACCAGGGTCATGATCAGGCCGAAGATCTTGCTGACGCTGGCGATCTGGTCCTTGGTGAAGCCCATGTCGATGTAGAACACATTGGCCATCACGCCCATCACCGTGTCCGACATGCGATAGGTGGCAATCAGTCCTAGCAGCAGCAGGGCCTGCCAGCGGTAGCGGGCGATGAAGTCGTTGACCGGCGTCAGCACCGGTGCCAGGCCGCGTCGGCCCAAGCTCGACAAGCATGCCCAGCTCAGCAGTACGTAGAGGATCAGGCGCAGGAACGCACGGTCTTCGAGCAGCAGGTCAAGCGGGCTGGCGTCGCCGGAAATGACGCTGGCCCAGCCGGTGTTGAACATCTGGGTGAAGCTGGCGGGCACCGACACCAGCAGGATGATCAGCACGAAAACCGAGGCCATCTGATGGACCAGACCATAGCGCGCTGCCGACAACTGGGTGCGCATCGGCACCGGTGGCTCACGCATGATCAGGGTGGTGAACACCGCAGGCAGCATCAGCACACCGAACAGCACATAGGTGCCTGCCCAGGCCTTGTGCAGATAGCTGAAACCGGTCGAGCCGAACCATTCGGCGAAGAACAGCGCGCCGGCGGTGGCGAGCAGGGCGGCGATCCGGTAACCGGCCATGTAGCTGGCGGCCAGTGCCGCCTGGCGCTGATCGTCGGCGATCTCCAGGCGATAGGCATCGACCGCGATGTCCTGAGTGGCCGAGGCGAAGGCCACGAGCACGGCCAGGGCGATCAGCCACGACAGGTGTTGCTGCGGGTCGCACAGACTCATGCCGACCAGGCCGATCACCACCAACGACTGCGAAAGCAACAGCCACGAACGACGGCGACCGAGACCGCCCAGCAGCGGCAGGCGCCATTGGTCGAGCAGGGGCGACCATACCCATTTGAAGGCATAGGCCAGGCCAATCAGGCTGGCATAGCCGATGGTCTCACGGGCCACGCCCGCTTCTCGCAACCACACTGAAAGGGTCGAAAACACCAGCATGTAGGGCAGGCCGGCGGCGAAGCCCAGCAGCAGAAGTACCAGGGTTGACGGGCTGGCATAGGCGGCAAGCGCAGCGCGCCAGGTTTTACGGGGCATGGGCCAACATCTGCCTCAAATTTGCGAAAACAAAGCGCGCACTCTAACCGCTGTGCTCCATTGGGCGCCAGCCATGGCGCGTCATATCCACTCGATTATTGGTTACATTCACGCCCTCTGCACGTAGTCGTGCCCGCTGTTCATCGCCCGCAGGCGTACCCAGTGCCAGGCTCAGGCGCCCACCCGCGCCGAGTACCCGGTGCCATGGCAGGCGGGTGTCGCCGGGCAGTTGGCCGAGGGTGCGGCCGACCCATCGTGCCGCGCGGCCCAGTCCTGCCAGTTCGGCAAGTTGCCCGTAGCTGACGACCTTGCCCTCAGGCACTTGGCCGAGCACCGAATACAGGGCCGTTCGTCGGGCTGCGGGCGTTTCCAGGGCATGCTCATATCGCTCAGACATCAGAGCAGCCCTGGCCTGAAGTGAAACCGGACGAGTGGTCGCGGCAAATCAGCGTTGAACTCGATGGCATGCTGGTCGGTCTTTCCTTGCTCTGGTCGTCGGCATCTGGATAATGCCCGGCTTTTTTCGTCGAATCGAACCCGTAGTCCACTTATGTATTCTAGATCCTTGTTGTGCCTGTTGACCGCCAGCCTGTGCGCCACCCCCGCTTTCGCCGACACCGTGTGGATGAAGAACGGTGATCGCCTGAGCGGCAAGATTCGCGTGTTCGACGGTGGCAAACTGCTTCTGGAAACCCCCTACGGTGGTTCGATCTCGCTGGACTGGAAACAGGTTCAGACCTTGGAGAGCGACCAGGAACTGCTGGTCAAGCAGGACGCCTATAACGGCGAGAGGGCCAAATCCCTGAAGGCCGCCGAGGCCGGCAAGGTGACGCTGGCCAACGGCGATGCACCCAAGACCGTCGAGTTGGCCAGCATCCAGCAGATCATGAAGCCCAAGCCTGTGGTCGAGGACATGATCTGGAAGGGCAATGTCGACGTGGCGATGGATTACCAGCGCGCCGAGAGCGACAGCGACGACTACGACATCGATTTCAAGACCACTGCCCGGCATGGCCGCTGGCGGCACAATGCCGAGGGCGAATACAACCGCGAGTCCAAGGACGACGAAACCACCACCAACAACTGGAGCGCCGAATATGCGCTCGACCGCTTCATCACCGAGAAGTGGTTCTGGCAGGGGCGGCTCGAGTACAAGCGCGACCATATCGAAGACCTGGCGCGCCAGCGTACCGTGGGTACCGGCCCTGGCTACCAGTTCTGGGATGACGAACTGGGCGCCTTCTCCCTCGGTTCGCTGATCAACCGCACCGACTTCGAGTACCGGGATGGCGCCAAGGACAACTTCTATTCGGCGGCCGTCAAGTGGGACTACACCCGCTACCTGATCGGCAAGAAAGTCCAGTTGTTCACCAACGGCGAGCTCGCCAAGCCGCTGGGAGGCGTGGCCAACTACTCCCTCGATGCCGAGGTGGGGCTGCGCTACAAGGTCACCGAATGGGCTTCGCTGAATCTCAAGGCGGAAAAGGACATCATCAGCGGCACACCCGAAAGCGACCTGGACAAGGCCCGCTATACCGCCGGCTTCGGCGTGACCTGGTAAAGAAGGGCGGCAGCTGGGCCACCAGTGGCAGTGCTGGGTGATAATGCTTATCTTGTCACCCATCCATTCCGCCGCCAGGAGCGCCCTCAGTGAGTACCACCGCCATCCGCCCCGCTCGGGAACTGCTGCTCAAGGAATACCGAGGCGTGCTCTCGACTCACTCCAAGTCCATGCCCGGCTTCCCGTTCGGCTCCGTGGTGCCGTACTGCCTCGATGCCGACGGCAACCCGCTGATCCTCATCAGCCGCATCGCCCAGCACACCCACAACCTGCAGAAAGACCCCAAGTGCTCGCTGCTGGTGGGTGAGCGCGAAGCCGAGGACGTGCAGGCCGTCGGTCGTCTCACCGTGATGGCCGAGGCACACAAGCTGGTCGATGAAGCCGCTGTCGAGGCGGCGGCCGAGCGCTACTACCGTTACTTCCCCGATGCGGCCAACTACCACAAGGCCCACGACTTCGATTTCTGGGTGCTGCAGCCGGTACGTCATCGCTACATCGGCGGCTTCGGCGCGATCCACTGGCTCGATCAGGTGACCCTGGCCAATCCGTTTGCGGGCAAGGCCGAAGCCAGCATGATCGAACACATGAACAGCGATCACGCCAATGCCATTGCCCACTACGTCGAGTTGAGCGAACTGCCGCGCAGCGCGCCGGCGCAGATGGTCGGCATCGACAGCGAAGGCATGCACCTGCGTATCGGCCAGGGCGTCTACTGGTTGCCCTTCCCAGCTATTTGCAATACGCCGACACAAGTTCGCGAAGCCCTGGTTTTGCTGGCGCGCGCCGACCAATGGCCGAGTGCGACTGAAGTCGAAGCTTGAAAATGCGAATGCACGCATCCATGTGATGGTCTTAGAGGAAGGTTGTCTTCCATCGAGGATTGCTTTGATGCGTGCTTTTCTACTGCTATTTCTCCTTTTCCCTGTGCTGGAGCTGTTCGTCTTCGTCAAGGTCAGCGCGGCCATCGGGTTCTTCCCGGCGCTGCTGCTGATCATCGCCGGCTCCGCTCTGGGTGTGCTGGTAATGCGCGTGGCCGGCCTGGCCACGGCCCTGCGTGCCCGCGAAAGCCTGCAGCGTGGCGAACTGCCCGCCGAGGACATGTTCCAGGGCCTGATGCTGGCGGTCGGCGGTGGCCTGCTGCTGCTGCCGGGCTTCATCAGCGACGTGCTGGGCGTGCTTTGCCTGCTGCCATTCACCCGCCATCTGGCCGCGCGCAAGTTGCGCCAGCGTGCCGAAGCACAGGCCATGCGCCAGCGGGCGTTTGAGGATGACCCGTTCCAGGCGCAGCCACGCGACAGCGGCCACCGGCCCAATGTGATCGAAGGCGAGTACGAGCGCCGCGACAAGTGAATACCCTGGGGCCGCTCAAGCGGCCCCAGGCTTTTTCAGGCAGTGAAAAATTTTCCATGCCAAGCCCTTGTAATTGAATATGCCGGCCTCATGTATGTGGTCACCGCAAGGTTTCTGGTGGCAACACCAGACATGACACAGGTGGTTCGCACACTGCGGGCCACCCCCGGCAACGCCGGACCGAATCAACCCGCCGGTCGATACCGGCCGATGAAAACCACAATTTGGGAGAGATCGACAATGAAGCTTCGTCCTCTGCATGACCGCGTAGTCATCCGTCGCAGCGAAGAAGAATCGAAAACCGCTGGCGGTATCGTCCTGCCGGGTTCGGCCGCTGAAAAACCAAACCGCGGCGAAGTTGTAGCCGTCGGCACCGGTCGCATCCTGGACAACGGCGAAGTACGTGCGCTGGCCGTGAAAGTGGGTGACAAAGTGGTTTTCGGCCCTTACTCGGGCAGCAACACCGTGAAAGTCGATGGCGAAGACCTGCTGGTCATGGCCGAGAACGAAATCCTCGCCGTTATCGAAGGCTGATTTCTCCGACTTCCCGTTACTCCAAAGAATTTCAAGGATTAAACGATCATGGCTGCTAAAGACGTAAAATTCGGCGATTCCGCTCGTAAGAAAATGCTGGTTGGTGTCAACGTTCTGGCTGACGCGGTAAAAGCGACCTTGGGCCCGAAAGGCCGTAACGTGGTACTGGCCAAGAGCTTCGGCGCGCCGACCATCACCAAGGACGGCGTTTCCGTCGCCAAAGAAATCGAGCTGAAAGACGCCTTCGAGAACATGGGCGCCCAGCTGGTCAAGGAAGTTGCTTCCAAGGCCAACGACGCTGCCGGTGACGGCACCACCACCGCTACCGTTCTGGCTCAGGCCATCGTCAACGAAGGCCTGAAAGCCGTCGCTGCCGGCATGAACCCGATGGACCTGAAGCGCGGCATCGACAAGGCTACCGCCGCCGTTGTCGCCGAACTGAAGAACCTGTCCAAGCCATGCGCCGACTCCAAGGCCATCGCTCAGGTAGG
This sequence comes from Pseudomonas sp. NPDC089395, assembly GCF_044749525.1. Classification (NCBI taxonomy): domain Bacteria; kingdom Pseudomonadati; phylum Pseudomonadota; class Gammaproteobacteria; order Pseudomonadales; family Pseudomonadaceae; genus Pseudomonas; species Pseudomonas sp. NPDC089395. The sequence continues at coordinate 146,315 of NZ_JBIVID010000005.1, forward strand.
CACCATCTCCGCCAACTCTGACGACTCCATCGGCAACATCATTGCCGAAGCCATGGAAAAAGTCGGTAAAGAAGGCGTGATCACCGTTGAAGAAGGCTCGGGCCTGGATAACGAACTGTCCGTCGTTGAAGGCATGCAGTTCGACCGTGGCTACCTGTCGCCGTACTTCGTCAACAAGCCGGACACCATGGTTGCCGAGCTGGAAGGCCCGCTGCTGCTGCTGGTCGACAAGAAGATCTCCAACATCCGTGAGCTGCTGCCAGTGCTGGAAGCCGTTGCCAAGGCCGGCCGCCCACTGCTGATCGTTGCCGAAGACGTTGAAGGTGAAGCGCTGGCTACCCTGGTAGTCAACAACATGCGCGGCATCGTCAAGGTTGCAGCGGTCAAGGCTCCAGGCTTCGGCGACCGCCGCAAGGCCATGCTGCAGGACATCGCTGTCCTGACCGGCGGCCAGGTCATCTCCGAAGAAATCGGCCTGTCCCTGGAAACCGCTACCCTGGAGCACCTGGGTAACGCCAAGCGCGTCATCCTGTCCAAGGAAAACACCACCATCATCGACGGCGCTGGCGTTGAAGATGACATCCAGGCGCGCGTCAAGCAGATCCGTGCCCAGATCGAAGAAACGTCCTCGGACTACGACCGTGAGAAGCTGCAAGAGCGTCTGGCCAAGCTGGCTGGCGGTGTTGCCGTGATCAAGGTCGGTGCCGGCACCGAAGTTGAAATGAAAGAGAAGAAAGCCCGCGTTGAAGACGCCCTGCACGCTACCCGTGCAGCCGTTGAAGAAGGCGTGGTGCCTGGCGGCGGTGTTGCCCTGGTTCGCGCCCTGAACGCGATCATCGACCTCAAAGGCGACAACGAAGACCAGAACGTCGGTATCGCCCTGCTGCGTCGCGCTGTTGAAGCGCCGCTGCGCCAGATCACTGCCAACGCCGGCGACGAGCCAAGCGTTGTCGCTGACAAGGTCAAGCAAGGTTCGGGTAACTTCGGTTACAACGCTGCTACCGGCGAATACGGCGACATGATCGAGATGGGCATCCTGGACCCAGCCAAGGTCACCCGTTCGGCCCTGCAAGCTGCTGCTTCGATCGGCGGTCTGATGATCACCACCGAAGCCATGATTGCTGACGCTCCGAGCGAAGCCCCAGCTGGCGGCGGCATGCCAGACATGGGCGGCATGGGTGGCATGGGCGGCATGATGTAAGCCAGCCTTACTCCCTGCACCAAGAAAAAGCCCCGCCTAGTGCGGGGCTTTTTCGTTTTCCTGTGAGGGCCAATGGGCCGCAAAGCGGCCCCTCGTTCAGGCCACGCTGCGCTCGGCGGCTGGCACTTCAGCCATCCTCTTGCGATACAGCACCAGATAATACGACCCCAACCCGATCAACCAGCAGAACACTGCCGTCCACACGTTGTGCGAAAGAAAATGCGCGCCCTGCATCATCCGCCCCACCGACAGCACCGCGCCGGCCACCAAGGCAACCGCAAACGCCACCCGCGCCAGCCGTGGCCGCCGGTCACGCAGCATGAAGAACAGGCCGAACAGGCAGAAGCCGGTCGCCGCATGCCCACCTGGCCAGCACATCCCAGGCTTGTTGGTAGCCGGACGCGGCTCCAGCAGCTTGCTGTAGGTTTCCTTGCCGCCGAACTGGGTCAGGCTCCATGGGCACTGCACCTGGGTAACCTTCTTCAGGGGTGTGACGAAGGCTGTGGACACGCTCAGCGCCAGTACCAGGCAGCCGAGCTCGCGGCGCCAGCCGAACAGGCGTTTCCAGAAAAAGCTCGCGGCAAAGGCGACCACTGACAGCAGTCCGAGCAGAATCACCCCTTGCTTGACGCGGTCATGCAGAATGTTTTCCAGCAGGTAGCTATGGCGGCCGATGAATTGGCCGGCCGCCTGATCGAAGAACAGGTTGGCCAAGTCCATGTCGACCGAGGTCAGTTCTAGCAGGATCAAGGCCACTGCGAGGGCCAGCGGAATGCCAAGGTACAGCCAGGTGTTGATCGGACGAGGTCGAAGGGGAGGATGCATGACGGCTCCAGGGCACGAATAAGACGGGGCATTGTCGAGTGCCCGCTATCCTGTGTCCGTGAAGGATCAGTGAAAAAACTGTCAACTTCGCTGAATTAACCGTGGGGCTGGTACAGGCCGGGCGATGGCCTTAAGCTGCGCCTGCCGCGCACCCACGCGAAGCGCCGCACAGGAGAACCCGATGCGCATTCTTTTGGTTGAAGACAACCGCGATATCCTCGCCAACCTCGCCGACTACCTTGGCATGAAAGGCTACACCGTCGACTGTGCCCAGGACGGCCTGTCCGGTTTGCACCTGGCTGCCACTGAACACTACGACCTGATCGTGCTCGACATCATGTTGCCCGGCATCGATGGCTACACCCTGTGCAAGCGCCTGCGCGAAGATGCCCGTCGCGACACCCCGGTGATCATGCTGACCGCCCGTGACCAGTTGGACGACCGCCTGCAGGGTTTCCGCTCCGGTGCCGACGATTACCTGCTCAAGCCGTTCGCCCTCTCGGAGCTGGCCGCGCGTATCGAAGCGGTACTGCGCCGGGCCCAGGGAGGTGGGCGCCGCACCTTGCAGGTCGCGGACCTCAGCTATGACCTCGACACCCTCGAAGTCACCCGTCAGGGCCGCCTGCTCAAGCTCAACCCGGTCGGCCTCAAGCTGCTTGCCGTGCTGATGCAGAAGAGCCCGCATGTGCTGCGTCGCGAAGTGCTGGAAGAAGCCCTGTGGGGAGACGATTGCCCCGACAGCGACAGCCTGCGCAGCCATGTGCACCAGTTGCGCCAAGTGATCGACAAACCCTTCGAAAAGCCTCTGTTGCATACCGTCCATGGCGTCGGCTATCGCCTCGCCGAGGGTCGCGATGGAGTTTAAGCAAAGCCTTGCGCAGCGCATCATCATCGCCTTTGCGCTGATGAGCGCGCTGGTGGCAGGGGCCTTCGCCTTTGGTATCGTCGCCACTGTCCACCTGGTCGAGGAACGCTTGATTTCCTCGGTGTTGGGGGGCGACCTGCAACGTCTGTTGCGCATGGACAGCGTCAGCGACTGGAGCCACCGGCCACGCCCCGACCAGCTGTTCTACTTCAGCGGTGGGCGTGACGACTTCGAGCTGCCCAAGGACCTGCGTCACCTCAGTGAGGGCTTTCATGAGGTGTTTCGCGACCAGCTGTCCTATCACGCCATGGTCGAGATCGTGGATGGCCGGCGCTACGTGCTGCTGCAGGACCAGAGCGATTTCGAAGAGCGCGAGCGGGTGCTGTTCGCCGTGGTCGTGGTTGGCTTCGTGCTCAGCCTGGTGCTGGCGGTGGTGCTGGGCTGGCTGCTGGCCCGTCGGGTGATGGCACCGGTGATCCGCCTGGCCCGCCAGGTGCGTCATCGCGACCAGTTGCTCGGCCTGGCCCCGCCGCTGGCGCCGGATTACGCAGCGGACGAAGTCGGCCAGTTGGCCGTGGCCTTCGACGATACCCTGGGCCGGCTGCGCGACGCACTGACCCGCGAGCGGCTGTTCACCAGTGATGTCAGCCATGAGTTGCGCACGCCGCTGATGGTGCTGGCCACCTCATGCGAGCTGCTCATCGAGAACCCCAACCTGGATACGCGTTCGCGCAGCCAGGTGGAGCGGATCGCCCGTGCCACTGAAGAAATGCGCGAGCTGGTCAAGACCTTCCTGATGCTCGCCCGCGCCCAGCGCGACCAAGGGGCTGTGGCCTCCCAGGCGAACTTGCGGGAAGTGGCCGATGACCTGATCGGGGTGTGGCGCGACACTATCGAACAGAAGGGACTGGCACTGTATTACGACGGTCGGGTCAGCGCTGGGCCTCTGTTGTACAACGCAACCTTCCTGCAATCGGTGATGGGCAACCTGCTACGCAACGCCGCGCATTACACGGACAGCGGCTATATCCGGCTGAGCCTGCAGCCCAACGGCTTCAGTGTCGAAGACAGTGGCGTGGGCATCCCTGAAGAGCAGCGCGAGGCGATGTTCCAGCCCTTCGTGCGCGGTGACGAGCGGCGCGGCGAGGGCCTTGGGCTGGGGCTGTCGCTGGTGCAACGGATCTGTGACGACCAGGGTTGGCGTGTGACGCTGACCTCGACTGCACCGCATGGATGCCGCTTCCAGGTCGACTTGAGCCGGAGTGCGGAGAAAATCGACCCCACGGCGCTTTAGAAATTCGCTGAAACATGTTGTTGGGCGGATAACAATTTTTTCACATTGGCATAACCTGTTTCCCACGCTTCGTTACCTACATTCAGCGCACTGGAAGCCAGGAGATGCCCAATGCGCAGCCCGATCAAACTCGAATTTTCCGAGAAGTACGACCAGCAACATGCTCAAGAGTACTTCCTCAAGCACCAGGATGGCCTGGCTCGTCGCATGTCCCACAAGCGCGACGAACAGCTGGCACGCCGTGCCCTGGCGCTGGCCGGAGAACCGGGGTTGGTGCTTGACCTGCCTTGCGGCGCAGGCCGCTTCTGGCCCCTGCTGGCGGAAAAGCCGAACCGGGTGATCATTGGTGCCGACAACTCCGAGGCGATGATCGCGACAGCCTGTGCCGCGCAACCGCCGGAGGTGGTGGCGCGGGTACGCCCTTTGCAGACTTCGGCGTTCGACATCGATCTTCCGGACAACTCGGTCGACAGCATCTTCTGCATGCGGCTGCTTCACCACATTGGCGAGTCCGCTCACCGCAAGGCAATTCTGTCTGAGTTTCAAAGGGTTAGCCGCGACAGCGTAATCCTGTCATTGTGGGTGGACGGCAACTTCAAGGCCTGGCGACGCAAGAAACTCGAGGAACGCCGCAGTGTCAAAGCCGAGCAGGACAGTTTCCAGAACCGTTTTGTGTTACCGGTTGAGACGGTTGAACAAGAGTTCAAGGCCGCCGGCTTCAGAATCCAGGAACGCCTCGACTTCCTGCCGTTCTATGCCATGTGGCGGGTTTATGTATTGCGTAAGGGGTAATGTTTGATGGCTGTAGCCCAGCGTGGGGAGTCGCAGTTCGATTTTTACTGGCGCCAGCAGGGCGAATGGGTCGAGGAACCCAACCAGCGTCGTGGTGGTGAAAGTGGTGTGCAACGGCTGAGCGATGGCAACGGCAAGTTGCTGTATTCAAAGCGCCAGGTCGGACATATCTATCGCAGCCTGCTGCACCCGTTCGGGCGGCCGACCGTACTGCGTGAACTCGACGCACTGAACAGCTTCGAACAGCTGGGCGTACGCGTGCCGCGCATTGTCTTTTGTGGTGCCGAGCGCGATGCCGATCATCAATGGCGCGCGCTGCTGGTCAGCGAGGCGCTGGATGGCTTCGTCGAACTCGATACCTGGCACGCCGAGGGCGCGCGCGAGCGTTATCCGCAAGTGGTGCACGAGCGCATGCTCAAGGATTTGGCCGACAACCTGGCGCGCATGCACCTGGGGCATTGGCAGCATGGTTGCCTGTATGGCAAGCACGTGTTCATCAAGGTGATCGGCGAGGGCGAACAGGCCCGTGTCGAAGTGGCCTTGCTCGATCTTGAGAAGTGCCGTCGGCGCATCAGCACTCAGCGTGCGGCGGGCAATGACCTACGCCAGTTGCGCCGCCATTCGTCGTTCACCGAAGCAGAATGGCAGTCGCTGCTCTATTTTTACCAGATGGCGTTTGGCAGCGCTGTCAAAGGGTTAGGGCAATGAAACTAGAAATCGCTCGAGCTTTGTTTCTGGTAGCTGGCTTGGCCGTGACGACGGTAGCGGTAGCTGCCTGGGAAGAGCCGCGGCCGGTGGTCTTCAGCAAGGCTGAGATGGCAGACCAGTGCGCACTGCCGCGGGTCGTGAAACAACACCAGGCACAGGCCCGGCCTGACCAGGACCTGTTGTTGTTCCTGTTCGGCATGCACCAAGGGTTACGGTCTTCCGGCTGAACCTGGTTCGAGCACAAGAGGCCCCGCCATTGCGGGGCCTTTTGCTTTCTCCCACCGGGTAAGCAGCACCGCAATACCTGTGGGAGCCGGCTTGCCGGCGATGAGGCCAGGTCAGGCAACCACAGGCTCCTTGCTTGCTGTCTTATGCGCCAACAGCGTGTAAATGCACGGCAACACGAACAATGTGAACAAGGTCCCGATCGACATCCCTGTCGCAATCACTGTGCCGATATCGAATCGGCTCACTGCCCCGGCGCCGGTCGCCAGAATCAACGGCACCATGCCAAATACCATTGCCGCCGTGGTCATCAGCACCGGCCGCAGGCGAATGGCCGCCGCTTCCTCGATAGCGTCTCGCACGCTCAGGCCTTTTTCCTCACGCAACTGGTTGGCGAACTCGACGATCAGGATGCCGTGCTTGCTGATCAGCCCGATCAGCGTTACCAGCCCTACCTGGGTGTAGATGTTCATGCTGGAGATGCCCAGGAACAGCGGCAACAGTGCCCCGCAGATCGACAGCGGCACCGTCACCAGGATCACCAGTGGATCACGGAAGCTCTCGAACTGTGCCGCCAGCACCAGGAAGATGATCGCCAGCGCCAGGCCGAAGGTCACCCACAGCGCACTGCCTTCCTGGACATATTGGCGCGCGGCACCGGCGTAATCGAAGGAGAACCCCTCGGGTGCTTCCTCGCGGGCAATATCAGCCACGGTCTGCAGCGCTTCCCCGATGCTCACCATCGGCACGCCCTGGATGATCGCCGAGTTGAGCTGCTGGAACTGGTTGAGCTGGCGCGGGCGGGCGCGGTCGCTGAGGGTGATCAGGGTCGACAGCGGCAGCAACTGGCCCTGATCGTTCTTCACGTAGTAATTGTTGAGCCAGCCAGGGTTGTCACGGTAAGGCCGTTCGACCTGGGCGATCACCTTGTAGCTGCGGCCTTCCAGGGTAAACCGGTTGATTTCCGCCTCGCCCAGCAAGGTCGCCAAGGTACCGCCCAGGGTGTCCATGGACACGCCCATCTGCGCCGCCTTGGCCCGGTCGATATCCACCACCACCTCAGGCTTGTCGAAGGCCAGGTCGATGTCGAGGAAGGCGAACTTGCCCGTGGCCTGGGCGCGTTCCTTGACCCGTTGAGTGACTTCCAACAGGGCCGGGTAGTCGCCGGCGGTGTTGATCACGAACTGGAACGGCAGACCCTCGCCGGTGCCTGGCAGCGACGGTAGGTTGAAGCCGAAGATCTGCAGGCCGCCGATTTCCTCGAGCTTGGCCTGCACCGCCGGCAACAGCTCCATCTGTGTGCGCTCGCGCTCGTTCCAGGGCTTTAGCAGAAAGCCGCCGATACCGCTTTGTACCCCATTGAAACCATTGATCTGGAACGACGAGTAGTACTCGGGGAAGGCCTTGAACAGCGGCGTGAACTGGTCGGTGTAGGCATTGAGGTAGTCGAGGTTGGCCGGTTGTGGCGCGTTGCTCATCATGAAGATCACGCCCTGGTCCTCGTTGGGCGCCAGCTCGTTCTGGGTGAACTTGAGCAGCAGCGGGATCAGGCACAGGATGATCACGGCGAACACCAGCACCACCGGGCGGCTGTCCAGGGTGGCATGCAACAGGCGCTGGTAGCGCTCCTTGAGGCGTTCGAACAGCTGGTCCAGGCGATGGGCCAGGCCGCTGGGGTTCTGCTCCTGGCGCAGCAGCAGGGCGCACATCATCGGTGACAAGGTCAGGGCGACGATGCCAGAGATGATCACTGCCCCAGCCAGGGTCAAGGCGAACTCCTTGAACAAGGCGCCGGTGAGCCCGGTGAGAAAGCCGATCGGCGCATACACCGCTGCCAGGGTGATGGTCATCGACACCACCGGCATGGCGATTTCCCGGGCGCCCTCCAGGGCTGCGTCGAGCGGTGATTTGCCTTCTTCCATGTGGCGGTGAATGTTCTCCACCACGACGATGGCGTCGTCCACCACCAGGCCGATGGCCAACACCATCGCCAACAGTGTCAGCAGGTTGAGTGAGTAGCCCATCATCTGCATGAAGAACAGCACGCCGATCATCGACAGCGGAATGGTCACCACCGGGATCAGCACCGAGCGCAGGGCACCGAGGAACAGGAACACCACCACGATGACGATCAGCACCGCTTCACCGAGGGTCTTGATCACTTCGTCGATGGAAGCCTGGATGAACAGCGTGGCGTCATAGGCGATCGACACCTTGAGCGCCGACGGCAACTGGCTCTCCAGCTCCGGCATGATCCGCCGAACCTCCTTGATCACCTCCAGCGGGTTGGCGGCAGGGGTGGCCTTGATCCCGATATAGACCGACGGGATGCCGTCGAACGAGCTGACCGTGTCGTAGTTCTCCGCGCCCATCTCGACCCGTGCCACATCGCCCAGCAGCACCCGACTGTCGCCTGCTGTCTTGACCGGCAGCGCGGCAAAGGCCTCGGCCGACTTGAGCTCGGTGCTGGCGTTGATGCTGGTGACCACGTATTCGCCTTTCACCTCGCCCGCTGCGGAGAGGAAGTTGTAGCGGCGCACGGCATTGGTCACATCGACGGCCGAGAGGCCGAAACCGGCCAGCTTCACCGGGTCGATCCAGATGCGCATGGCGAACACCTGGTTGCCGAGGATTTCCGCTTCGGCCATGCCCGGCAAGGTGGCCAGCTTCGGCTGGATCACCCGTGACAGGTAGTCGGTGATCTGCGGGTTGCTCATTTCCTTGCTGTAGAAACTGATGTACATCAGCGCCGAGGCATCGGCGGCTTCCTTGCTCAGCACTGGGTCTTCGGAGTCCTGCGGCAGCTGGTTGCGCACTTCGTTAGCCTTGGCCAGCAGCTCGGTGAACAGTCGGTCGCTGTCGGCACCGATGCGCGCGTAGATGGAGATGATCGAGAAGTTCTGCCGGCTCACCGAGGTCATGTAGTCGATGCCTTCGGCGCTGGCCAGGCTCTGTTGCAACGGCTGGGTGATGTAGCCCTGGATGGTTTCGGCGTTGGCTCCCGGATAGGCGGTGGTCACCGTGATCAAGGCGTTTTCCATCTGTGGGTACTGGCGGATCTGCAGCTTGCTCCAGGCCTGGAAGCCGAGCAGCAGAATCAGCAAGCTGACCACGCTGGCCAGTACCGGGCGGCGGATGAAGGGATCGGTGAACGCCATGCCTGCCTCCTGGTCAGTCCGCGCGCGGGGTGCCCTGTTCAGGCCCCTGCACGGTGTCCTGGCCGATGCGGATGGCCGCGCCGGGTGTGAGTTTGAGCTGCCCGGCGGTCACCACCTGCTCACCGGCCTTGAGCCCCTTGGCGACCACCACCACGCCATCGCGGCGCTCGCCTGTCTGCACGGTGCGTTGTTCGGCGGTCAGCTGCGCCTGGCCCTGGTCATCGGGTTGCGGGTTACCGTCCTTGTCTTTGCTGGGCGTGGCAACGTACACCGAGTTGCCATACAGCGTGTAGGTGATGGCGCTCTCCGGCACCACCACCTGCGGGCGAGGGTCAGGCAGCAGCACCAGCAGGTTGGCGAACATGCCCGGCAGCAGCTTGCCGTCGGGGTTGGCCATGGTCGCGCGCACCAGCAAGTTGCGCGTGCTTTCCTCGACCTTGGGGTTGATTGCACTGAGGCTGGCGGAGAAGGTCTGGCCCGGATACGCGGCCACCTGTACTTGTACCTGCTGGCCGAGGCTCAGGTGGGGGAGGGCCTGTTCCGGTACGTTGAAGTCGACATAGAGGCTGGAGAGGTCCTGCAAGGTGGCAATCACCGTACCGGCGGCCAAATAGTCGCCGACATCCACCTGCCGGATGCCGATGGTGCCGCTGAACGGGGCGCTGATGCTTTTCTTGGTCTTCGACGCCTTGAGCTGATCGACCACGGCCTGGTTGCGCCGGTACTGGGCGGTGAGGCGATCGTACTCGCCACGGGAGATGGCCGAGTCGCCCACCAGTTGACTGCCACGGCCGAAGTCGACCTTGGCCAGGCCCAGGTCGGCCTGGGCGGTGCCGAGCAAGGCGGTTTCCTGGTCGTCGTTTAATTGCAGCAGCAGTTGCCCGGCCTTGACCTTCTGGCCAGAGTCGAAGTGCAAGGATTTGACTATACCTTCCACTTCGAGGCTCAGCTCTACGCCCTGCAGGGCCTTGAGGCTGCCGACGGCGGGCAGGCGCTCCTGCCACTGGCGCTCTTCGGCCAGGGCTGCGGCCACGGTGATGGGCGGCTTTGGGGCAGAGAACATCTGGATCTGCTGGTAGATCGAGAATGCCTTGTAACCCCCCAGGGCCAGCACGATCAGCAAAACGACGGCCAACATGATGAGCATGCGGCGGCGCAGCATAAGTCCGGTTCCTTGGATACGTGGTTGTTATTCGTTTTGACACGACAACGGGCGATCCTGCCCACGTGCGGATGGGGGAAGTATTGACTGTTTTTGGCTGGGGGGGAAATGGATTGTCTGTGCGGGCCTATCGCCTGAGTGTCAGGCCAGATGCAGATGGTTATCCCAGAACCCGGAAGGCAGGTTCATCGGCTGCCCGATCAGCTCCGCCTTGCGACAATCATAGAACCGGCAACGCCCCTGCCCGGAGGTCACCACGAAGCCATCCTCCACCGCCCCGACCCCGGCGCAGTCCGGCATCGGCGCATCGAGCTTCACCGCGCCGCTGTCCAGGTCCCAGATGAACAGCCGGTTGGCCCTCGGCGCGGTCAGCGCCACCAGGCGCAGGTCACTGTGGATGGCCACGCTGGCGGTGTACTGGGCCATCGACTGCAGCTGCCGCTCTGGCACTGGGAAGGCCTTGAACGGCTCGCCCGGGCGCTTGATCGCCAGCAGTTCGGCGGTTTCATCGGCATCGCCCATGAACTGCTGGCAAGCGGCGATGGTGCCGTCGCTGCCCACGGCCAGGTGGCGCACGCTGTTCATCTGCTGGGCCAGGGTTTCCTTGCTCAGCAAGGTGCCGTCGCGCTGCATCAGCACCAGGCTGGGCTGCATGGCGTCGAGGTTCATCTCGACCCGGCTCTCGGCCTCGGTGCGGATGCCGCCGTTGGCCACCACCAGGGTTTCGCCGTCGGGCAGCCAGGCCACTTCGTGCGGGCCGATGCCGTGGGTCGGGATTTCGCCGGTGTGCACCAGGCGCTCACCTTCGAACCGGTAGACGCCCAGTACGCCACGGCCGGGATCGGTGGTGTCGTTCTCGGTGGCGTACAGCCATTCACCGCCGTTGTGGATCACCGCGTGGCCGTAGAAGTGACGGTTCGGCTGCGAGCTGACGGTTTGCAGCAAGCGCCCGTCGCGCAGGTCGACCAAATAGCTTTCGGTACCGGGGCGGCGCGCGACGAACAGGGCAATCGGCAGGCTGGGGTGATTGATGATGGCGTGGCAACGCTGGGCCACCTGGGTGCTGAACACCTGGGTGCCGTCCAGGCGGAACCCGACCGCGTAATGCTTGCCGTCGCCATCGTCACGCGCCGACAGCAGCAGGGGTTCGCTGCCTTTGTTGCGCAGCAGGCTCCAGCCGCCCAGGGTCAGGGCGCTGAGCAATACGCTACCGAGTTTGATCGCCTGGCGTCGCAGCATCATCAGTCACCGTCGTTGGCATTGAAGCCCAGTTGAATGTTCAGCGCCTTGGCCAGCTCGCCTTCGTGCAGGCGGTGGACGACGTTGAGCGCGTCGTAGATCTGGTTCAGGCTCTGTTGGCCAGCGTCGTCGGCCAGCAGCTCGCCCAGGGTCTTCTGGTTGTCGGCCAGCAGCTTGAGGGCGCTAGCGTAGGCGTCGTCGATTTTTTGCGCCAGGGCTTTCTGATCGCTGCCAAGCAGGCCGCGCAGGCCTTGGTTGTCGACGCCGACCCAGACCGCTTGGGCGGCCTTGAGGCTGGCTTCCAGGCTCTTGAGTGACGAATGGCTGCGCCAGGCTTCAGCTTGCAGTGGCTGGGCGATGCCCTTGCTCTGGCGGCCCATCGGCGCGCCCAGTTTCTTCTTCAGGGTGTCCAGGCCGGTGACCTGGGCGCGCAGCAGGTCGGCGATCGCTTCGTGGGAGTCGGCGTAGCGCTGGTTAGGGAACTTGGTCATCTGCGAGAGCATGCCGTCCGTGCTGTTCCAGCCCTTGAGGATGTCTTCGGCGAGGGCCTTCTGGTGTTCGCCGATGGCGACCAGCAGCGGGCAGTAGCGGGCTTTCTGCTCGGCGCTGGCGATGTCCGGCTTGCTGTCGAACAGGATGTACTCGTAGGCCGACAGGCCGCGTACGACGACGCTGGCCTTGCCCAGAGAGGCGGCGTCGACCGGCTTGTCGCTGTTGACCAGTTGCTCGACCTGGCGGCCGACCAGGTTCTTCTTGTCGGGCCAGAACTGCACCTGCCAGGCGCGGTTGCCTTCGGCCAGCGGGCCGACCAGCAATGGCTGGAGTTCGGCCCAGGCCTTTTGCGCATTGAGGAAGTCGGCACGCGCGGTTTCCAGGCTCTGCTTGCCTTCGCAGTAAGCCAGGGCACTGCTGGCCAACTGGCGGTCGGCTTCGACCCAGCGGCTGTAGGTCGGCAGGATCACCTGCTTGGCGATGGCGGCGGAAGTCACGGCCTGCGGGTCCTGCGGCGAGCACGCGCCGAGAGCGAGTGCGGCGAGGCTGGTGAACAACAGTTTGGGTCGGAACATGCCCGGCTCCTTGCGCGTTTTAAAGTGAGTTCAGGAACGCCAGCAGCGCAGCGCGCTGCTCGGCATTGAAGGTCAAGACCTGGTCGCGCGCCGCCTGTGCTTCGCCGCCGTGCCAGAGCACGGCTTCGAGCAGGTTGCGGGCGCGGCCGTCGTGCAGATACTGGGTGTGGCCACTGACCGCCTCGTTCAGGCCGATGCCCCACAAGGGAGGGGTGCGCCAGTCCTGGCCGTTGGCGGCGAATTCGGTGCGCTCGTCGGCAAGGCCCGGGCCCATGTCGTGCAGCAGCAGGTCGCTGTAGGGGCGGATCAGTTGCCCGGCCAGCTCGGGTTCGACGGCGTCGGTGGCGGTGGTGAATTGCGGGGTGTGGCAGCCCTGGCAGCCGGCCTGGAAGAACAGGTTCTTGCCGGCCAGCACTTGCGGGGCGCCGACATCGCGCCGGGCCGGTACGCCGAGGTTGCGGGTGTAGAAGGTGACCAGGCGCAGGATGTTGTCGCTGACTTCCTTCTCGTCGCCGGCACCGTTGCCATTGGCTGCGGCCTGGCAGGCGGTTTGAGCCGGCGTGCAGTCATCCTGCGGTTGCAGGGTGCTGGTCAGGCCCATGTCACCGGCAAAGGCATGCACGTTCTGCTGGTTGACGTTGGGCTGCCCGGCCTTCCAGCCGAAGCGGCCGACCACGGTCTTGCCCTGGGCATCGTCCCAGACCCGGTTGGCGCGGCCACGAATGCCGTCGCGGTTGTGGTCATCGGGGTCTTCGTTGGCCAGGATGGCGGCTTCGGGGATGGCTTCGAGCAGGCCAAGGCCGATCATCGGCGGTGCCACGCGGGCCGAGAAGCGGGTGTCGGGGTGCATCGGGCCGTAGCCGAGCTGGGTAATCTGCAGCGTGGGCCGGCGCAGTTCGACCGGGTGGCCGTCCTTGAAGGTGACGGTCTCGTGGTCATAGCTCACCCGCACCTTGCCCTCGGGGGGCACGCCGGGGATGGCCATGTCCTGCAGTTGGGTGCCATAGACCGGTTCGGGGACCACGCCCAGGCGCTCGATCTGTTTGGCCAGGTACGGCTGGTCGGGAATCGACAGGCGCACCAGCATCGATACCGCGTTGCTGTCGTCAGGCTCCGGCGGATGGCCGCGGCCATCGCGCACATGGCAGTTCTGGCAGGCATTGGTATTGAACAACGGGCCCAGACCGTCGCGCGCGGTGGTGGTGGACGGGGCGATCACCCAGGGGTTGCGGAAGAAACTGTTGCCGACGGCGAAGTCCACGCGCCGCTCGGGCGACAGGTTGGCCGAGGGCAGGGAAAAGGCATTGCGGTCACTGCGCTGGACGGTCGCCTGGCCAGCTGACAACGCTTCGCCGGGCTCGGCCTGGGTGAAACGCGGGGCGTCGTCACAGGCGGCGAGGGCAAGGGCCAGCAGCAGAGGGGAGAGTCGGGACAGCGACAAGGACATGCAAAATCCTGGGCGTGGAAGGACTGAAAAACCGGCGTGCAAGCTTAGCAGGCCATGGAAGTTTGAATAAGAGCAATTTGCAATTGCTACATGAAATTGGTGTAGGAGCGGCCTTGTGTCGCGAAAGGGGCGCGCAGCGGCCCCAGGGTTTCAGCATCATCGTCGAAATCGCTGGGGCCGCTGCGCGGCCCTTTCGCGACACAAGGCCGCTCCTACAGGGGGCGTGTAAACCTGAAAGAAAAAAGGCGACCCGAAGGCCGCCTCATTTTCAGAACCACAACCGCCCGAATCAGAATTCGTGGTCGGCGGTATCCGGGTTCAGGTTGGCAATGCCCAGCTTGCCTGCAGCTTGCTCGATGGCACCGGTCTGCTTGACCAGCGAGGCAATGGCGTCACGCACGATCTGGTTGCCGGCAGCATTGTCGGCGCCGATCAGCTGGTCGTAGTGCTCACCCTTGAGGGCGTGATCGACGATCACCTGAAGCTTCGCCTCGGTGGCTTCCAGGTCGGCCTTGAGGGTAGCGTCGGCGGCAGGGTCCGCCTTGGCCACCAGCGACGACAGGCTCGGACCGGTCAGCTTGGTGCCGTCGACACGGGTGTACTCGCCCAGGTAGACGTTGCGGATACCCTTGGCGTCGTAGAAGTGCGAGTAGTGGGTGTTGTCGCTGAAGCAGTCTTGCTCGTCTTCCGGCGAGTTGGCTTCCAGCGACACCTTCATGCGCTCACCGGCCAGTTCGCCCAGCGACAGGCTACCCATGCCGAACAGCATCTTGCGCAGGCCGTCGGCCACAGGCTCGGCTTCCAGGGTGGCGCGGTAGTTGTCGGCGACGTTCGGTGCCCAGTTGCCGACCATCTCTTCGAGGTCCTTGACCAGCAGGTCGGTCACCGCCTTCAGGTAGGCGCGACGACGGTCGTTGTGGCCACCGGTGGCGCCTTTGCCTTCGAGGTAGTCGGAAACCGGGCGGGCGCCCGCGCCTGGGCCGGTGCCGTTGAGGTCCTGGCCCCAGAGCAGGAATTCGATGGCGTGGTAGCCGGTGGCGACGTTGGCTTCGGAACCGCCCAGTTCGTTCAGGCTGGCCAGCTTCTCGGGCGTGATGTCCTTGACGTCGACCTTCTCTTCGCCGACCTGAACCACGGTGTTGGCGATGATGTTGGCGCTGGCTGCCGGGTTGCCCAGGGCGTGCTCGTAGCTCTTGTCGACGTAGTCGATCAGGCCTTCGTCCAGGGGCCAGGCGTTCACTTGGCCTTCCCAGTCGTCGATGATGGTGTTGCCGAAGCGGAACGCCTCGCTCTGCAGGTACGGTACGCGTGCGGCGGCCCAGGCGGCCTTGGCGGCTTTCAGGGTGTCGTCGCTAGGCTTGGCGAGGAATGCGTCGATGGCGCTCTGCAGGGTCTTGGCAGTGCTCAGCGAGTCGCTGTACACGGCGTAGACCATCTCGGTGTAATGCTTGACCACGGCTTTGCCGGCCGCTTCGTCGACAGCCCCAGGCGCCGCGGCGGGGGTGCTGGCAGCAGCAGGTGCCTGTGCTTGCGGGGCGGCGGCCTTGTCGTCCTTGCCTTCGCCGCAACCGGCGAGGGCGATGGCGATGGCCAGCAGACTGGCGGAGGCCAGAGGCATTCGAATCATTATTGGTTTTCCTGCGTCGTGTGGTTGGACCAAGGGGTTAAGCCGTGCGCCGTGGCACGCGAAACCGCAACATCATGCGAAAGATTTGCATTTGCTGTAAAGAGGCCGGCACGCAATTCATGCAAATGTGCGTCATGGTCTGTAAACACGCGGAGCAGGGGCTACAGCGCGGAAACCTGATTGCGCTGTGCCTGCTTGAGAAAATGGGTCAGTTCGCGCGCCGACAGCGGCTTGCTGTAGTGGTAGCCCTGACCCTCGTGGCAGCCTTGGGCAATGATGTAGGCTTCCTGCTCGGCGGTTTCCACCCCTTCGGCGATCACCTGCATGCCCAGGCTCTTGCCCAGCTGGATGATGGCGCGAACGATGGTGGCGTCGTCATCGTCGTCGAGCAGGTCCTGGACGAAGCTCTTGTCGATCTTGATCTTGTCCAGCGGCAGCGATTTCAGGTAGCTCAGCGACGAGTAGCCGGTGCCGAAGTCGTCGATGGCGATCATTGCACCCGAGCGGCGCAAGCTGAGCAGGTGCTGCGCGGCGGTGCTGATGTCTTCCATCAGGCCGGTTTCCGTCACTTCCAACTCGAGGCTGCGCGGAGGCAGGCGGTAGGCCTGCAGGAGGTTGTTGACCACCCGCGGCAGCTCGTTGTGGTGCAGCTGCACGGTGGACAGGTTGACGGCCATGCGCAGTTCGCTGAAGCCAAGGTCGTGCCATTCGCGCAGTTGCCGGCAGGCCTGGTCGAGCACCCATTCGCCGATGTTGATGATGCTGCCATTCTGCTCGGCCAGCGGGATGAACTGGTCCGGCGGGACCATGCCCAGCTCCGGGTGTTGCCAGCGCAGCAGCGCTTCGACACCGACCACGCGGTGATCGCGGTAGCTGATCTGCGGTTGGTAGACCAGGTACAGCTGGTTGCGTGGCAGGGCTTCGCGCAGGTCTTTTTCCAGCTCGCGGCGCCGGCGCATTTCGCTGTCGACACTGGCGATGTAGAACTGGTAGCGATTGCGCGAACGAGCCTTGGCCAGGGTCATGGTCTGTTCGGCCTTCTGCAGCAGCTTTTCGGTGCTGTCGCCATCTTCCGGGAACAGGGTGATGCCGATGGTGGCGCGCAGGCGGATCTGATGATGGTCGAGGTCGAACGGCACTTCGAGGTCGTCGAGGATGCTCTGGGCCAGCTCGGCGGCCTCGTAGGGCTGCTCGATGTTGGCCTGGACCAGGGCGAACTGGTCGCCACCCAGGCGCGCCAGGGCTCCCAGGCGACCGCTGTGGGCCCGCAGGCGGTCGGCCAGGGCCAGCAGCAACTGGTCGCCGACCTGGTAGCTGAACTGCTCGTTGATGCCCTTGAAATCATCCAGGCCCACGCACAGCACGGCCACGCGATGCTGCAGGCGACCACCGTCGGCAAGGATCTTGTCGAGCTGCGTCTGCAGCTGCTGGCGGTTGGGCAGGCCGGTGAGGAAGTCGTACTGGGCCATGCGCTGCAGGCTGTTCTCGGCCTCGTGGCGCAAATGGGTGTTACGTTCGATCGAGGCCAGCAGCTGGTTGGCGGTATTGACCCAGATACCCAGCTCGTTCTTCTCGTGGCCCTTGAGCAGCGGGATCTGGTGCTGGCTGGGGCGATCGGGATTGATCTGGGTGAGGTGCTCGATGATCTTCGACAGCGGCTTGGTCAGCAGCCAGTGATAGACCAGGTACAGCACCAGGCCCATGGCCAGGGCACGCAGCACCCCGGAGATGAAGATGATGATGGCGTTGATCAGGAAGTCTTCACCGTAGGACGCGGTGTCGAGGGTGATGCTCAGGTCGCCGTAGTACTCGCTGTAGGGGCCGCGACCGACCAGTTCGGTGGTGTAGGTGCGTTCCTGGCCGAGGATCAGGTCGGTCAGCCAGCGCATGGACATGTCCTGCAGCGGGCGCGACTTCTCGGCAAGCATGGTTTCGTTGGGATGGCCGATGGAAGCCTGGCGCACCGATTCGTCCTGGAACAGGCCTTCCATCACCTGCATGCCCATCTCCCGGTCGAGGCTGTACACCGCCTGGGTTGAAGGGTCGCGGAACATGTCGAGGATGCGCTGGGCGTCGTTGTTGACGGCCTGGCGGGTCTTGTAGGTGTCGTAGACGATCTGCGCGCAACTGAGGACGACACCGACCGCCAGCGCCGACAGGAGCACGACCCTGAGCAACTTGACCGATAAGCTGTTCCGCAATTCCAGCTTCAATGGGGTTTCCTTAATCCATGCGCGCGGCATCATTTTGCCATCATCATAGGCAATACACTATCGGCCGGTGCGGCTCTCCTGAGCAGTGTATCGGTTACCTCAGCCTGCAACTTGAGTGCGCTGTAGCGAATGTCCAGATGTTTGATGTTAGCGTGCTATGCCGGGTGAGCAAGAGCGTTGGCCGCGGGTGTGGCATTTGCCGCCAAGAGGTCGGCCATCCAATAAAAAAACCCGGCTCAAGGCCGGGTTTTCTGTTCAAGGCTCGAGGGTTCAGGCCTTGAAGGTCTTGCCTTCGAACTGTTCGGCAACGAAGGTCCAGTTGACCAGGTTCCAGAACGCCTCGACGTACTTCGGACGCAGGTTGCGGTAGTCGATGTAGTAGGCGTGTTCCCAGACGTCGCAGGTCAGCAGCGGGGTGTCGCCGCTGGTCAGCGGGCAGCCGGCGCCGATGGTGCTGGCCAGGGCCAGGGAACCGTCAGCTTTCTTCACCAGCCAGCCCCAGCCGGAACCGAAGGTACCGATCGAAGTCTTGGAGAACTCTTCCTTGAACTTGTCGAAGGAACCGAAAGCGGTGTTGATGGCATCAGCCAGAGCACCGGTAGGCTGGCCGCCGGCGTTTGGTGCCAGGCAGTTCCAGTAGAAGGTGTGGTTCCAGACTTGAGCGGCGTTGTTGAAGATGCCGCCCGAAGAGGTCTTGACGATCTCTTCCAGGGTCTTGCCTTCGAATTCGGTGCCTGGGACCAGGTTGTTCAGGTTCACGACATAGGTGTTGTGGTGCTTGTCGTGGTGAAACTCCAGGGTTTCCTTGGAGATGTGCGGCTGCAGGGCATCGTGGGCGTACGGCAGCGGCGGCAATTCAAAAGCCATGGTGGATCTCCTGATTCAGGTCTAGTTCGCGGTTTGCGCAAGGCCGATCACGGGCGGCCCTATGTGCGTCGGCGAGTTTGTACTCTTTGCGACGCAAGAGGTCGATCATAGCATCAGCCCCCGCGCATAACCACGCAACAAACATAGGGAATAGAGGTTCCGCGGTGGTTGTCGGCTGCCGACCGGCGGTGTGGCCCCATCGCCGGCAAGCCGGCTCCCACAACGACCGCGCTGGCTGCACGAGTGGGAGCCGGCTTGCCGGCGACAGGGCCCTTGAGGTCAGTTGAAGATCAACTGCGCAGCCACGGCGAACATCATCACCGCCACCATTAGGTCGAGCATGCGCCAGGTGGTCGGACGTGCCAGCCAGGGTGCCAGCCACGCCGCGCCGATCGCCAGGGTCGTGAACCACAGCGCCGAGGCACTGGCGGCACCGGCCACATAGGCGCCGGGCACGGTCTGCTGGGCGCCAAGCGAGCCGATCAGCAGCACGGTATCGAGGTACACGTGGGGGTTGAGCAGGGTCACTGCCAGGGCGCTCATCAGCACCGCGCGACGCGAGCGCATGCCCTGGCCTTCCTGGTGCTTCAGGCTCTGTTTGGAACAAGCGCTGCGCAGCGCCTTGGCACCGTACCAGAGCAGAAACACAGCGCCGCCCCAACGGGCAATGGCCAGCAGGGTCGGGTTGTGTGCCAGCACCGTGGCCAGCCCGAACACCCCGGCCGCCACCAGGAGGGCGTCGCAGACAATGCACAGCAGCGCCACCGGCAGATGATGTTCACGCCGCAGGCTCTGGGCCAGGACGAAGGCGTTCTGTGCGCCAATGGCCATGATCAGGCCGAAGGCCACCAACATGCCGTTCAGATAGCTTTGCCACATGGCAGATACTCCCAAGAAGATGCTGGCCATTGTGCGGATTGGCGCTGTATAAGAAAAACAAATAAAGCTGATCCGTCATTAGGAAAATCGATGTTCGACTACAAGCTGCTGGCCGCCCTCGCGGCAGTGATCGAGCAAGGCGGTTTCGAGCGTGCCGCGCAGGTGCTGGGGCTGTCGCAATCGGCCATCTCGCAGCGCATCAAGCTGCTCGAAGCGCGGGTCGGCCAACCCGTGCTGGTGCGTGCAACACCGCCGAGCCCGACCGAGGTTGGCCGTCAGTTGCTCAACCATGTGCAGCAGGTGCGTCTGCTTGAGCGCGACTTGCAGCGCCAGGTGCCGGCCCTGGATGAGGAAGGCATGCCCGAGCGCTTGCGCATCGCCCTCAACGCCGACAGCCTGGCGACCTGGTGGGCGGGTGCGGTCGGGGTGTTCTGCGCCGAGCATCAGTTGTTGACTGACCTGGTGGTGGAAGACCAGGAGGTCGGCCTCAAGCGTATGCGTGCCGGTGAAGTGGCGGCCTGCCTGTGCGGCAGCGAGCGGCCGGTGGCCGGGGCACGCAGCCTGCCGCTGGGGGCCATGCGCTACCGTGCCCTGGCAAGTCCCGGGTTCATGGCGCGGTATTTTCCACTGGGGTTCGAGGTCAAGCGCTTGGCCCGCACACCCGCCATTGTCTACGGCCCGGACGATTTCCTGCAGCACCGTTACCTAGCATCGCTGGGCATACAGGACGGCTTCCTGCACCATCTGTGCCCGTCGTCCGAAGGTTTCCTGCACATGACCGAGGCCGGCCTCGGCTGGGGGCTGGTGCCCGAGTTGCAGGCCCGCGAGCAGCTGGCGAACGGGCTACTGGTGGAAATCTGCACCGATACGCCCATCGACGTGCCGTTGTACTGGCATCATTGGCGCAACGGTGGCCATCTGCTCGCGCAATTGACCGAGCACCTGCGGCACACGGCCCGGCACTGGCTGGTGCCCTTGTAGCCGCAGCTGGCGTCTGTTGCATCTGAAATCAAGGCGGAGTCATACATGCGAATTCTGGTCACTGGCGCAAGCGGCTTCATTGGCGGGCGCTTTGCGCGTTTTGCCCTGGAGCAGGGCCTGGACGTGCGGGTCAGCGGCCGACGCGCCGAGGGGGTGGAGCACCTGGTCAAGCGCGGCGCGCAGTTCATTCCCGGCGACCTGGGTGATGCCGAGCTGGCCCGACGCCTGTGCCAAGGCGTCGAGGCCGTGGTGCATTGCGCCGGCGCGGTGGGTAACTGGGGGCGTTATCAGGACTTTCACCAAGGCAATGTGGTGGTCACGGAGAACGTCGTCGAGGGTTGCCTCAAGGAACATGTGCGCCGCCTGGTGCACTTGTCCTCGCCGTCGATCTATTTCAACGGCCGGTCGCGTGTGGATATCCGTGAAGACCAGGTGCCGCGCCGCTTCCACGATCACTATGCGCAGACCAAGTACCTCGCCGAGCAGAAGGTGTTCGGTGCCCAGGAGTTCGGCCTGGAGGTGCTGGCGCTGCGCCCGCGCTTCGTCACCGGGGCCGGTGACGCCAGTATTTTTCCGCGGCTGATGCAGATGCAGCGCAAGGGCCGCGTAGCGATCATCGGCAACGGCCTGAACAAGGTCGACTTCACCAGTGTGCACAACCTCAACGAAGCGCTGCTCAGTGCGCTGTTCGCCGAAGACCGTGCCCTGGGTCAGGCCTACAACATCAGCAACGGTCATCCGCTGCCGCTGTGGGACGTGGTGAACTACGTGATGCGCCAGATGCAACTGCCCCAGGTGACCCGTTACCGTTCATACGGCCTGGCCTACAGCCTGGCAGCGCTGAACGAGGGCGCCTGCATGCTCTGGCCTGGGCGTCCGCAGCCGACGCTGTCGCGTTTGGGGATGCAGGTGATGAGCCGTGATTTCACCCTGGATATCAGTCGCGCTCGCCAGTACCTCGACTACCAGCCCAAAGTCAGCCTGTGGTCGGCACTGGATGAATTTTGCGCCTGGTGGAGGCATCAGCCACTTAACCAGTGAACCTGACACGCGGATGATGGTCATCAATGCGCCGCGCGAGCGGTTTATACTCATGTCTCTTTGCTATTACTGTGGTTGAAACTACCCATGCGTAACGATGCCCACGACGATTTCGATGATGTGCCCACTTTGCGGGCCGGTACCCCTGATGATGACGAACTGCTGCCTGCGCACGTTTCGCGCAGCCGTCAGAAAGCTGCCAAACCGGTCAGTACCGGCCCGCTCTGGGCGCTGCTGGGGGCGTCGTTCATCGCGCTGGCGGGGCTGGGCTGGTGGAGTTTCCAGCAGATCTCGCTGATGGAGCAGCAACTGGTGGCGACCCAGGAAAGCTTCGCACGTATCAGCGAAGAAGCCGCCGGGCGTTTGCAGGCCATCAGCGGCAAGGTCGATGCCAGCGAATCGACGGTCAATACCGGCAGCGAGGCGTTGAAACTGCAGATCCGCCAGTTGCAGGCGAACCTGGCCGAGCAGGGCAAGCAGCAGCAGGGCGTGGCGGGGCAGGCGGGTGACCTGGGCAAGCGTCTGGAGCAGGTGCTGGCCGATACCCGCGAGCAGCAGAAAGCTGTGAACGAGTTGCAAACCCAGCTGCAGGCGCAGTTGAAAGCCGTGAATGGTGAACTGGCGGCGCTGAAGTCGGGACAGGTGGATGGCGGCAAGCTGGATGGGCAGCTCAAGAGTTTGAGCGATGACGTGGCAGCGCTGAAGAAGCAGGGAAACCCAAAAGCGGCTATCGATAACCTGGAACAGGACGTGCTGGTGCTGAAGAGCCAGATCGACAATCGACCGGCAGCGGCTTCCGGTGGCGCATCGGTGCAGGAGTTCGATGCGTTCCGTGGGCAGACCACGCGCAACATCAATACCCTGCAAAGTCAGATTCAGAACCTGCAGAAGCAGATCAATGCCCGACCTTGAGGTTGCAGGGGAGGGCTTTGCCCTCCTTTCGCGACACAAGGCCGCTCCTACAGATGATCGCGGTCGCCTGTAGGAGCGGCCTTGTGTCGCGAAAGGGCCGCAAAGCGGCCCTCCGCTATCTCGATCACATCCGCGGATAGTCGATATACCCCACCGGCCCCTTGGCATAGAAGGTCTGCGCATGCGCCTGATTCAGCGGCGCATCCGCCGCCAACCGCGCCGGCAGGTCCGGGTTGGCAATGAAGGGCACGCCAAACGCGACCGCATCCGCCTTGCCGCTGGCCAGCGCCTCACTGGCACTGGCCTTGTCGAACCGTTCGTTGACGATATACGGGCCACCGAACGCAGCCTTGATCAGCGTGCCAATGCTGTCGTCGGCTTGCTTCTCTCGCGAGCAGATGAAGGCGATGCCGCGCTTGCCCAGCTCCCGCGCCACATAGGTGAAGGTTTCGGCGCGGTCGGCGTCGCCCATGTCATGCGAGTCGGCACGCGGTGCCAGGTGCACGCCCACCCGTCCCGCACCCCACACTTCGATGGCCGCATCGGTCACTTCCAGCAGCAGACGCGCACGGTTTTCCAGCGAGCCACCGTAGCGGTCGGTGCGCTGGTTGGTGCTGCTCTGCAGGAACTGATCAAGCAGGTAGCCGTTGGCACCGTGAATTTCCACACCATCGAAGCCTGCCGCCTTGGCGTTCTCGGCGCCGCTGCGGTAGGCCTCGACGATGTCGGCGATCTCCTCGGTTTCCAGCGCGCGTGGGGTGGGGTACTCGGTGATCGGGCGTACCAGGCTGACATGGCCCTTGGGCTGGATCGCACTGGGCGCCACCGGCAGCTCACCGTTCAGGTAGCTGGGGTGGGAGATGCGGCCGACGTGCCACAGCTGCAGGAACATCCGCCCGCCAGCGGCATGCACGGCCTTGGTGACATTGTTCCAGCCACGTACCTGCTGGTCGTTCCAGATGCCGGGGGTATCCGGGTAGCCGACGCCCATCGGCGTCACCGAGGTCGCTTCGCTGAGGATCAGCCCGGCGCTGGCGCGCTGCACGTAGTACTCGGCCATCAGGGCGTTGGGCACCCGGCCTTCATCGGCGCGGCAGCGGGTCAGCGGCGCCATGATGATGCGGTTGGGCAGCTGCACGTCGCCCAGCGTGATCGGATCGAAAAGCGTGGTCATAAAGGTTACCTGCCTTGTCAGAGCGCTTGGCGCAGTTGTTCGAGAAAAGCCTGGACCGTGGCTTCGTTACGTTTGAAGAAGTGCCATTGGCCGATCTTCTGGCTGCTGATAAGGCCGGCCCGCTGCAACGTGGCCAGGTGGGCGGAGACGGTCGACTGCGACAGGCCGCAGCGTTGATCGATCTGCCCGGCACAGACGCCCTGCTCGGTGCTGTGGTGCTGGTCAGGAAATTGCGCGGCCGGGTCTTTCAGCCAGTGGAGGATTTCGCGCCGGACCGGATGGGCCAGGGCTTTGATGATTTCGTCGAGATCAATGGGCATGGTCGTCACGTGTGATGTACCGGTATATCGCGATGAGACGAAATATAAATCGGATTTTCGCGATATAGAAATATGAATAGGCTCTGAGCTGAGCACGAATCGCTATATCGCGTTATAACGATATGCCTGGGCCCGGTGCTAAACTGCGGGCATGAACTACCTCGCACATCTGCACCTCGGCGGCCCTGCGCCGCAACAACTGCTTGGCAGCCTGTATGGCGATTTCGTCAAAGGATCGCTCGAGGGGCGGTTTCCGCCTGCGCTTGAGGCGGCCATCCGCTTGCACCGGCATATCGACAGTTACACTGATCAGCATCCGCTGGTATTGGCGGCGCTGGCGCGGTTTCCGCGCGAGCGGCGGCGGTTTGCCGGGATCGTCCTGGATGTGTTCTTCGATCATTGCCTGGCGCGGCACTGGGGGGACTACGCCGAACAGCCGCTGGCGCAATTCACCAGTGATTTCTATCGGGTGTTGCTGGCGGAGCCGGCGTTGCCCGGTCGGCTGGCGCGGATTGCGCCGTTCATGGCGGCCGATGACTGGCTGGGGGCTTATGGCGATTTCGCTACTCTGGAGCAGGTGTACAAGGGGATTGCCCGGCGCTTGTCGCGGCCGGAAGGGATGACCGGGGTGATGGGCGAGCTGGAACGGTTGTATGAGCCTTTGCTGGCGGACTTTCGTGAGTTCTATCCGCAGTTGCAGGCGTTTGCGGCGTCTGGGCGGGCCTCATCGCCGGCTTGCCGGCGATGAGGCCAGTACAGGCAATACCCATCAAGCAGCCCGAGCCTGCCTGCGAGGCGCAACCTCAAGCTCCTCAACCCCAAACAACGCCAGCTGGATGGCCTGCTGCGCCTGAAATGCCAACGCCGCACGTTCCTTGTCCACACTGCTGATTGGCTGCAACAAGTGAATGCACACCTCACCGCGAGGCTCGGCGAACAGTCGCAGCAGGTGAGAAACCAGATCGTCATCGCCAATGAATGGCGCAATCGGGTCCGTCTCGCCCTTGCGCAGATACTGAATGGCCACTGGCTGCAGCGCCACACCCTGATCGATGGCACCGGCCAGCAAGCGGCCGTGGAAGGTGCGCAGCTGGCGCCCATCGGTGGTGGTGCCTTCAGGGAAGATCAGCAGCGGCCTGTCCTGCCCCAGCTGTTCGCTGATCTGTTCACGCAAGCGCTGGCTGTCGCCACCCCCACGGCGTATGAACAGCGTGCCGGCCTGTTCCGCCAGCCAACCGGCCAGCGGCCAGCGACGTACTTCGGCCTTGGACAGAAACGACAGCGGCATCAGCATGCCGAGCAGGGGAATGTCGGTCCACGAGACGTGGTTGCTGACCCACAGCATCGGCCGTTGCGGCACCACGCCCATCACGCGCACGTCGAAGGGCAGGGCGGCGACCAGCTGCTTCATGAACAGGCAGGTCCAGCGCTGCCGGCGTTCCAGGGGAGCCTTGAACCCTAAACGCTCGCCCAGGGCGATGGCGCTGGCCATGAGCGTGCCCCAGAGCAGCACCAGCAGCAGCCGGCAGAGGCGGGCGAGCACCCGCAGCCTGGGCATCAGACTGCCGCCTTGAAGTGGCGTGCGTAGCGTGGGCAGAGGTCGTCACGCTTGAGCAGAATGAATACATCGGCCACCTGGAAGTCCTCGTCCCAGCAGGGTTCGCCGCAAATCTTCGCGCCCAGGCGCATATAGGCCTTGAGCAGCGGTGGCATTTCGGCAATGACGTTGCTCGGCAGCGCCAGGCTGGGCAAGGGGTTCTTCGGCTCGGCGCGCAGGTGCTCGGTGCACAGGTAGCGTTCGCGCAGGCGTTGCATGACCGCGTGGGCTTGCACGCCGCCATCCTGCATCGGGATGCTGGCGCACCCCATCAGGTAGCTGTAGCGGCCTTCGTTGAGCACCTCGGCCAGCTCGCCCCAGAGCACGGCGATGGTGCCGCCGTTGCGGTAGTCGGGGTCGACGCAGGTGCGCCCCAGTTCAAGGATTGGCCCTTGCAGTTGCAACAGGCCATGCAGGCTGAACTCTTCTTCGCTGTAGAAACGCCCCAGGCTGCTGGCGGCCTGGTGGTCGAGCAGGCGGGTGGTGGCCACCAGCTCGCCGGTGCTCAGGTCACGCACACCAATGTGGCGGCAATGTACGTCGTAATCGTCCATGTCCAGGCCCTGTTCGGCGCCTTTGAGCTTGGCCTTGAATTCCGCGCTGAACACTTTGTAGCGCAGCGCCTGCGCTTCGTGCAGGGCGGTTGCTCCAATCAGGCGTTCGGCTTGCAGACGGCGTTCAGTGCTGTTGTCGCCAGGGTGAGCGATCCGAGTCATTGCGAGTCTCCATAAGCCAGCCATGAAGGGTTGCGGCCGGTCGGCTTTGTTGTGCAAAGTCAGCCTAGGTAGGCGCGGTGTCACGCCGGTGAACCTTTGGTGATGCTTGCGTGACAGCCCCCAGAGCCCCACGAGGAGCATGCGATGGCTTGGTTGCAACGACTCAACGACCCCCTGCGACAGCCGCTGGCTGGTACCTTGGGCGAGACTTACAGCGCTCAGCTCGAACGCCTTGGCGCGGTCTGCCCGTTCGAACTGGCGGTGCTGGGCGGGCGCGCCATGGCCACCCCTGGCCTGGCTTTCCTGATCGGCTACCAGGCAGCCCTGCGGGTGCTCTGGCCCAGCGCCCCGGCCAGCCTTGGCGCGCTGTGCGCCACCGAGCGGCGCAGCGTGCGCCCGGCGGACATGCAGACACGCCTTGAAGGGTTGCGCCTGACCGGCAACAAGGATTTCGTCACCGCCGGGCTGGATGCCGAATGGTTGCTGGTGGCGGCGCGCAGCGAAGGGCCGGGTGAGGGGCCGAGGTTGAACCTGGCGGTGGTCTATCCCGGTGAGCCGGGAGTGACATTGGAGGCACTGCCTACCTTGCCGTTGATGCCTGAAGTGGGGCATGGGCGGCTGCGCTTGCAGGAAGCGGGTTGCGAGTTGCTGGCGGGCGACGGTTGGGATGCCTACGTCAAACCGTTCCGTTCGCTGGAAGATTTGTACGTGTTGGCGGCCATGACCGCCTGGTTGTATGGCGTCGGCCAGGAGTGTGGCTGGCCGCAGGAC
Source organism: Pseudomonas sp. NPDC089395 (assembly GCF_044749525.1). Taxonomy (NCBI): domain Bacteria; kingdom Pseudomonadati; phylum Pseudomonadota; class Gammaproteobacteria; order Pseudomonadales; family Pseudomonadaceae; genus Pseudomonas; species Pseudomonas sp. NPDC089395. The sequence continues at coordinate 173,396 of NZ_JBIVID010000005.1, forward strand.
TTGCGCTTGCGCCTGCTGGGGTTGCTGGCGGGCTGTGCCGAGGGTAGCCGGCAGTGCGCCGATAGCGTGGGCTGTCATTTGTTGCTGGGCGGATTGTTTGCGCAGTTTCAGGCGTTGCGCGGGGTGATCGACAAGGCCCTGTTGGCGGGGCCGGCGCAGTGGTCGCAACTGTGGCAGCGAGACCAGGGCGTGCTGGCGTTGGCCACTGCCGCACGGGAAAAGCGCCTGGCCAAGGCTTGGGCGGCCGAAGGGTTGTCATGAAAGATTGAGAGGCTGTGTCAATCTTTGAACCTGGGGCTGCTTTCGCAGCCCATCGCCGGCAAGCCGACGATGGGGCGCGAAGCGACCCCAAAAAGGCAAACCCCATGCTCAAGACCCTGCTGGCCATCATCGGCCTGACCATCCTGCCTGCCTGGGCCGAAGACTGGCCCCAGCCCGACTGGCCAATCATTGAGAGCAAGAACGACTGGCAATCAGTCGACACCTACGCCTTCCCACAACGCAACGCCAGCGATCGCAGCGGCATCCGTACCGACGCCCTGCTCATCATCCGCGATGGCCGCATCGTCCATGAACGCTACAGCGCACCCACCACCGCGCAAACCGCCCACCTCACCTGGTCGGTGAGCAAGAGCGTGCTGGCCACAGTGCTGGGCGTGGCCCAGGCAGAAGGGCGCTTCACCCTGCAGGACCCGGTAGCGCGCTTCTACCCACCCATGCAGGCCCATCCTGAAGTGCGCATGGCCGACCTGCTGCACTGGGCCAGTGGCCTGCAATGGCAGGAAGACTACGAATACGCGCCGTTGAAATCCTCGGTGGTGGCCATGCTTTACACGCGTGGGCGCCATGACATGGCGGCCTACACCGCTGCGCACCCTGCCGTCGACAACCCCGGCCAGCGCTTTTTTTATTCGAGCGGCGACAGCAACCTGCTGGCCGCCGCCTTGCGCGGCATGCTCGACGCGGGCACCTATGCCGACTACCCCTGGCGGGCGCTGTTCACCCCGCTGGGCATCGACAGCGCGGTCTGGGAGCGCGATGGCACGGGCACCTTGGTCGGTTCTTCCTACCTCTACCTCAGCGCCCGCGACCTGGCACGCATTGGCCTGCTGATGCAGCGCGACGGGCGCTGGCAAGCGCGCCAGTTGTTGCCAGTGGGCTGGGTGGCATTCAACCGTGGGCTGTTTACCCAGGCCCAGGCTGTCCCTGGTGAAGCCAACCCAGGTGGCCACTGGTGGCTGAACCAGCCGCTGCCGGGCCATGCACGACCTTGGCCCGATGTTCCAGCAGATGCCTACGCCGCCCTCGGTCACTGGGGCCAGGCCCTTTACGTGCTGCCCACGCAGAAGCTGGTGATCGTCCGCTATGGCGATGACCGCGATGGCGCCTACAGCCATAACGAATTGCTCAAGCGGGTGCTGGCGACGCTCGCCAGGGAGGGAACATGAAGCGCCTGGCGTTGCTGGTGATCGTCGCGCTGCTCGGCTGGGCCTGGCTGGAGCGTCAGGCGTTGGCGGATTTTCCCGGCATCCTGTCGGCCTATTCGGCCAAGGAGTACTGCTCGTGCCGCTTCGTCATGGGTTTTGAGCAAGGGTATTGCCGCGGCTACGTGAAACAGTGGCTACCCTTGAGTCAGCTGGAGGAAGACAGCCAGCAGCGTGTGGTCAGCGCCACCGGGCTGGGCCAGCGCAGCCGGGCGGCCTGGCAGGGCGCGCACGAGGGTTGCCGCTTGCTGCCATGACGGTGGGCGGTTAAGGTTGGCGGTCAAGTTTCACGAGATCTGTCATGTTCAAGCTGCTCCGTCTTCTGCCGGCCCTGCTGCTGGCTTTGTGCCTTCCCGCCCATGCCAACTGGCACCTCGATGGCGAGTCTTCCCGCTTGTCGTTCATCACGGGCAAGAACGGCGATACCGCCGAGGTTCATCGCTTCCTGGTCTTGCATGGCACGGTGGATCGCAAGGGTGCAGCGGCACTGCGTATCGAGGTGGATTCCGTCAGCAGTGGCGTCCCGCTGCGCGATGAGCGCATGCGCGACGACCTGTTCGAAGTCGATCGCTTCGCCGAAGCCACGGTGAACGCACAGATCGACCTGCGCCCCATCAATGACCTGGCCAACGGTGCGCAGATCGAGCTGCGTTTGCCGCTCACCGTCACCTTGCGCGGCCAGTCCCACAGCTACAATGCGCTGCTGCTGGCCACCCGTCTTGATGAGCGCCGGTTCCAGGTGGTGACGCTCGAGCCGCTGATCCTCTATGCCAACGACTTCGGTTTGCTGCCCGGGCTGGAAGGCCTGCGCAAGTTCGCCAAGCTCAAGTCCATCAACCCCACGGTACCGGTCAACGCGGTGCTGATCTTCAACGCCCGCTGACATGCCGGGGCCGGTCTTCCCCTGGCGGGATGGCAACCAGTTCGAACTGCTGATCGACGGCCCCGAGTTCTTTCCGCGCATGCTCCAGGCGATCGCGCAAGCTGAATTCCAGGTGGACCTTGAGCTGTACCTGGTCGAGGCCGGTGCTTGCGCCGAGGCGGTGGTCGAGGTGCTGGAGCAGGCGGCGCAACGCGGTGTGCAGGTGCGGTGCCTGTTCGACGACTATGGATCACTGGCCTTCACCACGGCCCTGCGCCAGCGCCTGCTGGAGGCGGGCGTGTACCTGCGCTGGTACAACCGCCTGCGCTGGAAGCGTGGTTTTCGCAACCTGTACCGCGACCATCGCAAGCTGCTGCTGGTGGACGAACGCTGGGCGGTGGTGGGGGGGACGGGTGTCACCGACGAATTCTGGACACCCGACGAGGCGACCAGCGAGTGGCATGAAGTGATGGTGCAAATGCAAGGCGCGGTGGTGAGCGACTGGCAGTTGCTGTTCGACCGCCAGTGGCACGCCAACAACCGTCGCACCGCCTGGCGCCCCGCCGAAGGCTTCGGCCTGCCGCGCCTGCCCAAGGTACCGGCGCAAGGACAGGGTATGGGCCGGGTGGCCTATGCCGACGCCCGCCAGCACCAGGACATCCTGCATTCGCTGGTGCGTGCGCTCAACAGCGGCAAGCAGCGCGTGTGGTTGGCCACGCCTTACTTCCTGCCGACCTGGAGCGTGCGCCGTTCGTTGCGCCGGGCCGCCAGCAAAGGGGTCGATGTACGGCTGTTGCTGACCGGACCACGCACCGACCACCCCTCGGTGCGTTATGCCGGGCACCGTTATTACCCGCGTTTGCTGCGCGCCGGGGTAAAGATTTATGAGTACCAGCCGTGTTTCCTGCACTTGAAGATGGTGTTGATCGACGACTGGGTCAGCATCGGGTCGTGCAATTTCGACCACTGGAACCTGCGTTTCAACCTGGAGGCCAACATCGAGGCGCTCGACCCGCCGTTGACCGCCGCCGTTCAGGCCAGCTTCGCGCGTGATTTCGCCTTGAGCGAGGAGGTCGACCTCGATCACTGGAACGCCCGGCCCCTGTGGCGACGGGTCAAGCAGCGGGTGTGGGGATGGCTGGACCGGCTGGTGGTCAATTTGCTCGACCGACGAGACTGACAGCGACTATCGTGCAGTGACTGTTCACAGGCGATTGCGAGGGAGACTGCGATGACGGCGAAGAAGATTCTCATGCTGGTGGGCGACTACGTCGAGGACTACGAGGCGATGGTGCCGTTCCAGGCGTTGACCATGGTGGGCCATACGGTGCATGCGGTGTGCCCGGAGAAGGTCGCGGGGCAGACCGTGCGCACGGCGATCCATGATTTCGAAGGCGAGCAGACCTACAGCGAGAAGCCGGGCCACAACTTTGCCCTGAACCATGACTTCGTCCGGGTGCGTGCCGAGGGCTACGATGCGTTGTTGATTCCTGGTGGACGTGCCCCGGAGTACCTGCGCCTGGATCAAAAGGTGCTGGATCTGGTCAAGGCCTTCGATCAGGCCGGCAAGCCGATTGCCGCGGTGTGCCACGGGGCGCAACTGCTGGCAGCGGCGGGCGTGCTGGAAGGACGCGAATGCAGTGCGTATCCGGCGTGTGCACCGGAGGTGCGCCTGGCGGGCGGGAAGTTCATCGATATTGCCATTGACCAGGCCCATGTGGATGGCAACCTAGTGACCGCGCCGGCGTGGCCTGCGCATCCGGCGTGGTTGGCGGCGTTTCTGAAGGTGCTGGGGACGCGTATTTCCTGACAGGGCCTCTTCGCGGGACAAGCCCGCTCCCACAGGTACCCCACGGAGCCCGAGAACAGTGGGGTACCTGTGGGAGCGGGCTTGTCCCGCGAAGAGGCCAGAAGCTTCACCCCACCTGCTCGACCCAGTCATTGAGGTTGTAGTAGTTGGTCACCCGGGCAATCTTCCCGCAGTGAATGTAGAAGAACGCCCCCGCCGGCAACACATAGGTTTGCCCATTCGCCGCCGGCAACCCCTCGTCATCGGCCAGGTACTCCCCGTGCACGGTGAACTCCGCCGCCGCCCGGCTGCCGTCGACATTCTGCATCACCACGATGTCGGCCAGGCGCTCGCGGTAGCAGCGGTTCATCTTGTCCATGAATGCGCCGAATCTGGCCTTGCCCATCTGCCGCTCCCCCTGGTTGATGTCGTGGATCACGTCTTCGCTGAGCAGGGCGAGAAAGCTCGGCATGTCGCCGGCATTGAAGGCGGTGTAGTAGGCATTTACCAGTTCGGTAGCGGTCATGGAACAGTACCTGTCGTGTTGGGGAAAGGTGGTGCGTTGGCTCGGATGATAGGGTTTCCCCTCAAGCCCGGCTTAGCCGAGCGCGTCATCCACATCGACAAAACGACCGCCAAGCATGGAAATACGCCTGTTGCACGGCGCCGCTATCGCGCCTTACATCGATGACCTCGCTCGCCTGCGCCTGACCGTGTTTCGCGAGTTTCCCTACCTCTACGACGGCACTCCGGAGTACGAAGCCGACTACCTGGCAAGCTATGCCCGATCCGGCCGCAGCCTGGTGGTGTTGGCCCTGGACCAGGGCCAGGTGGTCGGTGCCTCGACCGGCCTGCCGCTGGTGGACGTAGCGGCCGAATTCCAGCAGCCGTTCCTGGCCCAGGGGCGCGACCCTGCCAGCGTCTACTACTTTGGTGAGTCGCTGGTACTGCCGCCATACCGTGGGCAGGGCCTGGGCGTGCGCTTTTTCATCGAGCGAGAGTCCTACGCGCACAAACTGGCCGAGTTCGACGCCTGCGCGTTCTGTGCCGTCGAGCGCCCCGGCGTGCATCCGAGACGGCCTGCGGACTACAAGCCGTTGCACGGATTCTGGCGCAACCGCGGCTTCCTGCATGATCCTTCCCTGCGCACCCGCTACGCCTGGCGTGACCTGGATGAGCAGGAGAGCACGGAAAAGATCATGTCGTTCTGGGTCAAGGAGCTGCCCATTTGATTCGCCTTGCAGCTTGCCAGTACGCCATTGAGTTGCATGAAACCTGGGATGCCTATGCCGACCACTTGCAGCGGTTGTGCGCCGAGGCAGTGGAGGCGGGGGCCCAGTTGTTGCTGCTGCCGGAGTACGCCGGGCTGGTGCTCAGCGGCCAGTTGCCGGCCGAACAGCGTGGTGATCTGAAGGCTTCGATCGCCAGCATCCAGCCGCTGATCGAGCCTTGGCTGGCGCTGTGCGAGGGCATAGCCCGGCGCTGGGGTGTCTATCTGCAACCGGGCAGCCTGCCGGTTCAGGGCAGCGATGGCCACTACCGCAACCGGGCCTGGCTGTTCGGCCCCAGAGGCAGGCTCGGCTATCAGGACAAGCTGATGATGACCCGTTTCGAGCGGGAGCAGTGGGGCATCACGGCGGGCCAAGGGCTGCAGGTGTTCGACACTGACCTGGGGCGTTTGGGGATTCTGATTTGCTATGACAATGAGTTTCCCATGCTTGCCCGGCGCTTGGCCGAGGGCGGTGCCGACCTGATTCTGGCGCCGAGCTGTACCGACACCGTGGCGGGTTATCACCGGGTGCGCATTGGTGCCCAGGCACGGGCGCTGGAGAACCAGGTTGCGGTGTTGCAGAGTCCCACGGTCGGGCGGGCGGACTGGTCGCCGGCGCTGGATGAGAATGTGGGGCGGGCAGGGCTGTTCGTGCCGCCGGATCATGGGATGCCGGGGGATGGGGTGGTTGCCGAGAGTGAAGAACTTAGCCCATTGAAGAGCCGTTGGATGGTGTGTGAAGTCGACTTGGCGGAGGTTCGGCGGGTGAGGCAGGAGGGGCAGGTATTTACCCGCAGAGATTGGCCCGAGCAGTTCGAGCGGATTGTGTGAATTGGGGCCGCAGAGCGGCCCCAGTCCGGATTACTTCACTTCTACAGCCAGGCTTTCGGCAATCTTGCCCTGCCACAGCGCAGGGCCGGTGATGTGCACGGACTCACCGTTGCTGTCGACCGCGACGGTGACCGGCATGTCCTTCACTTCGAACTCGTAGATCGCTTCCATGCCCAGTTCGGCGAAGGCCAGCACCTGGGACTTGCGAATCGCCTGGGCCACCAGGTAGGCAGCGCCGCCGACGGCCATCAGGTACACGGCCTTGTTGTCCTTGATCGCCTCGATGGCGGTCGGGCCACGCTCGGACTTGCCGATCATGCCCAGCAGGCCGGTCTGTTCGAGGATCTGGCGGGTGAACTTGTCCATGCGGGTAGCGGTGGTCGGGCCGGCTGGGCCTACCACTTCGTCACCGACCGGGTCGACCGGGCCAACGTAGTAGATGAAGCGGCCTTTGAGGTCGACTGGCAGCGCTTCGCCACGGTTGAGCATCTCGACCATGCGCTTGTGCGCAGCGTCGCGGCCAGTGAGCATCTTGCCGTTGAGCAGGATGGTCTCGCCCGGTTTCCAGCTGGCGACTTCTTCCGGGGTGATTTCGTCGAGGTTGACGCGGCGGGCGCTCGGGCCAGCTTCCCAGACGATTTCCGGGTAGGCGTCCAGCGACGGCGCTTCCAGTTCGGCAGGGCCGGAACCATCGAGCACGAAGTGCGCGTGGCGGGTGGCGGCGCAGTTCGGGATCATGCACACCGGCAGGGAGGCGGCGTGGGTCGGGTAGTCCATGATCTTGACGTCGAGCACGGTGGTCAGGCCGCCCAGGCCCTGGGCGCCGATGCCCAACTGGTTGACCTTGTCGAACAGCTCCAGGCGGATCTCTTCGAGGCGGTTCTGCGGGCCACGTGCCTTGAGCTCGTGAATGTCGATGGACTCCATCAACACTTCCTTGGCCATGACCGCAGCCTTCTCGGCAGTACCGCCGATACCGATGCCGAGCATGCCAGGCGGGCACCAGCCAGCGCCCATGGTCGGCACGGTCTTCAGCACCCAGTCGACGATCGAGTCGGACGGGTTGAGCATGGCCATCTTCGACTTGTTCTCGGAACCGCCGCCCTTGGCCGCGACATCGACTTCGACCTTGTCACCGGGGACGATCGAGTAGTGGATGACAGCCGGGGTGTTGTCCTTGGTGTTCTTGCGAGCACCGGCCGGGTCGGCCAGGATCGAAGCGCGCAGGACGTTTTCAGGCAGGTTGTAGGCGCGACGCACACCCTCGTTGATCATGTCGTCGACGCTCATGGTGGCGCCGTCCCAGCGCACGTCCATGCCCACGCGGATGAACACGGTGACGATACCGGTGTCCTGGCAGATCGGGCGGTGGCCGGTGGCGCACATGCGCGAGTTGATCAGGATCTGGGCGATCGAGTCGCGTGCAGCAGGCGACTCTTCACGCAGGTAGGCCTCGTGCATCGCCTGGATGAAATCGACGGGGTGGTAGTACGAAATGAATTGCAGGGCGTCGGCGACGCTCTGAATCAGGTCGTCTTGCTTGATCACGGTCATGCAGCGCGCTCCTCTTAAAGACGGGAACATTCAAAAAGACGCTCGACATTGCCGACCAGCGTGTCGAAGCGCCTTGCAAGGCGCCGGCAGGTCAGGCCGACGGAAAAAGGCGCGGCAGTATAGCGCGCATCCGTGCCGGGCACACCTGCGGCCGGTCTGGACCATGGTCGGCAGCTGGCGGGCATCCTTTTTGCTGCCGTCGAGCGCTTGGCTTACAGTGAGCCGGAGATCTCTGGAGAAACACCGACCATGCCCGAACTATGCGTGGGCGAGCGCCGCTGGACGGTGCCCACCGGCAGCAACCTGCTCGATGCCCTGAACGAGGCGGGGCTGAATGTGCCCTACAGTTGCCGCGCCGGAAGCTGCCATGCCTGCCTGGTGCACTGCCTGGACGGGCAGCCGGCGGATGCCTTGCCTGAAGCGCTGGCGTTGGAAAAGCATGCCCAGGGCTGGCGCCTGGCTTGCCAGTGCCGGGTAGTGGGCGATCTGCGCGTGGCGGTGTTCGACCCGCGGCACGACGGCATTTCCGCTCAGGTCTGTGGACTGGACTGGTACGGCGATGTCTTGCGCCTGCGCCTGCGACCTGAAAGAGCCCTGCGTTACCAGGCCGGCCAACATCTGGTGCTGTGGAACGGTGCGGTCGCGCGGCCCTATTCCTTGGCGAGCCTGCCGGGGGAGGATGACTTCCTCGAATTCCATATCGATTGCTGGCGGCCAGGCGCGTTTTGCGACAAGGCGCGTGGGCTGCAGGCGGGCGATGTGATGCGCCTGGGTGAGCTCAGGGGCGGGGCGCTGCATTACGATCCGGATTGGCAGGAACGGCCGCTTTGGCTGCTGGCGGCGGGCACCGGGCTTGCGCCGTTGTGGGGCATTTTGCGCGAGGCGGTGCGGCAGGGGCATCGCGGCGAGATCAAGGTGATGCATGTAGCGCGTGACCACGCAGGGCATTACCTGGCCGAGCCGTTGCTGGAAATTGAAGGTGTGTGTGTCGAGCAGGTTTTGCTGGATCAGCTGGACGAAGCGCTGGCGGCATTGCGGCCGTCATCACGGCAGACCATTGCGCTGGTGTGTGGCTCGCAGGAGAGTGTGGAGCGTTTTGCGCGGCGGCTGTTCATTGCGGGGGTGCCGAGGGGGCAGGTGTTTGCCGATGTGTTTGTCGAGCATGCCTGAGTGCGCAGGGGAGGGCTTTGCCCTCCATCGCGAGACAAGGCCGCTCCTACAGGAGAAACGCGATCCCCTGTAGGAGCGGCCTTGTGTCGCGAAAGGGCCGCAAAGCGGCCCCAGTTGGAGCCGATCAGCCAACCAACGGATCACCGACATGCAGGATCTTCATGCCGTTGGTGCCACCGATGGTGTGGTAGCTGTCGCCTTTGGTCAGGATCACCCAGTCACCCTGTTCCACCAGACCACGCTTGAGCAGCTCGTCGACCGCTGCCTGGCTCACCTTGTCGGCCGGCAGCGAGGCCGGGTCGAAGGCGATCGGGTAGACACCGCGGAACATCGAGGTACGGGCCTGGGTGGCGCGGTGTGGGGTCAGCGCGTAGATCGGCACGTGCGAACGCAGGCGCGACATGATCAGCGGGGTGTAGCCACTTTCGGTGAGGGCGATGATCGCCTTGACGCCGGGGAAGTGGTTGGCGGTGTACATGGCCGCCAGGGCGATGCTTTCGTCGCAACGCTCGAAGGTGGTGTGCAGACGGTGGCTGGACTTCTGGTTGGTCGGGTGCTTCTCGGCACCCTGGCAGATCCGCGCCATGGCCTGAACGGCTTCGATCGGGTAGGCACCGGCGGCACTTTCGGCCGACAGCATGACCGCATCGGTGTTGTCGAGCACGGCGTTGGCCACGTCGGACACTTCGGCGCGAGTCGGCATCGGGTTCTGGATCATCGACTCCATCATCTGCGTCGCCACGATCACCGCTTTGTTGTTGCGGCGGGCGTGCTGGATGATCTTCTTCTGGATGCCGATCAGCTCGGCGTCGCCGATTTCCACGCCCAGGTCGCCACGGGCAACCATGACGGCGTCGGAGGCGGCGATCAGGCCGTCGAGGGTCTCGTCGTCGGCGACCGCTTCAGCGCGCTCGATCTTGGCGACCAGCCAGGCGCTGCCGCCGGACTCGTCACGCAGCTTGCGGGCGTATTCCATGTCCTTGGCGTCACGCGGGAACGACACGGCCAGGTAGTCCAGGTCCATTTCCGCGGCCAGCTTGATGTCGGCCTTGTCTTTTTCGGTCAGGGCCGGTGCGGTCAGGCCGCCACCTTTGCGGTTGATGCCTTTGTGGTCCGACAGTGGACCACCGACGATCACCACGCAATGCAGGGCATCGGCGGTGGCGGTCTCGACGCGCATGACCACGCGGCCATCGTCGAGCAGCAGCTCGTCACCGACACCGCAGTCCTTGACCAGGTCCGGGTAGTCGATGCCGACGATGTCCTGGTTGCCTTCGGTCAGCGGGTGGGCAGTGGAGAAGGTGAATTTGTCACCGATCTTCAGTTCGATGCGCTTGTTGCTGAATTTGGCGATGCGGATCTTCGGACCCTGCAGGTCACCCAGCAGTGCGACATGGCGGCCGTTTTTGGCGGCGATGTCACGGATCAGGCGGGCGCGCGCTTTGTGCTCGTCCGGGGTGCCGTGGGAAAAGTTCAGGCGTGCCACGTCCAGGCCGGCGAGGATCAGCTGTTCGATCACTTCCGGCGAGTTGCTGGCGGGGCCAAGGGTGGCGACGATTTTGGTACGGCGGATGGTCATGCACAGACTCCTATAGTGAAGCGCAGCGAAAGGCTACTCCTGAATCACGCTGTAGTCATTGTTCCGTTGCACTACCTGCAAGCCGCGCAGGGTGGCAAATGACCGGGCGAGGTATCCTGGCAAATGGCGGTGAAGATTTGTCGACAAAGGCCGATACACAGGCATCCAAGGAGATCCCACATGCGAGCCCTGATCGTTTTAGCCCTGGCGACGGCCAGTACCGTCGGCTGCACCCGCTGGTCGATGGACCATCACTTGAACAACGCCTACCGCGCCTACGACCGTGGCGACTGCCAGAAAGTCATGCTGGAGTTGTCCCAGGTCGACCGTACCAGCCGTGCGCGCCCCTTCATTCACCCGGAAGTGTCATTGCTGCGTGGCCAGTGCCTGGAACGCCAGCAGCTGTTCGTGGATGCCGCGCAAACGTATGAGTACCTGATCCAGCAGTATCCAAACAATGAGTACGCCTACCGCGCCAAGGCGCGCCTGCAAACGCTTGAGAAACTTGGCCATTACCGCAGCGGCCAGGCGGCAATGGCCAGCCCGGTGAATACCTCTCCTTGGCGTTAACACCAAGGTGTCAATAATTTCACGGGATTTGCATGGCGTGCTGCGCTAACCTGTAATCCAGTTGTTACAACAACCGCCAGTACCTTGCATTCCTGGCATTGGTACGGATTGCACGTGTGATCATGTTCAACAAGCGCCATATCGAACGCCACCAATTGCCGTGTGCATTGAAGGTGTTCAACCGCTTCACCGATCAACCTATCGGTCAGCTGGGTAATGCCTCTGAAGACGGCTTGATGCTGATCAGCCAGCTGCCGGTGCTGGTCGGGCCGGATTTCGAGCTGCAGCTGCGCGTGCCGCTTGCCAGCGGCGGCTTCCAGTGCATCAACCTGACAGCCAGTTGCCTGTGGTGCCGCGAAGACCAGACGCCGGGTCACTACGATTCAGGCTTCATGTTGCTGCAGGCACCGCGCGAATACGACGATTTCGTCCGCTCGCTGCGCGACTATTTCAGTTTCCGTCCGGCCAACGCTTCCGTCTGAGACGAGGTCCGCTAGAATCGGGGCAACCTCGATTCAGGACGACTCCGTGACTTCCAGCATCTTCTGGCACGACTACGAAACCACCGGCATCAACCCGCGCTGCGACAGGCCGTTGCAGGTGGCGGGTGTGCGCACCGATCTCGAACTCAACGAAATCGAACCGCCCATCAGTCTCTATTGCCGCCCCTCCGACGACATCCTGCCGCACCCGGCGGCGTGCCTTGTGACCGGCATTACCCCGCAGCAGCTGGCCACCCAAGGCTTGTGCGAGGCTGAGTTCATGACTCGGGTCCATGAGCAGCTGGCGCGTCCAGGCACTTGCGGTGCGGGTTACAACACCCTGCGCTTCGATGATGAAGTGACCCGTTACAGCCTCTACCGCAACTTCTTCGATCCGTATGCGCGCGAATGGCAGGGCGGCAACAGCCGCTGGGACTTGATCGATGTGGTGCGCACCGCCTATGCCCTGCGTCCTGAAGGTATCAATTGGCCGCAACAGGATGGACGCACCAGCCTGCGCCTTGAATTGCTGAGCCAGGCAAACGGCATCGACCATGGGCATGCGCACGAAGCACTTTCCGACGTGCGGGCGACGATTGCCCTGGCGCGCCTGATTCGGCAAAAACAGCCCAGGTTGTACGAATGGCTGTTCCAGCTGCGCAGCAAACACAAAGTGTTGGAGCAGATTCGTTTATTGCAACCGCTGGTGCATATATCCGGTCGCTTCTCGGCGGCACGTAATTATCTGGGCGTGGTCTTGCCGTTGGCCTGGCACCCGCGCAATCGCAATGCACTGATTGTGTGCGATCTGCATCAGGAAACCCTACCGTTATTGAGGGAAAGTGCCGAAGTACTTCGTGAGCGCTTGTATACGCGCCATGAGGAGTTGTCTGAAGGACAATTACCGGTCCCGCTCAAGTTGGTACAGATCAATCGCTGTCCCGTGTTGGCGCCGCTTTCGGTATTGCGCCCTGCGGATCAGCAACGACTCGGTATCGATCTGGCACTTTTGCAATCACGTGGCGAAGCGCTGGCCAATCAGCAAGCGCAGTGGCAAGACAAGCTGGAGCTTATCTACGGCACGGATGAGTTTGCGCCTAATGAGGACCCTGAACAGCAGTTGTATGACGGTTTCCTGGGGGATCGCGATCGTCGCATGTGCGAGCAAGTTCGCACGCTGGACCCCGCAGCATTGGGCAACGGCCATTGGATGTTCGATGACCCACGCATGCCTGAATTGTTGTTCCGTTATCGGGCGCGCAACTTTCCAGAGACCTTGAACAGCGATGAGCGCCAGCGCTGGTATGCCTTCTGTCAGCAGCGCCTGAGCAACCCCCTGTGGGGCGCGCCGAATACCCTGGGCGACTTCGAGCAGGCTCGGCAGAGCGCCTGGGCCAACGCTGACGAAGCCGGGCGCCGGGTGCTGGAGGCTTGGCAAGTGCATGCCCGGCAGTTGTCAGAGCAATTTGCTATCAGCCAATGAGTGGACAAACAAAAACGCCGGCATCGAGCCGGCGTTTTTGTTTATACAAGCAGCCTCTGCGCGGACAATCAGTCCAGCAGGGTTGCCCAGCTTTCAACCACATCGCCACCCCATTTGGCTTTCCATTCTTTCAGGGTCTTGTGGTTGCCGCCTTTGGTTTCGATTACTTCACCATTGTGCGGGTTCTTGTATTGCTTGACCTTGCGAGCACGCTTGGTGCCAGTGGTCTTGACTGCGCCGCGCGGGGCTTTGCTCAGTTTCGACTCTGGGTCGAGCAGGGCGATGACGTCACGCAGCGACTTGGAGTATTCGCCCATCAGCGTGCGCAGTTTGCCTTCGAACTCCAGTTCTTTTTTCAGCTTGTCATCCTGCGACAGGTTGGCCAGGCGGGCCTGAAGTTCCTTGATGGCTTCTTCGGTGGCGCGGTACTCGTTGATCAGGGACATGGAGTGTTCCTTAGTGCGTGTTCAGAAATGTGTGGGGCAATAATAGACAGGCGATACACTCAAGTAAACATATTAATAGGGCAGCGAACTGTTAATTAGCCTGTGACAAAATATCTCAAGATTAAGAAAAATTTACATAGGCCCCCTTCAATTGGGCATGAATGTCCTTTGCCCAGTTACGCCATGTCGCAGCGGTAAGGCATGACCTGAGGCTGCAGCCGGCGGGTGCAATGCTTACTGCGTTTTTTGGGCCGGGCCGCTAGAATGGGCGCCTTTGCGAAGTTCTGGAGTCTTATTCATGCGCACCTATCGTCTGGTGATCGCCTGCCCCGACCGTGTTGGCATCGTGGCGAAAGTCAGTAATTTCCTGGCCTTGTACAATGGCTGGATCAACGAAGCCAGCCATCACTCCGATGAGCAGAGTGGTTGGTTCTTCATGCGCCATGAAATCCGTGCCGAATCGTTGCCTTTCGGTATCGAGGCCTTCCGCGAAGCCTTTGCACCGATTGCCGAAGAGTTCTCCATGACCTGGCGTGTCACCGACTCGGCGCAGAAGAAGCGCGTCGTGCTGATGGCCAGCCGCGAATCGCACTGCCTGGCAGACCTGCTGCACCGTTGGCACACCGACGAGCTGGATTGCGAGATCCCCTGCGTGGTTTCCAACCACAACGACCTGCGCAGCATGGTCGAGTGGCACGGCATTCCGTTCTTCCACGTGCCGGTCGACCCGAAAGACAAGGCGCCGGCGTTTGCCGAGGTGTCGCGTCTGGTCCAGGAGCATGCGGCCGACGTGGTGGTGCTGGCGCGTTACATGCAAATCCTGCCGCCGCAGCTCTGCCAGGATTACGCCGAGAAGGTCATCAACATCCACCACAGCTTCCTGCCTTCGTTCGTCGGTGCCAAGCCGTATCACCAGGCAGCCCTGCGCGGTGTGAAACTGATCGGTGCAACGTGCCACTACGTGACCGAAGAGCTGGACGCCGGCCCGATCATCGAGCAGGACGTGGTGCGCGTGAGCCACGCCGACAGCATCGAGGACATGGTTCGCTTCGGCCGTGATGTCGAGAAGATGGTGTTGGCCCGTGGCCTGCGTTATCACCTGGAAGACCGCGTGCTGGTGCACGGCAACAAGACGGTGGTGTTCGACTGATCGTGGGCACTGGGCTTGTGGGAGCGGGCTTGTCCCGCGAACCAGGGCGAAGCCCTGGCCATACACCTTTGTTGTCCGGGCCGGCCCTTTCGCGGGGCAAGCCCGCTCCCACAGGGGTTCTCAGCCGTACTTGAGGTGTATCCAATGGCAAGCTCCCGCAACAAGCCCACTGCCACACCCCCTCCCACCCTCGGCGAAGGCTGCCTGGCCCGCTACGACCCCGCAGCGCTAGACGAAGAAGACGGCACCGAGTTTCCCGGCGCCGCCGATCTCTGGCGTCAGCTCAACCCGCCTGACCCCGCCAGCGTTCCAGCAGCGGACGCGCCAGCAGGCAGACGAACACCGGCCCACCTGCCAGCAGATAAAAGTAGTAAGTAACCGCGCGCCAGATCAGGATCGCCGCCGCCGCGGTCGAGCTGCCCACCATCGGTGCCAGCAAACTCGCCGACGTCAGTTCGGCGGCCCCGGCGCCGCCCGGCATCAGGCTGAACTGCCCGGCACTGAGCGACAGCATCTGCACCAGAAAACTCGGCACCCACGACAGTTCCACGCCCAAGCCCCGCAACACCAGAAACAGCACGCTGTAGCGCAGGCTCCAGTGAGCGCAGGTCAGGGTGAACACCAGCGCCAGGGTGCGCTTGGGCAGCCGCCAGGTCTGGGCCAGCGCCGCGATGAAGTGCAACACCTTGCGCGCCCAGCGCCGTCTGCGGCGTGGGTTCATGCCGGCGCGATGCAGCAGTCGGCCGTTGAAGCGCATGATCGCGCGCCGGTAGTGCAGCAACGCCAGTATCGCGGCCAGTGCTGTGCACAGCAGCAAGGCGCTGCCCAGCAGCAGGCTTTCCTGGCTGCGGCCCAGGCTGTGGAACAGGGCGTAGCCGGCGATCGCCAGCATTGCGCAGAAGAAGAACAGCAAGTCGTTCAACTGGTCCATGGCGAACACCGCGCCACTGCGGGCCGGGCCGATGCGGTCGCGGGCGAGCAAGGCCATCAGCGTCAACGGCCCGCCGCTACCACCGGGCGTGGTGCAGATGGCGAACTCCGTGGCCATTACCACGCCAAGGCTACGCACGTGCCCAAGCTTTGCGCCGTGCTGGCCGAGCAGCAGGCGCAGGCGCATGGCATTGATGATCCAGCACAACAGAATCATGCCCAGCAGGGTCAACATCAGGCCGGGGTCGAAGGCCTTGAGCCTGGGTAGCAGCTCGTCGCCACCGAGCAATGCTGGCACCAGGACTGCGCACAACAGCGCAAGGCCCAGCCAGGCGAAGCGATTCATGCGAGCACCTGGCGTTCCAGCCAGGCCGATTTGGTCAGGGGTTCACGGCCCTGAAGCAGTAAATGGTCGAGCGTGGCCAGCCAGTAGTTGCGTGACGAGCGGTGGCGCATGTCCACTGGGTGCAGCCCGAGGCGCAAGGTCTGGGCCTCGCGCCAGCGCCGTCGCTGCCAGTCGCATACCATCCGTGAAACACCCCGACGCCAGGCGCTGCCGGCACTCCAGACCAGGCCGGGGGCGCTGAATGCGCGGAAATCGGGCAACCGGTACAAGTGCTGCGGGGTGCTGGTGTAGCGCAGCGGCAATTGGCACAAGGCCTGGCGCGTGCCCTGGCTCATCAGCCAGGCCGGCGCGACAAAGCCGGCTACCGGCCAGCCTTGCCGGTCGAACAGTGCCAGGCCATCCTCCAGGCGCTGCAGCGCTTGGGCCTGGTCGAGCGCATAGAACTCGCCTTCGTGGGTGTAGAGACGGCGCATGCAGTACTCACCGAGGCTGCGTGGCGAGGGTCCGTCATCGGCATGGAAGAAACCGTGCAGCGCCAGTTCGTCGCCCTGCGCCAGGCGCCGTTCGAGCAGGTGGCAGAACGTTGGGGAGCGGGCCAGGGGGTTGCGGTGGTGGAAGTCGGGGACTACCAGCCAGGTCATCGGCACGCCGCCCCTTTCATCGATCGCCTCCACGAACGGCTGGTAGTCCGGCCAGGTTTCCGGCGCCATATCGTGCAGCACCAGCATGAGGCTGCGCGACGTGCCATCGCTCTCAGCCATGGGCGCGTACCTGTGGCTGATGGCCGAGCACCGCCTGGTAATGCTGGAGCAGGCCATTTACCACGTTGTCCCACGAGTAATGTTGCTCCACGTGAAGGCGAGCCTGGGCACCGAGCTTGCGGACGCCGGCCTCGAACACTTCGCGTACCGTCGTGGCCATGGCCTGGCCATCGTTGGCGCGGCACAGGCGGCCGCATTGTTCGTTGATGATCTCGCTGAAGGCTCCGGCCCGTACCGCCACCACGGGCGTGGCGCTGGCCATTGCTTCGAGGACGACCAGGCCGAAGGTTTCCTGGTCGCCGGCGTGTAGCAGCAGGTCGGCACTGGCCACCAGCCGGGCGACTTCGTCGAGTGGGCAGAAGTGGTCGATCACGCTGACATTGTCCGGCACGTTGGCTGGCATGTTCGAACCCACCAGCAGCAGGTGATAGGGGCGACCCAGGTGCTGCATGCATTCGAGCAGCACCGGCAGGTTCTTCTCCCGCGAGCCTCGGCCGGCGAACACCAGTAGCCGGCTGGTGTCGGGTATACCCAGCTGAGCCCGCAGTTGCGGGTCGCGGTGTACCGGATTGAAGGTGGCAAGGTCAACGCCGAGGCGTTGTACATGCACATCGCGCACACCCAGGCGGCGCAACTTGTCGGCCATTACCTGGCTAGGCGCCAGTACCCGGTCGAAATTGCCGTACAGCTTGCTGACATAGGCTTCGACATTGGGCGTGAACCAGTTGCCCATGCGGTTGCTGACCAGCAGCGGCAAGTCGGAGTGGTAGAAACCGATCACCGGTACGTCGAGCTGGCGTCGTGCTTCCAGTGCTGCCCAGGCGGTGAGGTAGGGGTCGCCGACTTCGATCAGGTCCGGCTTGAGCCCGCGCAGCACCGTGCACCAAGGGCCCAGCCGCACGGGGAATCGGTAGCCGTTGCCGAAGGGCAGAGGGGGGGCAGGTACTTCGTATACGCCATTGGTATGACGGGCGCTGGGGCCGGGGATCAAAAGGCTGTGGCGAACGCCCTGGAGGGCGTCGAGGCGATGATGTTTGGCATCAAGATAAGTCCGTACGCCGCCGCTGGCCGGGGCATAGAACATGGTGATGTCAGCGATGTGCACGATCAGCATCCCTCCGGGATCGTCTTCGGGTCTGTCATTCGGCGGTAACGGGCCGGTGATGACGCGCCTAAAGGTTGACCTTACTGAAGGATAGTTTGTTCGATCGGGTTGGGCGGGGGATGTGGTCTCGAGTCCATCGCCGGCAAGCCGGCTCCCAGCTACTGCACAAGGCTTGAAGCCTGTGCAGATCCCTGTGGGAGCCGGCTTGCCGGCGATAAGGGCGACGCGGTGCTTCAGGTCAGATACGGAAGCTGCCGACCAGGTGCTTCAGGCGAGTGGCTTGCTGCTCCAGGTCCGAGCACGCCCGCAGGGTGGCCTGCAGGTTCTCCACGCCTTCCTGGTTGAGCATGTTGATTTCGTTGATGTCCATGTTGATCGAGTCGACCACTGCGGTCTGCTCTTCGGTGGCGGTGGCCACCGACTGGTTCATGCCGTCGATCTCGCCAATGCGCACGGTGACGCTGTCCAGGCGTTCACCGGCCTGGTTGGCGATCTGCACGCTGTCCTGGCTGTGGCGCTGGCTTTGGCCCATGGTCTCGACCGACTCGCGGGCGCCGACCTGCAGTTCCTCGATCATGCTCTGCACCTGCTGCGCAGATTCCTGGGTGCGGTGCGCCAGGTTGCGTACTTCATCGGCGACCACGGCGAAGCCGCGTCCGGCTTCACCGGCCCGGGCCGCTTCGATCGCGGCGTTCAGTGCCAGCAGGTTGGTTTGCTGGGAGATGCTGGTGATCACCTCGAGAATCTGCCCGATGTTCACGGTCTTGCTGTTCAGGGTCTCGATGTGCGCGCTGGAGGTCACGATCAGGTCGGACAGGCGATTCATCGCCGCGATGTTGCGGTCCACCACCTGTTGCCCTTCTTCGGCCAGCAGGCGAGCAGAGCTTGCGTGCTGCGAGGCCTGGGCGGCGTTGCCGGCGATTTCCTGGGCGGCAGCACCCAGCTCATTGATGGCGGCGGCGACACTGTTGGTGCGGTTGGACTGCTCGTCCGAGTTGGCCATCGACGAGTTGGAGGCGCTGATGACGCGCAGGGCCACCTCGTTGACCTGCTCGGTGGCCGAGGACACCTCGCGGATCGAACCGTGGATACGCTCCACGAAGCGGTTGAAGGCAGTGCCGAGGATGCCGAATTCGTCGTGGTTGTGAATGCGCAGGCGTTTGGTCAAATCGCCTTCGCCTTCGGCGATGTCTTCCATGGCGCGGGTCATGGTCAGCAGCGGTTGCATCAGCACGCTGATCAGCAGACCGAGCAGGCCGATGATGATGACCACAGCCACCACGGTGGCGATCACCGCCGAGGTGCGGAAGGTGCTGAGCATGGCGAAGGCTTTGTCTTTGTCCACCGACAAACCGATGTACCAGTTGGCCGATGGCAGGCCCTTGATCGGGGTGAAGGTCAACAGGCGAGTCTGGCCGTTGGCCTGGACTTCGGTCAGGTCACCGGTCAGTTTCGGCGTGTGCTGCGGGAACAGGTCAGACAGCGACTTCATGACCATCTTCTGGTCCGGGTGAACCAGGACCTTGCCTTGGTCGTTGACCAGGAAGGCGTAGCCCATGCCGCCGAAGTTCAGCGAGTTGATGATGCGCACCAGGCCGTCGAGGGCCAGGTCACCGCCCACCACGCCCACCTGGGTGGACACCTTGCCGAGGATGCCGATGACCATCTTGTTGGTGGTCATGTCCATATAGGGCTCGGTGAGGATCACGCCCTGGGCGTTCATGCCGTCCTTGTACCAAGGGCGGGTGCGCGGGTCGTAGCCTTCGGGCATCTTCGAGTCAGGGCGTACACTGAAACCGCCGTCGACCTTGCCCAGGTAGACGGTCAAAAAGCTTGAGATCAGGGCGTTCTGGCCCATCAGCGTCTCAGCCTGTTCGGGCTCTTGGGCAATGTTCTGGGCCAGGTTTTCAACCAGCTTGATGCGGCCTTCGAACAGGTTGTGAATGTTGGTCGAAGTGGACTCGCCCATTTCAGCCAGATAATTCTCCAGATTCTCGCGGATCGCATTACGCTGGAGGTAATCGTTGTAGAGGGTGAACAGGCTGAAGGCGAGGATCACGATCAGTGATGCCGCTAAAAGAATCTTGTGGCTGAAACGCAGGCTTTTGTTCATGGCGTAATCGGTTCCGCTAAGGTTTTTATCGGGCGTTCGCACGAATACAGCAGTAAAACAGTGCAACATCCCGGGTAGTCCTTTGGGTTGTTCCTGTCTTGAATGGCGAATATCACCCCGCGTTATCGGCCAATAGGCGGTAAAGCTTGAGAAGAGGATCAAAAAGATGTCGGATTCTTTGACCATGGTTATAGGGGCTGGCACGGATGGCCAACCGGTCAAGCAAGCCATGCGACTGGCCAACCGTCACGGGTTGGTGGCGGGTGCTACCGGTACCGGCAAGACCGTGACCTTGCAGCACCTGGCGGAAGTGTTCAGCGACGCCGGCGTGGCGGTCTTCGCGGCCGATGTCAAAGGCGACCTCTGCGGCCTCGGCGCACCGGGCGCGCCCCAGGGCAAGGTGGCCGAGCGGATCGCCGCAATGCCCTGGCTGGGCCATCAGCCGCGTGCTTACCCGGTCACCTTGTGGGATGTCGCCGGGCAATCCGGTCATCCGTTGCGTACCACCCTCAGTGAAATGGGGCCGTTGTTGCTCGGCAACTTGCTGGCGTTGACTGACAGTCAGCAGGCGGCGTTGTACGCGGCGTTCAAGGTGGCTGACCGGGAAGGGCTGTTGTTGCTCGACCTCAAGGACCTCAAGGCGCTGCTTGCACACTTGAAGGAAAACCCGCAGTTGCTGGGCGAAGACAGCGCCCTGATGACCAGCGCCTCGACCCAGGCGCTCCTGCGTCGCCTGGCAACCCTGGAGCAGCAGGGCGCCGAGGCGCTGTTCGGCGAGCCGGCGCTGCAATTGGAAGACCTGCTAAGACTCGACGGCGATGGGCGAGGGCGTATCCATCTGCTCGATGCCAGCCGGCTGGTGCATGACGCGCCCAAGGTCTATGCAACCTTCCTGCTGTGGTTGCTGGCCGAGCTGTTCGAGCAGCTGCCTGAGCGCGGAGATGCCGATAAGCCTGTGCTGGCGCTGTTCTTCGACGAGGCGCACTTGCTGTTCAACGACACGCCCAAGGCCTTGCAGGACCGGCTGGAGCAGGTGGTGCGGCTGATCCGTTCCAAGGGCGTTGGGGTGTATTTCGTGACCCAGTCTCCGGGCGATCTGCCGGACACTGTGCTGGCCCAGCTGGGCTTGCGCATCCAGCATGGCTTGCGGGCATTCACGGCCAAGGAGCAGAAGTCGCTGCGGGCGGTGGCGGACGGTTTTCGTCCCAATCCGGCGTTCGACAGCCTGGCGGTGCTGACTGAGCTGGGTATCGGCGAAGCGTTGGTCGGTACGCTGGAAGAGAAGGGCACGCCTGCGGTGGTGCAACGCGTGCTGATCGCCCCGCCGCAATCGCGCATCGGGCCATTGAGCGGGGCCGAGCGGGCCGCGTTGATTGCCGGGTCGCCCTTGTTGGGGCGCTATGACAAGCCGGTTGACCGTGAGTCGGCCTATGAAATGCTGACCCAGCGCAGGGGCGAGCCGGTGGAGCCGGCGCCGGTGCAGAAGGCCGATGAAGAGAGCCTGGCCGACAAGGCCGGAGAGTTCCTGCAGAGTGCGGCGGGGCAGGCCATCAAGTCGGCGGTGCGTCAGGCTGCCAACCAGCTGGGGCGGCAGTTGGTGCGCGGGTTGATGGGGTCGTTGTTGGGGGGCAAGAAGCGGTAGTTGCCTGTACCGGCCTCATCGCCGGCAAGCCGGCTCCCACAGGTACGGCGCTGACCTCAAGTGCGGCGCCTTACCTGTGGGAGCCGGCTTGCCGGCGATAGGGCCAGTACAGACCCATGAAAAAGGCGCCTCGAAGGCGCCTTTTTCATTTCAGCAGTATCGCTCAGCTAATCGCCTTGGACGCCAGCCAGAACAGGCCAGCCGCCAGGCCGATGGTGGCTGGCAACGTCAGCACCCAGGCCAGCAGGATGGTTTTCACCGTGCCGCCTTGCAGGCCGCTCTTGTTGGCGACCATGGTGCCGGCAACGCCGGACGACAGTACGTGGGTGGTCGACACCGGCAGGGCGAACACGTTGGCCATGCCAATGGCGCACGCTGCGGTAATCTGCGCCGACATGCCCTGGGCATAGGTCATGCCCTGCTTGCCTATCTTCTCGCCAACGGTCAGTACCACACGCTTCCAGCCCACCATGGTGCCCAGGCCCAGGGCCAGGGCAACCGCCACGATGACCCAGAACGGAGCGTACTCGGTGGTAGCGGTGATGTCCTTGCGCAGCTTGTCCAGGTCAGCCTTTTCACGGGCGTTGAGGCTTGGCAGCTTGCCGACCTTCTTCGCGGTGTCATCCAGGCACAGCAGGTAGCGGCGAACTTCCACGCGCTTCTCAGCGCTCAGGGCGCGGTAGTCGGTCACGCCTTGCAGCGAGGACTGCAGTGCGGCGATGGTCGGCTCGGTCTGCTGCGGGTTGCAGCTGAACTGCTCCGGCAAGTCGCTGGCCTGGGCCTTGCCCAGCGCCAGGAATTCGCCCAGGGTGGCGGCGTTGCGCTGGTAGAACTGGCTCAGGTGCGTGGTGGCGTCGCGGGTGCGCTCGATCTGGTAGGTGGTGCTGTTCAGGTCGAGTACGAACTTGGCCGGAACGATACCGATCAGCACCAGCATGATCAGGCCGATGCCTTTCTGGCCATCGTTGGAGCCGTGAACGAAGCTCACACCCATGGCCGAAATGACCAGTACCAGGCGGTTCCAGAACGGTGGGTGCTTCTTGTCGTCGAGCTTGCGGCGCTGCTCCGGTGTCTTGTGCATCTTCGACAGCGGGCGCCACCATTTCAGGCCGAGCAGCAGCAGGGCGGCGACAGCGAAACCCGCCATGGGCGAAACCACCAGCGACATGGCGATGTCGATCGCTTTCTGCCAGTTGACGCCGTCACCCAGCGGAATGTCGTTGATCAGGGCATTGGCCAGGCCCACACCGAGGATCGAACCGATCAGGGTGTGCGAACTGGAAGCCGGAATGCCGAAGTACCAGGTTCCGAGGTTCCAGGCAATGGCTGCGGCGAGCAATGAGAAGACCATGGCCAGGCCGTGACCGGTGTTCACGTTGATCAGCAGTTCGACCGGCAGCAGGTGAACGATGGCATAGGCCACCCCGACACCGCCGAGCAGAACGCCAAGGAAGTTGAACACCCCGGAGAAGAACACGGCCAAGTGTGGCGGCATGGCTTTGGTATAGATGACGGTGGCTACCGCGTTGGCGGTGTCATGAAAGCCATTGATGAACTCGAATGCGAGCACGAAGGTCAGGGCGAGTAGCAGGCTCACCAATACCCAGGCATCCAGTCCGCTGAATAAATCGATCATGAAGGTTGTCTGGCGGTCATATGGGGGGCGGGATTATGCCAGAAAACCTTGGCAATCGATGCACCCACTGCAGACCAGTGGCAGCGTTGTGAGCGGCCTCTCACGGCCTGAGAAGACCGGCTTAAGCGTGATAAGTTCCGCTAAAAATCGCAAAATGTAGGAAATTTCGCTAAATTCCCGAAAATGACCATGACCTTCAATGGTTCAAACGGTCGTATGAAATTTGTGTAATTCCATTTCATCCGACGCCAATCGGTAAAGATAGGCCGCGTCGAGGGCGCTTGGCCCACGACGCAATGAGGCTGGCAGCGGTTCAAGGTTCTTCGCTGCGCAGTTCCTTTTCCATCTTCTCCAATTCCTGGCTGAACGCCTGATCCTGAACGGTGGCGCGCTTGCGCCAGGGTTTGCGTTCCGGGTCGGGTTGAGCTGCGTAGGTGGTGACTTCACCACCGTAAACTTCCTTGTAACGTTCAGCCTGGCGCTCGAGTTCCGCGCGCAGTTCATCTTTCGTCACAGTAATACCTGAATGCTTGAAAGTGCCGATGTTGTATGCAGGTGCTAGTTGCTCCATGCACTGAGTGTGCTGGATGGCCGATGGCGGTGCTTGCAGTGCCGGTGTATCGATCCGCGCCAGCAGAATCGATTATAGCAATCGATAAATCGACAAACAGGGTTATTTACCGACGGTGACATCGACTGTTGCAAGTTATCGGCTGTGCAAACTTTGAGCGAACAGAGGCCCGCAAAGTTCACTACTGTTTGGGGCGTGCAGGGGAGGCAATGAAAAACGGCCTCGCACTGGGCGAGGCCGCTGCCTGGGACTTCTACGGTGGGTACCTGACCAGTCTCTCCAAAGAAGCCACAAAGTGGCTGGAGAAAGGTATAAGTAAATTTGTCAGCGGTCAATTGCGATTATCGGCCGTTCGTTCGATAATCGCACAAGCTAGCGATTTTTTTGAGGTGAGCGATGAGCGACCAAACCCCGTCCAATGAATCGGCCAACCCGGAGGCGCCCCGCCCGAGTTCGCCGGCATTGGCCCCGCCGATCGTGGCCTCACCGGCCAAGCGTATCCAGGCGTTTACCGGTGATCCGGACTTCATGACCTCCCTGGCGCGGGGGCTGGCCGTGATCCAGGCATTCCAGGAGCGCAAACGCCACCTGACGATCGCCCAGATCAGTCACCGTACCGAGATTCCCAGGGCTGCGGTGCGCCGTTGCCTGCATACGCTGATCAAGCTCGGCTACGCCACCACCGATGGCCGCACCTATTCGCTGCTGCCCAAGGTGCTGACCCTTGGCCATGCCTACTTGTCATCGACGCCGCTGGCCGTGTCGGCCCAGCCGTACCTGGATCGCATCAGCGACCAACTGCACGAGGCCGCCAACATGGCGACCCTTGAAGGCGACGACATCCTTTATATAGCCCGTTCGGCCACGGTGGAGCGGCTGATCTCGGTCGACCTGTCGGTGGGGGGGCGGTTGCCGGCCTATTGCACGTCGATGGGGCGCATTCTGTTGGCGGCGATGGACGACACCAGCCTGCGCGAGTACCTCGACCGCGCCGATCTGAAGGCGCGCACCAGCCGCACCCTGCATGACGCCGAGTCGCTGTTCGCCTGCATTCAGCAGGTGCGGGCGCAGGGGTGGTGCGTGGTCGACCAGGAGCTGGAGCAGGGCTTGAGGTCCATCGCAGTGCCGATCTATGACGCCTCGGGCCAGGTGCTGGCGGCGCTGAATGTCAGCACCCATGTCGGGCGGGTGAGCCGCAGTGAGCTTGAGCAGCGGTTCCTGCCGATTCTGCTGGCAGCGAGCCGCGATCTTTGCCATCAGTTGTTTGGCTGACAGGCTGTTTGCGCCCCCTATACCCCGTTTCCTGTTCGATAAACGCACAGTGTCGTGCTGGGTCAATTGCACCCCCCTCATTCGCTGATTAATGTCTCTCGCAACGGTCGGCCTAGCCGACCGAACAAGAACAACATAAGAGGCGCACATTAATGATCACTGTCCCTTCGCTGCCGCGGCCGCACCCGCTCGCAGTGCTGTTGTTTCCAGGCTGATATCGGCTCGCACTTACTCGTACTTGACCCTGCACGCCCGCAGCGGCCCGACCGTGCCTAACTTCTGGATAACAACAATGAACAAACCCCACGCTGTCGGGCAATGCCTCGACGTACAGTCCTTCATCAATGAACAACCGCTGTCGCGCTATCAATGGCGCGTGGTGATCCTGTGTTTTCTGATCGTCTTTCTCGACGGCCTCGACACCGCTGCAATGGGCTTCATCGCCCCGGCGTTGTCGCAGGAATGGGGCATCGACCGCGCGAGCCTCGGCCCGGTAATGAGCGCCGCGCTGATCGGCATGGTGTTCGGTGCCTTGGGCTCGGGTCCGCTGGCTGACCGTTTTGGCCGCAAGGGCGTGCTGGTGGTGGCCGTGCTGGTGTTCGGTGGCTTCAGCCTGGCCTCGGCCTATGCCAGCAACGTCGACCAGCTGCTGGTATTGCGCTTCCTGACCGGCCTGGGCTTGGGGGCCGGTATGCCCAATGCCACCACGCTGCTTTCCGAGTACACCCCTGAACGCCTCAAGTCGCTGCTGGTCACCAGCATGTTCTGCGGCTTCAACCTGGGGATGGCCGGTGGTGGCTTCATTTCAGCCAAGATGATTCCGGCTTACGGCTGGCACAGCTTGCTGGTCGTCGGCGGTGTGCTGCCGCTGCTGCTGGCGGTGGTGCTGCTGGTCTGGCTGCCGGAATCGGCGCGCTTTCTGGTGGTGCGCAACCGCGGCACTGACAAGATCCGCAAGACCCTGGGGCCGATCGCCCCGGCAGTGGTGGCCCAGGCGTCCGGCTTCAGCGTGCCGGAACAGAAGGTCGTGGCGGCGCGTAACGTCTTCGCGGTGATCTTCTCCGGCACTTACGGCCTGGGCACGCTGCTGCTGTGGTTGACCTACTTCATGGGCCTGGTGATCGTCTACCTGCTGACCAGCTGGCTGCCGACCCTGATGCGCGACAGTGGTGCGAGCATGGAGCAGGCCGCGTTCATCGGTGCGCTGTTCCAGTTCGGTGGCGTGCTCAGCGCGGTGGCGGTGGGCTGGGCCATGGACCGCTTCAACCCGCACAAAGTCATTGGTGTGTTCTACCTGCTGGCGGGCGTGTTCGCCTATGCGGTCGGGCAGAGCCTGGGCAACATCACCGTGCTTGCCACCCTGGTGCTGATCGCCGGCATGTGCGTGAACGGCGCGCAATCGGCCATGCCTTCGCTGGCGGCGCGTTTCTACCCCACGCAAGGGCGTGCCACAGGGGTGTCCTGGATGTTGGGCATCGGCCGCTTCGGCGCGATTCTGGGGGCGTGGAG
Source organism: Pseudomonas sp. NPDC089395 (assembly GCF_044749525.1). NCBI lineage: Bacteria > Pseudomonadati > Pseudomonadota > Gammaproteobacteria > Pseudomonadales > Pseudomonadaceae > Pseudomonas > Pseudomonas sp. NPDC089395. The sequence continues at coordinate 199,951 of NZ_JBIVID010000005.1, forward strand.
TGGCGCGACATTGCTCGGTTTGGGCTGGAACTTCGAACAGGTGCTGACGGCTTTGCTGGTGCCTGCGGCATTGGCGACGGTGGGTGTGATCGTGAAGGGGATGGTGAGCCACGCCGACGCTACGTAGGCGATGAGGCCCGATCAGACATAGGTAGGAAGGCATTAATCGGTTCGATAATCGCACGAATAGTCGATTATCGGATTGTAAGCCCCCACCGCTCTCCTTAATCTGAACGCAACGTAGCACCCTGACCAGGAGTCTCCAAATGGCTGCAATTCTCCCGCTTCACGAAGCCGTGAAGCAGTTCATCCAGGACGGCGATACCGTCGCCCTCGAAGGCTTCACCCACCTGATCCCGACCGCCGCCGGGCACGAGATCATCCGTCAGGGCAAGCGCGACCTGACCCTGGTGCGCATGACCCCGGACCTGATCTACGACCAACTGATCGGTGCCGGCTGTGCCCGCAAGCTGATCTTCTCGTGGGGCGGCAACCCCGGTGTCGGTTCGCTGCACCGCCTGCGCGATGCGGTCGAAAAGCAATGGCCACACGCGATCGAGATTGAAGAACACAGCCACGCGGACCTCGCCAACGCCTACGTCGCCGGTGCCTCCGGCCTGCCGTTCGCGGTGCTGCGTGCCTACGCCGGCTCCGACCTGCCGAAGGTCAACCCGCTGATCAAGAGTGTCACTTGCCCGTTCACCGGCGAAGTGCTCGCTGCCGTGCCGTCGGTACGCCCGGACGTCACCGTGATCCACGCACAGAAGGCCGACCGCAAAGGCAACGTGCTGCTCTGGGGCATCCTCGGCGTGCAGAAGGAAGCGGCCCTGGCGGCCAAGCGCTGCATCGTCACCGTCGAGGAAATCGTCGATGACCTGCAGGCGCCGATGAACGCCTGCGTCCTGCCGACCTGGGCCCTCAGCGCCGTGTGCCTGGTGCCCGGTGGCGCCCACCCGTCCTATGCCCACGGCTACTACGAGCGTGACAATCGCTTCTACCAGGATTGGGACCCGATCGCGCGCAACCGCGAATCGTTCTCCGCCTGGATCGACACCTACATCCGTGGCACCGCCGACTTCAACGCATTCAAGGCCAAGCTGGCCAGCACCGCGGAGGCTGCACAATGAGCTACTCCACCTCTGAAATGATGACCGTTGCCGCTGCCCGCCGCCTGCGCAACGGCGCTGTCTGCTTCGTCGGCATCGGCCTGCCGTCCAAGGCCGCCAACCTGGCGCGCCTGACTTCGTCGCCTGATGTGGTGCTGATCTACGAGTCCGGCCCGATCGGTGCCAAGCCGAGCGTGCTGCCGCTGTCGATCGGTGATGGCGAGCTGGCCGAAACCGCCGACACCGTGGTGCCGACCGGCGAGATTTTCCGCTACTGGCTGCAAGGTGGCCGCATCGATGTCGGTTTCCTCGGCGCTGCCCAGGTCGACCGCTTCGGCAACATCAACACCACCGTGGTCGGTGACTACCACGCGCCGAGGACCCGCCTGCCGGGTGCTGGCGGCGCGCCGGAGATCGCCGGTTCCGCCAAGCAGGTGCTGATCATCCTCAAGCAGTCGCCGCGAGCCTTCGTCGACAAGCTCGACTTCATCACCTCGGTCGGCCACGGTGAAGGCGGCGATTCGCGCAAGCGCCTCGGCCTGCCAGGCGAAGGGCCGGTCGGCATCATCACCGACCTGTGCATCATGGAGCCGGAAGCCGGCACCCACGAATTCGTCGTGACCTCGATCCACCCGGGCGTGACCCGCGAGCAGATCGTCGCCGCCACCGGTTGGGCGATCCGCTTTGCCGATGACGTGCAGAGCACCAGCGCACCGACCGAAGTCGAGCTCGGCGCCCTGCGCGACCTCGAAGCCCGTACCGCCGTGGCCCATGGCCAGGTGGCAGGAGAAGCCTGATGCGCGACGTATTCATCTGTGACGCCATCCGTACCCCGATCGGCCGTTTCGGCGGCGCCCTGGCAGGGGTACGTGCCGACGACCTGGCGGCGGTCCCGCTGAAGGCGCTGATCGAGCGCAACCCGACCGTGCAGTGGGAGCAGCTCGACGAAGTGTTCTTCGGCTGCGCCAACCAGGCCGGCGAAGACAACCGCAACGTGGCGCGTATGGCGCTGCTGCTGGCGGGCCTGCCGGAAAGCATCCCGGGGGTCACCCTCAACCGTCTGTGCGCTTCGGGCATGGATGCCATCGGTACCGCCTTCCGCGCCATTGCCAGTGGCGAAATGGAACTGGCCATTGCCGGTGGCGTCGAGTCCATGTCGCGCGCACCGTTCGTCATGGGCAAGGCCGAGAGTGGCTATTCGCGCAACATGAAGCTCGAGGACACGACCATCGGCTGGCGCTTCATCAACCCGCTGATGAAAAGCCAGTACGGCGTGGACGCGATGCCCGAGACCGCCGACAACGTCGCCGACGATTACCAGGTTTCCCGCGCCGACCAGGACGCTTTCGCCCTGCGCAGCCAGCAGAAGGCCGCAGCGGCCCAGGCTGCCGGTTTCTTTGCCGAAGAGATCGTGCCTGTGCGCATTGCCCACAAGAAGGGCGAGACCGTGGTCGAGCGCGATGAGCATCTGCGCCCGGAGACCACCCTCGAAGCGCTGAACAAGCTCAAGCCGGTCAACGGCCCGGACAAGACCGTCACCGCCGGCAACGCGTCGGGCGTCAACGACGGTGCCGCGGCGCTGATCCTGGCCTCGGCGGAGGCTGTGAAGAAGCACGGCCTGACCCCGCGTGCCCGGGTCCTGGGCATGGCCAGCGCGGGTGTGGCACCACGGGTCATGGGTATCGGGCCGGTACCGGCGGTGCGCAAGCTGACCGAGCGCCTGGGTGTGGCGGTGAGTGATTTCGATGTGATCGAGCTCAACGAAGCGTTTGCCAGCCAAGGCTTGGCAGTGCTGCGCGAGCTGGGTGTGGCCGATGATGCGCCGCAGGTGAACCCCAATGGCGGCGCGATTGCCCTGGGTCATCCGCTGGGCATGAGCGGTGCGCGCCTGGTGCTGACGGCGCTGCACCAGCTGGAGAAGAGCGGCGGGCGCAAAGGCCTGGCGACCATGTGTGTCGGGGTTGGCCAAGGGTTGGCGCTGGCCATCGAGCGGGTGTGACCTGTACCGGCCCTATCGCCGGCAAGCCGGCTCCCACAGGGAGAACCACGCCTATCCCTGTGGGAGCCGGCTTGCCGGCGATAGGGCCGGTAGCTACGACACAAGGCCAATTGCCAGCCTGCCAGCGGAACGAGTGTGTTACTAGGTATGTCTAGACTTACCCAGGACCCTCCAGGAGTAAAACCGTCATGACCTCAGCCTATTACACCGGCGAAGAACGCAGTAAGCGCATCTTCGCCATCGTCGGTGCCTCTTCAGGCAACCTGGTGGAATGGTTCGACTTCTACGTCTACGCCTTCTGCGCGATCTACTTCGCCCCGGCCTTCTTCCCCTCCGACGACCCCACCGTGCAGTTGCTCAACACTGCCGGGGTATTCGCCGCAGGCTTCCTGATGCGCCCCATCGGTGGCTGGATCTTCGGCCGCCTGGCCGACCGCCACGGGCGCAAGAATTCCCTGATGATCTCGGTGCTGATGATGTGTGCAGGCTCCTTGATGATCGCCTGCCTGCCGACCTACGCGAGCATCGGCACCTGGGCGCCGGCGCTGCTATTGCTGGCGCGCTTGATCCAGGGCCTGTCGGTCGGGGGCGAATACGGCACCACCGCCACCTACATGAGTGAAGTGGCACTGCGCGGCCAGCGCGGTTTCTTCGCCTCGTTCCAGTACGTCACCCTGATCGGCGGCCAGTTGCTGGCGGTGCTGGTGGTGGTGATCCTGCAGCAGCTGCTCAGTGAAGACGAGCTGCGTGCCTGGGGCTGGCGCATTCCGTTCGTGGTCGGTGCCATCGCCGCACTGATCTCGCTGATGCTGCGCCGTTCGCTGCACGAGACCAGCAGCGCCGAAACCCGCAAGGACAAGGACGCCGGCTCGGTCAAGGGCCTGTTCCGCCATCACACCGCCGCCTTCATCACCGTGCTCGGCTACACCGCCGGCGGTTCGCTGATCTTCTATACCTTCACCACCTACATGCAGAAGTACCTGGTCAATACTGCCGGCATGACCGCGAAGAACGCCAGCTACGTGATGACCGGCGCGCTGTTTCTGTTCATGGTGCTGCAGCCGTTCTTCGGCATGCTGTCGGACCGCATCGGCCGGCGCAACTCGATGCTCCTGTTCGGCGCCTTGGGCACCCTGTTCACCGTGCCCTTGCTGATGGCGTTGAAGACCGTGAGCAGCCCGTTCATGGCCTTCGTGCTGGTGAGCCTGGCACTGTGCATCGTCAGTTTCTACACCTCGATCAGCGGCCTGGTGAAGGCCGAGATGTTCCCGCCGCAGGTGCGCGCGCTGGGCGTTGGGCTGGCCTATGCAGTGGCCAACGCGATGTTCGGCGGCTCGGCCGAGTATGTGGCCCTGGGCTTGAAAACCCTGGGCATGGAGAACACCTTCTACTGGTACGTGACGGCCATGATGGCGATCGCCTTCCTGTTCAGCCTGCGGCTGCCGAAACAAGCGGCGTACTTGCACCATGACGACTAAGGATGCTGCATGAGCAACCAACTGTTCGACGCCTACTTCACTGCCCCGGCCATGCGCGAGGTGTTCTCCGACCGCGGTCGCTTGCAGGGCATGCTCGACTTCGAAGCGGCGCTGGCCCGCGCCGAGGCTGGCGCCGGGCTGGTGCCACACACTGCGGTGGTGGCCATCGAGGCTGCCTGCCAGGCCGAGCGCTATGACGTGCGCGCACTGGCCGATGCCATCGCCACGGCGGGCAACTCGGCGATCCCGCTGGTCAAGGCGCTGGGCAAGGTGATCGCCAGTGGCGTGCCCGAAGCCGAGCGCTACGTGCACCTCGGCGCCACCAGCCAGGATGCCATGGACACTGGCCTGGTCCTGCAGTTGCGTGCGGCACTGGAGCTGATCGAAGCCGACCTCGCCAAGCTGAGCGATACCCTGGCGCAGCAGGCCCTGCTGCATGCCGACACGCCCCTGGTGGGCCGTACCTGGCTGCAGCACGCCACGCCGGTGACCCTGGGCATGAAGCTGGCGGGTGCGCTTGGCGCCCTCACGCGCCACCGCCAACGGCTGCAGGAACTGCGCCCGCGTTTGCTGGTGCTGCAGTTCGGCGGCGCTTCCGGCAGCCTGGCCGCCTTGGGCAGCAAAGCCATGCCAGTTGCCGAAACCTTGGCCGAACAGCTCAAGTTGAGCCTGCCCGAGCAGCCGTGGCACACCCAGCGTGACCGCCTGGTGGAGTTCGCCTCGGTGCTGGGCCTGATCGCCGGCAGCCTGGGCAAGTTCGGCCGCGACATCAGCCTGCTGATGCAGACCGAGGCGGGCGAGGTGTTCGAACCGTCGGCGCCGGGCAAGGGGGGATCGTCGACCATGCCGCACAAGCGCAACCCGGTAGGGGCGGCGGTACTGATCGGCGCCGCCACCCGCGTGCCGGGCCTGCTCTCGACGCTGTTCGCCGCCATGCCCCAGGAACACGAGCGCAGCCTGGGGTTGTGGCACGCCGAGTGGGAGACGCTGCCAGACATCTGCTGTCTGGTGTCCGGTGCCTTGCGCCAGGCCCAGGTGATCGCCGAGGGCATGGAAGTGGACGCTGAACGCATGCGCCGCAACCTCGACCTGACCCAGGGCCTGGTCCTGGCCGAGGCGGTGAGCATCGTCCTGGCTCAACGTCTGGGCCGTGACCGCGCCCACCATCTGCTGGAGCAATGCTGCCAGCGCGCCGTCGCCGAGCAGCGCCACCTGCGTGCCGTGCTGGGTGACGAGCCGCACGTCAGCGCCGAACTGTCGGCACAAGAACTCGACCGCCTGCTCGACCCTGCCCATTACCTCGGCCAGGCCCGCGTCTGGGTGGCGCAGGCGGTGGCCGAACATCAACGTTTCACTGCCTGAAGGAGACCGCTGTGGCGCAATTGCAACTGGCCGATGGCGTACTGAACTATCGAATCGACGGCCCGGATGATGCCCCGGTGCTGGTGCTGTCCAACTCGCTCGGTACTGACCTGGGGATGTGGGACAGCCAGATCCCGCTGTGGAGCGAGCACTTGCGTGTGCTGCGCTACGACACTCGTGGCCATGGCGCTTCGCTGGTGACCGATGGGCCCTACAGCATCGAGCAACTGGGCCGCGATGTGCTGGCCCTGCTCGACGCGCTGGATATCCGCCACGCGCACTTCGTCGGCCTGTCGATGGGTGGCCTGATCGGTCAGTGGCTGGGCATTCATGCCGGTGATCGCCTGCACAGCCTGACCCTGTGCAACACGGCGGCGAAGATCGCCAACGACGAGGTCTGGAATACCCGCATCGACACCGTGCTCAAGGGCGGCCAGCAGGCCATGGCCGATTTGCGCGACGCCTCCATCGCCCGCTGGTTCACCCCCGGTTTTGCCCAGGCCCAACCGGAGCAGGCGCAGCGCATCTGCCAAATGCTCGCGCAGACTTCCCCGCAGGGCTACGCCGCCAATTGTGCGGCGGTGCGCGATGCCGACTACCGTGAGCAGCTGAGCCGTATCCAGGTGCCCACACTGATCGTCGCCGGTACCGAAGACGTGGTGACCACGCCGGAGCATGGCCGCTTCATGCAAGCCAACATCGTCGGTGCCACCTATGCCGAGTTCCCGGCAGCGCACCTGTCCAACGTCGAAATCGGCGAGGCGTTCAGCCATCGCGTGCTCGACTTCCTGCTGGCCCGCTGAGGAGTCTGCCATGGACGAGAAACAACGTTACGACGCCGGCATGCAGGTACGCCGCGCGGTGCTCGGTGATGCCCATGTGGACCGCAGCCTGGAAAAGCTCAACGACTTCAATGGCGAGTTCCAGGAGATGATCACCCGCCATGCCTGGGGTGATATCTGGACCCGCCCCGGCTTGCCAAGGCACACCCGCAGCCTGATCACCATCGCGATGCTGATCGGCATGAACCGCAATGATGAGCTCAAGCTGCATTTGCGCGCGGCAGCCAACAACGGTGTGACCCGTGACGAGATCAAGGAAGTGCTGATGCAGAGCGCGATCTATTGCGGGATTCCGGCGGCCAATGCCACCTTCCACCTGGCGGAGTCGGTGTGGGATGAGTTGGGGGTGGAGTCGCGCCAGCAGCCCTGAGTTTCACGCAACCCTGTAGGAGCGGCCTTGTGTCGCGAAAGGGCTGCGCAGCAGCCCCAACAATCTTTGCGGCGAAGCTGAAGAACTGGGGCTGCTGCGCAGCCCTTTCGCGACACAAGGCCGCGCCTACAAAGAGCGCAGTGCCACGGGCCCGGCATTGGCCTCCACGGCACGCTTCAAATCCGGGCACAGCCCCAGCATGAACCCCGCCTCGGCCACCACGAACAACGGCCCGATGATCAACCCGCTGACATCGTCGACGAATGCCGGCTTGCGCCCTTCGTAATAGTGCCCGACGAACTGGATGATCCAGCCCACCAAGAACGCCCCCAGCCCTGCACTGAGCCACAGCGCAGTACTCTGCATCGCCAGTACCTGGCCAACCCACAGGCACAGCCCCAGCAACAGGCCCATGACCAGCCCGAAGCGCCGGTCCAGGCGCAGGTAGAACCACACCGAAGCCGTTGCGGCAAGCAACGCGGGCGAGAGCCACATGCCTGCTACGTCCCAGCCGGGGCGCGACAGCAGCACGGTCACTGCCAGCACGATCAGCGGAATGCCGACGAAGTGGGTGGCGATGTTACGCGGGTCGCGGTGGTAGGCGGCGTACTGGCTCAGGTGTTCGACGAGGGTTTTCATTGTTGTTCCTCCTTGGGCAGCCACTGACCCACTATTGCTGAGAATAGCCTGCAGCCGAACCATCATCAGTTCAGCGAATGGCAGCAGCGCGCATGGGCGCATCCAGCCCCACCAGGGTCTCGATCATCGCCCGCGCCGCCGGTGACAGGCGGTAGCCACTGCGGCTGACCACCCCGCAGCGCACACTCAGTACCTCCAGTGCCGGCGGCAGGTTGCGCCAGTGCAGGCGCACCAGACGCCCGGCGGCCAGGTCGTCGGCCACCGCCTCCTCGCTGGCGGTGCCGATGGCATCACTGGCCAGCACCACACTGCGCAGCACTGCCAGGTGTTCGGTCTGCAGGTGCGGGGTGAAGTCGCTGCGTCCGCTCAGGTTTGCCAGGCGCTTGCGCACGCCAGGGGTGAGCAGTGCGCTGGCCAGGGGATAGGCGAACAGGTCGTTGGTCGAAAGGCTGTCCTTGTTCAGCAGGGGGTGGCCTGGGCGGCAGAAGAACAGGCCCGGACGTGGGGTGAGGGGCTCGGTGTGGAAGTTGGGGTCGGCTTCGAAAGGGCGGATATCGTCGACGAAGAATTCGATCTGCTCACGGCGCAATGCCTGGCCGAGGCGTTCGCCATTGTCGACCAGCAGTGCGGTGCGGACTCCGGGATAGCGGGCGATGAAAAGCTGCAGTGCTTCTGGCACCAGGCGCGCCGCCAGTGCCGGGCCGCTGCCGAAATGCAGCTCGCCGGCGTCGAGCTTGGTCATTTGCAGCACGTCGTTGCTTAGCTGCGCGGCGCCTTGCACCAGGCGGCGAGCGTGCTGCAGCACCACCAGGCCTTCGGGGGTCGGGGGCAGGGCTTTGCTGGCGCGGTCGACCAAGGGGCAGCCGAAGGTGTGTTCGAGGCCCTGAATGGCCCGGCTGAAGGCCGGCTGGGTGATGCCCATGGCTTCGGCGGCGCGGACGAAACTGCGGTAGTCGTTGAGAGCGATGAAATAGCGCAGTTGGCGAAGGTCCATGTCGAAGCTCTGCGGCGGGGATCAGGGATCGATTTAAACGGTTACCTAATATGTCGTCAATGAAGGTTTAATTTTGTGTTTATTCGTTTTGGTTATTTGTCCTTGCGGGCCTCATCGCGGATGAATCCGCTCCTACAAAGGCCAGCGCGGTTGTTGTAGGAGCGGATTCATCCGCGATGAGGCCCGCGAGTTCAAAGCAGATTCAACGGATAACTCACAATCAACCGGTTCTCATCGAACGAATTGGTGCTGAAGTCCCGCCGCATGGTCGAGTTGCGCCATTTCACCGACAAGTCCTTGAATGACCCCGACTGCACCACATACGCAAGCTCGGTCTCGCGCGCCCACTCCTTGCCATCATCGACGCCACCGGCCGTCACATTGTCGCCCTTGATGTAGCGGTTCATCAGGGTCAGCCCAGGGATGCCGACACTGACGAAGTTGAAGTCATGGCGCACCTGCCAGGAGCGTTCCTTGGCATTGTCGAAGCTGGAGTTGTAACTGTCGTTGGCCAGGGTACCGCCGCTGGTGCCGTTGACCCGCAACCAGGCGTCGTCGCCGCTGACTTTCTGCAGGCCGACATAGAAGGTGTTGCCTTTGTAGCGTGCAGAGAGCATCGCCGAAGCCGTGCGGTTGTCCAGTTGCCCGGCGCGCTCGGCGCCGTCTTCCTTGCCGATGAAGTAACCCAGGTTGGCGCCCAGGGTCCATTCACCCAGTGGCTGGCTGTGCACCAGGTTGAGGTACTGCTGGCGATAGATGTCCTTGAGCTGGGCGTCCCACAGGCCGATCAGCGTGCGCTTGTCGTTGAACGTGTATTCACCACCACCGAAGTTGAAGCGGTCGGAGGTGAAGGCTGCGCGGCCGTTGAGCGACATGTCTTCCATGCTGGCGTCGTTGCGCGGGCTGTTGCCGCGGAACTGGCCGGCGTACAGGGTCAGGCCATCGATCTCCTTCGAGGTGAGCTGGCCGCCACGGAAGGTCTGTGGCAGCGAGCGGCCATCGTCCGAGCGCAGGATGGGCAGCACCGGCATCCACTCGCCAACCTTCAGTTCGGTCTCCGACAGCTTGCCCTTCAAGGCCACGCCAAGGCGGCCGAAGTCGTCGGCCGGGCGGCCGTCGTCGTGTACCGGCAGCAGGTGGGTGTTGGTGGTGCCTTTGCCACCGTCGAGCTTGACCGAGTACAGGCCCAGCATGTCGACACCGAAGCCGACGGTGCCCTGGGTGAAGCCCGAGCGCGCATCGAGGATGAAGCTCTGGGTCCATTCCTCGCCCTTGGCCTGGGGGTGGGCCGGGTCGACGAAGTTGCGGTTGATGTAGAAGTTGCGCAGGTTGAGGCTGGCCTTGGCGTCCTCCATGAAACCGCCTTCGGCGGCGAACACGGGGAGGGCGCAGGACATGGCCAACAGGCCGGGCAGCAGCTGGCGTGCGGGTTGCAGAGTGCTCATCGGTGGTGGATCTCTTGTTTTTATTGGCGAGCCGGTACGCTGCAGGGTGCGGGCCTGCAGGGGCGGGGCTGTTTGATGAACCAGTGCAACGTTGCGTGAGGGATGGTGCGGGGAGGGGCGGGGATGAGGCAATTCGTCGCAAGCGGAACGGGGCGATAATCGAACGGAATGTTCCAGTTGGTTAATTGTTGGTCGTGCTGGCCTCATCGCGGATGAATCCGCTCCTACAAAGGCCGCGCGGTGCCTGTAGGAGCGGATTCATCCGCGATGAGGCCAGCACAGCCCCAACAAACAAAAAGCCCACCGCGAGGGTGGGCTTGATGCTGCAGCAGAAGCATCAGCTCTTCGGCGTATCCACCGAAGCCTGCTGATTAGCCTGCCCGGTCTGCTCGTACCAACCACCGCCGAGCGCCTTGTACAGGTTGACCTCGCTGGTCAGCTGCGCCAGGCGATCGCTGATCAGCGCCTGCTGGGCACTGAACAGGTTGCGCTGGGCGTCGAGGAAGGTCAGGTTGCTGTCGATGCCGATGCGGTAGCGACGTTCAGCCAGGCGGTAGTAATCCTGGTTCGCCTGCACCAGGTCGCGTTGCGCCTGCAACTGCTCTTCGAAGGTCTTGCGCGCCGCCAGGCCATCGGAGACTTCCTGGAAGGCAGTCAGGATGGTCTTTTCGTACTTGGCGACGTTGATGTCCTTCTGGATCTTCGAGTAGTCCAGGCTGGCCTTCAGACTGCCGGCATTGAAGATCGGCAGGCTGATCTGCGGCTGGAACAACCAGGTACCTTGCCCGCCCGAGAACAGGTGGCCCATGTCCGGGCTCAGGCTACCGGCGTTGGCCGTCAGGCTGATGCTCGGGAAGAACGCAGCGCGAGCCGCGCCGATGTTGGCATTGGCGGCCTTGAGCAGGTGCTCGGCTTCCTGGATGTCCGGGCGCCGCTGCAGAATGTCCGACGGCAGGCCGGCCGGTACTTCGGCCAGTTGGTCGGCATTGAGCTCCAGCGGCGTGGCCAGGTTGGCGGGGAGGCTGGTGCCGATCAGCACGGTCAGGCTGTTGACGTCCTGGGCGACCAGGCGCTGGTACTGCGAGTACTTGACCCGAGCGCCTTCCACGGCAGTGCGTGCCTGGCTGACGTCGAGCGCCGAGGCCACGCCGACTTCGTTGCTGCGGCGGGTCAGGTTGTAGCTTTCCACGTAGGTCTTGAGGGTTTCCTCGGTCAGGCGGAACAGCGCCTGGTCGGCCTGCCAGGTGTAGTAGGCGTTGGCCACACTCGACACCAGGGCGATCTGCGTGGAGCGGCGTGCCTGCTCGCTGGACAGGTAGGTTTCCAGGGCTTGCTCGGTCAGGCTGCGCACTCGGCCGAACAGGTCCAGCTCATAGGCACTGACGCCCAGCGTGGCCGAATACTGGCTGGTGATGCCGGACTCGCCGGTTTGCGACATGTTGCCCGGAACCCGTTGACGGCTGCCGCTGCCATCGGCCGAAACGGCCGGGAACAGGTCGGCACGCTGGATGCGGTACTGGGCGCGGTAGGCGTCGAGGTTCAGCGCCGCGACGCGCAGGTCGCGGTTGTTGACCAGCGAGGTCTGGATCAGTTGCTGCAGCGCCGGGTCGTGGAAGAACTGGCGCCAGCCCTGCTCGGCGGCGGCCATGTCGGCCGACTGGGTCGGCGAGTACGCAGGGCCTTGCGGCCACTGCGCAGCCATCGGCGCTTCCGGGGTCTGGTAGTCGGGTATCAGCGAGCAGCCGCCCAGAATGAAAGCGGTTACCGCCAGGGACAACAAAGACTTGGTCATTGCCCAGCCTCATAACGTGGAGTTTCAGGGGTGGCGTCCGCATCCGGCTCTTTGCTGCCGAACAGCGACGACACAGCGACGAAGAATAGCGGTACCCAGAAGATCGCCAACACGGTGGCGCTGATCATGCCGCCGATCACACCGGTGCCGATGGCGTGCTGGCTGCCGGCGCCCGCGCCGCTGGCAATGGTCAACGGTACCACGCCGAGAATGAACGCCAGCGAGGTCATGATGATCGGGCGCAGACGCATGCGGCACGCCTCGATCGCCGCGTCATACAGGCTGCGGCCCTGTTCGTGCAGTTCCTTGGCGAATTCGACGATCAGGATCGCGTTCTTCGCCGCCAGGCCGATGGTGGTCAACAGGCCGACCAGGAAGTACACGTCGTTGGACAATCCGCGCAGGCTGGTGGCGGCCAGTGCACCGATGATACCCAGGGGCACCACCAGCACGACCGCGATCGGGATCGACCAGCTTTCGTACAGGGCTGCCAGACAGAGGAACACGAACAGTACCGAGAGGGCGAACAGTGCCGGCATCTGCGAGCCGGAGAGTTTTTCCTCGTAGGACATGCCGGTCCAGGAGAAGCCGATGCCGTCAGGCAGCTCGCCTGCGATGCGTTCCACTTCGGCCATGGCCTCACCGGTACTGTAGCCCGGCGCTGGCGCACCGAGGATTTCCATGGCCTCGACGCCGTTGTAGCGGGACAGCTTCGGCGAGCCGTAGCTCCACTCACCCTTGGCGAAGGAGGAGAACGGCACCATTTCGCCCGCACCGTTGCGCACGTACCACTTCTGCAGGTCTTCCGGGCTCATGCGAGCGTTCGGTTCGCCCTGGATGTAGACCTTCTTGACCCGACCGCGGTCGATGAAGTCGTTGACGTAGCTGGCACCGAGAGCGATCGACAGGGTGTTGTTGATGTCGGCGATGGTCACGCCCAGGGCGCTGGCACGTTCGTCATCGATGGTCAACTGGTACTGCGGCTCATCGTTCAGGCCGTTCGGGCGCACGGCGCTGAGCACCTTGCTCTGGGCGGCCTTGGCCAGGAACTGGTTGCGCGCTTCCATGAGTTTTTCATGGCCGACACCGCCGCGGTCCTGGAGGAACACGTCGAAGCCGGTGGCGTTACCCAGTTCGAGTACCGCAGGCGGGGCGAAGGCGAACACCATCGCATCGCGGAAGGTGAAGAAGTGCTGCTGGGCACGCTGGGCCAGGGCGAACACGCTGTTCTCCTTGGAGCGCTCATCCCATGGCTTGAGCATGATGAACGCCATGCCCGAGCTCTGGCCGCGACCGGCGAAGTTGAAGCCGTTGACGGTGAACACCGAGGCAACGGTATCGGCTTCGTCCGTGAGCAGGTATTCGCGCATCTGGTCGACGACCACCTGGGTACGCTCGGCACTGGAGCCGGCCGGGGTCTGTACCTGGGCGAACAGTACGCCCTGGTCTTCCTCGGGCAGGAACGCCGTGGGGATGCGGGCGAACAGCCAGATCATGCCGACCACGATCAGGGCATAGGCGAGCAGGAACGGCACCTTGTTGCGCAGGATGGTACCGACGCTGCGCTCGTAGCCTTCCACGCTGCGGTCGAAGTTACGGTTGAACCAGCCAAAGAAGCCGCGCTTGGCCACATGGTGCTCACCCTTCTTCACCGGCTTGAGCATGGTCGCGCACAGCGCTGGGGTGAAGATCAGGGCCACCAGCACCGACAGACCCATGGCCGAGACGATGGTGATGGAGAACTGCCGGTAGATCACACCGGTGGAACCGCCGAAGAAGGCCATCGGCAGCAGTACCGCCGACAGTACCAGGGCGATACCCACCAGGGCGCCCTGGATCTGCTCCATGGAACGCTTGGTCGCCTCCTTGGGCGGCAAGCCTTCCTCGGACATCACCCGCTCGACGTTCTCCACCACGACGATGGCGTCGTCCACCAGCAAGCCGATGGCCAGGACCATGGCGAACATGGTCAGGGTGTTGATGCTGAAGCCGGCCGCAGCGAGGATACCGAACGTACCCAGCAACACCACCGGAACAGTCATGGTGGTGATGACGGTGGCACGGAAGTTCTGCAGGAACAGGTACATCACCAGGAACACCAGAACCACGGCTTCGATCAGGGTGTGGATTACCCCGCTGATCGATTCGGTGACCACTGGCGTGGTGTCATATGGGAACACCGCTTTCACACCCGGCGGGAAGAACGGCTCCAGGTCGTTGACGGTCTTGCGCAGGGCTCTGGCCGTGTCGAGGGCGTTGGCACCGGTGGCCAGCTTGACCGCCAGGCCCGAGGCCGGCTTGCCGTTGAACTGGGCGCTGACGGAGTAGTTCTCGCCACCCAGGCCAACCTGGGCAACATCGCTCAGGCGTACTTGCGAGCCGTCCTTGTTGACCTTGAGCAGGATCTTCTCGAACTGCTCGGCGGTCTGCAGGCGGGTCTTGCCGATGATGGTGGCGTTGAGCTGGGTACCCGGCAAGGCAGGCAGGCCGCCGAGCTGGCCGGAGGACACCTGCACGTTCTGCGCGGCAACCGCGGTCTTGACGTCGACTGGGGTCAGCTGGAACTTGTTCAGCTTGGCCGGATCCAGCCAGATACGCATGGCGTACTGCGCACCGAACACCTGGAAGTCACCGACACCGGCAGTACGCGAGATCGGGTCCTGCATGTTGGAGACGATGTAGTTGGCCAGGTCGTCCTTGGTCATGCTGCCGTCTTCGGACACCAGGCCGATCACCAGCAGGAAGTTCTTCACTGCCTTGGTGACACGGATACCTTGCTGCTGCACTTCCTGCGGCAGCAGCGGGGTGGCCAGGTTCAGCTTGTTCTGCACCTGGACCTGCGCGGTATCAGGGTTGGTGCCCTGCTCGAAGGTGGCGGTAATGGTCATGCTGCCGTCGGAGTTGCTCTCCGAAGACACATAACGCAGGTTGTCGATACCGTTGAGCTGCTGCTCGATGACCTGCACCACAGTGTCCTGCACGGTTTGCGCCGAAGCGCCCGGGTAGGTCACGGAGATGGCGATGGCCGGTGGGGCGATGCTCGGATACTGGTTGACCGGCAACTTCAGGATCGACAAGGCGCCGACCAGCATGATCACCAAGGCGATCACCCAGGCGAAGATCGGGCGATCGATAAAGAACTTCGACATGGTTTACTCCGCTTTGGCGTCTGCTTTGGCCGCGTTGGCCTGATCAGCGCCGGCCGGCTTCTTGACGTTGGTGGCATCGCTGACCTTGACCTCGACACCTGGGCGCACGTACTGCAGGCCTTCGGTGATCAGGCGGTCGCCCGGGTTGAGGCCTTCCTCGATCAGCCAGTCGCTGCCAAGGGTGCGGCTGGCCTTGAGCTGGCGCAGTTCGACCTTGTTCTCCTGGTTGACCACCATCGCGGTAGGGGCACCTTTGAGGTCACGGGTCACGCCCTGCTGTGGGGCAAGGATGGCGTTGCTGTTGACCCCGGCCTTGAGCCGCGCATGCACGAACATGCCCGGCAGAAGCGTGTGCTCGGGGTTGGGGAAGATAGCGCGCAGGGTCACGGAACCGGTGGTCTCGTCGACCGCGACTTCCGAGAACTCCAGGCGGCCTTCCTGCCTGAACAGGCTGCCGTCTTCCAGCACCAGCTGTACGGACGCTGCGTTGTTGCCGGCCTTCTGCAGTTGACCACTTTCCAGGTCACGGCGCAGCTTGAGCAGCTCGGCGGTGGACTGGGTGACATCGACGTAGATCGGGTCGAGCTGCTGAATGGTGGCCATGGCGTTGGTTTGGCCGTTGCTCACCAGCGCACCTTCGGTGAACGAGGAACGGCCGATACGACCGCTGATCGGCGCCAGCACCTTGGTGTAGCGCAGGTCGATCTGCGCGCTCTTGAGCGAAGCCTCGGCCTGCAATCGTTTGGCATTGGCGTCGTCGTATTCCTGCTTGGAGACAGCTTGCTCGTCGATCAGCTGCTTGTAGCGTTCGGCCAGAGAACGGGTCGCTTGCAGGTTGGCCTGGGCGTTAGCCAGGTTGGCCTCGTACACCGCGGGGTCGATCTGGTACAGCTGCTGGCCTTCCTTGACCTCGCTGCCTTCCTTGAACAGGCGCTTGAGAATGATGCCATTGACCTGTGGCCGCACTTCGGCGACGCGATAGGCACTGGTGCGCCCCGGCAGTTCCGAGGTCAGGGTGAAGGATTGTGGTTGCAGGGTGACGACGCCGACCAGAGGAGCCTGCGCTGCGGGCGCGGCTTCTTCTTTCTTGCAGCCACTTAGCAGGGTTGCCAGGGCGACGGCGGAAACCAGAGCGGTAACGGCTGGCTTGAATTGCATGAGGATCCTCGGGTCGCTAGAGCAGGGAAACGCTCAAGAGTAATGGATGAGTCTTGTCGGAAAGAAACTATCCGGTGGATAAGTAGCTTACTAACGAATATACTTACATTCACGGTTGTTTGTAAATAGCGCTGGGTGGTAGCCAACGACTACCTCAGCCTTCGATTAGCCCATCCGGCAGGCACCCTGCAGAAGTGCCACCGGCGGATTTCCCGCAGGCGCTGCATGCGGGCCCAGATGAGGTCGTACTGCCATGGTCCGTCGAACCAAAGAAGAAGCCCAGGAGACGCGCGTCCAAATTATCGAGGCCGCCGAAAGGGCCTTCTACAACCGTGGGGTCGCGCGCACCACACTGGCCGAAATCGCCGAACTGGCGGGCGTTACTCGCGGGGCTATCTACTGGCACTTCAACAACAAGGCCGAGCTGGTGCAGGCCTTGCTCGACAGCCTGCACGAAACCCATGACCACCTGGCGCGCGCCAGTGAAAGCGAGGACGAACTGGACCCGCTTGGCTGCATGCGCAAACTGCTGCTGCAGGTGTTCAACGAGCTGGTGCTCGACGCCCGAACCCGGCGTATCAACGAAATCCTGCATCACAAGTGCGAGTTCACCGACGACATGTGTGAAATTCGCCAGCAGCGCCAGGGGGCGGTGCTGGACTGCCACGAAAGCATTACCTTGGCGCTTGCCAATGCCGTGCGCCGTGAGCAGTTGCCTGCCGAGCTTGACGTTGAGCGCGCGGCGGTAACCTTGTTTGCCTATGTAGATGGTCTGATCGGGCGCTGGTTGCTGCTACCGGACAGCTTCGACCTGCAGGGCGATGCCGAACAATGGGTCGACACCGGGCTGGATATGCTGCGCTTGAGCCCCGCGCTGCGCAAATGACACTTTGTTAAGGATTGTGAGGAAGTGTTTACCTTATTTATTAAGTAGGCATTAAAGCCGGCTCCTGTGGGAGCCGGCTTGCCGGCGATTGGGGCGCAACGCGCCCCCAAGAATCTTACCGCCCCCGCAACTGCCGGTCTGGCAACGCCAACGCTGCCAACAACCCCACCAAGGCCACCGCAGCGCTGCCCATCAGCAGATGACGGAACGTTTCCAGCAGCCGGGCCTGCATCGCAGGCTCCGGCTGACCCGCCTGCAAACTCCCCAGCAACGGGTTACCCAGCACTTCAAGCCCACCCTGATGCAGCAGTGCCAGCAGCAGGCTGGACATACAGGCCACACCCATGGCCCCGCCGAGCGAGCGGAACAGGTTGGTGGTGCTGGTGGCCACCCCGATGTCCTTGATGTCCACTGCGCTTTGCGTGCCCACCAATGAAGTCGGGAACTGCAAGCCACAGGCGATACCGGTCAGCAGCATGAACACGCCGCTGAGCAGCTCGGACTGCGGTGGCGTGATGGCCATGGCGAAGATGGCTACCGGCATCAACACGGCGCCGGCAACGATCTGCGGCTTGTAGCGTCCGGTGAAACTGGTCATGCGCCCGCCGGTGAAGGCGCCTATGGGCAACCCGATGGCCAGCGGCAGCAGGTGCAGCGCGGCGCTGTCGGCACCGGCGCCGGTAATGCCCTGGAAGCGCAGGGGCATCAGCATGGTCAATGAGATCGACTGGAAGCTGGCGAAGAAAATCACCCCCCAGCACAACACGGCAACCCGGTTGCCGAACAGTTCGAGCGGCAGCAATGGCTCCTGGCAGCGACGTTCATGGCTGATGAACAACACCAGGCCAATCCCGGCGCAGCTGAACAGCGCCAGCACCGGCGCCGCGTTCCACGCCTGGCCCTGGCCGACCAGCGTGATGCCCAGCAGCAGGCTGCCCAAGCCGATGATCAGCAACAGGGCGCCCACGTAATCCACCTTGGCGCTTCGGCGCTGCACCGGCATCCCGGCCAGGGCCCGACGAATGGCCCACAAGGCGACCAGCCCCAGTGGCAGGTTGATCCAGAATACCCAGCGCCAGGACAGGTACTCGGTCAGCCAGCCGCCAAGCACCGGCCCGGCCACGCTGGCCACGGCGTACATGCTGCTGAAATAGCCCTGGTAGCGGCCACGCTCGCGCGGCGGCACGAACTCGCCGATGATCGCCTGGCTCACCGACACCATGCCACCCGCGCCAATGCCTTGCAGCACCCGCGCCAGTACCAGCTGCTGCATGTCCTGGGCCAGTGCGCAGGCGATCGACGCCAGGGTGAACAGGCCGATGCCGGTGAGGATCATGCGTCGCCGACCATACAGGTCACCCAGCTTGCCGTAGATCGGCACGGCCACGGTCATCGCCACCATGTAGCCGGAAATCACCCACGCCAGCAGGCCGACATCGTTGAACTGGGCCGAGATGGCGGGCAATGACACGGCGACGATGGTCTGATCGAGGGCGCCAAGGAAGATCGCCAGCATCAAGGCGGTAAGGACGTTGCGCAGGACGGTGGGGGGTAGGGCGGCGGTCACGAGGCTTACCTTGGCTGGGCGGGCGCGATTGGCAAGGATTGTAACCTGACTTAGGTAGCTTCCTATGTACTATCTGCATCGCCTATGCAAGATCGGCATTGGCGCATTCATCCAGTGCTGCATGGCCGCGTGATATCGTGGCTTTACCGCAGAGGCTGAAATCCGGGGCTTGCACCAGCGTGGTGCACTACAAAGCCGCCGGTTTTTCCTGTCGCTGTCTCCCACACCTTTTATTCCTCTGCCTGCATGTCGAGCATGACCGCCCAGATGGCGACGGTTGGAACAGGTCAGGTAGACCCGATTCAGGGGTCGGTAGCAACCGTTCTATTTTTTACCTATTTGCGGAGTGATCATGCCCAGGGCTTCCCATCAAGATTTGCGTATTGCCTTCCGCGAGCTGCTCGCTTCAGGTTCCTGCTATCACACCGCGTCCGTGTTCGACCCGATGTCGGCGCGCATTGCTGCCGACCTGGGTTTCGAAGTCGGCATTCTTGGCGGTTCGGTCGCGTCCTTGCAGGTGCTGGCGGCGCCAGACTTCGCCCTGATCACCCTGAGCGAATTCGTCGAGCAAGCCACCCGCATTGGCCGTGTGGCCCAGCTGCCGGTGCTGGCCGATGCCGACCATGGCTACGGCAATGCGCTCAATGTAATGCGTACGGTCACCGAGCTTGAGCGTGCCGGCGTGGCTGCGCTGACCCTCGAAGACACCCTGCTGCCAGCCCAGTTCGGGCGCAAGTCCACCGACCTGATCCCGGTCGAAGAGGGTGTCGGCAAGATCCGCGCAGCCCTGGAGGCGCGGGTGGATTCCTCGCTGTCGATCATTGCCCGGACCAACGCCGGCGTGCTCACCACCGAAGAAATCATCGTGCGCACCCAGAGCTACCAGAAAGCCGGCGCCGACGGCATCTGCATGGTCGGGGTGAAGGACTTCGAGCAGCTGGAGCAGATCGCCGAACACCTGACGGTGCCGCTGATGCTGGTGACCTACGCCAACCCCAGCCTGCGCGACGACGAGCGCCTGGCACGTCTGGGCGTGCGTATCGTGGTCGATGGCCACGCCGCGTATTTTGCCGCGATCAAGGCCACCTACGACTGCCTGCGCCTGCAGCGTGGCCAGCAGAACAAATCGGAAAACCTCAGTGCCACCGAGCTCTCGCACACCTACACGCAGCCTGAAGACTACATCCGCTGGGCCAAGGAATACATGAGCGTCGAAGAGTGACGGGCGGGGCGCCGTTCAGCCCATGGACGGCGCTCGAAGGCTAGCGATCCCACTCGGGCTCCTCGGTGAACCGCTGCGCTAGAAAGTCCAGCATGCTGCGCAAGGTCGCCGGCATGTGCTTGCGCGAGGTGTATACCGCATTCAGGCATTACACCCTGGGCAAGGATCATTTGCTGATCGGGGCTGAAGGCAAGAGCTGGATCAGCTTTGCCGACTATGCCATCGCCATGATCGATGAGCTGGAAAAGCCGGCGCACTCGCGGCAGCGGTTTACTGTCGGGTATTGAGCGCCGGTAGTTTGCCCTTGCCCTTGCCCCTGACCTTGTGGGAGTCGGCTCCCACAAGGTGGGCGTTAATTTTTAGATGAGGTGCACCTGAGAGGCCCTCACTGTTCCGCCCGGCTCTGCAACCAATCCATCAACTCGACCAGCCCGGGCGGCACATTCCTCGCCTGGCAGGCCAGGTAATAGCCCTTGCCTGTCAGCACCTTGAGCCCGAACGGCATGCACAGCCTGCCGCTTTTCAGGTCGTCGCCAATCAATGCCCAGTCGCCAATGGCCACCCCGGTCCCTTGCGAGGCCATCGCCATGGCCATGTCCAGGGTTTCGAAATGCTGCCGGGGCCCCAGCGCATCGTGGATCGCCCCGGCGGCCTGCAACCACAGGCGCCAGTCGTGCTCGTCACGCGAGGGGTGCAGCAACATGTGGCGCTTGAGGTCGTCGATCGCCTTCAACGGCACCGGCCCCATCAGCAGCGATGGCGCGCACACGGGGGTGAGTTGCTCATCGAACAGCTTGCGCACATGCAGCCCGTGGTTCGGCGCATCACCATAGACCACCGCCGCATCGAAGCCTTCGCGACGAAAATCCACGCCATGCTGCACCGTGGTGGTGAGCTCCACGGGTACGTCCGGGCGCAGTGCCTGCCATTCCATCAGCCGTGGCAGCAGCCAGCGCATCACGCAGGTCGGCGCCTTGAGCTGCAAGGTGGCGCTGCGCCCACCCACTTCGCGCACGCCTTGTTCGATCAAGGCGAACACCTGCTGCACCCGCGGCAGCCAGTCCTGACCTTCGCGGGTCAGGCTCAGGCCGCGGGCCTGACGCTGGAACAGGGCATACCCCAGGTGCTCCTCGAGCCCGGCGATCTGCCGGCTGACCGCACCCTGGGTGATATGCAGCTGCTGCGCGGCACGGGTGAAATTGCAGTGCTGTGCAGTGACCAGGAAGGTGTGCAGGGCGGGGAGAGGGGGAAGGCGTTTCATCGTGACGAGCCATGATTACAGGACATGGCTAGTATGTGTTTTTTTGCATTGTGGCGATAGCCGTGCCTTGGGTCCAATGAGCGCAGTTTTTCAACAAGATGCAAGGTGAAACCCATGGCAACCTGCGGCGAAGTACTGGTCAAACTCCTTGAAGGCTATGGCGTGGACCATGTCTTCGGCATTCCCGGCGTGCACACTGTGGAGCTGTACCGAGGCTTGGCGGCTTCGTCCATTCGCCACATCACCCCGCGCCACGAGCAGGGTGCTGGATTCATGGCTGATGGATACGCCCGAACCCGCGGTAAACCGGGCGTGTGCTTCATCATCACCGGCCCCGGCATGACCAACATCACCACCGCCATGGGCCAGGCCTATGCCGATTCGATCCCGATGCTGGTGATTTCCAGCGTGCAGTCGCGTGACCAGCTGGGCGGTGGCCGTGGCAAGTTGCACGAGCTGCCCAACCAGGGCGCGTTGGTGGCGGGTGTGGCGGCCTTCTCGCAGACGCTGATGAGCGCCGACGACTTGCCGCAGGTGCTGGCTCGCGCCTTTGCCGTGTTCGATGGCGCGCGGCCGCGCCCGGTGCATATCGAGATCCCGCTGGATGTGCTGGTGGAGCCGGCCGACCACCTGCTGCCGGGCCGTCCGGTGCGCAGCAGCCGCGCAGGCGCCGCACCGCACGCCGTGGCGCGCATGGCAGAACGCCTGGCCAAGGCACGCAAGCCGCTGATCCTGGCCGGTGGTGGCGCATTGAACGCGGGTTCGCCCTTGGCGCGCCTGGCCGAGCATTTGCAGGCCCCGGTGGCATTGACGATCAATGCCAAAGGCTTGCTGCCGGCCGGTCACCCGCTGCAAATCGGCTCGACCCAATCGCTGGTCGCCACCCGGGCACTGGTGGCCGAAGCCGACGTAGTCCTGGCGATCGGCACCGAGCTTGCCGAAACCGACTATGACGTGACCTTCAAGGGTGGCTTCGAGATTCCTGGCAGCCTGCTGCGGGTGGATATCGATCCGGACCAGACCGTGCGCAACTACCTGCCGGAGCTGGCCCTGGTGGCCGATGCCGAACTGGCTGCGCAGGCCTTGTTCGACGCGTTGCAGGATCTGCCAGCGCCGGTGCGCGACGGCAATTGGGGCGCGGTGCGTGCGCAGCGTCTGCGTCAGTCGCTGGCGGCGAGCTGGGATCAGCCGACCCTGAGCCAGACCCGCCTGCTGACCAGCATCCTGGAGCGTTTGCCGAATGCCGTCTTGGTAGGGGACTCGACCCAGCCGGTCTACACCGGCAACCTGACCCTGGACATGGACCAGCCGCGCCGCTGGTTCAACGCCTCGACGGGCTACGGCACCTTGGGGTATGCGCTGCCTGCAGCGATGGGCGCCTGGCTGGGCAGCGCCGAGCGCATCGCCGAGCGTGCGCCAGCGGTGTGCCTGATCGGCGATGGCGGCTTGCAATTCACGCTGCCGGAGCTGGCCAGTGCGGTGGAGGCACAAGTGCCGCTGATCGTGCTGCTGTGGAATAACCAGGGGTATGAGGAGATCAAGAAGTACATGGTCAACCGTGCCATCGAGCCGGTTGGGGTGGATATCCATACCCCGGACTTCATTGGTGTGGCCAAGGCGCTGGGGGCTGAGGCCGAGCATGTTGGCGATGTGCAGCAATTGCAGGCGGCGCTGGGGCGGGCGGTGGAACGCAAGGGGCCGACCCTGATCGAGGTTGACCAGAACCAGTGGCAGGCGGTGGTCGCAGGCTGACGATCAGTCCACGATCCCTGTGGGAGCCGGCTTGCCGGCGATAGGGCCGGAGCAGACAAAAGCCCGCAGTCTGATAGTCCAAGGAACAACATTGTCGCCTTGAGTTGGCTGTTCGGGCCTCTCGCCGGCAAGCCGGCTCCCACAGGGGGCGGTGCAGGCCAGTCAGCCAGCACTGGCCCGCAATCGAGCGACATCGCGGATCGGCGGCGCGCCATACAGTCGGCTGTACTCGCGGCTAAACTGCGAAGGGCTTTCATACCCCACCCGGTAGCCCGCCACCGCCGCTTCCAGCCCGTCATTGAGCATCAGCCGCCGCGCTTCCTGCAGGCGCAGCTGCTTCTGGTACTGCAACGGGCTCATCGACGTCACCGCCTTGAACCGATGGTGCAAGGTCGAGGTGCTGAGGTTCACCTCCCGAGCCAGGTCCTCGATGCGCAGCGGTTGCTGGAAGTTCTGGTTGAGCCAGGTGATCGCCTGGCATACCCGGTGGGTCTGGCTGTTGGCCAGGGCAATCTCATACAAGCGGTACCCTTGGGGGCCGCGCAGCAGGCGGTAGAGAATTTCCCGGCGAATCAGCGGCGCCAGCATGCCGATGTCACGCGGTGTGTCGAGCAGGCGAACCAGGCGCAACAGGGCGTCCAGCAGCTGTGGATCGGTCCGTTCCACATACAGGCCGCGACCGGAGGGCAGGTTGGGCACCAGCATCGGCCCGCTTTCGGCAATCAACTGACTGATCTCGGCCGGGTCAAGGTCCAGGCGCAGCCCCAGGCTGGGGTTCTGGGGGCTGGCATCGAGCTTCACGCCGCTCAACGGCAAGGTCACCGACACCACCATGTAATGCAACGGGTCGTAGGCGTATTGCTCATCGCCGAGAAACAGGCTCTTGCTGCCCTGGGCCAGGATGCACAGGGCCGGTTGGGCCAAGGTCGGCACGGCGCGGACATTTTCCGTGTAGCGCACCAGGTACAGCGCGTCGATGGCCGAAGCCGGGCCGTGGGGCTCGCCAGCATGCCGGACGATCAGTTCGGCGAGTTCCTGGCGTTGCACTTCCAGGGTCGGATCGATGGACGGGGCTGTGGTCATGATGGCGCTCCTCTGCAGACCGTCGCAGCATAGGTTTGGGCAATGGCGGGCGCTAGTCGAATGCTGCACGTCGATTGCCTGATCCTGCCGCGCGGCAGAATCAGGCAATCGACGTGCAGTAATAGCCTAACGCGCCGCGCGGGCAAGCCCCTAACCTTGGCAACCTGGTTATCCGCCCGTGTGCTTCAAGGAGATCGTGCAATGACCCTACGACAACCGGTCACCCATTTGGCTTTCATCCGCGCCAGCAGTGGTCGTTCGGCCGAGCTCGGTGCGCGCCTGCGCGACCTGCTGGAGCCCTCGTTGCGCACGCCTGGCTGCCTGAGTTTCAGCGTGCAGCGCTCGCAGGCCGATGCCGACCTGTGGCTGCTCAGTGGCAGCTGGTGCGATCAGCAGGCGATGAGCGGCTATTTTGCTTCGCCGACCTTGGACGTGTTCGGCGAACTGGTCCAGGCCCAGGTCGTCAGTAGCCTGGACCTGCACACCTTCGATTGAATGCCGAGCCGCACGGGGTAGAATGCCGCCCCTCGATCAACGACGCGGATAGCGACATGGCACGTAAAGAATTCCCGCACTTCGAAGCGGTTTCGGCGATAGTCCCGGTGGAAGGCGGTGGCTACAACGCCGCCATCGCAGTCAAGGCCCTGAACATGGGCGGTGCGCCGCGCTTTCACAAGGTGCTCGATGGCCAGGTGTTCAAGAGCGCCGTGGCGGCCGATGAGGCCGCCTGCGCCGAGCTCGAACGCCTCAATGGCGTTGGCGAGGAAGGCGAACTGGTCTGGTGATCAGACCTGGGGCCTTCTCATCTTGAACAGATTGCCCAGTTCGAAGTAGTCCGCCGGGCCACCACCTCGCAGGATCGGCTCGGCGGCGACGGTATCGTAGATGCCGTCCTTGAGCAGGTGTTCGGCGATGTGCACCGCTACCACCTCGCCGAGGATCAGCCAGCTCGGCACCGGCGCCTGGTCGGCCCGCTTGAGCTGGACGATCTGGCTAACCTTGCACTCGAACGCCACCGGCGTTTCGCCCACCCGTGGCACCTTCACCAGGCGCGATGGGGTGGCCGTCAACCCGCTCAGCTCGAACTCGTTCACTTGCGCCGGCACGGCTGCGCAGCTCTGGTTCATGGCCTCGGCCAAGGGGCGGGTGGCCAGGTTCCAGACGAACTCGCCGGTCTGCTCGATATTGTTCAGGCTGTCTTTGCGCCCGACACTGCAGAAACCGATGATCGGCGGGATGTAGTTGAAGGCGTTGAAGAAGCTGTAGGGCGCAAGGTTCAGGCGGCCTTCGCGGTCCTGCGAGGAGATCCAGCCGATCGGGCGTGGGCCGACGATGGCATTGAACGGGTCGTGGGGCAGGCCGTGGCCTTTGGTGGGTTCGTAGTAATACATCTGTCGGGCTTGCTGGCCCTACCTCCTGGTGGACAAGGCGCCTAGTGTGCCAAGCCTGAGCCCGCCTGGAAATGATCGAGCCCGGCCGAGGCCGGGCTGGTTGCACGCATCAGGGATCAACTGATGCGGTGAGCGTTGGTGCGATCGAAACCATCTTCGGCGAAACGTTGGCCACCGGTGCGGTCGAAGCCGTCTTCGGCGAAGCGTTGGCCGCCGGTACGGTCGAAGCCGTCTTCTGCGAAGCGTTGGCCGCCGGTACGGTCGAAGCCATCTTCTGCGAAACGTTGGCCACCGGTACGGTCGAAACCGTCTTCAGCGAAACGTTGTGCACCGGTACGGTCGAAACCGTCTTCAGCGAAACGTTGTGCACCGGTACGGTCGAAACCATCTTCCGCGTAGGTGGCAGCTTGGCTCTGGGCGGCTGCGAAGGTGTGGGCATTGGTGCGGTCGAAGCCATCTTCGGCGAACGCGCCAGTTGCGAAAACCGAGAAGGCCAGGCTGAGGATCAGTTTGTTTTTCATGGTCGTTGCTCCGTTGGGTTCGAGAGGTTGTTTGCTTCTATGGGTTTAATGTTACGCCAATGAATTTGATTAAAAAGCGCAAAAAATGGCACAAAGTAATCGAATTAATAGATGTGTATGGGTGCGCTTACCGTCATCCCGCACTCGGCATGGCTTGTTGGCGTCAGGTGCTGAAACCCGCGAGCGATAGGATTCGCCAGCCCTTGCAGCATGCGGGGCCGGAATTAATCGGGGGTTAAGAGGAAGGCGGTCTGATTGACGGCGCGTTGCGGGGCACTACTGCTAATGGATTCGGCTCATTTCGTGAGCCGAATAGAACGCTTATTCGGCTCACCTGACGATGAACAGCATAAAAAAGGGGTGCCCAAGACTCTGGGCACCCCTCTCATCAAGCTGTTGGATTACTGTCAGTCAGTAGTAATCCGCGAATGCTGCTTGGTGTCTTTCATGGTCGCGTACACCAGCAGCGAGCAAGCGATGCATGCGGTGACGTACCAGTAGAAACCGCTCTCCATGCCCGCGCTCTTGAACCACAGGGCCACGTACTCGGCGGTGCCGCCGAAGATCGACACGGTCAGCGCATACGGCAGGCCGACGCCCAGGGCGCGGATCTCGGTGGGGAACAGCTCGGCCTTGACCACGGCGTTGATCGAGGTATAGCCGCTGACGATGATCAGCGCCGCCATGATCAGGAAGAACGCGCCCCACCAGGTCTGGATGGTGTGCAAGGTGCTGAGGATCGGCACGGTGAACAGGGTGCCGAGCACACCGAAGGCGATCAGGATCGGGCGACGGCCGATCTTGTCCGACAGGCTGCCGATGATCGGCTGCAGGCACATGAACAGGAACAGCGTGGCCGCCGAAATGGTGGTCGAGTCGCTGATGCTCATGCCGACGGTGTTCACCAGGTACTTCTGCATGTAGGTGGTGTAGGTATAGAAGGCCAGGGTGCCGCCCATGGTCAGGCCGACCACGGTCATCAGCTCCTTGGGGTGACGCATCAGGGTGCGCATCAGGCTTTCCTTGGCCTTTTCCTTCTTGGTGAAGGAAGCGGTTTCTTCCATGCCGCGGCGCAGGTACAGGGCAACCACCGCGCACAGCGCGCCGATCACGAAGGGTACGCGCCAGCCCCAGGCATACAGCTGCTCGGTGGTCAGCGTCTGCTGCAGCACGATCAGCACCGCCAGGGCGATGAGCTGGCCAGAGATCAGGGTCACGTACTGGAAGCTGGAGAAGAAACCACGGCGGTCCTTGCTGGCCATTTCGCTGAGGTAGGTGGCCGAGGTGCCGTATTCGCCACCCACCGACAGGCCTTGCATGAGGCGGGCGATGACCAGCAGCACCGGCGCGGCGACGCCGATGGTTTCATAGCCTGGGGTCAGGGCGATCACCAGCGAGCCTGCGCACATCAGCAGTACCGAGGCCATTAGCGCCGCCTTGCGGCCCTTGCGGTCGGCGTACAGGCCCATCAGCCAGCCACCGATCGGGCGCATGAGGAAGCCCACGGCGAAGATCGCGGCGGTGTTGAGCAGTTGTGCGGTGGAGTCGCCGGCCGGGAAGAAGGCCTTGGCGAAGTACAGCGAGAATGCGGCGTAGACGTACCAGTCGTACCATTCGACCATGTTGCCGATCGAGCCACTGAAGATCGACTTAAGACGGCTGGCGGTGGTTTTTTCTGCGGCGGGCGCGGTGGCCGCCCCGGCTGGCAGGGAGGTGGCGTTATCCATCAGGGATACCTTCTCGTTGTTTTTGTGGAGCGCGCCTGGGCGCAGCTTGAGAAGGGTTTTGCACGAGCTGTGCCAAATGAGTGCAGGGCGATCCATTTGGAGGCACGCCCACGCCCACAACCCCGCCACGACGCGGTCCCTGCAGGCGCGGGCTTGCCCGCGATGGGCTGCAAAGCAGCCCCTTACCACCACAAAAATCCCCTGAATAAGCGGTTTCTCGCTCATCCCATACAGCCAATAAGCGGATTTCCGCCTATTCGCGCGCGACGAAATCCTCTCGCACCAACCCATGGCGCTGCATTTTCTCGTTCAACGTCCGCCGCGGCAGCTGCAAGGCTTCCATCACCCCTTTGATCTCACCCTTGTGCATGCGCAACGCCGCCCGCAGGCATTGCGCCTCGAACGCTTCCATCTGCTCGGTCAACGATTGGCCGGCAGGCGCCCCTTCCAGGCTCGGCGACCCCAGGCCCAGTGCATGCCGCTCCGCCGCATTGGCCAGCTCGCGCACGTTGCCAGGCCAGTCGTGCGACAGCAGCTGGCTCAATTGCGCCCCTGCCAGCGGCGGCGCAGTGCGTCCGAGCTTTTCAGCCGCAGCCTGGGCGAAATGCTCGAACAGCAACGGAATGTCCTCGCGCCGTTCGCGCAAAGGCGCCAGGCGCAGTTCCGCCACGTTCAGCCGATACGCCAGGTCTTCGCGAAAACGCCCGGCACGCGCTTCGTCGAGCAGGTCGGGTTTGGTCGCGGCGATGATCCGCAGGTCGACGCTGATGCTCTGGTTGGCGCCCAGCCGCTCCAGTTTCTGTTCCTGGATCACGCGCAACAGCTTGGCCTGTTGGGCCAGCGGCATGCTTTCGATCTCGTCGAGAAACACCGTGCCGCCATTGGCATATTCCAGCTTGCCGATACGCTTGCCTTGCGCGCCGGTGAAGGCGCCGCTTTCATGGCCGAACAGTTCGGCCTCGAACAGCGCTTCGGGGATCGCGGCGCAGTTGAGCGCGACGAAGGGTTTTTCGGCACGCGGGCCAAAATCGTGCAGGCAGCGCGCCACGCGCTCCTTGCCGCTGCCGGTTTCGCCACGAATCAGCACGTTGACCGGCAGGTTGGCCAGGTCCAGCACCTGTCGCCGTAACTGCTGCAGGCCCTGGGACATGCCCAGCAGGGTGGTTTCCAGGCGTGACTTGAGGTCGGCCTGCTCGTGCAGGCGGCGGTTCTCGAGCACCAGCTGGCGTTTCTCCAGCGCACGGCGCAGGCTGCCCAGCAGATGCTGGGGGGTGAAGGGTTTTTCAAGGAAGTCGTAGGCACCGTTGCGCATGGCTTCCACCGCCATCGGCACATCGCCGTGGCCAGTCAGCAGGATCACCGGCAGGTCGGGGTCATCGGCCTGCAGGCGTTCGAGCAACTGCATGCCGCCCATCCCCGGCATGCGCACATCGCTGATGACCACCCCCGGAAAGTGCCGCGGCAGGTGCGCCAGGCAGTCCTCGGCGCGGGCGTACAATTGCACGCTGAAACCGGAAAGGCTCAGCCACTGTTCGACGGCGCTGCGGATGCTCGCTTCATCATCGACGACGATCACTGAGTTCAACATACAGGCTCCAGGTCGCGGGGCAGGGTAAGGCTCAGGCGGGCGCCGCCCGGCACGTTTTCGGCCTGCAACTGGCCGCCGGCCTCGACGATGATGCCATAGGAGATGGCCAGGCCCAGGCCGAGCCCTTCGCCCACTGGCTTGGTGGTGAAGAACGGGTCGAAGACCTTGGTCAGGTCGGCTTCGGCAATGCCACCGCCGGAATCGAGCACGCTCAGGCGCCACTGCCCCTGCTCGGGTTCGATGCGGATCTCCAGGCGCTTGTAGCGTTTGTCGGCCATGGCGTCGAGGGCATTGCGCAGCAGGTTGATCAGCACTTGCTCCAGGCGGATCGCGTCGCCACGCACCCAGGCCGGGCGCGCCAGGTACAGGGCCACTTCGACCGCCTCGGCACGGATGCGCGTGTCGAGCAGTTGCAGGGCCTGGTCGACCACGTTCGCCAGGTCCAGGCGCTCGCGCAAACCGCCTGGGCTGTTGCGGGCGAAGGTCTTCAGATGGCTGGTCAGTGCGGCCATGCGCGTGAGCATCTGCTCCAGCGGCTCCAGGGCCTTGCGCGCTTCCTCGTAGCGGCCATGGTCGAGCAGCAGGCGCAGGGTCTCCAGTTGCATGCGCTGGGTGGTCAGCGGCTGGTTGATCTCGTGGGCCATGGCGGCCGACATCTGACCGAGCGCGGCCAGCTTGGCCGACTGCACCAGACCTTCCTGGGCGGTGCGCAGCTCGCGGGTGCGTTCCTCGACCTGGCGCTTGAGCTCGTCGCGACTGCGCTGGCGCAGCCGGGCCAGGCGCCAGCGCTGGCTGACGAACAGGGCGGCGAACACCAGGCTCAGCCAGACGGCGGCGGCGCCCAACGCGGCGTTGCGGCCGTCGGCAGCCACCTGCGGCTTGCGCAGCAGGTGCAGGGTCCAGTCTTCGCCTTCCAGCGCCAGGCTTTCCCACAGGTATTCGGCCGGCCCGTCGGGGCCTTGCACGCGGCTCAGCTGGCTGTTGCTGGCGAAGCGGGTCAGTACCTGATGTTGCAGCGGTACCAGCGGTTGCTTGTCGTACTGGCGGGTTTCGGCCAGTTCGGCACGGTCGGCGCCCGTCAGCGGTTGCAGCTCGCGGTAGCGCCAACCGTCCTGGTTGGCGATGAAGGTGATGCCACGTGCGTCGCTGACCAGCAGGATATCGCTGCCCTGGCGCCATTCGCGTTCCAGTTCGGGGAACTCAAGCTTCACCACCATGGCGCCAAGGAAGCGCCCATGCTCGTCGGTGATCGCGCTGGAGAGAAAGTAGCCCGGTACGCCACTGGTCACGCCGACCGCGTAGAAACGGCCGCTGCCCTGGCTGCGGGTCTGTTTGAAATAGGGGCGAAAAGCGTAGTTCGAGCCCACGTAAGTGGTCGGCAGGCGCCAGTTGCTGGCTGCCACCGCAAGCCCGGTGCGGTCGAGCAATTCGAGGGTGGAGGAATTGGCGGCGCCATTGATCCGTTCGAGCTTGCGGTTGAGCGCGTCCTGCACCGTGTCGCTGACGGGGCCACGCAGGGCTTCGATCAATTCCGGGTCCAGCGCCATCACGGCGGGCAAGGCGCGGTAGCGTTCGATCAGCGTGTGCAACGTATTGGCATACAACCCCAGCTGCTGGCTGGCACGGCGGGCGTCTTCTTCCATGGCCTGGCGCTTGGCCTGGTGCATGGCCCAGCCGGCGCTGAGCGCGGTGCCGGCCAGGATCAACAGGGTAATCAGCCCCAGACGCAGGGCGCGAAAGGTTAAGGGCATGGGGCGGGTCCGGATGATGGGGTGTCAGTCGCGGGCCTATCGCCGGCAAACCGGCCCCCACAGGTACAGCACTGAACTTGAGAACAGTGGGGTACCTGTGGGAGCCGGCTTGCCGGCGATAGGGCCGGCCCTGCTTACAGCAGTTCGAAACTCTGTTGCTGCACGGCCTCGGAATCCAACCCAACCTGGACATTGAACTCGCCAGGCTCGGCCACGCGCTGCAGTTGGCCATTGTAGAACTTCAGGTCGTCTTCGCTGATGCGGAAGGTCAAGGTTCGCGACTCACCAGCCTTGAGCATCAGTTTCTGGAAGTTCTTGAGTTCCTTGACCGGGCGGCTCATGGACGCCGAGACATCCTGCAGGTACAGCTGCACCACGGTCTCGCCGTCAACCTTGCCGGTGTTTTTCACCGTCACCTTGGCTTCCAGGCTGTCACCGCGCTTGAGCGCCTTGTTCGACAGGTTCAGCCCCGACAGCTCGAAGCTGCTGTAGCTCAGGCCGTAACCGAACGGATACAGCGGGCCGTTGGGTTCTTCGAAATACTGCGAGGTGTAGTTGCCCGGCTTGCCCGGCGTGAAGGGGCGGCCGATACGCGTGTGGTTGTAGTGCATCGGGATCTGCCCGACCGAGCGCGGGAAGGTGATGGCCAGCTTACCCGACGGGTTGTAGTCGCCGAACAGCACGTCGGCAATGGCGTTGCCGCCTTCGGTGCCGGCGAACCAGGTTTCGAGGATGGCGTCGGCCTGTTCACGTTCCCAGCCGATCGACAGCGGACGGCCGTTCATCAGCACCAGCACCAGCGGTTTGCCAGTGGCTTTCAGGGCCTTGATCAGTTCGCGCTGGCTGGCGGGAATCTCCAGCGTGGTGCGGCTCGACGATTCGTGGGACATGCCTCGGGACTCACCGACCACGGCCACCACCACATCGGATTGCTTGGCGGCCTTGACCGCCTCGTCGATCAGCACAGCGGCAGGGCGCAGGTCATCGACGATTTCCGGAGCGTCGAAGTTGAGGAAGTTCAGGTAGTCGAAGATCGCCTTGTCGCCGGTGACATTGGCGCCTTTGGCGTAGACCAGCTTGGCCTTGCCCTCGACGGCGCGGCGCAGACCTTCGCGGACGGTCACCGAGTGCATCGGTTTGCCGTCGGCGGCCCAGCTGCCCATCATGTCGATCGGCGCATCGGCCAGCGGGCCGACCAGGGCGATGGTGCCGGCCTTTTTCAGCGGCAGGGTCTGCTGGCGGTTTTCCAGCAGCACCAGGCTGCGGCGTGCCACGTCACGGGCGGCGTCGCGGTGCAGGCGGTCGTCGCTGTAATAGTCCTTGAGGTCGGTCTCGGCCTTGCCGATACGCACGTAGGGGTCCTTGAACAGGCCCATGTCGTACTTGGCGCCGAGGACCTCGCGCACGGCCTGGTCAAGCTCGCCCTGGGTCACTTCGCCGGACTTCAGCAGCCCTGGCAGCTCCTGGCCATACAGGGTGTCGTTCATGCTCATGTCGATACCGGCCTTGATCGCCAGCTTGGCGGCTTCGCGGCCGTCGCGGGCGACGCCATGGCGAATCAGTTCCTGGATCGCGCCGTGGTCGCTGATGGTCACGCCCTTGAAGCCCCACTCCTTGCGCAGCAGGTCGTTCATCAGCCAGGTGTTGGAGGTGGCTGGCACGCCGTTGATCGAGTTGAGCGCTACCATCACCCCGCCGGCACCGGCGTCGAGCGCGGCGCGGTAGGGCGGCAGGTAATCGTTGTACATCTTCGGCAGGCTCATATCGACCGTGTTGTAGTCGCGCCCGCCCTCGACTGCGCCATACAGGGCGAAGTGCTTGACGATGGCCATGATGCTGTCGGGGTTGGCCGGGCTGCTGCCCTGGAAGGAGCGGACCATCACCTGGCCGATTTTCGAGGTCAGGTAGGTGTCTTCGCCGAAGCCCTCGCTGGTGCGGCCCCAGCGCGGGTCGCGGGCGATGTCGACCATCGGCGCGAAGGTCATGTCCAGGGCGTCGGCGGAGGCCTCGATGGCCGAGGTGCGGCCGACCTTGGCGATGGCGTCCATGTCCCAGCTGGAGGCCAGGCCCAGGCCGATCGGGAAGATGGTACGTTCGCCGTGGATGGTGTCGTAGGCGAAGAACATCGGAATCTTCAGGCGGCTGCGCATGGCAGCGTCCTGCATCGGCCGGTTCTCGGGGGCGGTACGCGAGTTGAAGGTACCGCCGATACGCCCGGCGGCGATTTCTTCGCGGATCTTGGCGTGCGGCATCTCCGGGCCGATGCTGATCAGGCGCAGCTGGCCGATTTTCTCGGCTTCGGTCATCTGGCTGATCAGGTGTTCGATGAACGCCTGCTTGTCCTGCAGGGGCGGGGCGGAGGGGGCGGCGAGGGCCGCCTGACTGGCAAGGCCCATGGCCAGGCCCAGCAAAGACAGTTTCATCATGAATTCCGTTGTCGAGGCCTATGCCGTATCCACGGAGATACGCGCGCGGCCGAAGTTTTCAGGCGGCTATTGTTGTACGATTCGCGGGTAATGCTTCTCAGCGGCGGATTATGCCTGAATATGCCGCTCACGGAGGCACCCCCGAATGCCGGGACAACAACTATAAGAAAACGCTCAAGAGACCCAAGGCATGACCCCTCTCAACGAGTACGAGCAGCGCCAGGTCGCCGAGGCCATAGCCCGCGTGGAGCGGCGCACCGATGCCCAGCTGGTGACCGTGCTGGCGCGGCGAGCCGATGATTACGCTTACCTGCCATTGTTCTGGGCGGCCGTGCTGGCGCTGGCCGTGCCGGGCCTGTTGCAGTGGTTGCTCGGTTGGCCCGGTGTGCGTGGGCTGCTGGTGGCCAACCTGGTGCTGTTCATCGGCTTGTGCCTGTTGTTGCGCAACCCGCGCCTTGCCGCCGTGCTGATCCCCGCCGCGTTGCGCCGTTGGCGCGCTTCGAGCCTGGCGCGGCAGCAGTTTCGCGAACAGAATTTGCGCAGTACGGCCGGCGGTACGGGGGTGTTGATCTTCGTCGCCGAGGCAGAGCGGCATGTGGAGATCCTTGTCGACCAGGGTATCGACCACCATTTCGATGCCCAGGCCCGGGCCATGATCGTTGCGCGTTTTGCCGAGCAGGTGCGTCAAGGACGGACCTTGCAGGGCTTCGTCGAGTGCATCGAGGCGTGCGGGGAGCTGCTGTGCGAGCAGGTACCGCGCACCCATGGACGTAATGAACTGCCCAACCGCCTGGTGATTCTCGACTGAACCTGCAGCTGGCAGGGGTGTAGAATGCGCGGCATTGCGCAACGCGCCCCTGTTATCCGAGGCACCTGTTTTCCATGTCCGCCAGTACTTCCGCTTCTTCTGCGCAGGATGCGCGCGCCCAGTTCCTTGACCTGCTCAGTGCCGCCCTGCACGGCAATACGCTGGTCAAGCTGGTACTGGCACGCCATGTCGGCGTCGACCAGACCTTGCAGCGCATCATCGGCAAGCCCGTGCAAGTGAAAGGGCAGGCCAACCTGTCGCTGGTCTACCGCCACCAGACCCGTGACATCACCCGCAACCTGCCATTGGACCAGGCCCAGGCGCTGGTTGCCGAACTGCTGCCGGAGAGCTTTCGCAACGCTCACTTGTTCGACGCCGATGGCGAAGTGCAGCTGACCTTCAGCAAGAAGGGTAAGCCGATGCTGCAGCGCCATGGTGCGCAGCCGCCCCGTGAGGCTGCCACCACTACCGGCCATGACCGTGAGAAGAAACGCTACCTGGAGTTGTCGCGCCCGTTCCTGCGCGACCTTGGCGTGACCGATGCGCAAGGCTCGCTGATTCCGTCGATGTCGCGCAAGTGGAAGCAGATCAACAAGTTCATCGAATTCTTCGACCACGCACTGGCCAATGCCCCGGTGCCGGCGCAGCAGACATTGCGGGTGGCCGACTTCGGCTCGGGCAAGGGCTACCTGACCTTCGCCATGCACGACTACCTGCGCAATACGCTGGGCCGTGAAGCTCAGGTGACCGGTGTCGAGCTGCGTCAGGACATGGTCGACCTGTGCAACGCTGCAGCCGCGCGCCTGGAGCATACGGGCCTGGAATTCCAGTGCGGTGACGTGCGCAGCGTGGTCCCCGAGGCCATCGAGGTGATGATCGCCCTGCACGCCTGCGACATCGCCACCGACTATGCCATCCACACCGGCATCCGTTGCAACGCCGCGATCATCATGTGCTCGCCGTGCTGCCACAAGCAGATTCGCCCGCAACTGCACAGCCCGGGGTTGTTGCAGCCGATGCTGCAATATGGCCTGCACCTGGGGCAGCAGGCGGAGATGCTGACGGACAGCTTGCGCGCCCTGTATCTGGAAGCCTGTGGCTACGAGACCAAGGTGTTCGAGTTCATCTCGCTGGAGCACACCAACAAGAACAAGATGATTCTTGCGGTGAAGCGCAAGCAGCCCGTGGCGGCGGGGGCGTTGCTGGAGAAGATTGCGCAGCTCAAGGCGTTTTATGGCGTGCAGGAGCATTGCCTGGAGACGTTGTTGCGGGGGGATGGGTTGATTTCCGCTTGAGTCCAGCGGTGGGGCGGAAACCGAGCGCCGCGCGGGCGGCGCTCGATCTCAAGAGCGCAGTAAGCCTCAAGGCAAGCCTTCAACCACGCCCGCTCGCAACATCAATGGCCACCGCCAGCATGCCCAGCGGATGAGTACTCGCATCAAAGAAATGCAGCTCGGTCGCCGTCAGCCCCGCAAACCGTTCAACGAAATGCCGTTTCTGATTGATCACCGACGCTTCACCCAGCGGCCGTATGGCAATCGTCAGATGCGCCGGCTGTGCCTGCCGAACGGCCTCAAACAGGTGCTGATCACTCGCATCCAGATGCTGCCCGAACAGGCATAACCCCTCGCGCTCCTGCGCCAACTGCCCCAGGCACCAGCCCAGGTAATCCGAGTTGCGAATCGCCCGCAGTTTCTCTTCGCTGCGGTCCTCGTTGACGAACAGCGGCACCTCACCCGGAATGTTCACCGCAAAGCCGTCGAGCAGCTCGGCGCTGTCGGCGCTGCGCAGGCGGGTGGTGCCGTCGGGCAGCTTGAGCAGGTGCAGGCCGCCATGCAGGTGCAGGACGCGGGTGCCCTCGCTGCGGGTGCGACGCACGTCGAAGAAGCCCTGTTCGTCGAACAGGTCGGCGAAGCCTTGCGGGTCATGCTGCATGGCCCACGGCAGGATCAGGTCGTAGTTGCTGGTGTAGACGCTGCGGTAGCTGCGCAGGGCCTGGTTGATCGACGCCAGGGTAGCCGCTGGCATCAGCGACCAGGGCAGGTGCACGGTGCGTATGGCGTGAATCAGGCCTTCCTTGATCGAGTAGTAGCGGTTCAGCGGCGCGGTGGAGTTGATCGCCAGGGCCGCGTTGGCGCGCACGGTATGGTTGAGGGTGCTCAGTACAGGCTCGAACAGCTCCGTGCCCAGGGACTTGAACAAGGCCTGGTCGCTGATCGCCAGGCCTTTCTTGCGACCGGCGCGCTGGGCCTCTTCGAACAGCGAGAAGTAGCCGAAAGGCTTCCACAGCGCACGGCTGGCGCCGTTGCCCAGCAGCAGGGCGTCGCAGGGATGGCGCTGGGCGAGTTCCGGCCAGGTGGCGAGGTGGGCGTCGAGTGCAGGCATGCTGGGTCCATTCGGTGGGGCGGGAAACGGGGGCGACTTTAGCATGTCGTGCAAGATGCGCGGGCTGCTGTTCGGCCAACCGCCAACTTCGACGAGCCCGCGCACAGGTCCTCTTCTTTACTCCGCTACCGGCCCTTTGCGATTCCTGTTACGCCACATCCGATACGCCCGAATCCCCGCCCGCACCGAACCGAACAGCAATTTCTCCTCCATTTCCCGCGCCATCCCGGAGCGCACCAGCATGCGCAGGAAGCTGCCGCGGGCTCGGGCGATGGCGAAGTAGATCCCTTGCGCCGCCAGGGTGTCGCGTACCTCGCGCAAGGCCGCAATGCCGCTGACGTCGATGCTGCTCACCGCCTCGGCATCGAACAGCACGGCCTGGGGGTTTGCCTGGCTCTGCACGGCTTCGAGCAGGCGCATCTTGAAGTAGTCGGCGTTGAAGAACAGGATCGCGTCGTCGAAGCGGTACACCACCAGGCCCGGGACGGTACGGGCTTCCTTGTGCTTGCGGATGTCCACCTGGCCTTCGATGCCCGGCAACCAGCCCAGCACCGCGTCGGTGGGCTGGTAGATGCTGTACAGCAAGCGCAGGATCGCCAGGGTCACGGCCACCATGATGCCCGGCAGCACGCCCAGCCCGAGCACGCCGACCGTGGTCAGCAGGCATAGCCAGAACTCGAAGCGGCTCAGGCGCCGGATGCGCCCCAGCGATTTGATATCGATCAGCCCCCAGCCGGCCATCAGCAGCACCGCGCCTAGCGCCGCCTGCGGGATCCACGCCATGGGCGCGGTGAAGAACAGCAAGATCATCGCGATCACCAGCGCGGCGATGATGCCCACCAGTTGGCTCTTGCCACCGACCATGTCATTGACCGCGGTACGCGAGTCGGCCCCACTGATGGCAAACCCCTGGGAAATGCCGGCCGCCAGGTTGCTCACGCCCAAGGCGACGAACTCATGGTTGGCATTGATCGCGTAACCGTGGCGCGCGGCGAAGCTGCGCGCCGTGAGCATGGCGCTGCAGAAGCTGACGGTGGCGATACCCAGGGCATCGCGCAGCAGGCTCTTGGTTTCTGCGAGGTTGCTCTGTGGCCAGGCCAGATGCGGGATGCCAGCCGGTACGGGGCCGAGGATGGCAACGCCAAGCCGGTCCAGGCCGAGCAGGCCTACCAGTGCGGTGAACACGGCGACGGTGACCAAGGCGGCGGGCAGGCGTGGGAAGCGCCGTGGTAGCCAGATCAGCAGGGCTAGCCCGGCCCCGCCGATGGCCAGGGTGAGCCAGTGGATTTCGCCCAGTCGCTGCACGAAGTTGAGCAGGCTGAGAATGAAGCCGTCACCTTCGATCTTGAACCCCACCACCTTGGACAACTGCCCGGCGATCAGGCTCAGGCCGATACCGTTGAGGTAGCCGATCAGGATCGGCCGCGAGAAGAAGCTGGCAATGAACCCGGCACGCGCCAGCCCGGCGCCAATCAGCATCACGCCCACCAGCACGGTGACGATCACCGCCAATTCGGCGGTGCGCTGCGGGTCGCCCATGGCCAGCGGTGCCACGGCACCGGCGATCATCGCGCAGGTGGCGGCGTCCGGGCCGACCATCAGTTGCCGCGAGCTACCGACCAGGGCATAGACGATCATGGGCAGCACACAGGCATACAGCCCGTACTGGGGCGCAAGGCCGACGATCTGTGCGTAGGCGATGGCGATGGGGATCTGGATGGCCGCAACCGACAAGCCGGCTTGCAGGTCGGCGTGGAACCACTCGCGGCGGTAATGAAGCAGGTTGGCAAGGCCAGGGAGCCAGCGTGACAGAAACATGCTCAGTCCTTTCGATATGTCTCGCGAAATGCATTGAGCATATGCGCTGCAAGTCGAGCTGCTGGCAAGTGAGCCAAGTCATGAAAACGAAAAAAGGAGCCAAGGCTCCTTTTGACAGCGATGACGTTGCTGGAACGCCATGCGGGGAATGCGGTGTGGAGCGGGTAGAGGGAATCGAACCCTCGTCGGAAGCTTGGGAAGCTACTGTTCTACCATTAAACTATACCCGCGTCTGCGCTCGACTTTTTACCAGAACCCTCATCGAATTAGAAGCCCCAGTTATAAAAAGGCTGTCGGCGTCCCTGGCCTGCGGGTGGTGGCTGCAGGACGCCGATTCACTCAGATAGCCCATGCATGTTGCCCTTGGGCCGTGTACGGGTTACGCGGTCGCGGCTCGCGCACGGTGGGTTTGAGGAAGTCGAGCAGTGCGCTGCGAGTGTCTTCGCAGGCCGACTTGTTCTCCATGTCGAGGAAGTGGCCAGCATCGCGTATCACCGTGAAATGACTCTTGTCGACATGGTGACCGAACTGCCGGGCGTCTTCAGCGGTGGTGTACTCGTCACGGTCGCCGTTGATGAACAGCACCGGGATGTCGATGTTGCGCGCGCCTTTGAGCGCCCGTTCCAGGTCATGTTGCAGCACTTCGTTGATGTGGAAGTGCATCTGCGCATACTCATGGCTGTCCAGGCTGCTCACGTGGCGGTAGTTGAAGCGTTTGAACAGCGATGGCAGGTGCTTGCCGATGGTGTCGTTGACCAGGTTGCCGACCTGGTAGCGATCGCAGGCCGCCAGATACCGGCTGCCACGGTCGAGGTAGTCGCGCATCGGTTCGTTGATCACCGGCGAGAACGAGCTGACCACCGCCTTCTTCACCCGCCGCGGCTGGTGCGCCAGCGCCAGCAGCGTGCCCGCACCGCCCCAGGAGAACGACATCACGTGGTCGGCCTGGAAGTGCTCGATCAGCTCAAGGAGGATATGCGCCTCGGTCTCCTTGCTGATGAAGCGTTCCTGGCGATTGTGCGGCTTGGACTTGCCAGCGTAGGGCTGGTCGTACAGCACGACGTTGAATTGCGGGTGCAGGTTACGCACCGTCTGGGCGAACGAGGCCGTGGTGGCCAGCGAACCATTGATCAGGATGATCGTTTTCTCGGCCGCATCCGCGCGATAGAACTCCGTGTAAACCCGATACTGACCTTGGATATCAAGTACAGCGATTTCTGGCCTCATGTCATCGACTCCTGGCGCAAAAAGGGTATTCGCGTCACCTAGGGTGCACGTTCAATATGACAGGTAGGCATTTGCCTGAAGAAAAACCGGGGGCCCTGTGTCGATCCTTCGTACACGTGTCGACGGTATTGTTTTAGGCGGGCAATTCGCCGTGCCCCAAGGCATCTAGGCATTGGGTAGCCGGCGAAAAGGTGTCTTCGACTGCAAATGTGACTAATGAGTCACGTGCAGACTGACGAGTTAGGATTCAAGCAGTGGGTTGGGGTTCTCGCAAGTGCCGTTGGCGCAAATATGTGACTTTTGCCGCTGGGTGGTCGTATGACGACGCTGCGCTGTCTGTTCCGGCCCTTTCGCCGGCAAGCCGGCGATGAGGCCCGACCCGACAACCTAGACCGTGGCGATCTCATCACCCGTCAATGCCCTGAACGCCCCCGGCGCCAACCGGGGATCCAGCTGGATCGCCCCCATGCTTTCTCGATGCAACCCCACCACCTTGTTGTCGAAGTGCCCGAACATGCGCTTGACCTGGTGATAACGCCCCTCAACGATCGCCAACCGCGCCTGGCGCGGGCCCAGAATGTCGAGTTGGGCGGGCAGTGTGGTGAGGTCTTCGAAGGCGAAGTAGAAGCCCTCGCGAAATTTGGCGACATAGTGATCGCCGATTTCGTCCTCGGTTTCCACCAGGTAATGCTTGGGCAGCTTGGTGGTCGGTTGGGTCAGGCGCCGTGACCACTGGCCATCATTGGTCAGGATCAGCAGGCCGGTGGTGTTGTAGTCCAGCCGCCCGGCGATGTGCAGGTCGTCACGGACCTCGGCGGGTAAGAGGTCCAGCACCGTGCGGTGCTGCGGGTCGTGGGTGGCGCTCACGCAGCCGGCCGGTTTGTGCAGCATCAGATAGCGCGCTGGGCGGCCTGCCTGGAGCAGCTGATCGTCCACTTCGACACTGCTGAATTCGCGCACCTCGGCCTGTGGGTCGGTGACCACCTTGGCGTCCACGCGCACGCGGCGCTGCACCAGCAGCAGGCGCACTTGCTGGCGGTTATAGCAGGGCAGGTTGGCGAGGAAACGGTCGAGGCGCATGGTGACAAGGCAGTTGGACGATGGCCGCACAGTCTAGCGTTTTTTACCCTTGATCGCTGGGTGTTTGCTGAAGTTGATCCAGCACTTGGGCACAGCGCGGGCACAGGCAGGCCTTGTCGCGCAGTTCGACAGGCAGAGCCTGCAGGACGGCAGGGGCGATGGTCACGGCATAGCACCAGCACGCTTGCGTGGCGCTGCGCGGGTCGGCCAGGGCGCATTGGTTGAGGGCGCCACAGGCGGGGCATTGCTGTTGGTCAATCATGGTCGTTTCCGGGCTGCAGTTATCACATGAGTCGAGCTGTTTCTAATTGTTGCAGAAATGGCACTGCACCTTGGCGCAACGGTCTTATTCAGTGTCGATGAACGCTTTTCAATCGACGCTCGCCAGCGACGCTGTTCGGGCACCCCAGCGGTCCAGGAGGCCGCCATGTCCTATCGAATGCTGTTGGTAGCCCTCTTGGGGCTGATGACTTGCGCGTGCGTACCCTACTACGAAGGCGGCAGCTATTATCGCTCGGACTACTACACCAGCGATCGCTACGTGTCACCGGGGTACTACCGTTACGACCGATACTATGTAACGCCACAACCGCGCTACTACTACCCGACGTCACCGCGTTACTACCAGCCCGCACCGCGTTACTACCGGCCGGCGCCCGTGCCGCATTACAGACCCTACCCGCAGCCGGGCATGAACCAGTGGCACGGCAACCCGCGTTACGACTACGGCAATCGCCAGCGTTATGACTATGGGCGCGATCGCGACCGTCACGACTATCGCAATGGCAGCCAGCGTTATCCGAATGACCGCTGGCATTCCAACGGGCGCGGAGGGGGGCGCAACTGGCAGCGGTAAGGGTTGAAGGGACCGTGTTGGTGGGACTGACCTCATCGCCGGCTTGCCGGCGATGGGGCCAGTCCCGTCAGGCCAGGTCTGCCAAGGGATGCCGTCCCTCCCAGACTTTCACGAAATGCGCCTCGACCACCGCCGCCGGCACTTGCGCCACATCCGGCCAGTGCCAGTGTGGCTGGTTGTCCTTGTCGAGCAAGCGGGCGCGTACGCCTTCTCTGAACTCTGGATGACGGCAGCAATTGAGGCTCATGCTGTACTCCATCTGGAATACCTGCGCCAGTGACAGGTGCCGGGCCCGGTGTATCTGCTCCCAGACCAGGTGCGCGGTCAGCGGGCAACCCTCGTGCAGGCGTTCGCCCGCGGCGGCAAGGAGTGGGTCACTGTGATGCTTCAAGCCCTCCAGTGCATGCCATGCAGCGGCTGGGTCGGCGACATCGAGCAGTTCGTCGATCAGCCGACGCCGAGG
Organism: Pseudomonas sp. NPDC089395; assembly: GCF_044749525.1. Taxonomy (NCBI): domain Bacteria; kingdom Pseudomonadati; phylum Pseudomonadota; class Gammaproteobacteria; order Pseudomonadales; family Pseudomonadaceae; genus Pseudomonas; species Pseudomonas sp. NPDC089395. Next base: position 242,097 of record NZ_JBIVID010000005.1, read on the forward strand.
TAGCCATTGCGCCTGCGGCAGCTCTTCACTGGCACGATGCTGCTCGGCCTTGAGCAGGCTGTTGAGCTGCAAGTCGGTCTGCTCCTGCCAGTTCAGTTGCAGCAGGTCGTCGATCAGATCTTCCTGCTGGTGCTCGCCGAAGAAGCGATCCGCCAGGTCGAGATCAAGCGCATCGCGGGCATTGATCGGCGCACCGGTCAGCCCGAAAAACAGCCCAAGCTTGCCCGGCAGGCGAGCGAGGAACCAGCTGGCGCCGACATCGGGGTAAAGGCCGATGCTGATTTCAGGCATCGCCAGCCGACTGCTGGGCGTGACGATGCGCACGCTGGCCCCTTGCAACAGCCCCATGCCGCCTCCCAGCACATGTCCGTGCCCCCAGCACAGCAGTGGCTTGGGGTAGGTATGCAACAGATAGTCGAGGCGATACTCGGCGGCGAAAAAGGTGGCCGCCAGCGGCGGTACGCTGCCTGGGTGGTCGCGGCAGGCCTGGGCCAGGGCCCGGATGTCGCCCCCGGCACAGAACGCCTTCGCGCCGTTGCCACGCAGCAGCACGCAGACCACGCCGGGGTCGCGGGCCCATTCGTGCAGCTGTTCGCCGAGCACTTCGATCATCGGCAGGTTGAGAGCATTGAGCGCCTTGGGAGCATCCAAGGTGGCAACGCCGATGCGGGCGCCATCGACGCCGGTGAGTACCTCGCAATGAATGGACATGGACTACCTCGCACAAGTCATCACCCTAGTATGGCCTGCGTAGCCAATCATGCCGGTCGTCGGTCGGATCGATTGACAAGGGTGGATGGCTTACCTAGTGTCGCGCCATTGTTTACGGATGGCCCCATGACTGACGACGATCGCATCAAACTCGAACCCGGTTGGAAGGCTGCACTGCGCGCCGAGTTCGACCAGCCCTACATGCACCAGCTGCGCGAATTCCTGCGCGAGGAATACGCAGCCGGCAAAGAGATCTACCCGCCGGGGCCGATGATTTTCAACGCGCTCAATTCCACGCCGCTGCAGCAGGTGAAGGTGGTGATCCTCGGCCAGGACCCGTATCACGGCCCCGGCCAGGCCCATGGCCTGTGCTTCTCGGTGCAGCCGGGCGTGGCGACGCCGCCTTCGCTGGTGAACATCTTCAAGGAGCTGCAGCGCGACCTGAACATTCCCATTGCCAGCCATGGCTACCTGCAGAGCTGGGCCGAGCAGGGCGTGTTGTTGCTCAACACGACCATGACCGTCGAGCGCGCCAATGCCGCTTCGCATGCCAAGAAGGGATGGGAGTTCTTTACCGACCGGGTTATCCAGGTGGTCAGCGAGCAGTGCCCGAACGTGGTGTTCCTGCTGTGGGGCGCGCATGCCCAGAGCAAGCAGAAACTGATCGATGGCACCAAGCACCTGGTGCTGAAGTCGGTGCATCCTTCGCCGTTGTCGGCTTACCGCGGGTTCCTTGGCTGTGGGCACTTCAGCCGGGCCAATGGGTTCCTGGAGCAGCGTGGGCTGGCGCCGATCAACTGGGCATTGCCGCCGCTGTGATGGACCGAGTCGCCTTCATCGCGGATAAATCCGCTCCTACAGGCATTGGCCCCCTGTAGGAGCGGATTTATCCGCGATGAAGGCGCCACGATCACTGCTGATCAGCGTTCCACAGCCTGAACAACGGCTCCGCCAGAAACAGCACGAACAACAGCCGCATCACCTGCAAGGCCGTCACCAGCGGCACCGACAACTGCAAGGTCTCCGCCGTCAGGCTCATTTCGGCAATGCCCCCGGGCATCATGCCCAAGGTCAGCGAACGCAGATCCAGCCCTGTCATCACGCTCAACCCCCAGGCCGCGCCGCCGGCAATCAGCATGCACAACGCCGTGGCCACCAGCGTGCGCCCGAGGAACGACGGTGCCCGCCGAAAGAACGCCCGGTTGAAGTGGCAGGCCAGCCCGCTGCCGATCAACCATTGGCCGATCTGGCTGGCGCCATTGGGCAGGGCGATCTGCAGGTTGGCCGCCAGGCTCACCGCAGCCGCCACCAGCAAGGGTCCGAACAGCCAAGGGTTGGGTTGACGCAAGCGTTGCCAGATGAAGCCGACCGCCACACCCAAGGGCACGATCAACGCCAGCCAACCCCAGCTGACACTGCCCGCGTGATTCAGGGCGACACCGTCACCGATCAGAAACTTGAACAGCGCCGGCACGCACAGCACCACGGCCAGCACGCGCAAGCTCTGCGCCGCCGCCACCTGGCTGAGCACCGCGCCATTGCGCGCACCGAGGTTGACCATCTCCCCCGAACCGCCAGGCATGCTGGCGAAAAACGCCGTGGCCCGGTCTTCACCGGTGCGCCGCAGCAGCCACACGCCGATCACGCTGGAAAGGGTGGTGAACAGGGCCGCGCAGAAGATCAGCACGAGGTGGCTGGCCACCTGTTCGATCACTGCCGGGGTGAAGTGCAGGCCGATACCCAGGCCGATGATGCATTGCCCGCATTTGCGGCCATGGGGGATTTCCGTCAGCTGCCAGGGCGTCAGGCAACGCACCAGGATGATCGCCAGCAGCGAGCCGACCATCCACGGCAAAGGCCAGCCGACCTTGCTGGCGAGAAACCCGCCCGCAAGGCCGACCAGCCCGGTCGCGATGAACAGCGGCAAAGACCGATCAGGCATCGGCCAGCGCCCGGCGTTGCTGGCTGCGTTTACGCCAGATACGCAGCAGCGGCAGACCAAGCATGCACACCACCAGTACCCACATGCCCATGCTGATCGGGCTCGACCAGAGAATGGCCAGCTCGCCGTTGGAGATCGACAGCGCGCGGCGCAGGTTCTGCTCCATCAGCCCGCCAAGAATGAAGCCCAGCAGTATCGGCGACAGCGGGAAGTCCAGCTTGCGCAGGATGTAGCCCATGATGCCGATGCCGATCATCAGGAACAGGTCGAAGGTGGTGGCATGCACGGCGTACACGCCGATCCCGGTGATGATCGCGATCACCGGTACCAGCGCCCAGTTCGGCACGGCAAGGATGCGGGTGAAGATGCGGATCATCGGGATGTTCAGGATCACCAGCATGATGTTGGCGATGAACAGCGAGGCGATCAGGCCCCAGACGATGTCCGGTTGCTGCTCGAACAACATCGGCCCCGGGGTGATGTTGTACAAGGTGAGTGCGCCGATCATCACCGCGGTGGTGCCTGAACCCGGCACACCCAGGGTCAGCATCGGTACCAGGGCGCCGCAGCAGGAGGCGCCGATGGCGGTTTCCGGGGCGGCCAGGCCACGGGCATCGCCCTTGCCGAACGTGCCGCTTTCACCCGCGATGCGTTTCTCGGTCATGTAGGCCACGGCACTGGCCAAGGTAGCGCCGGCACCTGGCAGCACGCCCATGATGAAACCGAGCAGGCCGCAGCGCAGGTTGACCACGAACACCGAGGCCGCTTCCTTGAAGTTGAACAGCATGCGCCCGGTGGCCTTCACCGCCTGGTGGCCATGGTGGGTCTTTTCCAGCAGCAGGAGGATTTCACTGATCGAGAACAGGCCCAGCACCAGCACCACGAACTGGATGCCGTCGGCCAGGTGCACGCTGTCACCGGTGAAGCGGTACACGCCGCTGTTGGCGTCGATGCCGACCGCCGACAGGAACAGGCCGATCAGCGCGGCGATGAAAGTCTTCAGCGGTTTGTCGCCCGCCATGCCGCCCAGGGCGACGATGGCGAACACCATCAGCACGAAATACTCCGCCGGGCCAAAGGCGATCGCCCATTTCGCCAGCAGCGGGGCGAACAGCACCATGCCGCAGGTGGCGATGAAGGCGCCGATGAACGAACTCCAGGCCGACAGCGACAGGGCCACACCGGCCAGGCCATTGCGCGCCATCGGGTAGCCGTCGAGGGTGGTCATCACCGTCGAGGCCTCGCCCGGGATGTTCAGCAGGATCGAACTGATCCGCCCACCGTACTCACAGCCCAGGTACACCGCGGCCAGCAGGATCAGTGCCGACTCCGGCGGCAGACCGAGGGCGAAGGCGATCGGGATCAGCAAGGCCACGCCGTTGATCGGGCCCAGGCCCGGCAGCAGGCCGACCACGGTGCCGATCAAGGTGCCCGAGAGGGCGGTGACCAGGTTGTACGGGCTCAGGGCGACGCCGAAGCCCTGGCCCAGGTAGCTCAAGGTATCCATGTGTCAGTTCTCCAGTACGCTCAGCAGGCCAAGGGGCAGGGGCACATCCATCACGCGGTCGAACAGCCAGTAGAGGAACAGGCTCATGCCCACCACCACGATGGCGCTGTGCAGCCAGCGGCCGCCGTACAGGCGGGCCATGGGGATGCCGACCAGGATGGCGCTGAGGATGAAGCCCAGGGCCTCGAACGTTGCAGCGAAGACGATCAGCAGGCCGATGCAGAAGCCGATCTTGGTCAGGGTTTCGCGGTCCAGCTCGGGCTCGTCGTCCTTGCGCACGATCGGCGTCGGGCGGATGGCGAGGTAGAGCAGGCCCAGGCTCATCAGGCCGAGCATCAGCAGTGGGTAGGCACGCGGGCCCACCGGTTCGTAGGAAAACGCGGCCTGGTAGGGCCAGGCCATCACGGCCAGGGCGGCGCACACCGCCAGCAGGGCCAGGGCGAAGAAGCGTTGCAGGATCATTGGCAAATCCTCGTAGGATGCGGACCCTGTGGGAGCGGGCTTGCCCCGCGAACACCGGCTTAGCCGGTGCCATGCATCGCGGTGCCCACTTCGCGGGACAAGCCCGCTCCCACAAGGATCAGTGACAGCTAGCTGAGTGGCTTACTGGATCAGGCCAAATTCCTTGGCCAGCGCCTTGTAGTCGGCCACCTGCTTCTTCACATAGCCGTCCAGCTCTGCACCGGTCATGGCGAACGGGAACAGCTCGCGCTGGTCACGCAGCTTGGCGAAGTCCTCGGAGGCGAGCATCTTGTCGAACGATTCCTTCCACCAGGCGTATTCTTCGTCGCTCACCTTCGGCCCGAGGTAGAAGCCACGCACCACCGGCCAGACGATGTCGTAGCCCTGCTCCTTGGCGGTCGGGATGTCCTTCATCTCTGGCTCGTCCAGGCGGTTTTCCGAGAACACCGCGAGGATGCGCATGTTGCCGCTCTGGATATGCGGCATGGAGTCGGAAATGTCCGTGGAGCCCACCTGGATATGGCCGCCGAGCAGCGCAGTGGCGATTTCGCCGCCGCCTTCAAGGGCCACGTAGCGCAGGTCGCGCGGGTTGATGCCAGCGGCCTTGGCGATCAGTGCGGTCTGCATCCAGTCCTGGCTGCCGACGGTGCCGCCGGAGCCGATCACCACCTTGCTCGGGTCTTTCTTCAGGGCTGCGACCAGGTCATCGAGGGTCTTGTAGGGTGAATCGCTCTTCACCGCGATGGCGCCGTAGCTGGTGCCGACCGCCGCCAGCCATTTCACCGCGTTTTCGTCGAAGCGGCCGAACTTGCCCTGGGCCAGGTTCAGCAGCGAGCCGCTGGACCAGGCCACCAGGGTGCCGGCATCGGCCGGACGCTGGGCCACCACGGCGTTGTAGGCCACCGCGCCGACACCGCCAGGCATGTAGGTCACACGCATCGGCTTGCTGAGGATCTTCTCCTGCACCAGCGCGCTCTGCACCAGCTTGCAGGTCAGGTCGAAACCGCCGCCGGGCGAAGCCGGGGCGATGCATTCGGGGCGTTTCGGTTCGGCAGCGAGGGCATTGCCGGCCAACAGCAGGCAACCGGTAGCCAGAACGAGGCGGCGCAGTGAAAAGGTCATCGTCTATCTCCGTGAGCGTTGTTGTTATGGGTGACTGCTATTGGCTACCACAGCGCCACGCTGTAACTCACCAGCAGCCGCACTTCGTCGGCGTCGCGAGTGAAGTTGGAACGGAAGGTGGCGTTGCGAAGGCGCACGGCGACGTCTTTCAACGGGCCGCTTTGTACCACGTACTTGAACTCGGTGTTGCGTTCCCATTCCTTGCCCTCGCTGCCATCGGCACGGCTGACGTTGTCGCCGTTGATGTAGCGGGTCATGAACGTCAGGCCGGGGATACCGAGCGCTGCGAAGTTGTAGTCGTAGCGCGCTTGCCAGGAGCGCTCGTCGGCACCGGCGAAGTCGTTGATCTGGACGAAGTTGACCAGGTACGGGTCGGCGCCATCGACGTAGGGGAAGGCGCTGTCGCCGGACAGGTGCTGGTAGGCGGCGCTGACCTTGTGCCCGCCCAGGGCGTAGCTGAGCATGCCGTTGACGGTGGTGTTGTCGATGTTGCCGGCTTTGGCCGCGCCCTGGTCGTCGCTGACCGCCAGGCGCAGGTCGGCGCCGAAGGTGCCAGGGCCCCAGGGCTGGGTGGCGAGCAGGCCGATGAAGTGCTGGCGGTAGATATCCTCGAGCTGGGCGAAGTGGTAGCTGCCGGTGATGCGGTCGGTGAACGTGTAGTCCATGCCGGCCAGGTCGAGGTTATCGGCGCTGAAGGTGCCGCCGAAGCGTCCGTTCTTGTTGTTGAGGGCCAGGTCTTCCCAGTTGGTGTCGTCGCGGTCCTTGGCCTTGTCCAGGCGCCCGCCGGTGAAGGTCAGGCCCTTGATCTCCTGGGAGGTGAGCAGGCCGCCCTCGAAGGTTTGCGGCAGGATGCGGCCGTCGTTGGGCTGCAGGGTCGGCAGTTCAGGGATGAGGGTACCGATCTTCAGTTCGGTCTTCGACACTTTCACCTTGCCGGTCAGGCCGAGCTTGGCGTATTCGTCGGCGGCCTTGCCGTCGTCATGGGTCGGCAACAGGCCGGTGCCGGTGCGGTCGGGGCTGGAGTCGAGCTTGATGCCCAGCATGCCCAGTGCATCCAGGCCGAAGCCGACGTTGCCGTCGGTGTAGCCGGACTCGAAATTGAGCATAAAGCCCTGGGCCCATTCGTCACGCTTGGATTGCTGCGCGCGGGTGCCATCGCGGAAGTCGCGGTTGAAGTACATGTTGCGGGTTTCGAAGGTCGCCGAGCTGTCTTCGAAGAAGGCGGCCTGGCTCATCGGGGCGACACCGGCAAGTGCCAGGGCACTGGCAATGGCCGAGGGGCGTGCGGAGAGGGAACGGGCAGGTGCGAATGCCTGCAGCTGCGATGACAGCATCGGGGTGGCTCCGTTTATTGTTCTTATTCGTTGCACCTTGCTGGTGCTTTTTTTCGGCGCGCGGGGCGACCGTGGTGCGATGCTAGGCAACCAACCTTTCGCTAACCTTTCAGCGTGAAAGGTTTGTCACAAAGGGCTTCAAAGGCCGGGCGACAGCGGTACACTCCGCGCCACCGCCCCACCTGAGCAGGGAGAATCCGATGCGTGTGCTGCTGGTCGAAGACCACCTGCAACTGGCCGAAAGCGTGGCCCAGGCCCTGAAAAGCCATGGCCTGACCGTGGATGTATTGCACGATGGCGTGGCCGCCGACCTGGCCCTGGCCAGCGAGGAGTACGCCGTTGCCGTGCTCGACGTGGGGTTGCCGCGCATGGACGGCTTCGAAGTGCTGGCGCGCTTGCGTGGCCGCGGCAAGACCCTGCCGGTGCTGATGCTGACCGCGCGCAGCGATGTGAAGGACCGTGTGCATGGCCTGAACCTTGGCGCCGACGATTATCTGGCCAAACCCTTCGAGTTGACCGAGCTGGAGGCGCGGGTCAAGGCCCTGCTGCGGCGCAGCGTGCTCGGTGGCGAGCGCCAGCAGCGCTGCGGGCCGTTGGTGTACGACCTCGATACCCGCCGTTTCAGCCTGGGTGAAGACAACCTGACACTGACCTTGCGCGAGCAGAGCGTGCTCGAAGCGCTGATCGCCCGGCCGGGGCGGGTGATGAGCAAGGAGCAATTGGCCGCCCAGGTGTTCGGCCTGGACGAAGAGGCCAGCCCCGACGCCATCGAAATCTACATTCACCGGCTGCGCAAGAAGCTCGACGGCCACCCGGTGGCCATCGTGACCTTCCGTGGCCTGGGCTATCTGCTCGAGCATCGCGATGCGTGACATCGGCAGCCTGCGCGGGCGATTGCTGGGCAACCTGGCGCTGTTGCTGGTGGTGCTGATGCTGGCCAGCGGCCTGAGCGCCTACTGGAACGGCCGTGAAGCTGCCGACACCGCCTACGATCGGACCTTGCTGGCTTCGGCCAGGACCATCGCCGCCGGCCTTTCCCAGCGCGACGGCACCCTGAGCGCGGACGTGCCCTACGTGGCGCTGGACACCTTCGCCTACGACAGTGCCGGGCGGATCTACTACCAGGTGCTGGACATCAACCAGAAGCTGATCTCGGGTTACGAGAAGCTGCCACCGCCGCCGCCCGGCACGCCGCGCACCGATGACTACCCGGCGCTGGCGCGTTTCTACAACGCCACTTATCTGGGCCAGGACGTGCGTGTGGTGAGCCTGCTCAAGCCCGTGAGCGAGCCGAACATGAATGGCATGGCGGAAATCCGCGTGGCCGAGACCGAGGAAGCGCGGGTACGCATGGCCCGTGGGCTGATGGCCGACACCTTGCTGCGCCTGGGCATGCTGGCGCTCGGTGCGTTGGTGCTGGTGTCGTTTGCGGTGAGCGCGGCGCTACGCCCCCTGGAGCGCCTGCGCACGGCGGTGGAAGAGCGCCAGCCGGACGACCTGCGGGCGCTGCCGGTGGTGCAAGTGCAGCGGGAACTGGGGCCACTGGTGCGTGCCCTGAACCACTTCACCGAGCGTTTGCGCGAGCAGTTCGAGCGCCAGGCGCAGTTCATCGCCGAGGCTGCCCACGAGTTGCGCACACCGTTGGCGGCGCTCAAGGCGCGGGTGGAGCTGGGCTTGCGTTCGCAGCAGCCCGAGGAGTGGCGTCAGACCCTGGAGTCTGCTGCCCAAGGTACTGACCGCCTGACTCACCTGGCCAATCAGCTGTTGTCGTTGGCGCGGGTGGAAAACGGTGCCCGCGCGATCGCCGAAGGTGGGGCACAGCGTCTGGACCTGAGCCAGCTGGCGCGCGAGCTGGGCATGGCCATGGCGCCGTTGGCGCACCATCGCGGCGTGGCACTGGCGCTGGAGGCCGAGGCGCCGGTCTGGCTCAAGGGCGAGCCGACCTTGCTCAACGAGCTGTTGAGCAATCTGGTGGACAATGCCCTGGCGCATACGCCGGCAGGGGGCAATGTGATCCTGCGGGTGCTGGCGCCGGCGGTGCTGGAGGTCGAGGATGATGGACCGGGCATTCCCGAGGCGGAGCGTGAGCGGGTGTTCGAGCGCTTCTATCGGCGTGGCGCCCAGGGTACTGGCTTGGGGTTGGCCATTGTGGGCGAGATCTGTCGCGCGCATCTGGCGCAGATCAGCCTGCATGATGGGGAAAAGGGCGGGTTGAAAGTGCGGGTGAGTTTCATCCCTGATTGATGTGCCGCCTAGGCTGGCCTCTTCGCGGGACAAGCCCGCTCCCACAAGATCACCGCAATATCTGAGGTCAGCATTGAACCTGTGGGAGCGGGCTTGTCCCGCGAAGAGGCCAGTGCAGGCAGTCCTTGATCAGCGCAACATGCTGCGCGCTTCCAGCAGCTCACCAATGTCCAGCTCGGTGCCAGGCGGCAACCCCAGGTGCCGATAGGCCGGCAGCGTCCCCAGGGACCGGTTGCGCCCGCGTTGGCTGAGGCAGCGGGCAATCTGTACCACGTCGATGTAGTCGACCTTGGCGGTGAAGCGATCCAGGTCCTGTATCTGGCTCGGCAGGTTCACCAGCTGCTCGGGAAACTCCCAGGATGACAGGATCTTGTCGCCCAGTACCGGCTGGATCTGCTCGATCACGTAGTGCAGGCAGACCGGGTCGGAAAGCAGCTCGTTATGCTCCTCGGCATAGATCAGTACCGGCAGCGCGCCGATCTGATTGACCAGCCCGCCCAGGGTGGCCTGGTCGGGTTTGAGCTGGGTATAGCGCCGACACAGTTCATAGCTGATACCCGCCACTTCGAGACTGTTGGCCCAGATATCACGGAGCTTCTGCTCCACTGCAGGCGATCGGGCGTGGAAGATCTGCTCGATCACCAAGCCGATGGCCAGGTTGCAGCTGTAGTTGATACCCAGGCGGGTGATGGCGGTGTGCAGGTCGGTGACCTCGACCGCCGCACGCAGCAGCGGACTGTTGACCACTTTGATCAGGCGTGCCGACAGGGCCGCGTCGCGGCCTATCACTTTGCTCAGGGCGGCAACGCTGATTTCCGTGTCCTCGGCCGCCTCGCGGATACTCAAGGCAACTTCCGGAAGGGTCGGCAAGACCAGGTCGTCGTTGTCGATGGCAGCGAGCAACTGTGCTTGAACCGTCTCGGCCAGCTTGTTCATGAACGTCTCTACCGCAGGGGTGGCGTGCTGGTCAGCGCTGGATTTCCCGGTCGCGATCCAGTTCGTAAGGCAGGCTCAACAGCTGCAGACGTGGGCCTTGCAGGCTGCCCAGGTGCAGGTTGTCGTCTTCCACTGCATCGGCGCTCAGTACCGCGAGCAGCTCGCAGCCCTGGCCCGTGCTGGCGGCAATGACAACCTCGCCGACCGAAGAGCCATGGGTGGGCGAGAAGATTTCAGCGCCCGGTGACGGAATGTCTTGCTGGTCGAGCGCCAGGCGGTACTGACGGCGCTTGAGCTTGCCCAGGTACTGCATGCGGGCGACGATTTCCTGGCCGGTGTAGCAGCCTTTCTTGAAGCTCACGCCGTCGACCGCCTGCAGGTTGATCATCTGCGGGATGAACAACTCGCGGGTCGGGCCCATGACCTGGCCGATACCGGCACGGATCTGCCCCAGTAGCCAGTCGTTGAGGCTGCCCTCAGGCAAGACCGCGGCAAGTCTTTCGCGCACGTTCGCGGCGTTGTCCGCCGGCACCCACAGTTCGATGCGACCTTGCGAGACGGCAACCGCGATCAGGCCTTCATGACGCACGCTGGCGCCCGCGCCAGTCGGCACGTCCAGGCCCAGCGCCTGCAGCGCCGCTTCGCCATGCTGCACGCCGAAGCGTACCCAGGCAGCGCTTTCGTCGCTGAGCGTGGCTTTGGAGAACACAGCGTATTTCTTCAGGTCGGCCAGCTGCGCCTCGAGCAGTTCGCTGGCCATGGCCAGCAAGTAGCCGTTGCCTTCGGGGAGAATGCGGAAGCTCGACTGCATGCGGCCCTTGACCATGCAACGGGCGCCAAGGCTGGCATGCTCGGGGCTGAGGTAGTTGATGTTGCAGGTCAGCTGGCCCTGCAGGAACTTGCCGGCGTCGGAGCCGCGGACGGCGAGGATGCCCTCGTGGGACAGGGGGCTGAAGAAAGCGGAATCGGCCATGGGTCATCGCGGTGGCTAAAGTCTGGCGGCCATCATAGAACGCCGGTAACAAAATAGGTAGGTGACTAGACCAACGCCCGGTGTCGCTCGCGGCTTCGCGCGGTATACTGCCCGACCATTCGAGGAGGGCCCCATGGTCGAACAAACTGAACTCAACCGGCTTTTCTGGCACAGCCGCCGTGGCATGCTGGAACTGGACGTGCTGCTGGTGCCATTCACCCAGGAAGTCTATCCGACCCTGAGCGAAGCCGACCGCGAACTCTACGTTCGCCTGTTGAGCTGCGAAGATCAGGACATGTTCGGCTGGTTCATGGAGCGTACCGAGTCCGAAGACCCGGAGCTGCAGCGCATGGTTCGCATCATCCTGGACCGTGTCCAGCCCAAGTGAGCGTTTCGAGTGCCGTTGGCAGGGTTCGCGCCTGCTGCTGACGGCCTATCTGATCTGCCAGGCGCCGGCGCAGCTGGCCTTGTGGTCGAGTGCGCTGCCCTGGTGGTTTTGTCTTGCCATTCTGGCAGCTTGTATTGCCCACGCTTGCTGGGCCATTCCCCGACGAATTCTGTTGACTGATCCGCGAGCCGTGACCGGTTTGCGCCGCGATGCGCTTGGCTGGCGGGTGTTCAGCCGCGCGCGCGGTTGGCAGCCGGTGCGGTTGTGCCGGGACAGTGTGGCGTTGCCGGGGTTGGTGGTGTTGCGGTTTGTGCGGCCGGGGTGCTGGTTTGGCGAGAGCCAGTGTATTGCCAGGGATGCCCTGGGGGCTGATGAGCATCGGCGACTGCGGGTAAGGCTCAAGTTCAGTCGTCGCAGGTGGGCTGAAGCACCGCTGCGATGATCGGGCATCGAGTTGGCGCTATCGCCGGCAAGCCGGCTCCCACAATGCCTGCAGCGCCGCAGAACCCTGTGGGAGCCGGCTTGCCGGCGATGGTGGCGCCACTGATTTCAGACCGGGCTAAGGATGGTGTCCTTGGCCTCGGGCAACATCCCCGGGTAATCCAGGGTGTAGTGCAGCCCCCGGCTTTCCTTGCGCTGCATCGCCGAGCGAATCATCAGCTCCGCCACCTGGGCCAGGTTGCGCAGTTCGATCAGGTCCCGGCTGACCTTGTAGTTGCTGTAGAACTCATCGATCTCATCGAGCAGCAGGCGAACGCGGTGCTCGGCGCGCTGCAGGCGCTTGCTGGTGCGCACGATGCCCACGTAGTCCCACATGAAACGCCGCAGTTCATCCCAGTTGTGCGCAATGATCACGTCCTCGTCGGAGTCGGTGACCTGGCTGGCATCCCAGCAGGGCAGGGCGCTGGGCATGTTGATCTGCTCCAGGTGCGCGCGGATGTCCGCCGCGGCGGCGCGGCCATAGACGAAGCATTCGAGCAACGAATTGCTGGCCATGCGGTTGGCCCCGTGCAAGCCGGTGAAGCTGGTTTCGCCGATGGCGTACAGGCCAGGCACATCGGTGTGCCCGCGCTCGTCGACCACGACCCCGCCACAGGTGTAGTGCGCCGCCGGTACCACCGGGATCGGCTGGCGGGTGATGTCGATGCCAAACGTCAGGCAGCGCTCGTAAACGGTAGGGAAGTGGCTCTTGATGAACTCGGCCGGCTTGTGGGTGATGTCCAGGTACACGCAATCCACGCCCAGGCGCTTCATCTCGTGGTCGATGGCACGGGCCACGATATCCCGCGGGGCCAGCTCCTCGCGCGGGTCGAAACGTGGCATGAAGCGTTCGCCGTTGGGCAGGCGCAACAGGGCGCCTTCGCCGCGCAGTGCTTCGGTGATCAGGAAGCTCTTGGCCTGCGGGTGATACAGGCAGGTCGGGTGGAACTGGTTGAATTCCAGGTTCGCCACCCGGCAGCCTGCCCGCCAGGCCATGGCGATACCGTCGCCACAAGCGCCGTCGGGGTTGCTGGTGTAGAGGTAGACCTTGGCCGCGCCACCGGTGGCCAGCACGGTGAAGCGTGCCCCGAAGGTGTCCACTTCGCCGCTGTTGCGGTTCAGTACGTAGGCGCCCAGGCAGCGTTCGCCGGGCAAGCCCAGGCGCCGCTCGGTGATCAGGTCGACGGCCACGCGCTGTTCGAGCAGCTCGATGTTCGGCCGCTGCCGCGCCTGGGCCAGCAAGGTAGTGAAGATGGCCGCGCCAGTGGCATCGGCGGCATGGATGATGCGCCGATGACTATGACCGCCCTCGCGCGTCAAGTGAAACTCGAAACCGCCGTCGTCGACACCGTGGTGTTCGTCGCGCGTGAAAGGCACGCCCTGTTCGATCAGCCATTCGATGGCTTCGCGGCTGTGCTCGACGGTGAAGCGCACCGCGTCTTCATTGCACAGGCCGCCGCCGGCATTGAGGGTGTCCTCGACATGGGACTGCACGGTATCGGTATCGTCCAGCACCGCAGCGACCCCGCCTTGGGCCCAGAAGGTCGAGCCGTTGGCCAGGTCACCCTTGCTCAGCACGGCAATGCGCAGGTGGCTGGGAAGGTTCAGTGCCAAGCTGAGACCGGCGGCGCCGCTGCCGATCACCAGGACATCATGTTGGAATTGTTGGCTCATGTCAGGACACTAGTAATCTTTGAAAGGGGCGCGGCACAATAGTCACGTGCAGATGGCAATGTGAAACTATCGTGAATGCAGGCCGGGCTGTCTTTATAGCAGCCTGCGGTAGCCAATTTCCATGCCACATGTGACGTAGCGGCGATCTTCGCGGGAACTTTCCGGCACGGCAGGAAATCCTATGAAGGCTGCCCGCACGCCACAATTTGCCGCGGCGACGCAGGGCGGCAGCTCTATTCGGGCTGACACCTGCGTATTCGAAACCTGATTATCGACGCAGCAGGCCGTGACCGCGCCGCGTCTTCCGTGCGAGCCGACCAAGGGCCGCAGGAAACTTGCTTGGAGGGGAGAACTTTTGCGCAAAGCCCGAGTCTATGGTTGCAAGCCTGAACGATGGCTGTTGCAACGCTCCTTCGAGTTCACTGAGGAGTGTTCATGCTAACCCAGGAAGAGGATCAGCAGCTTGTAGAGCGCGTACAGCGTGGTGACAGGCGAGCGTTCGATCTGTTGGTGCTGAAGTATCAGCACAAGATTCTCGGGTTGATCGTGCGGTTCGTTCACGATACCCACGAGGCCCAGGATGTGGCGCAGGAAGCCTTTATCAAGGCTTACCGTGCGCTTGGCAATTTTCGCGGAGACAGTGCGTTTTATACCTGGCTGTACCGCATCGCCATCAACACGGCGAAGAACTACCTGGTGTCCCGTGGAAGACGGCCACCAGACAGCGATGTGAGCTCCGAGGATGCGGAGTTTTACGACGGCGATCATGGTCTCAAGGATCTCGAGTCCCCAGAGCGCTCGTTGTTGCGGGATGAAATCGAAGGCACTGTCCATCGCACCATCCAGCAACTGCCGGAAGATTTGCGCACGGCTCTGACCCTGCGTGAATTCGACGGATTGAGTTACGAAGACATTGCGAGCGTCATGCAATGTCCGGTGGGTACCGTGCGCTCTCGAATCTTCCGCGCTCGGGAGGCCATAGACAAAGCCCTGCAGCCGTTGTTGCAGGACACCTGAGACAGCGGCGACAGCCAAGAGAGGAACCGCCATGAGTCGTGAAGCTTTGCAGGAATCGCTGTCCGCGGTAATGGATAACGAAGCGGACGAACTGGAACTGCGTCGCGTGCTGAATGCCGTCGACGACGCCGAAACCCGTGCCACCTGGTCGCGTTACCAGGTTGCCCGCGCAGCCATGCACAAGGAACTGCTGCTGCCCAAGCTGGATATCGCCTCGGCGGTGTCTGCCGCACTGGCCGACGAAGCCGTGCCAGCCAAGGTCAAGCAAGGCCCGTGGCGCAGCATTGGCCGCCTGGCTGTTGCCGCCTCGGTGACCGTCGCGGTGCTGGCCGGTGTACGCATGTACAACCAGGACGAGATCACCGGTGCCGAGCTGGCTTCCCAGCAGCCTGCGCAACAAGGCCTGAGCATGCCACAAACTCAGGGCCCGGCTGTTCTGGCAGGCTATAGTGAGAGCAGTGAGCAACCGACCGGGCCAATGGCCAACGGCGTGCTGCAGAACCAGGCCGGCTGGGATCAGCGTCTGCCAGGTTACCTGCGCCAGCATGCCCAGGAATCCGCGCTCAAAGGCACTGAAACCGCATTGCCTTATGCCCGCGCCGCCAGCCTGGAAAACCGCTAAGTAAGGAGGATCATGCGCGCGCTACCTCTCCTGTCGCTGCTGATAGGCAGCTGCGTGATGGTGCCAGCGTTGGCGGCCAATTCCTCGCCCGAGGCGAGTGAGTGGTTGAACAAGCTGGCACTGGCCGAGCAAAAACAGAGTTATCAGGGCTCCTTCGTCTACGAACGCAACGGTAGCTTCTCTTCCCACGATATCTGGCATCGGGTTGAGGACGGCAAAGTCAGCGAGCGGCTGCTGCAGCTCGATGGGGCCGCCCAGGAAATCGTGCGCGTGGATGGCAAGGTACAGTGCATCAGTGGTGCGTTGGTCAGTGGCGTGGGCACGCCACCTGACGGTACCGCACGCGTGCTCGATCCTCTCAAGCTGATGAGCTGGTATGACCTTCGCCTGGCAGGCCGGGCGCGTGTCGCCGGGCGCGATGCCGTGATTGTCACCCTTACCCCGCGTGATCAGCATCGCTATGCATTCGAATTGCACCTCGATCGCCAGACAGGGCTGCCCCTGCGTTCATTGATGCTCAATGACAAAGGCCAGTTGCTCGAGCGCTTCCAGATGACCCGGCTGGATACCGATGACCTGCCCACCGACCAGGACTTGCGCCCCAGTGCGGCGTGCAAGCCGGTAGAGCATGTGGCGAGTACCAAGGGCGAGACTGTCGCCGGTTGGCGTTCGGATTGGCTGCCAGATGGTTTCGAGCTGATCAACAGCTCCGTTCGCCGTGACCCAGCGCGTGACAGCACCATCAGCAGCCTGATGTACGACGATGGGCTGGCACGTTTTTCGGTGTTCCTGGAGCCTGTCAAAGACGACTCCGGCGCCGATGTACGCACTCAACTGGGTCCAACCGTGGCGGTTTCGCGCCGTCTGAATACGCCCAAGGGCAAGGTGATGGTCACCGTGGTCGGGGAAATCCCATTGGGTACCGCAGAACGCATTGCGCTGTCGATGCGGCCCCAGGATGCCCAGGCGCGCCAGTGATGGCGCGCTTTTTTTCGGTCCATGCCAAGCTTTGCGGACATGCTGCTGAAATGAAATTAAAGCATTGTCATTTGCAATCCATCGGTAAATTTTCTATAGGTCAGGCTTCTTGGAGTCTGGCCTTTCCTGCTTTTGCAGGGGGCCTTACGCTAACTACGCTCGTTGTGACGGGAGCCGTATGTCAATACCACGCTTGAAAACCTACCTATCGATGTTCGCCGCCGTGCTGATGCTCGGCCAGGTGCTCAGCGCCCAGGCCGAAGCCCTGCCGGACTTCACCACGTTGGTCGAGCAGGCCTCGCCGGCGGTGGTCAACATCAGTACCAAGCAGAAGCTGCCAGATCGCCGTATCGCCTCGGGGCAGATGCCGGACCTCGAAGGCCTGCCGCCGATGTTCCGCGAGTTCTTCGAGCGCAACATGCCGCAGCAGCCGCGTTCGCCGCGCGGTGATCGCCAGCGTGAGGCGCAGTCGCTGGGGTCGGGCTTCATCATTTCCAGCGATGGTTACGTGCTGACCAACAACCATGTGGTCGCCGACGCCGACGAGATCATCGTCCGCCTCTCGGACCGCAGCGAGCTGCAGGCCAAACTGGTCGGCACCGACCCGCGCACCGACGTGGCCTTGCTCAAGGTGGAGGGCAAGAACCTGCCGACGGTCAAGCTGGGCGATTCCGAGAAGCTCAAGGTGGGTGAGTGGGTGCTGGCCATTGGCTCGCCGTTCGGCTTCGACCACTCGGTGACCAAAGGCATCGTCAGTGCCAAGGGCCGCACGCTGCCCAACGACACCTATGTGCCGTTCATCCAGACCGACGTTGCCATCAACCCGGGCAACTCCGGCGGCCCGCTGTTCAACATGAACGGCGAAGTGGTGGGGATCAACTCGCAGATCTTCACGCGTTCGGGCGGTTTCATGGGCCTTTCCTTTGCCATTCCGATCGATGTGGCGATCGATGTGTCCAACCAGCTGAAGAAAGATGGCAAGGTCAGCCGTGGCTGGCTGGGCGTGGTGATTCAGGAGGTCAACAAGGACCTGGCTGAATCCTTCGGCCTGGACAAGCCGGCCGGTGCCCTGGTGGCCCAGGTCCTGGAAGACGGTCCGGCGGCCAAGAGCGGCCTGCAGGTGGGTGATGTCATCCTGAGCATGAACGGCCAGCCGATCGTCATGTCGGCTGACCTGCCTCATCTGGTCGGCACCCTTAAGGATGGCGACAAGGCCAAGCTCGAGATCATCCGCAATGGCAAGCGCCAGAATCTGGATGTCACCGTTGGCGCGATGCCGGATGACGATGCCGATATTGGTGTCGGCAGCACCGAAGGCGGCGCTGAGCGCAGCAGCAACCGCCTGGGTGTCGCCGTGTCGGACCTGACCGCAGAGCAGAAGAAAACGCTGGAGCTCAAGGGCGGCGTGGTCATCAAGGAAGTCCAGGATGGCCCGGCAGCGATGATCGGCCTGCGTCCGGGCGACGTCATCAGTCACCTGAACAACCAGGCGATCACTTCGGCCAAGCAGTTCACCGAAATTGCCAAGGACTTGCCGAAGAACCGTTCGGTGTCCATGCGCGTGCTGCGTCAAGGGCGGGCGAGCTTCATCACCTTCAAGCTGGCGGAATAAGCTGGCTTTGAAGTAGGAAAGGGCAGCTTCGGCTGCCCTTTTTCATGAGATTTCACAATTCCCTGCGGGAAAGCGGGTGCACTGTGCGACAGAGGAATCTCCCATATCCCTGCGGCTTGAGGTACAATTCCCGGCTATTTTTCGGCGGGCGTTCCGGCTCGCAGCCTTTTCGAGTGTTGACCCGTGAGTGATTTGAGTCATATCCGCAATTTCTCCATCATCGCCCACATCGACCATGGCAAGTCGACGCTGGCCGACCGTTTCATCCAGATGTGCGGTGGCCTGTCGGCACGCGAAATGGAAGCCCAGGTCCTTGATTCCATGGACCTGGAGCGCGAACGCGGGATCACCATCAAGGCCCACAGCGTCACGCTGAACTACAAGGCGCAGGACGGCAAGGTCTACCAGCTCAACTTCATCGACACCCCCGGCCACGTCGACTTCACCTACGAAGTCTCGCGCTCGCTGGCGGCCTGTGAAGGTGCTCTGCTGGTCGTGGACGCCGGCCAGGGCGTCGAGGCCCAGTCCGTGGCCAACTGCTACACCGCCATCGAGCAGGGCCTTGAGGTCATGCCGGTTTTGAACAAGATGGACCTGCCGCAGGCCGACCCGGATCGCGTCAAGGACGAGATCGAGAAGATCATCGGCATCGACGCCACCGACGCCGTGGCCTGCAGCGCCAAGAGCGGCATGGGCGTCGACGAAGTGCTCGAGCGCCTGGTGCAGACCATCCCCGCGCCGGTAGGCGACATCGACGCGCCGTTGCAGGCGCTGATCATCGACTCCTGGTTCGACAACTACCTGGGCGTGGTCTCGTTGGTGCGTGTGCGCCAAGGCCGCGTCAAGAAGGGCGACAAGATCCTGGTCAAGTCCACCGGCAAGACGCACCTGGTCGACAGCGTCGGTGTATTCACGCCCAAGCACACCCAGACGGCTGACCTGAAAGCCGGTGAAGTAGGCTTCATCATCGGCAGCATCAAGGACATCCACGGTGCACCAGTGGGTGACACCCTGACCCTGTCCACCACCCCTGAGGTGGAAGTGCTGCCGGGCTTCAAGAAGATCCAGCCGCAGGTCTACGCCGGCCTCTTCCCGGTCAGCTCCGACGACTTCGAGGACTTCCGCGATGCCCTGCAGAAGCTGACCCTGAACGACTCGTCGCTGCAGTACATGCCGGAAAGCTCCGACGCCCTGGGCTTCGGCTTCCGTTGCGGCTTCCTCGGCATGCTGCACATGGAAATCATCCAGGAGCGCCTGGAGCGCGAGTACGACCTGGACCTGATCACCACGGCGCCGAGCGTGATCTACGAGCTCGAGCTCAAGACCGGCGAAACCATCATCGTCGACAACCCGTCGAAGCTGCCGGACGTATCGTCGGTCACAGACTTCCGCGAGCCGATTGTCACCGCGACCATCCTGGTGCCACAGGAGCACCTGGGCAACGTCATCACCCTGTGCATCGAGAAGCGTGGCGTGCAGCGCGACATGCAGTTCCTCGGCAGCCAGGTGCAGGTGCGTTACGACATGCCGATGAACGAAGTGGTGCTGGACTTCTTCGACCGTTTGAAGTCGACCAGCCGCGGCTATGCTTCGCTGGACTATCATTTCGATCGCTACCAGTCTGCCAACCTGGTCAAGCTGGATGTACTGATCAACGGCGATAAGGTCGATGCCCTGGCATTGATCGTGCACCGCGACAACGCGGCCTACAAAGGCCGCGCATTGACCGAAAAGATGAAGGAACTGATCCCTCGGCAGATGTTCGATGTGGCGATCCAGGCAGCCATTGGCGGCCAGATCATCGCGCGGACCACGGTCAAGGCGCTCAGAAAGAACGTACTGGCCAAGTGCTACGGTGGTGACGTCAGCCGTAAGAAAAAGCTGCTGGAGAAGCAGAAGGCCGGTAAGAAACGCATGAAACAGGTCGGCAACGTGGAAATTCCACAAGAAGCCTTCCTCGCCGTGCTCAGGTTGGATAGCTAGGTCCTATGTCGCTAAATTTCCCGCTGTTGCTAGTCATCGCCGTAGCCGTCTGCGGCCTGTTGGGCTTGATCGACCTGCTGTTCCTGGCCCCGCGCCGGCGGGCGGCGGTCGCCAACTACCAGGGGCGCGTCAACCCGCCAGAAATGGCCGTGGTCGAGCGCCTGAGCAAGGAACCGCTGCTGGTGGAGTACGGCAAGTCGTTCTTCCCGGTGCTGTTCATCGTGCTGGTGTTGCGCTCGTTCCTGGTAGAACCGTTCCAGATTCCGTCGGGGTCGATGAAGCCGACCCTGGAAGTGGGCGATTTCATCCTGGTGAACAAGTTCTCCTATGGCATTCGCCTGCCGGTGATCGACAAGAAGGTCATCGAGGTCGGTGACCCGCAGCGCGGCGATGTGATGGTGTTCCGCTACCCGAGCGACCCGAACGTCAACTACATCAAGCGTGTAGTCGGCCTGCCGGGCGATAAGGTGCGCTACACCAGCGACAAGCGACTGTTCGTCAATGACCAGCCGATTGCCGAACAGCTGGTTGGCGCCGAGCCAGGCACCCTGGGCAGTGCCCAGTTGTACAAGGAAAAGCTCGGCGCGGCCGAGCACTTGATCCGCAAGGAAATGACCCGTTATCGCATGCCGCCGGACCAGCAATGGACCGTGCCGGCCGGCCATTACTTCATGATGGGCGACAACCGCGACAACTCCAACGACAGCCGTTACTGGGATGACCCGAACATTCCCAAGGAACTGCACGGCATGGTTCCCGACCGGAACATCGTCGGCAAGGCTTTCGCGGTGTGGATGAGCTGGCCAGAGCCAAAACTCAGCCACCTGCCCAACCTGTCGCGGGTTGGTCTGATCCATTGATACCCATCGGCGCTGTCCTGTAGACAGCGCCGAATGCATTTCTGACATAGGCTGTGTTCTCAAGGACCGAGAGATTCGCCGCGCACCGCGACGGACCACAGCCCAACCGTCTTTCAGGATGTTGATTTGAACAACGCGTTGAATAACCCACGGGTGGCTGCATGAGTGCTTCCCTTGCCCGTCTCGAGCGCAAGCTCGGCTACACCTTCAAGAATCAGGACCAGATGCTGCTGGCCCTGACCCACCGCAGTTATGCCGGGCGCAACAACGAGCGCCTGGAGTTTCTCGGTGACTCCATCCTCAACTTCGTTGCCGCCGAGGCGCTGTTCGAGCGCTTTCCGCAGGCTCGCGAAGGCCAGCTGTCGCGCCTGCGTGCTCGCCTGGTCAAAGGTGAGACCCTGGCTCGTCTGGCCCGCGGCTTCGACCTGGGCGAATACCTGCGCCTGGGCTCGGGTGAGCTCAAGAGTGGCGGTTTCCGCCGCGAATCGATCCTGGCCGACGCCCTGGAGGCACTGATTGGTGCCATCTATCTGGACGCCGACATGCAGACTGTGCGCGAGCGCATCCTGGCCTGGCTGACCGACGAGTTCGACAGCCTGACGCTGGTCGACACCAACAAGGACCCGAAAACCCGCCTGCAGGAGTTTCTGCAGTCGCGTAGCTGCGATCTGCCACGTTACGAGGTGGTGGACATCCAGGGCGAACCGCACTGCCGTACCTTCTTCGTCGAATGCGAAGTGGTGCTGCTGAACAACAAGAGCCGTGGCCAGGGCGTTAGCCGGCGTATCGCCGAGCAAGTCGCTGCCGCCGCCGCATTGATCGCCCTGGGCGTGGAGAATGGCAATGACTGAGAACAACCCGACCCGCTGCGGCTATGTGGCCATCGTCGGCCGCCCCAACGTGGGCAAATCGACCCTGCTCAACCACATCCTCGGCCAGAAGCTGGCGATCACCTCGCGCAAGCCACAGACCACCCGCCACAACATGCTCGGCATCAAGACCGAGGGTGACGTGCAGGCGATCTACGTCGACACCCCCGGCATGCACAAGGCCAACGACAAGGCCTTGAACCGCTACATGAACCGTAATGCCTCGGCGGCCCTGAAGGACGTCGATGTGGTGATTTTCGTGGTCGACCGCACTCGTTGGACCGATGAGGACCAGCTGGTGCTCGAGCGCATTCAGTACGTGACCGGCCCGGTGATCCTGGCGGTGAACAAGACCGACCGCATGGACGAGAAGGCCGAGCTGATCCCGCACCTGCAGTGGCTGCAGGAGCAACTGCCAAATGCCGAGATCGTGCCGATCTCGGCCCAGCAGGGGCACAACCTTGAATCGCTGGAAGCACTGATCGCCAAGCACCTGCCGGAAAACGACCACTTCTTCCCCGAAGACCAGATCACCGACCGCAGCAGCCGTTTCCTGGCTGCCGAACTGGTACGCGAAAAGATCATGCGCCAGCTCGGTGCGGAGCTTCCCTACCAGATCACCGTGGAAATTGAAGAGTTCAAGCAGCAAGGCCACGTGCTGCACATCCATGCCCTGATCCTGGTCGAGCGTGACGGCCAGAAGAAGATCATCATTGGCGACAAGGGCGAGCGTATCAAGCGTATCGGCTCCGACGCGCGCAAGGACATGGAAGTACTGTTCGACGCCAAGGTCATGCTCAACCTGTGGGTCAAGGTCAAGGGCGGCTGGTCCGATGACGAGCGCGCGCTGCGGTCGCTGGGCTACGGCGACCTGTAACCTCCCCAATGGCCCGGATTGTTCCGGGCCTTTGCTTTCAGGCCATTTCCATGGAACAACCTGTCGGCCAGCCGGCCTACGTGCTGCATAGCCGTGCCTACAAGGAAACCAGCGCGCTGGTGGACTTCTTCACGCCGCAGGGTCGCATGCGCGCGGTGTTGCGGCGGGCGCGGGGCAAGGGCGGCAGCCTGGTAAGGCCGTTCGTGCCGTTGGAAGTGGAACTGCGCGGGCGCGGTGAGCTGAAGAATGTCGGTCGGCTGGACAGCGTCGGCATCGCCGCCTGGCTGCACGGCGATGCCCTGTTCAGTGGTTTGTACCTCAATGAGCTGCTGATGCGCCTGCTGCCTGCCGAGGCGCCCCAGCCCGAGTTGTTCGAGCACTACGCCCTGACCTTGCAGGCGCTGGCGGCCGGGCGGCCGCTGGAGCCGCTGCTGCGCGCCTTCGAATGGCGCCTGCTGGACGACCTCGGTTATGCCTTCTCGCTCAGCCACGACATCAATGACGACCCTATCGCGGCCGATGGCCTCTACCGTTTGCGGGTCGATGCCGGCCTTGAGCGGGTGTACCTGGTGCAACCTGGCCTGTTCAACGGTACCGAGCTGATAGCCCTGGCCCAAGTCGACTGGCAGGCACCGGGCGCCTTGCTCGCGGCCAAGCGCCTGATGCGCCAGGCATTGGCGGTGCACCTGGGGTCAAAGCCACTGGTCAGCCGGGAACTGTTTCGCAAGCGCTGAGCACGTCGTATGCTGTGGGGCTAAATCCCCAGGAGAGCCTTTCGTGACTCACAGCAACCGCATGCTTCTCGGCGTCAACATCGACCACGTGGCGACCCTGCGCCAAGCCCGCGGCACGCGCTATCCCGACCCGGTCAAAGCCGCGCTGGACGCCGAAGAAGCCGGTGCCGACGGCATCACCGTGCACCTGCGCGAGGATCGCCGGCACATCCAGGAGCGCGACGTGCTGGTGCTCAAGGACGTGCTGCAGACGCGCATGAACTTCGAAATGGGCGTGACCGAAGAGATGATGGTCTTCGCCGAGAAGATCCGCCCGGCGCATATCTGCCTGGTGCCAGAGACCCGTCAGGAGTTGACCACCGAGGGTGGCCTGGATGTGGCCGGCCAGGAGGCACGGATCAAGGCTGCGGTGGAGCGCCTCTCGCGTACGGGTGCCGAAGTGTCGTTGTTCATCGATGCGGACGAGCGGCAGATCGAAGCCTCGCGCCGTGTGGGCGCACCGGCCATCGAGCTGCATACCGGTCGCTATGCCGATGCCCAAACCCCCACTGAGGTGGCTGAAGAGCTCAAGCGCATCGTCGATGGCGTGGCGTTTGGGGTTGGCCAGGGGCTGATCGTCAATGCCGGCCACGGCCTGCATTACCACAACGTCGAAGCGGTGGCGGCGATCAAGGGCATCAATGAACTGAACATTGGCCATGCGCTGGTAGCCCATGCGCTGTTCGTCGGCTTCAAGGCGGCGGTGGCGGAAATGAAGGCGCTGATCGTCGCGGCTTCGCGCTGATCTGCTGTGGCCCCATCGCTGGCAAGCCAGCTCCCACAGGTACTGCACAACACCCAAGAACTGTGCGGATCCCTGTGGGAGCCGTCTTGCCGGCGATAGGGCCAGTCCAGACAACTACCTATTCGGCTCTGAACACCAGGGAAAAACGAGTCGGCCCGGCAGAGCTACTGCTCACCTCAACTCGCCCTCCAAGCTGCTGCATGATCGATTTCACGATCGCCAACCCCAGCCCCGTTCCACCTTCCAGCCGCGAACGCCCCGACCCTGCCCGGTAGAACCGCTCGAACAGCTGCGGCAGATGCTCATCAAGGATCCCCGGCCCCTCATTCGCCACCCAAAGCCAGACCTCGTCGCCACGGCGCTCGATGCCCAGGTTCACCTCGCGACCCTCCGGGCTGTGGCGTATCGCATTGCTCAACAGGTTCGACAGCGCTCGCTGGAACATCAGCCGATCAGCCAGGGCCGTGCCCCAGCCTTTGAGCTGTAGTGTCAACGCCTTGTGTTCGGCGCTGTAGGCAAACAGCTCCAGCACCTGCTGCGTCTCGTCAGTCAAGGACAGCGGCTTGAGCGCCAGCTGCGCCTGGGGCTGGCTGACCTGGGCGAGAAACAGCATGTCGTTGATGATGCGGTTCAGGCGGGTCAGTTCATCGATGCTGTCGGCCAGCACTTCGCGGTAGTTCTCACTGTCCCGTTCGCGGGCCAGGGTCACCTGGGCCTTGCCCATCAGGTTGCTCAAGGGCGTGCGCAGCTCGTGGGCCAGGTCATCGGAAAATTGCGACAACTGGCGCACCCCGTGGTCCAGGCGGTCGAGCATCACGTTGATGCCTGTCGCCAGCTCGGCCAACTCCACAGGCAAGCCATGATCGGGCAGGCGGTGTTGCAGGTCCTGGGCGGACACCTTGCCAGCGATGTGTCGAAAGTGGCGCAGTGGTTTCAAGCCGCGCTGCACCAACCACCAGGCACCGGCACCGATCAGCAGCAACAGCAGCGGCAGGGCCAGCAGGGTCGAGTGCAGGTACGCTTGCAGCAGGTCGTTGTCGTCAGCGCGGTTGAGCGACATCATCACGCGCACCGGGGTGTCGTCCCGCAGGCGCATTTGCCGGGTCACCGTGAGCAACTGTTGGCCGGTGCTGTCGCGCCATTCATGGAAGCGCAGTTGGGCGTCGGTGTACAGCGCGCCCACCTGTGACTCCAGGGCAGGGCCCAGGATGAGCAAATGTGGGTGGCGGCCATCCAGGGTCAGCACGCTCAGGCTCAGGTTGTCGTGCCCCATTACCAAATCGAGCAGGGGATGGGCACGGTTGCCCAGGTCTTCACTGCGCAAGTCGACCCGCAGGTTGTGCTCGACCTGCAGCATCTTGCGCATCAGGTCCTTGCGCGCGCGGCTGTCGAGTTCATGCTTGAGGGCGAACACGCCCAGGCAGCCCAGCAACAGTACCAGCGCAGCGCCCATCAGGGTCACGCCCAGGCCAAGGCGCAGCGACAGGCTGGCTTGTCTCATCGACGCGCTTCCAGGACGTAGCCCACGCCGCGCAGGGTGTGGATGAGTTTGTCCTCGAACGGGTCATCGATCTTGGCGCGCAAGCGGCGGATCGAGACCTCGACCACGTTGGTGTCGCAGTCGAAGTTCATGTCCCACACCAGCGAAATGATCTGCGTGCGCGACAGTACCTCGCCGCTCTGGCGCATCAGCAGGTGCAGCAGGGCGAACTCCTTGGCGGTCAGGTCGATGCGTTGTCCGCCCCGGTAGGCGCGGTGGCGGCCTGGGTCCAGTTCCAGGTCGGCGACGCGCAGGGTGCTGGGCTGCATGTCTTGGTCGTTGCGGCGCAGCAGGCTGCGAATGCGCGCCAGCAGCTCGGGAAACTCGAACGGCTTGAGCAGATAGTCATCGGCGCCCAGGTCCAGGCCCTTGACCCGGTCGGCCAGGCGGCCGTGGGCGGTCAGCATCATGATGCGCGTGGCCGACTCGATGCGCAGGCGCTGCAGCACGGCCCAGCCATCGAGTTCGGGCAAGTTGACGTCGAGAATGATCAGGTCATAAGGCTGCTGGCGTGCCAGGTGCAGGCCGTCGGTGCCGGTGTGGGCGCAGTCGACCACGTAGCCATTCTCGCGCAGGCCCTGCTGCAGGTAGTCGGCGGTACGCAGTTCGTCCTCGATGATCAATAGGCGCATGAGAGGCTCAGGGTAGGGAAAAGGGAGCGATTCTCGACCCTGTAGGGGCTTCAGGGTCAACGGGCAGGATGTTACGGCATGCGTAAGGCCAAGCGGGGTAGATGACGGATTTGTAATCCTGGCGTTATCCGGCTGTTCATACGGGCCTCTTCGCGGGACAAGCCCACTCCCACAGGTACTCCGCCCATCATGTGGGAGCGGGCTTGTCCCGCGAAAGGGCCAGAACAGACAACCCAAGCCTACATTGCAAGACTGTAATCCCCCCCTCACCTTGGCGTTAGCTGCCCCTCGCTAGGATGGCCCTGTCTGATCGGTTATCACGAGGCAAGCACGATGAACCTGACCAAATATTTGCTGCTGGCAACCCTCACCCTGGGCAGTGCCAGCGTTTATGCCGAAGGTGGCGCGGAGCGCTCCAGGCAATTCTGGGAAGCTTTCCGCCAGGACCAGCAGCGCCTGCATGGTGACAAGCAGCAGGCGATTGTGGCGCGGGAGCGCAAGGCGCAGGAAAACGCGCAGAAGGTGGCGAAGGATTGAGGCAACAGCACCTGCGCCGAAACAGCTCCTCGGCACAGGTGTGATTCGGGCGCCGTGATCGGCGCCTTTTTTATTTGCGCGCCACCAGGGTCGCGCGGCGGGGGGCCGGCAGGCCCTCGATGGTCTTGCTGTGGTCGTTCGGGTCGAGGAAGTCGCCGAGTGACTGGTAGCGCATCCATTCGGTGCTGCGCTGCTCCTCGACGCTGGTCACGCTGACATCCACGCAGCGTACGTCGCTGAAGCCTGCGCGCCGCAGCCAGCGCTCCAATGCAGGCACCGAGGGGAGGTACCAGACGTTGCGCATCTGCGCGTAGCGGTCTTCGGGTACCAGCACCTGTTGCTCGTCACCCTCGATGACCAACGTCTCCAGCACCAGTTCGCCGCCTTTGACCAGGCAGTCCTTGAGTGCCAGCAAGTGTTCGATGGGCGAGCGGCGGTGGTAGAACACGCCCATGGAGAACACCGTGTCGAAGCCTTCGAGATTGGCAGGCAGGTCTTCCAGGGCGAACGGCAGGTGCCACGCGGGCAGCTCGGGCAGGTACTGCTGAACGGCCTGGAACTGGCAGAAGAACAACCAGTTGGGATCGACGCCGATGACCATGTCGGCACCGGCCCCGAGCATGCGCCACTGGTAATAGCCGTTGCCACAGCCCACATCGAGCACGCGCTTGCCTTTGAGGTCGAGGTGCGGACTGACCCGCGACCATTTCCAGTCCGAACGCCATTCGGTGTCCACATGTACCCCGAACAGGTCGAACGGCCCCTTGCGCCAAGGCGACAGGCCCATCAGCGCATCGCGCATGCGGGCACGGGTGGCGTCGTCGCAGTCGCAGTCCAGGCGCAGGCCATCGACCAGGTCGATCTGGCTGGGTTGCAGGGCCGGCAAAGCGT
Organism: Pseudomonas sp. NPDC089395; assembly: GCF_044749525.1. Taxonomy (NCBI): domain Bacteria; kingdom Pseudomonadati; phylum Pseudomonadota; class Gammaproteobacteria; order Pseudomonadales; family Pseudomonadaceae; genus Pseudomonas; species Pseudomonas sp. NPDC089395. Next base: position 269,806 of record NZ_JBIVID010000005.1, read on the forward strand.
CGAGCGCACCGCGCCAGCGGTCGAGGTCGCCGTGGCCTTTTTCCAGCTTGGTGTCCAGTTGTGCTTGCAGGCCTTGCGACCAGGAAGCCAGTGGCGTGCCCGCCAGGCGGCGGACGAGGGGAGACAGATCGATCATGGCAGGGCTATCAACGAGGCAAAGTTAAGGCATTGGAACCACGTCACCACCTTGCTGAAGCCCGCCGCGCGCAACCGCTCGGTATGGGCCTGCAGGGTATCGGGCTTCATCACGTGCTCGATGGCACTGCGTTTCTGGGCGATTTCCAGTTCGCTGTAGCCGTTGGCGCGTTTGAAGTCCAGGTGCAGCTCATTGAGCAGCGTCTGCTCCTCATCGTCGGCGAAACGCAGTTTTTCCGAGAGGATCAGCGCGCCGCCAGGCAGCAAGGCCTGCCGGATGCGGCCGAGCAGCGCCAGGCGCTGTTCGGGAGCGATGAACTGCAGGGTGAAGTTCATCGCCACCACCGACGCGGGCTCGAAGGGCAGGGTCAGGATGTCGGCCTCCAGTACTTGCACCGGTAGCAGTTCCTGGAACATCGAATCTTGCGCGGTGAGGTATTGGCGGCAACGTTCGACCATGGCCGCCGAGTTGTCCACGGCGATTACCCGGCAGCCATCGACGCGCACATGGCGGCGCAGCGATTGGGTGACGGCGCCCAGCGACGCGCCAAGGTCATATAACGCGGTGTTCGGCTGTGCGAAGCGCCCCGCGAGCACGCCGAGGTTCTCGACGATGGTCGGGTAACCGGGTACCGAGCGCTTGATCATGTCCGGGAATACGCGCACCACGTCTTCGTTGAACGCGAAGTCGGGTACCTGTTCCAGAGGTTGAGAGAAGAGGCGGTCGGGGGATTGGCTCACGGCAGGCTCAGGCGTGGGTGATAAGGGGGCAATATTCTAGCCAAAAGTGGCCGTGGCTGCCTATTTATCAGACCGAAGTGACTGATGGCAGGGTGGGGGGGAGAGTTCCCGTGTTCACAGGTCCGTCCATGCCCGCCGACTTTTCCGTCATGTTATCGACAATGCCCTGACTTCAGTAACTCGCTGGTAGCGCTACTTTAATTGCGCGGTTGTAGTTCCTTTCTTTGAATATTTATATCCACCGTGGAGGTGTTGTATGGTTAATGGTAGCGTCGAAGATTTACCTCTATTTCAAGGTGGTGACGCACAGTATCAAGGGGGCAAGCCATTTGATCAGCTTTCTGAAGAGCAGCGGGCGGTACTGATACCTGGTCAGATATTTGATTTAAAGAAAGATGAACCCGCCTTCATTTTTAGTCGAGAAAATCTGAAGACGATCAAACGTTATGAGGCGCGGGTTCGCCAACTGCCAATGCCCGACGAGGTTTCAGAGAACGCGTCGCTGTCTGCGCTCGGGCTTGAGGCAAAAGATGTCAATGTGTTTTTCGACAACCTGCGCAAGCACGCCGACTCCTGGGATGTCGTTGAAGATGAATGCAAAACGATGGGGGCCGATCTGCAGGTCTTTGCTGAGAACCTGATCAGGGACGGCGGGCGGTTTCTATCAGTCATCCAAGGCCTGGAGACTTGGGAGTCTGCACCTGACGGTGCCGCTGCTGCGGTACCCGAGCTGTCCTTTAACGACAAGCAAACATTTAGCGAGGGTGTGGATACCTACCTGCAACACATTGCCGATGAGATATCCGAAAAGCTGGACGGGGTGCGCTTTGTCAAACGGCGTATCGATCGCTTTGGTGATGATATCAGCGAAAACTTGATGCCGATGGCGATAAGTTTGCTCAAGCATTTCAATAAGCAAGATGTCACGGGGACGCTGCTGTCGATAGAGTCAGAGCTTGTCGATCTGGATGACAAGATTCAGAAGAAACTTGAAGAGTACAATGGCCTCGTCGGTGCCGCTTTCTATGGCTTGGTTTTCGGTCCGCTCGGATTGGTGGTGACCGGAGGAATCTTTGGCGCTCAAGCAGAAGATGTAAGGGCACTGAAAAATAAGCTGATCGAGCAGCGAGAGCAGTTGTCAGTCAAGAAAAACATATTGCTCGGAGGAGGGGCAGCTCAATTCGAGGATGTCAGGACTCTTATACAAGATATGCAGTTTCGGCTGGTGGATGTGGCTTCAGCGACCAAGAACCTTGAAGATGTTTGGGTGTTGTTGGAAGCCTATGCAAAGTCTTCGCTAAGAAAAGTCAAGGGCATAAATACCCAGTTGGAACTCAAGCGTTTTGTGAGTGGATTTGAACGAGTTGTCGAACCATGGAAAAACATTCTAGGCATTACCAAGACGATATCTGAACTGTTCAATGACGCCCTGCGGGCGGATTAAGGAGCTCTGCTGCCATGGAAATTAAAAAAGATGAACTGCCTGATGTAAATGCGATGGTGCTGATCGAGACACGAATGAGTTATCTCTATTACAACGAGACTGCTGCAATGCTGCCGGCCGTGCGTGAACGCTTGCTGGATCTGATTACCTTGGTCAAGGCCGGCAATGACGCTTTGCGGGAAAAAGCAGTTGCCAGCCTGGTCGCATTGAACCTTGATCTGAGAAACACTTCACCTCAACTGGATGAAGAGGAGTTGATGCGTATCTGCCAAGACTTACGTGCAGAGGTCGGCGACCTCACCGAGGCGATTGAGCGGGTGCGCGACTATCGCTCCCCGGTTGTCACAGAACTTAGACGCGAGCACGAGACCGTTGTCGTGAAGCAACGGGATGGCATTGCAGAGATAGAACAAATGCTCGTCGACAAGCGGGCCAAGCTGGAAGAAGTGGATGCTCTACTTGAGACGCTCGATCAGCCTTCTGTTCGCAAGGCCTTGCGCAATGCCATTCCCGAGGAAAGTGACATCGATGTCATGCTCAACACGCTCAAAGATCCCACGGTAAGCCCAGAGCTGATCAAGGCGGCCTTGAGCAAGCTCAACAAGCATCTGGACCTGCTCGAGCAAGGACGAAAGTTCGTTGATGTTATTGCGGCCAGACAGCGACTTAGCGATGCGCTGGCCGACCAGGAAAAGACGTTGCGTCATCTTCGAAAAGAGCTGGAGCAGACGCAGCATGCAAGCACCCAGTTTGAATCTGTCGAAGAGTTGCTCGCGAAGCGCACGCCTTGGGAGGAACAAGCAGGCAAGTTCATCGAGGCATGGCAAGTTCACGAGCGTGCGTTGGTTGCTGCCACTGCGGCAGAAACACTCGAGTCTGCGCTAAGACATGCCCGCGATTATCTGCTTGCCTTGCGCCGGCGTTTCGAAGCGCTCTGAAGTGCGTTCAATGCACATTGATCGCACAATCAAACGTCTGCACAGGGCGTACTTCCGGTGCCCACGGCTGCTGATAGACCAACACCAGGTGGCCTTCTCCCGCAGCGCGGGCCTCGAAGCGCCAGCTGGAAATGCCCGCGCTGCCAACGATTCCGGCTTCTTCGGGGGCGCTGTAAACCTCGGGGCCGAGGCTACGCAGTACATTCGAAGCCGGGTTCTGCACCAACCAGCGGTAGCCGGTAGTGGGATTGCTGGGCAGCGTCAGGGTCAGGGCCTGGCCAACTTGCAGGCGTTGGGGGCATTCGCTTTCGGCGTCCAGTTCGATGGTTTGCCTGGGCTGTTGGGCGCAGGCGGTCAGCAGGGCGAGGCTCAGGGGAACGAGCAGACGAGGGGCAGTCATGGTGGCTCCGAAGGCTGGCGATGGCCTGAGGATACCCGAAGCAGATGAGAATTTGTGCTGGCTCTTGAGGCCTCATCGCCGGCAAGCCGGCTCCCACAGGGATCTCACCAAACCCAGTGGGAGCCGGCTTGCCGGCGATGGGGCCCTGTGCAGATCAGAACAGCACTTTCGCCACGTCGGCAAAGCGTTTGGCGAAGTGTACGGTCAGCCCTTCACGCAGATAGTCGGGCAGCTCTTCGAAATCACCGCGGTTAGGCTCGGGCAGGATCAGCTCGAAAATCTTCTGCCGTCGCGCCGCAATCACCTTCTCGCGCACGCCACCAATCGGCAGCACCTGGCCGGTGAGCGTCAGTTCGCCGGTCATCGCCACGCCTTTTTTCGGCGGCTGGTCGCGGGCCAGCGACAACAGGGCACTGGCCATGGTGATACCGGCACTTGGGCCGTCCTTGGGCGTGGCACCTTCGGGTACGTGCAGGTGAATGAAGGCTTCATTGAAGAAGCTTGGGTCCCCGCCAAACTGCTTGAGGTTTGAGCTGACGTAGCTGTAGGCGATCTCGGCGGACTCCTTCATCACGTCACCGAGCTTGCCAGTGAGCTTGAAGCCACGGTTCAGGGTGTGGATGCGGGTCGCTTCGATCGGCAGTGTTGCGCCACCCATGCTGGTCCAGGCCAGGCCCGTGATAACACCCTTGCCGGCCAGCACTTGCTCACTGCGGAACACCGGCATGCCCAAGGCGGATTCGAGATCCTTGTTGCCGATCTTGAGCTTGGCATCCGGGTTTTCCAGCAGCTTGACCACCGCCTTGCGCACCAGCTTGCCCAGCTGCTTTTCCAGTTGCCGCACGCCGGCCTCGCGGGCATAGCCCTCGATCACCGTGCGCAGAGCGCTGTCGCTGATGCTCAGGCTGGTCTTGGCCACACCGGCCTTGTCCAGTTGCTTGGGCCACAGGTGGCGCTTGGCGATGGCCAGTTTTTCTTCGGTGATGTAGCCCGACAGGCGGATCACTTCCATACGGTCAAGCAGCGGACCGGGGATCGAGTCCAGGGTGTTGGCGGTGCACACGAACAGGACCTTGGACAGGTCCAGGCGCAGGTCCAGGTAGTGGTCGAGGAAGTCGATGTTCTGCTCGGGGTCGAGGGTTTCCAGCAGTGCCGACGCCGGGTCGCCCTGGTAGCTCTGGCCCATCTTGTCGATTTCATCGAGCATGATCACTGGGTTCATCACCTCGACATCTTTCAATGCCTGCACCAGCTTGCCGGGTTGAGCCCCGATGTAGGTGCGGCGGTGGCCCTTGATCTCCGCCTCGTCGCGCATGCCGCCCACACTGAAGCGGTAGAACGGCCGGCCGAGGGATTCGGCGATGGACTTGCCGATGCTGGTCTTGCCCACCCCGGGCGGGCCTACCAACAGGACGATGGAGCCGCTGATCTCACCCTTCCAGGCGCCCACGGCGAGGAATTCGAGGATGCGTTCCTTGATGTCATCGAGGCCGGCATGGTGCTGGTCGAGCACCTTGCGGGCATGCTTGAGGTCGAGCTTGTCCTTGCCGTACACGCCCCAAGGCAGGGCGGTGGCCCAATCCAGGTAGTTGCGGGTGACGGCGTATTCGGGCGAGCCGGTTTCGAGGATGGCCAGTTTGCCCATCTCGTCGTCGATACGTTTCCTGGCCTGGTCCGGCAGGGTCTTGCCCTGCAGGCGCTGCTCGAACTGTTCGAGGTCGGCGCTGCGGTCGTCCTTGGTCAGGCCCAGCTCCTGCTGGATGACCTTGAGCTGCTCCTTGAGGAAGAACTCACGCTGGTGCTCGCCGATCTGTCGATTGACCTCGGCGGAGATCTCGTTCTGCAGGCGTGCAACCTCGACTTCCTTGCGCAGCATCGGCAGGACTTTCTCCATGCGCTTGAGCATGGGCACGCAATCGAGCACTTCCTGCAGCTGGTTACCGGTCGCCGAGGTGAGCGCCGCGGCGAAGTCGGTCAGCGGCGACGGGTCGTTGGGGCTGAAGCGGTTGAGGTAGTTCTTCAGCTCTTCGCTGTACAGCGGGTTGAGCGGCAGCAGCTCCTTGATCGCATTGATCAGGGCCATGCCATAGGCCTTGACCTCGTCGGTCGGCTCGGCCGGTTGGTGCGGGTACTCGACCTCGACCAGGTACGGCGGGCGATGGTGTTTGAGCCAGGTGCGGATGCGCACCCGGGTCAGGCCCTGGGCGACGAACTGCAGCTTGCCATTTTCGCGGCTGGCGTGGTGAACCTTGACCAGGGTGCCGTACTGCGGCAGCGCCGAGGTGTCGAAGTGGCGGTGGTCTTCCGGTGGGGTGTCCATGAAGAACAGCGCCAGCGAGTGGTGCGGGGTCTTGGCCACCAGGTCGAGGGTTTCGGCCCACGGTTCTTCATTGACGATCACCGGCAGCACCTGGGCCGGGAAGAACGGGCGATTGTGGATCGGAATCACGTAGACCTTGTCCGGCAGCTGCTGGCCGGGCAGGGCGAGGGCGTGGCCGGGTTCGGCCTGGGTATCGAGGTGTTCGGCTTCGCTGAGTGCGTCGGGTGGTTGCGGGAAATCCTGCTGGTTGCTCATGGGGCACCTGCGTGAATGACTATGGTGCTTAGATGGGGCGCGGGGGGAAGGGTTTCAATGGTAGACGAAGGGAGCAGGGGAGGGGTTTCATCTTGGGGAGCCTGTATCGGCCTCATCGCCGGCAAGCCGGCTCCCACTTGAACCCCACTGCTTTCAAGGCTTGTGGAGTACCTGTGGGAGCTGGCTTGCCGGCGATAGCGGCGGTAAGGTCACCGCCGCAGCCGAAGATTACTCAGCCAATTTGTAAGCGATGATGTAATCGCCCATCCGGGTACCCAGCGAGCCGTGGCCACCCGCGACGATCAGCACATACTGCTTGCCGTCCTTGCCGGTGTAGGTCATCGGCGTGGCCTGGCCACCCGCTGGCAGGCGCGACTTCCACAGCTCCTTGCCATTGTTCACGTCATAGGCGCGCAGGTACTGGTCGAGGGTGCCGCTGAGGAACCCGACGCCACCGGCGGTGACGATCGAGCCGCCCATGCTTGGCACGCCCACCGGCAGGCCGATCGGCACCGGGGTGCTGTCACGGGTGGTACCGTTCTTGCGCTTCCACACGACCTTGTTGGTGAACAGGTCGATAGCCGCCACGTAGCCCCAGGCTGGCGCCTGGCACGGTACGCCCAGGGGCGACATGAACGGGTGCATGGTCACCGCGTAAGGTGCACCGGTGTTCGGCTGTACGCCACTGGTCTCGCTTTCGCGCTTGCTGCCGGCGGCAACCTGCTCGCGCGGCACCATTTTCGACACGAAGGCCATGTAGTTGGGCGAGGTGAACAGCAACTGACGTACCGGGTCGACCGAGACGCTGCCCCAGTTGAACACGCCGACGTTGCCTGGGTAGACCAGCGAACCTTGTTCGGACGGCGGCGTGTACTGGCCTTCATAGCGCAGCTCGCGGAACTGGATACGGCACAGCATCTGGTCGAACGGGGTGGCGCCCCACATGGCCTGTTCGGTCAGTTCCGGGCCGAGCAAATTGAGGTCGGAACGGGCTTGGGTCGGCGCGGTGTGGTCACCTTTGACGGCGCCCTGTGGCACCGGGATCTCGCGAATCGGCACGATCGGCGTGCCATCGCGGCGGTCGAGCACGTACAGGCTGCCCTGCTTGGTCGGCACGATGATCGCCGGCTTGATGTCGTCCTTGGTCTTCAGGTGCACCAGGGTTGGCTGGCTGCCGACGTCCATGTCCCACAGGTCGTGGTGGGTGAACTGGTAGTTCCAGCGCGCCTTGCCGGTGGCCAGGTCGAGGGCGACCACGCCAGCGCTGTACTTCTCGGCACCTGGGGTACGGTCAGCGCCGTACTGGTCGGGGGTCTGGTTGCCCAGTGGCAGGTAGACCATGCCGAGGTCTTCATCGACGCTGGCCAGCGACCACATGTTGGCCGAGTTGCGGCTGTAGGTCTTGCCTGGGGCCAGTGGCTTGGTGTCGTCCGGGTTGTTGCTGTCCCAGTTCCACACCAGGCGGCCATCGTGCACGTCGTAGGCGCGGATCACGCCGGACGGTTCGTTGGTCGACTCGTTGTCGGTGACGTGGCCACCGATGATCACCAGGCTGCGGGTGACCGCCACCGGCGAGGTGGAGTAGTAGCCGCCGGCAGTGAACGGGCCGATACCCGTGGTCAGGTCGATTGCGCCCTGGTTGGCGAAACCTTCGCAGACCTTGCCGTTGTCGGCATTGATGGCGATCAGGCGGGCGTCGGCGGTTGGCAGGTAAAGGCGGCGTGGGCATGCCTGGGCCACCACTTGACCTGCGTCGGAGACTTTCGGTGCCGGGCTGCCATCACGGCTGACGTAGGCATTCTCGTCATAGTACGAGACCCCGCGGCAGGTCATGTGGGCAAAGCCTTTGAAGGTGCCTACGGGGGTCTTGATCTGCGGATCGAAACGCCAGAGCTCGGCGCCGGTATCCGGGTCCAGCGCCAGCACCTTGCTGTGGGCGGTGCAGGCATAGAGCATGCCGTTGGCTTTCAGCGGCGTGTTCTCGTTGGTCAGTTCGACCGGGTCGTTATCGTTCGGCAGGTCGCCCGTGCGGATACGCCAGGCCTCTTCCAGGCGGTACGCATTCTGCGGGGTGATCTGGCGCAGGGGCGAATAACGGTCGCCATGCTCGGTGCGGCCATAGGCCTGCCAGTCGCCGTCAGGCATGGCCGGCGCAGCGCTGCCCATTTCACTGTTGTCGCGGCCGAGCTCACCAAAGACTTCGCCTGGGTGGGTGAACTGGCTGCCCAGCGCGCAGGCGCCGGAGGCCAGGACCGCCACGCTGAGCAGCGCAGTGTTGGCCGTGTTGGCCGGGCCGGTCAACGGGCGACGTGCCCACGGCAGCAGCAGCACCACGCCGATGGCGAACCAGATAGCCAGGCGCGGCACCAGCTGCCACCAGTCCAGGCCCACTTCCAGAAATGCCCATACGGTACTGCCCAGCAGTACCAGGCCATACAGGCCCAGGGCGATGCGGCGCTGGGCCAGCAGCAGGATGCCCGACAGGGCAAAGCCGATGCCTGCGATCAGGTAGTAAAGCGACCCGCCGACCTGGCTCAGCTTGATTCCGCCCGCCAGCAGGGCCAGGCCCATCAGCAACAGCAGCACGCCCATCAGGCGCGGTAGCCAGCGGCTTCCATTCTTGGCACCGTCAGTGCTCATCGTATGTTCTCCGTTAGGTTGAAAATTGTTAGAACGTGCTCTGGATCTTCAGGCCGCCGACCACGGTGTCGTCGACCTGCGACACCCCGCCCGGATGGCGGATGTACTGCAGGTTCGGGCGCACGGTGAGCCAGTCGGCCAGGTGAATGCCGTAATAGAGTTCGGCGCTGTATTCGGTGTCCTGCACCGGCAGGTAACCCGGATCGTCGTAGTCGTCGAGCCCGGCGGCCTGGTTGGCCAGGCGGGCGTTCTTGCGGTAGGCGGGATTGACGTGCACGCGGGCGAGGGCGAAGCCGATGTCGTCCTTGGCGCGGGCGTCGAAGGGGCCCTTGAATAGCAGTCCTGCCTGAACATAGTTGTCGATGGCATTGGTCTTCTTGTCGTGCACCGTGGCGTTGGCGAACAGGCTCAGGCCGCGCGATCGGTCGGATGCCAGCGAAGTGACCTGCTGCTGGGCCCCGATCCATAGGCCGTGCTTGCTCGAACTGCTGCGGTAGGCGTCGCCACTGATGGCGGCCGGCTGACCGTTGCTGTCGTTCAGCACATCCTGAGCCTTGGCATTACTGTAGTAGTAGCCGGCGCGATATTCCCCTTTCAGGCCATTGACCGTCGGGCTCCAGACCAGTTCGATCGGCATCACGGCGCCCTGGGTGCCGCTGCCGCTGAGTTTGAAACCGTTGCCAGACTCGAGGTTGGAGGGGTTCTGCTCGTATACGCCGATCTGGGCGTACAGCGTGTCATCGAGGTTGTAGCGTACCCGCAGGGCCCACTGGCTGACCGGCCAGTTGTACCAGACGCTGCCGGCCCAGTTGCCCACCTGCGAGCCGCAGAAGGCCAGGTTCTGGAAGTCGCAGGGGAAGCTGTTGAAGTCCTCGCCTTCGCCGAAACGGCCGAATTTCACGTCCAGGGCGCCGTCGAAGTACTTCTGCTTGATCCACATCTGCGTCAGTCGCCAGGTTTCGCCCCGGCCCCAGACTTCCTGGGCAGAGGTGAAACCGCCGACACGCGGGTCGTTGATGCGGTCGTTGCTGATGTTGTCGCCGTGCCGTTCGGTGACCGTCAGCTGCACTTCGGTGTCTTGCCAGCCGAGGATCTTTTCCAGGTCCAGGTGGCTGCCAAAGGTGAACTGGTCGCTGTAGCGCGCGGTGCGGTCATGGTCGTAGCCACCGTGCAGGTTGCTGCCCATTTCGCCGGTGTAGCCGAGGGTGAAGTCGTAGCCTTGTTCCAGCAGTTCGCTGCGGGTGCCGCCCCAGTCGCCCAGCATCCAGGGGGAATCGCTGGCGAACGGTTCACTGGCGCTGGCGGGGGTTGCCAGGGCACCGAGGGCAAGGCCGATGTAACAGGGTTTGGGCAGTTGGAGCATGAGGTAGCGCTATCTTCTGATTATTGAAAAAACGGCAAGCGCATCGAAGGTTGGGCCTTCAATGAATATGGCGACAAGATGGTCTGAGTGAAGCGTTTCAGCTGCGGCGGGAGGATATAGGGGAAATTGTAAGAAAAAAAGACAAATTGTCGCAGTTGATTATTACCGAAGTGGTAACAGTCCAGTGAATACCCCTGCCTTAGTCATGATTCAATGGCTTGCGAGGGCTTGTGGGAGCGGGCTTGCCCCGCGAACACGGGCATAGCCCGTGCCAGGCTGCGCTGGTGTCTGGGCCGGCCTCTTCGCGGGGCAAGCCCGCTCCCACAAAATTCCTCAGGGCAATCAGAAGGAGGTACGCAACCCTACTTCAACACTACGCCCAGGTGCTGGCGCAATATCCCGCAGGATCGAACTGGCATAACGCACGGTCTGGTCCGTCAGGTTCTCGCCACGCACGAAGGCCAGCCACTGGCTCTGACCAATGTCGAAGCGATAACCGACACTCGCCCCCAGCGTGGTATAGCCATCGGTGCCGGTCTCATTGGCCGGCGTTCGGTGCTGCGAAGCGGCATGCTGCACATCGACCCGTGCCTGCCAGCGTTCCAGCTCCCAGACCAGGCCACTGTTCAACCGCAGTGGCGCGATGCGCGGCAACGGCTCGCCGCTGTCGAGGTTCTTCGCCCGGGTGTAATCGCCAGACAGCTCAAGCGCAAAGCTGCCATGACGGTTCTCCAGCAGTTGCCAGCGGTCCTGGGCCTCGATGCCATAGAACCGCGCCCGCACGCCTTGATACTGGTATTCAGGCAAGTCACCGTGGTCGTGGTCGTGATCCTCGTCGCCATGGTCATGATCGTGCCCTTCACGCAGATTGCCGGTACCGATCAGCCCGATGTAGTTGCGAAAGTGGCTATAGAAGACCCCGACGCTGCCTTTGTGCGTACCGTTGTCGAAGCGCAGGGCCAGGTCGGCGGAGATGGCCTTTTCCTTGTCCAGGTTGGCATCGCCGACCTCGAACGCCCCGGTGGCGACGTGGGCGCCGTTGGCGTACAGCTCGTAGAAGGTTGGCGCCCGTTCGGTGTAGGCGAGGTTGGCAGCCAGCGACCAGACCGGGTCGAGCTGGTACACGGCCCCCGAAGACAGGCTGTAGGCGTTGAAACTGCTGGCGCTATCGGCATCGACGAAGTTTTCGTTGCCTTTGGCATCCGGGTCCACGCGGGTATGTTCCAGCCGGGCGCCAAGGCTCAGGTTCAAGCGTTCACTGGCCTGCCATTGCTCCAGCATGAACAGCGCCAGGCTGTCGGTGTCGGTGTGCGGAACGAAGGCTTCCTCACCGAGGGCCGAGAATTCGTTGCGGCTGACCTGGGCGCCGAGCACGCCTTCGAGTGGGCCGATCGGCTGGTGGCGGGCTTCGATGCGTGCCTCGTAGCCTTTGTTCTTGAAGGTGGTGTGTACCTCGCCGCTCTCGATCTCGCGGTGTTGGTAGTCGGTGTAGCCGGCATCGACCTTGACCGAGCTGAACGGGCCGTCCAGGTCACGCAGCTCGGAGGCAAAACCGTAGTGGTCCTGCTGCATGTCCAGGCGCACGCCGGGTTCGGCGACCGAGCCGTAGTTGCTGTCGTAGCGGCTGTAGGACAGACCGGTATAGCCGTGGTCCCAGTGGTAGGCGCCGCCGATCGCACCGCCATCCTGGCGACCGTCGCTGTTTTCCAGGCGATGCTTGTTGCCCGGTTCGTCGGCGCTGCGCGCGCTCGAACTGCGTGCATAACCGGGTATGCGCAGGTCGTTGAACTGGCGGCTGTTGGCGTCCAGGTGCAGGGCGAAGGTGCCGTCGCCGGCCTCCAGTTTGCCGGCGCTGCTGCGGGTGGTGTCGGCGCCGCCGTAGCGCAATTCGCCCGCACCGTGAATGCCCTCCACCGGCGCGTCGGGGATCCGATTGTCGAAGGTGTTGACCACGCCGCCAATGGCATTGCCCCCGTACAGCAGGGCGGCAGGGCCGCGGACGATTTCCACGCGCTCGACGGTAACCGGGTCCAGGGGGACGGCGTGATCGTAGGACAGCGACGAGGCGTCCAACGCGCCAACGCCGTTACGCAGGATGCGGATGCGATCGCCGTCCAGGCCACGGATGACCGGGCGACTGGCGCCTGGACCGAACCAGGTGGAAGCGACCCCGGGCTGCTTGTTCAACGTTTCACCGAGGCTGCCGTGTTGCTGCTGCAGCAGGTCGTCACCGGCGAGCACGCTGCTGGGGGCGGCCAGCTGTTGAGTGCCCAAGGGATTGGCGGTGATGACCTGGGGTTCGAGTTCAACGGCTTGGCTGGGCGAGGCGGCAAACAACAGCGCGACCGAGAGAGGGGAGAGGCGTAGCGGGATGTGCAGCATGGGGCTGTGACGTTCCTTGGCAGAGACTTTTGTGTTGTTACAATATAACATCACTATTTCAGCACAGAGCTTTTGCCCCTGGCCAGCGTTTTTCGCGGACCACTCCACATCCCACCCACCACTACACTCGTGTAAGGTGCGCATCTTTTTTCAACGCTGGAGCACTGGCATGAGCACGGCCCAACACAACGCGCTGCACGGCAAGACCCTCGAACAGATCCTCACCGAGCTGGTGGCGCATTACCAATGGCAGGGTTTGGCGGAGCGTGTGGATGTGCGCTGCTTCAAGAGCAACCCGACCATCAAGTCGAGCCTGACCTTCCTGCGCAAGACGCCCTGGGCGCGGGAGAAGGTCGAGCAGCTTTACGTGAAACTGCAGCGCCAGGCCTGATATGCCGCGACACCCCTGCTTGACCTTGGTGGCCGTGCTGGGCTGGCTGGGCCTCACGGTGCAGGTCTACCTGGTGCTGCTGGCGCGCTGGCAGGAACAGGCCAGCCTCATCGGCGGGCTGATCAATGTGTTCGGCTATTTCACGGTGCTGACCAATACTTTGGTGGCGACTGTCGTGAGCTACGCGGCTTTTGGGCGGGAGTGCGGTGCCAAGCGGTTCTTCCTGTCGCCAGCAGTGAGTTCCGCGGTGGCCGCCAGCATCATCCTGGTGGCGTTGGCCTACAGCGTGTTGCTGCGGCACCTGTGGCAACCCGAAGGGTGGCAATGGCTGGCGGACGAACTGCTGCATGATGTGATGCCGGCGCTGTATGTCTTGTACTGGTGGTTCGTGGTGCCCAAGGGCAGCCTGCGGCTTTGGCACCTGGCTGCGTGGGCGTTGTACCCGGCGTTGTATTTCGGCTATGCGCTGTGGCGGGGCAACGAGATCGGGGTCTATCCGTATCCGTTCATTGATGTGGCGAGCCTGGGGTATGGGCAGGTGATGCTCAATGCGCTGGGGGTGTTGGCGGGGTACTGGGGGATCGGCCTGGTGCTGTTGGGGCTGGATCGGTGGCGCGGGCGGCGGGTACGAACATTTGCATAATCTGTGCTGGCCCTATCGCGGCTAAAGCCGCTCCTACAGGGGTGGCGCAGTACCTGTAGGAGCGGCTTTAGCCGCGATAGGGCCAGTGCAGACAAAGCAGCTCACTCGTCGTCCGCAGTGCCCTCAGCCCGCCAATAGGCCGCAGCCTTGAGCGCATCTTCCGAAACCCCCTTCTCCAGCAACAACGCCTTGGCCTGCCGCGTCAGCGATTTCTCCAGGGCAACCCAGCTGTACAGCCTCCCTTCAGGCAGCCCCAAGCCGTCCAGCAACGCCAACAAATCCTCATCGCGCTTCACCCAGATCACCTCGACCTGCGCCTGGCTCGGCAGCGGCTGGCGTTCCTGCTCATCCTCGATCTGGATCACCGCCAGCACCTGGCGACCTGCCGGCAGCGCCTCAAGGCGTCGGCCGATGGCCGGGATGGCCGTCTCGTCACCCACCAGCAAATAACTGTCGAAGATATCCGGCACCACCATCGAGGCACGCGGCCCGGCAATGTTCAGAATCTGACCGGGTGCGGCCTGGGCTGCCCAGGTCGAGGCAGGGCCATCGCCGTGCAGCACGAAGTCGATGTCCAGTTCGTTGGCGACCAGGTCGATTCGCCGAGGCGTGTATTCACGCATGGTCGGCCGCACAGCGCCGTCGCGCCCCAGGTTGCCGGCGTCGATGGCCTGTTGCTGCTCGGCCGTCTCGGCGAACAGCAGCTTGATGTGGTCGTCGCTGCCGAGGCTGGTGAAGCCTTGCAGTTGCTCGCCACCCAAGGTGATGCGGCGCATGCGTGGGGTCAGGTCGATTACCCGCAGCACCTGCAGGCGGCGCTGGCGGATCTCGTGGTTGACGCGGTGGATGCTGTCACTCATGGGAATTCTCCGTGGCGGGGTCGGTCGACCCCGAGGCAATGGCCTTGGCCGTATCGTTGAGCAGGTTGCGTACCCGCTGGATTTCTTCGGGGGTCCAGTGGCCGCTATGCATGTGCAGGGCATGGCGCAGGTTGCCGACCGCTTCATGAATCTCGGGCGGGCGGTCGTGGCCACGCAAGGCGCGCTTGCTGACTTCGATGCGCATGCGCACACCGTCCAGGGCCACGGCCTGTTCGACGAGGGCGTTGCGGCCGGCGTCGGTGATGGCGTACAGGCGTTTGCTGCCCTGCACCTGGCCGCTGATCAGCTCGGCTTCCTCGAGGAAGTTGAGGGTGGGGTAGATCACCCCGGGGCTTGGCGTGTAGCTGCCGTCGAACAGGTTTTCGATCTGGCGGATCAGGTCGTAACCATGGCCAGGCTGTTCGGCCAGCAGCGACAGCATCAGCAGTTTCAGGTCGCCGGGGGCGAATACCCGCGGGCCGCGCTCACCGCGGCCTGGCCGGCGTTCGAAGGGATCATGGGCGTGAGGGTCGCGCATGAGCGTGAGGCTCCGTCGTTTAGATATATCGCAAGATATTACTCAAGATATATCTAAAGACAAGCCTATAAATGCGGATGATTATCATCTAAATATTCGATGGGTTTCCCGTCTGCATCGCCACCTTAGGCGGATTGCACGCGTTGGGGTTGCCCGGCTCCAGGTATGGCATGAGGATCGGTGCCATGCCTTTGAGCACTTGCACGGGCAGCGCCGAGGTGAACTTGAACGCTTCGGCGGAGCGCCCCGGCACAAATGCCGTGAGGGTGCCGAAGTGGTTGTCGCCGAGGAAGAACACGAAGGTCGCGGTTCGGTTCAGCGAGCGCGAACCGATCAGCCGGCCACCTGCGCCGAAACTCTCGATGCGGTTGTCGCCGGTACCGGTCTTGCCGCCCATCACCAGCGGCGTACCGTCATGCAACTTGAAGCTGCCGGAGATCCGCCGCGCCGTACCGGCATCGACCACTTGCGACATGGCGCCCTTGAGCGCGCGGGCCACTTCCACCGGAAGAATCCGCTGGCCGCGGTCGGGGTCGCTGATCAGCTTGGTTTCATAGGGGGTGTCGGCGGCGAAGTGCAGGGTATCGATGCGCAGGGTCGGCAGGCGCACCCCGTCGTTCTGGATGATTCCGACCAGTTCGGACAGCGCCGCCGGGCGGTCGCCCGAGCTGCCGATGGCGGTAGCCAGCGACGGCACCAGGTGATCGAACGGGTAGCCCACGCGTTTCCAGCGCTGGTGGATGTCGGTGAAGGCCTCGATTTCGACCATGGTGCGGATGCGGCTGTCACGGGCGCCCTGGTGGCGGCTCTTGAACAGCCAGCCATAGACTTCCTGGCGCTCGAAACGGCTGGCATTGACCATCTCGGTCAGCGTGGCGCTCGGGTTCTTCAGCAAGTAGCCGAGCAACCACAGGTCCAGCGGGTGCACCTTGGCGATGTAACCCTGATCCGGCAGGTCGTACTTGCCGGGGCCGTACGCTTCGTACATCTCCGCCAGGCGGCCGTCGGTGAGTTTGCCCAGGGCGATCTTGTCGTCCTTGGTGTGCGCACGGACGAAGGCGTTGAAGGTTTCCTGCCCCGCTTCGGGGAACAGGTAACGGTGCACCGCCGCCAGGCGCTGCGGGGTCACGCGCATGCTGTCGAGGAAGGTATCCAGGCGCTGCTGGGAGGTCTTGCGCTGGTACTTCTTCCAGAACCGCATCAGGTAGTTGGTGCCTTCCTTGTCGGCAAAGCGCGCCAGGTATTCCTGGCGGCGCGGGTCCGAATCGTCCTTGAGCAGCGGTACCCGATTGAACGGTTGCTGGTAGGTCACGTAACGCACCAGGTCACGCATCAGGCGAATGAACGGCAGGTTGATCGACTCGCGCAGGGCGATCTTGAGGGTCGGATTGCGGCTGTTGTCTTCCTTGCGGAAGTTGTTGAACACATGCATGCCGCCACCGGTGAAGAAAGCTTCGCCGGTATTGGCCGAATACTTGCGCTCCAGCGCGGCGTCGAGCATGGCGTCCAGGCTCTGGTTCTTGCTGTTCTGCGCCAGCCATTCCAGCGACCACTGGGTGATGCGGTCGAGCTCGGCGACTTCGACCGTCTTCAGCTCGGCGGGGGTCTTGCCGGCGTACTTGTCATGCAGCTCGGCGATGATCTCCAGGTAGGTGGTGAGCACCCGCAGTTTGGCGGTCGAGCCCAGTTCCAGCTTGCTGCCTTCGTTGATGTCGAAGGGTTGATCGGTGCTGTCGGTCTGCACCCGCACCCGCGAGCCGTCGGCGGTGCGCTCGAACAGGGTGAAGCTGTAGCGCACCTGGTCGGTGGTCTTGGTGGTCAGCAGGCGCTCGCCGATCAGCCCCATTTGCGCGGCGAACTCGGGGTCGGAGAGGTTCTTCAGGTACTGGCTGACCTGCATCTGCAGGTCAGCCTGCAGGGTGCTGGTGGCCGACACGTCGAGGCGATCGAGGTCGTACAGCGGGCGGTTGAGCATGGCGGCCAGGCGGTTGCGCGCCAGGCTGATGCCCTTGTTGGTGATGATCGGCACGATGGTCGGTTGCGCCACCCAGTCGCGGTACACCGCCTTGCTGGCCAGTGCCGCGTCGGCCAGCGGGCGGTCGATGATGTTGTTGGCGGCGAGCACGCGAATGTGTGAATCGGTGAGCTCGGCCAGTTCGACCCGGCCTTTGGACAAATAGTGCGAAGGGCGCCGCTGGGCGATCATCAAGGACAGCACCTGGCGCAGGGCCAGGCCGCGTGCGGCCAGGCTGTCCGGGTCGCTGGCGGTCGAAGTGAGGGCCTGGTTGACCTGGTCGAAATCGGCGCCGTACCACACCCGCAAGCCTTCGGCCATGCCGTGCACCTCGCCATGACCGGGCACTGCCGACAGCGGCACGCTGTTGAGGTAGTCACGCACGATGCGCTGGCGGGCTTCGGTGGTGTCCGGGCCGCCCTGGTAGGCGCGCACACTGGCGGAAATCATCTGGCGGATTTTCTCCGCACCCGACACGGTCAGGCCGTCAGGCGAGTGCCGGTACTTTTCCAGCTGGGTGGCCAGGGTGCTGCCGCCGGCGGACTGGCCGGGCAGGGCCAGGTACTTGGCCACCTGGCTGTAGGCGGCCTTGGCAAAGCGCGGCCAGTCCACTGCCGGGTTGTTCTTCGGGTCCTTGGGGTCCAGCAGGTCGCGGTTCTCGATGAACAGCAGGCTGTTGACCATCACCGGCGGGATCGCTGCGAAATTCGGGTACAGGTGCTGGGGGTAGTTGTACTGATACAGCGTGGCGCCGCGGCAATCGGTGATCGCAAGGCCTGCCTGGATCTTCTCGATGTAAGGGGCGAACAGGCCGTGATCGACGTAGTTCATCAGGGCCGGTGAGAATTTCACCTGTTCACCGATCAGGTAATCACGCTTGAGCAGACGGGGCAGGAATTCGCCCAGCGCGCTGTAGCCCAGGCGCTTGTCGAACGGGCCTTCGCCCGGATAGACGATGGCATCGCTGGGACCTGGCTGCAGCGAGTAGGTGAGGGTGGTGGCCAGCTTGCTGAATTCCCGCGATTGCAGCTCGGAAGTGCGGAATTCATCGTACGCGGCAAAGCCGATGGCGATGATCGCCACCAGCAGGATCAGCAGGATCAGCCGCCACCAAAGCCGACGCTGACGGGGGGACTTGGGTTGTGGCGTCTCGGCCAGAGGTGTTTCGGGTGCTTCCGTTCTGGATGGTTCCGATTGCCACAGTGCGCCCATAGTCTTCAATCCGGCCAGGTATTTTCGTATTGCTTTGCCTGAAGCTTAGACGTTGACGGCACGAGGTGAAAAATTTGTAGGAAGAGCAGAAAACAGATGTGGGATATGCGGCTTTGGTGTGGGTTTTTTCCTGCTGGGATGTTGCTAGGGTGGCCGTACAGCGTGACCGGGCACACAGCTGTTCCCGATTTCTCGCCAAATTTATGAAGATTTACAGTGAAAAGCCCTACGTCGGGATTCCTATACTGCTCGGCCCCTTCGCCCTGCCGGCCGCTCTACACCGGCATACGGGCCGGCCCACGAGGCCAGCCTGGCGAGCGAACGCCACGCCTATCGGCGGGCCGCCGCTGCACGAAGGTCATATCCAATAACAAAATGAGGTTGTATTGCTATGCCAGTCGGCAACCACCCTGCCCATGCAGAGACCGCCCAGGGCGGCCCTCTCAAGCGTGAACTGGGCGAACGGCACATCCGTCTGATGGCGCTGGGCGCCTGTATCGGTGTCGGTCTTTTCCTCGGTTCGGCCAAAGCCATTGAAATGGCCGGCCCGGCCATCATGCTTTCCTACATCATTGGCGGCCTGGCGATCCTGGTCATCATGCGCGCGCTCGGTGAAATGGCCGTGCACAACCCAGTCGCCGGTTCTTTCAGCAGCTACGCGCAAGACTACCTCGGCCCACTCGCGGGCTTTCTCACCGGCTGGAACTACTGGTTCCTGTGGCTGGTGACCTGCGTCGCGGAAATCACCGCCGTGGCCATCTACATGGGCATCTGGTTCCCCGACGTGCCACGCTGGATCTGGGCCCTGATGGCGCTGGGCAGCATGGGGGCGGTCAACCTGGTCGCGGTCAAGGCGTTCGGCGAGTTCGAGTTCTGGTTCGCCCTGATCAAGATCGTCACCATCATCGCCATGGTCCTTGGCGGCATCGGCATCATTGCCTTTGGCTTCGGTAATGACGGCGTGGCGGTGGGCATTTCCAACCTGTGGAGCAACGGTGGCTTCATGCCCAACGGCGTGACCGGCGTGCTGATGTCGCTGCAGATGGTGATGTTCGCCTACCTGGGCGTGGAAATGATCGGCCTTACTGCTGGTGAAGCGCGCAACCCGCAGAAAACCATCCCGCAGGCCATCGGTTCGGTGTTCTGGCGCATCCTGCTGTTCTATGTGGGTGCACTGTTCGTGATCTTGTCGATCTACCCGTGGAACGAGATCGGCAGCCAGGGCAGCCCGTTCGTCATGACCTTCGAGCGCCTCGGCATCAAGACTGCCGCCGGCATCATCAACTTCGTGGTCATCACCGCGGCGCTGTCGTCGTGCAACGGCGGTATCTTCAGCACCGGGCGTATGCTCTATAGCCTGGCGCAGAACGGCCAGGCCCCGGCGGCCTTTGCCCGTACCTCGAAAAACGGCGTGCCACGCAATGCGCTGCTGCTGTCGATGGCTGCCTTGCTGCTGGGTGTACTGGCCAACTACCTGGTGCCGGAGAAAGTGTTCGTCTGGGTGACCTCGATCGCCACCTTCGGTGCGATCTGGACCTGGGTGATGATCCTGCTGGCCCAGCTGAAGTTCCGCGCCGGGTTGTCGAGCGCCGAGCGCAAGGCCCTGAAGTACCGCATGTGGCTGTGGCCGCTGAGCTCCTACCTGGCGCTGGCCTTCCTGGTGCTGGTGGTGGGCCTGATGGCGTACTTCGAGGATACCCGCGTGGCGCTGTACATCGGCCCGGCGTTCCTGGTGCTGCTGACGGCGTTGTACTACACCTTCCGGCTGGCGCCCAAGCAGGCGCAGGGCGTGGTCAGCCCAGCGGCCTGACGAGTCTGGGGGGCCGCCTTCGGGCGGCCCTTTTGCTGGCAGTTTTCCTCGGTCTGTGTAGCCGTCAACTGACATTTTTGTCAGTAGAACACCTTGCACCTTTCGCCTAACGTGGCGTTCAGGCCAGGCAAGGAAGGGCGGCACCGACCATGCAGCGCAGAATACTCGTGTTCTTCAAATACCTGATCGTCGGCGTCTTCAATACCGCCATTCATGTTGCAGTGTTCACTGCGATGCACCTGTTTGCCGGCACTGACCAGGCGATCAGCAACCTGACGGCCTTCTTCGTGGCGCTGTCGTTTTCCTTTCTGCTCAACTCCCGTTACACCTTCAGGGTGCCCCTCTCTCTCCTGCGCTACCTGGTGTTCGTGGTAGGCATGGGCAGCCTCAGCCTGGCGCTTGGGGTGGTTGCAGATGCTCAAGGCTGGCGTCCGGCAGCCACCGTCATGCTGTATTCGCTGATCAGCCTGGTCCTGGGTTTCCTGCTGTCACGCTGGATCTTCACGGAGCGACGCAAGTGGATATTTCGTTGATCGTGCCGGTGTTCAACGAGGAGCTGGCGATCCGGCCGTTCTATGACGCAGTACGCCAGGCGTTGAGGGGTGAAACCGTGAGGGTCGAGCTGATCTTCGTCAACGACGGCAGCCAGGACGGTAGTGAACAGCAGATCCGTCAGCTCATTGCTGGCGACCCGGATGTCATGCTGGTCGACTTGTCGCGCAACTTTGGCAAGGAAGCGGCGTTGTTTGCGGGCTTGGAGATGGCCGTTGGCGAGGCGATCATCCCGATCGATGTAGATCTTCAGGATCCGGTAGATGTCATTCCGCTGTTGATCGAACAGTGGCGAGCCGGCTTCGATGTGGTGCTGGCCAAGCGCCGCGATCGCTCCAGTGACACTGTCCTGAAGCGGTTGACCGCCAGAGGGTTCTACTTCCTGCTCAAGCGGATTTCGCAGATACGCATCGAAGAGAATGTCGGCGACTTCCGCTTGCTCGACCGTAAGGTCGTGGAGGTCATCAAGTCGATGCCAGAACAGCAATTGTTCATGAAGGGCATGCTGTCCTGGGCGGGGTTCAACACCACGGTGGTCGAGTACGAGCGCGTGCCACGCGCTCAGGGCGGCAGTCGATTCAATGCCTGGAAACTGTGGAACCTGGCATTGGACGGCATTACCTCGTTCAGTACGGTGCCGCTGCGGCTGTGGACCTACCTGGGCGGCACCATCGCCTTCGCGGCGTTTACCTACGCGGCGGTATTGGTCGCAGACAAATTCATCTTCGGCAACGCCGTGCCTGGGTATCCCTCGCTCATGGCGGCGATCTTGTTTCTGGGCGGGGTGCAGTTGATTGGCATCGGCGTGATGGGGGAATACATCGGTCGCATCTATATGGAGTCCAAGCACCGTCCGCGTTATGTCGTGAAAGGGATGGCAGGGCGCAATGCCCCCCAGCGGAGCCGGGGGGCATTCAAGGAGGAACGATGATCACTTCACCGTCAAGGCAGGGGAGTGGTGCGAAGGCTTGCGTGGTCGTGGCGATCTTGCTGGTCAGCGCCGCATTGCGCTTTCACCAGGTGACGTTGCCCGTCATCTGGCTGGATGAAGCATTCAGTGTATTGCTCAGTCGCTTGTCGCCAGGGGAAATCTTGTTTCATACCGCCCGAGATGTTCACCCGCCGCTTTATTACCTGATCTTGCATTACTGGATGCAAGGGTTTGGCAGTGACGCCTTGGCCGTTCGAAGTTTGAGCGTTTGCGCGGGCATCGCAACCGTAGGCGTAGGCATGCTGCTGACACGCCAACTGGCATCCTGGCGCGCCGCAGTCATGGCAGGTGTACTGATGGCTTTCTTTCCGATGGGCATACGTTATAGCCAGGAAGCGCGGATGTATGCGTTGCTCGGTCTGCTGTTGATGACGGCCGTCTACATGCTCTGGCTCTGGGTAAGCAGGCAGCGGAAAGTCTATTTGGTCGCCTACTGCCTGTTGATGGTCGCCGCGCTGTATACCCATTATTTTGCAGTGATGGGCGCATTGGCCAATTGGGTCTATCTGTCGTTGACACGGGATGCGCAAGGCAAGGTGCTGGCAATGTCTCGCGCCTGGTGGGTGGGGCATGTGGCGATGGTCGTTGCCTATTTGCCCTGGTTGCCCACCTTGTATCGCCAAATGGATCATCGGGAGCTGATCGGGTGGATCGCTCTTCACCCCACCACCGTCATGAGCGTGCCACGCTCGTTCATGCAAGCCTTCACCATGAGTAAAGACGCCGCACTCGCAGGCATGTTTGGCGTGTTGCTGTCGATTTCTCTGTTGCTCGTATCGCTACGTGTGCTGCGTCGAGCCTCGAAACCTGGCCAGCCCGATGTTCTGCTGTTGAGCTACTGCTTTGTCCCGGTGTTGGTGGTCTGGCTGGTTTCCTATGCCGTGCCGATCTACATCGACCGATACTTGCTATTTGCGCTTTTGGCACTGCCGCTGGTGGTGGCAATCGCTGCAGACGCATCGCCCAAGCGGACGTTGCTGCTATCGGTAGTTGGCTGTTTGCTCATCGAATTGACCGGTTTGGCGCACTTTTACGATTACCAGGCCAAACCAGGCGGTGACGTGGCCACTGTCATGGCGCAGGTCAATGAGCAATGGCGCGCAGGGGATGCGTTGCTCAGTGATCGCAAAAGGTCCTATCTTTCGATCGAGTACTACAACGACACCGGACAGCCTGCTTTTTTCTTCACTGCCATCCAACCTGATACGACCGGAAAGGCGGCAACTACATATGGAACCTTGACCTTGTTCTATCGACGGTCTGATGTACTTTACGTGGCGAATCCACAGGATCTTACGAAACACTACAAACGGCTTTGGCTGATTACCGACCCATCGTCTCCGTACACGCCGCAGGTACCCGTCGACGGCTGGGAAAAAATCGGCGAGCTGGTCGAGGGTTCGACCAAGGCACTGCTGTTTGCAGTGCCTGAGCAGGCCAATCGTTAGTCCTGGCGTACCATCAGGCCGCTTGTGGTTCGAAACTGTCTGCCCGCGCCATCTGCCACATGCGCGAATAAAACTCCCCATCCACCTCGCCGGTCAGCAATTCGCCCGGCTTGAGGAACACGTGCATCTGCGAGAACAGCTTTATCTCGGTGGCCGATACACGCCGCACCAGGTGCTTGGCTTCCAGCTGCGCCGGATGTTCAAGGCCTGCCGCGGCAAGCATCTCGGCCAGGGCGCGCAAGGTGTTGTGGTGGAAATTCAGCACACGCTGGGCCTTGTCCGGCACCACCAACGCACGCTGGCGCAAGGGGTCCTGGGTGGCCACGCCGGTCGGGCACTTGTTGGTGTGGCAGCTTTGCGACTGGATGCAGCCGATGGCGAACATGAAGCCGCGTGCCGAGTTGGCCCAGTCCGCACCGATGGCCAGCACGCTGGCGATATCGAAGGCGCTGACGATCTTGCCGCTGGCGCCGAGCTTGATCTTGTCGCGCAGGTTCAGGCCAACCAGAGTGTTGTGCACGAACAGCAAGCCTTCGCGCAGCGGCACGCCGATGTGGTCGGTGAACTCCACCGGCGCGGCACCGGTACCCCCTTCCTTGCCATCGACGACGATGAAGTCGGGCAGGATGCCGGTTTCCAGCATGGCCTTGGCGATGCCCATGAATTCCCACGGATGGCCGAGGCAGAACTTGAAGCCCACCGGCTTGCCGCCCGACAGTTCGCGCAGCTGGGCGATGAACTGCATCATCTCGATGGGCGTGGAGAAGGCGCTGTGGCGTGACGGCGAGATGCAATCCTCGCCCATCAGCACGCCGCGGGTGTCGGCGATCTCCTGGGTCACCTTGTGCTTGGGCAGGATGCCGCCGTGGCCTGGTTTGGCGCCCTGGCTCATCTTGACCTCGATCATCCGCACCTGCGGGGTGCTTGCTTGGGCAGCGAAGCGTTCGGGGTCGAAGCGGCCGTCTGCCGTGCGACAGCCGAAGTAGCCGCTGCCCAGTTCCCAGACCAGATCGCCGCCGTGTTCACGGTGATAGGGGCTGATGCTGCCTTCGCCGGTGTCATGGTGGAAATTGCCCAGCTTGGCACCCTGGTTCAGCGCGCGGATGGCATTGGCACTGAGCGAGCCGAAGCTCATGGCCGAAATGTTGAAGATCGATGCCGAGTACGGCTGGCTGCACTGCGGGCCTCCGATGAGGGTGCGGAAGCTCCCGGGGTCGGCCAGCGGTGCAGGGCGCATGGAGTGGCCGATGAATTCGAAGCCGGACTGATACACGTCGATCAGGGTGCCGAAAGGCTTGTCCGAAGCTTCGTTCTTGGCGCGCGCATAGACCAGCGAACGCTGGGCACGGGAAAAGGGCAGGGCATCGCTGTCGGCTTCCAGCAGGTACTGGCGGATTTCCGGGCGGATGCCTTCGACCAGGTAGCGAATGTTGCCAAGGATCGGGTAGTTGCGGCGTACCGCGTGGCGTTGCTGCAGCAGGTCGAACAGGCCGATCAGGCTGAGCAACGCGGTGGTCAGGGTGAATGGCCACAGCCATTCGTGATGAAGAAACGGCAGGCTCGCCAGGGTGAACAGTATACAAGCGGCGAAAAAGGCGTAGCGGCTGAGAAGTGACAGGCTCATACGGGGTCCTTGCGATGGCTCGGTCAGGCTCAGGGGCCTGGAACAAACCCCGACCATAGCCCGGTTGCGCGGCGCTGAAAATGAAAATTGGGGTAACAAAAATCATTCGCGCAAGAGTTTTTGCCGCCAACTGTCCTGCTCGGCGGCCGGGGCCTCGACCCGATAGCTGTAGCGCCCGGCGATGCGCATGGCCACGGGCACGCCATCGCGGTACAGCAAGCGGTTGCCACTGACGGCCGGTACTTTCGCCCCAGGCAGCAGTGACCCCACCAGGTTCAGCGGGTCGCTGGCGCTGACTACCACCAGCGCACCTTCCAACGCTCGCCGCCGTACCTGCCTGAGCAGGCCGACCGCCTCGGGCAAGGCGAACTGCTCCCCCGCCAGGCCGGCGATGAAGCGCCCGCCGCGAATCTCGCCGCGCGCCTCCAGGCGGTGATAGCAACGCAGCAACTCGCGCCAGGGCGGCAGCACATCGCTTTCCCGCTCCAGCAGGCGCCAGCACATCACCCCGTAGCGCCTCAGCAGGGCCAAGGCGATGTGCTCCAGGCGCTCGCTGTCATCTGTATTGCCGCTGCCCTTGCGCAGTAATGCCCAGCGCCCGGCATGGGCCATGTTGCTCGACAGCGGCGGGTGGCCACGTCTGCTGTTGCGCGAGGTGCGCTTCGCCGCCGGGGTGATCAGGCTGCGCAAGCCGATGAAGCTGTCGGCCCCCACCAGCCCTGCGCCCACCAGTGCCTGGAGTGCGGTTTCCAGTTCGCTGGGCAGCAGGTGGGCATCGTGCGCCAGTTCATCGAAGAACAATGCCCCTTGTGCCAGCAGCACTTCGTGCACCCGTTGCGCGCGCAGGGCGAGGGTGTCCACGGCTGGGGCCGGCGCCAGGCTGCGCCAGGTGCCGAGGTTTTCACGGGGCAGCAGCACCAGCGGGGTACTGGACAAGGTATTGCTGGCCGCCGTCGCTGCCAGCCGACTCCAGGCGAACTGCCCGCTGCGGCAGGCGTCATCGAGCCAGTGCGGGCTGTAGTCGGCGATTCGTGCTGGCAGCAGCTCTGCTTCCCAGGCCGCCGCCGCGCTGGGGAAACCCTGCAACTGGCCAAGTACCTCGGTCACGGCCAGCGGGCCGCGCAGGCGCTCGCCCGGTGCCAGGTGCTGCCAGTCGAACAGAAAGCGCATGAAGTCCTGCAGGCTGACCGGCTCGATTTCCCGGCGCAGGCGCTTGACCGTGTAGCGGTGGATGCGCGCCAGCAGGTGACGTTCGCACCACTGCGGCGCGTGCTGGCCTGGACTGAAGTGGCCGCGCAACACATACCCTTCGGCCTCCAGCCGGGCCAGGGCCTGCTCGACGGCCGCCAGAGGCTTGCCCAGGGGGGCGGCGATCTGCACCAGGGTCAGGGGACCATGGCCGCTCAGGCGGGCGCGCAGCAGCTCGCTGAGGGCGCTGTCCGGGTCGATGGCCTGGTCGAACCCGGACAGTATGTCGAGGGCAGGTGCCGTGGGCGCTCGCGGGTACAGCGCGTGCAGCACGTTCATCCGTTCGCGGGCCAGCCAGAGCTGCTGCGTGGGCAACTGCAACGCCCGCCCGGCCTTGGCCAGCTGGCGCAGCAGCAGGTCCCAACTGGCGTTGGCGTGTACTTCAGGTTGGCTGATGGCACCCAGGCTCATCAACGCTTCGTGCATTTCGTCGGCATTGCCCGGTTGGGGCCACGCTTCGGCCTCGACGGCAGCAATGGCGTCGGCGTCCAGCGCGCCGAGGTCATCGCCGCTCTGCACCGGGTTCCAGCGCCGGTTCAGTACCGCCTGGGTGCGGCGCTCTTCCAGCGGGGCGTCATCGAGAAAGGCATAGGGCCTGGCATTGAGAATGGCCGAGGCCAGCGGTGAAGGGGCCGGCAGGTCGCGGCAGAGCAACCGCACCTGGCCATGCTCCATGCGCCTGAGCAGGGCCAGCCAGCCTTCGCAGTCCATGGCTTCGTGCAGGCAGTCGTCGAGGGTCTGCTCGACCAGCGGGTGATCGGGGATCTGCCGTTCACCGGCGATGTTTTCCAGGCAGGCGATCTGGTCGGGGAACACGGCGGCGATCAAGTCCTCGCTCTTCATCCGCTGGATCTGCGGGGCCACCTTGCGCCCGCCCACGAAGCGCGGCAGGGCCATGGCCACGGCGGCGTTCCAGCGCCAGCGCACACCGAACAGCGGGGCGTCGAGCAGGGCCTGGATGAGGATGTGCTCGGCGCTGCGGCTGGGCAGGTAGCGCCAGACTTCGTCCAGCTCGAAGCTGTGGCTGGTGGACAGCGACAGCACGATGGCGTCCTCGCTGGCCGCCGCCTGCAACTCGAAGTTGAAGGTGCGGCAGAAGCGCTTGCGCAGGGCCAGGCCCCAGGCGCGGTTGATGCGGCAGCCATAGGGCGAATGGATGATCAGCTGGGTGCCGCCGGACTCATCGAAAAAGCGCTCCATCACCAGGGTTTGCTGCGAGGGCAGGGCGCCCAGCACTTCACGGGTACGGCCCAGGTAGTCGAGCAGCTGGCCGGCACAGGCTTCGTCCACTTCGAAGGTGCTTTGCAACCACAGCAAAACCTGGGTGAAATCGCCATCGCTCAGCCCAAGCTGCTCGTCAATACGGGCCTGCAGGCGGGCCACCGCGGCAGACAGTTCATCGCTTCGCCCCGGCGCTTCGCCCAGCCAGAACGGTAGGGTCGGCGGCAGGCCATGGGCGTCTTCGACCCGCACCCGGCCCGGTTCGACCCGCAGGATGCGGTAGGACGCATTGCCCAGCTGGAAGATGTCGCCGGCGATGCTCTCCACGGCGAAGTCTTCGTTGACGCTGCCGATGTTCAGCGCCTGGGGTTCGAGGAGCACCGTGTAGTCGGCGGTCTCGGGGATGGTGCCGCCACTGGTCAGCGCCGTCAGCTGGCTACCCCGGCGCCCGCGCAAGGTGCCGCTGACGGCATCGCGGTGCAGGTAGGCGCTGCGGATGCCCAGGCGGCCGTTGTAGCCTTCGGCGAGCATGCGCAGCAGCGCCTGGTAGTGGTCCGGGTCGAGTTCGGCGTAGGGGGTTGCCTGACGCAGGCAGTCGAACAGGGCCTGTTCCTGCCAGGTTTGATTGCTGGCCTCGGCAACGATCTGCTGGGCCAGCACATCCAGGGGGGCTTTGGGGATGTGCAGTTCGTCGAGTTCGCCCTGGCGGATGCAGTCGAGCAAGGCCACACATTCGATCAAGTCGTCCCGCGAGGTGGCGAACAGTCGCCCTTTGGGCACGCCCTCAACCTGGTGGCCGGAGCGTCCGACACGTTGCAGGAAGGCGGCGATCGAGCCTGGCGAGGCGATCTGGCAGACCAGGTCGACATCACCGATGTCGATACCCAGCTCCAGCGAGGCGGTGGCGACAAGCACCTGCAAGTCCCCGTTCTTCAGGCGTTGCTCGGCATCCAGGCGCAGCTCCTTGGCCAGGCTGCCATGGTGCGCGGCCACCGCTTCCTTGCCCAGGCGGTCACTGAGGTGTCGGGTCAGGCGTTCGGCCAGGCGCCGGGTGTTGACGAACACCAGCGTGGTGCGATGTTGCCGGGCCAGGGCGGCCAGGCGGTCGTAGACCAGTCCCCAGACATCGGTGGCCATCACCGCGCCGAGCGCCACGGGTGGCACCTCGATGGCCAGGTCACGCTGGCGGGCATGGCCGATATCGACGATCGCGCAGGGGCGCAGGTGGCCGACTAGAAACTGCGCTACTCGCTCCACCGGGCGCTGGGTGGCAGACAGGCCGATACGCTTCAGAGGACGCCCGCACAACGCCTGCAGGCGCTCCAGGGTCAGTGCCAGATGGGCGCCGCGCTTGTTGCCGGCCAGGGCGTGGATCTCGTCGACGATCACTGTGTGTACGCTGGCCAGGCCTGCGCGGCCCGAGGCCGAGCCCATCAACACGTACAGCGATTCGGGTGTGGTCACCAGAATGTGCGGGGCCAGCTTGCGCATGGCCGCCCGTTCCTTTTGCGGGGTATCGCCGGTGCGCACGGCGGTGGTGATGCGCGGTGCCTTCAGGCCCTGCGCTTCGAGGACTTGGCTGATGCCCTCGAGTGGGGCCTGGAGGTTCAGGCGGATGTCGTTGGACAGCGCCTTGAGTGGAGAAACGTAGATCACCTGGGTTTGTGCCGGCAGCTCGCCGTGGTGCTCCAGGCCTTGGCGGAACAGCGCGTCGAGCACGGCAAGGAAGGCGCTGAGGGTCTTGCCCGAACCGGTCGGCGCGGCGAGCAGCATCGACTGGCCGGCATGGATCAGCGGCCAGGCACGGGCCTGGGCATCGGTGACCGTGGCGAACTGGCGACGGAACCAGGCGCCGACGGCAGGGTGGAACAGCTCGAGCACCGGGTGCTGGTGGGCTGGCAGGTTCATGCCTTGGTTATGGCGGGTAGAGGGCGGCTTGGCAAGGGGCCGTTCGTCTGCTCCGGCCCTATCGCCGCGGTTCGTCGCCACGACAAGCCGGCGATAGGGCCGGGACAGACAGCACTATCCTTGTCAGGCCAAGGCGCCCATGGGATTCTCCCTCCCTTTGCCCGCGAGCCCACCCCATGCCCAACATCATCCGCATCGCCGCCGCCCTGCTCATCGACCCCCAGGGCCGCACCTTGCTGGTACGCAAACGCGGCACCCAAGCCTTCATGCAGCCGGGTGGCAAGATCGATGCGGGGGAAACACCGGTGGCTGCCCTGGTGCGCGAACTGCACGAAGAACTGGGCCTGCACATCGACCCGGCGCAAGCCATCCCCCTGGGCCAGTTCAGTGCCCCGGCAGCCAACGAACCGGGCTTCGAAGTGCAGGCGCAGCTCTTCAGGGTCGACTGCGCCGAGGCCGTGACCCCGGCAGCGGAAATCGAAGAGGTGGTGTGGCTGGCCGCCGACCAGGCGCCTGCGCTGGAGCTGGCGCCGCTGACCCGCGACCTGATTCTGCCGCTGTATCGCCAGGCCGTCAGCGGACCGCGCTAACCCCATCGAGGGTGGCGAACGAGGTGTCCTTGGCGGTCAGCAGGAAGTCGCGCATGTACGGCGCATCGAGCATGTCGGTGCGCACTGCAGCATACAGCGTGGCGAACAGGCCTTTCTCGCCCAGGCGTTTGCCCTTCACGTAACCGCGTGAGCTGTATTCGTGCAGCGCCCAGTGGGGCATGCCGCAGACGCCACGGCCGCTGGCCACCAGCTGCATCATCATCACCGTCAGCTCCGAGGTGCGCACGACGGCGGGTTCGATGTCGGCAGGTTCCAGGAAGCGGGTGAAGATATCCAGGCGATCACGCTCCACCGGGTAGGTGATCAGGGTCTGGTCGATCAGGTCCTGCGGCACGATGAAGGGCTTGCTGGCCAGCGGGTGCTGGTTGGCCACGGCGAGCATGGCTTCGTAGGTGAACAGCGGCACGTAGGTGATGCCCGACAGGTCCACGGGATCGGAGGTCACTACCAGGTCGAGGTCGCCACGGGCCAAGGCGGGTAATGGCGCGAAGGCGAAACCCGAAGCCAGGTCCAGCTCGACTTCCGGCCAGGCATCGCGGAACTGGTCGATGGTCGGCATCAGCCACTGGAAGCAGCTGTGGCACTCGATGGCCATGTGCAGGCGTCCGGCCGTACCACCGGCCAGGCGGGCAATGTCACGCTCGGCACCACGTAGCAGCGGCAGCGTGGCGTCGGCCAGCTGCAGCAGACGCAGCCCGGCGCTGGTGAAGCGAATCGGCTTGGTCTTGCGCACGAACAGGGGCAGGCCCAGGCGCTCTTCCAGCTCCTTGAACTGGTGGGACAGCGCCGATTGCGTCAGGTGCAGGCGTTCGGCGGCCTCCACCAGGCTATCAGCCTCGCGCAGGGCATGAAGGGTTTTCAGGTGGCGGATCTCCAGCACAGCAGACTCCGAGAGAAATTTTGAGGAAACAGGGATTAAGTTGAGTTTCTCTCATGTTGCCCCTCACTGTCGACTGAACCTTGGATCAACCGCCGGGCAGGGTTCATCAAACTGTCACTGAACTGTGGCAGCGCGCTTGAATGAAAGTCATCAGACTCGCGCTCTACTGGGGATCTGCATTCTGGTTTTCTTACATGCGCGTTTTTTGGGTCATTTTCTTTTTCGTATTCAGCGTGTCGGCCAGCTTCGCCGACAATCGCTGCAATGCCCAAGTGGCGGTGCAAAGGGCCGAGATTGGCGAACTGAGCCTGGTCTACCAGAGCGTCGGGGCGCCGCGTGATCCGGCCTTGTTGCTGGTCATGGGCCTGGGCGGCCAACTCATTCACTGGCCGGACGACGTGGTCGAGGCGTTGTGCCGCCAGGGCTTTCGGGTTATCCGTTACGACAACCGCGATGTCGGCCTGTCACGCTGGAACCAGCTGCCGCCCACGGCCAACCTGACGGTTCAGTTGCTGCGCTACAAGCTGGGCTTGCCGGTTACCGCGCCCTATACGCTGACCGACATGGCGGGTGATGGATTGCGCCTGATGGACGCCATGGGCATTCGTCAATTCCATGTGCTGGGCGTTAGCATGGGCGGGATGATCGCCCAGCACCTGGCGGCGATGGCGCCGGAACGGGTGCGCAGCCTGACGCTGGTGATGTCCAGCTCTGGCGCGGCAGGCCTGCCGGCGCCGGACCCTGCCCTGGTGCAGCTGTTGGCCCGGCGCAGTGCGCCCAATCGCGAGGTGGCCATCGAGCAGCAGGCTGACTTGCTGGCGGCATTGGGCAGCCCGCAGGTGCAGGATGATCGGGCCGCTTTGTTGCAGCAGGCTGCAGCGGCCTATGACCGTGCGTTCAACCCCGAGGGTGCCAAGCGCCAGATCATGGCGATCCTTGCCGAGCCCAGTCGGGTTGAGCTGCTCAACCAACTGCGCGTGCCGACACTGGTGGTGCACGGCACGTCCGATCCGTTGTTGCCGGTGATGCATGGGGTGCACCTGGCGGCGCATATCCAGGGTAGCCAGCTACGGCTGATTCCGGGGTTGGCGCATCGCTTCCAGGAGCCGTTCAAGGCGCCGTTGCTGGGGGCGGTGTTGCCTTACCTGCAAGCGCACCGGCAGGACGTGACGCATATCGCTGGCCTGTAGGGCGCTAAGATCGAGCAGCCTGCGCTATCCCCTGTGGGAGCTTTAAGCAGTCGAGCAAGACTTCCCTTGCCGATCTCAGCCCAGGCCGTATTTCTTCACCTTGTCGAACAACGTGGTCTTGGCCATGCCCAGTTCCTGGCTGGCCTGGCTGAGATTGCCGCCGGTACGCTGCAAGGCGTCGCTGAGCAGGTTGCGCTCGAAGGCTTCCACCGCTTCGGCAAAGCCCAACCCTTGGCTGGCGCCACCACTAGGGCCCTTCTTGAAGGCAGGCAGGCCCAAGGCGTAGCGTTCGGCAACGTTGCGCAGCTCGCGCACGTTCCCCGGCCAGTCGTGGGACATCAGCCGCGAAAGGGTCTGGCTGTCCAGTTGCGGCAACTCCCGATCGAAGCGCAACGCCGATTGCTGCAGGAAGTGCTCGAACAACTGGCGAATGTCTTCGCGGCGTTCGCGCAGGGGCGGCAATTCCAGGGTGACCACGTTCAGCCGGTAGTACAGGTCGCTGCGGAACTGGCCGCTCTGGCCCAGGCTGGCCAGGTCGGCTTTGGTGGCGGCGATCACCCGGCAGTCCACCGGGATGCTCTGGTTCGAGCCCAAACGCTCCAGGGTGCGCTCCTGGAGTACGCGCAGCAGCTTGATCTGCAAGTTGATTGGCATGCTCTCGACTTCGTCGAGGAACAGCGTGCCGCCATTGGCATGCTCGATCTTGCCAATGCGACGCTTGCCGGCGCCGGTAAAGGCATTGGCTTCGTGGCCGAAAATTTCGCTCTCGAACAGGTTCTCCGGCAGCCCGCCGCAGTTCAGCGCGACGAAAGGCTGGCCCTGGCGTCGGCTGAAATCATGCAGGCAGCGTGCGACAAGCTCCTTGCCCGTACCGGTTTCACCTTCGATCAGTACGTTGGCCGATGTGTCGGCCACATTGGTGATCAGTTCGCGCAAGTGTTCCATGGCCGGCGAGCGGCCAATGATGCGCCCCTCCAGGCTGCTCTGCTCGGCCAGCTGGCGGCGCAGGGCAAACACCTCGCGGGACAGCCCGCGTTGTTCCAGGGCTCGCCTGACTACCTCGACCAGGCGCTCTGGCGAGAAGGGTTTTTCCATGAAGTCGTAGGCGCCGTTGCGCATGGCGCCGACGGCCATGTCGATATCGCCGTGGCCGGTGATCAACACCACCGGCAGGCTGCGGTCACGGGCCTTGAGGCGGTTGAGCAGTTCGAGGCCGTCCATGCCT
Organism: Pseudomonas sp. NPDC089395; assembly: GCF_044749525.1. Classification (NCBI taxonomy): domain Bacteria; kingdom Pseudomonadati; phylum Pseudomonadota; class Gammaproteobacteria; order Pseudomonadales; family Pseudomonadaceae; genus Pseudomonas; species Pseudomonas sp. NPDC089395. The sequence goes on from NZ_JBIVID010000005.1 coordinate 302,790, forward strand.
GGCAGGCGAATGTCGCTGACGACGATACCGGCGAAGTCATCACCGATGCGCTCAAGGGCCTGCTCGGCGCTGCCGACCCCTTCGCAGGCGATGTCTTCCAGGGCCAGGGCTTGCTGGCAGCCGAGCAGCACATGCGGGTCGTCTTCGACGATCAGGACAGTAAGGGGTGCTGGGTTCATGGATGATCTGCCGTTTCGCTAGGGGGCGTGACCAGGCGCAGGGCTAGAACGAAAGCGGTTCCGCCGTTGGCAGGGTGCTCGACGTTCAGGCTGCCCTTGGCGGCGGCGGCGAGGCTCGCCGACAGGGTCAAGCCCAGGCCCAGGCCGTGTTCGCCGGGTTTGGTGGTGAAGAAGGGTTCGAACAGGTGCTTGCGCGCTTCGGCGTCTATACCGTGGCCATTATCGCGTACCCGCAGGCGATACTTGTCGCCTTGCAGCTCACCTTCGAGCCACAGTTCAGGCAGCGGCTGGGAGGCCATGGCATCGAGGGCGTTGCCGATCAGGTTGACCAGGATCTGCTCCAGGCGCGTCTGGTCGATGGCCAGTTGGTGGTCCTCGAACTGGCTGTGCAGTTGCAAGTGGCAGGCGCTGATTCGGTTGGCTAGCACCTGCAGCGTGGCGTCGACGGCCTTGGCCAGCGATGCCTGGCCAGTGTCGTCGCCGCGTCGGGCAAACGAGCGCAGGCTGGCGGTGATGCGGCCCATGCGGTCGATCAGGTCGTTCATGGTGCGCAGGTTGGTGCAGGCGGTTTCCAGCGCGCCACGTTCGAGGAAGCGCACCGTGTTGCCGGACAAGGTACGCAGTGCCGCCAGTGGCTGGTTGAGCTCGTGGGCAATGCTGGTGGACATCTGCCCGATGGCTGCCAGTTTGCCGGCTTGCACCAGTTCGTCCTGGGCGTGGCGCAAGGTCTGTTCGGCGTGCCGACGTTCGCGGATCTGGCCCTTGAGCCGTTCGTTACTGGCGCGCAGGTCGGCGGTCCGGTCGGCGATGCGCCGCTCCAGCTGGCTATTGGCTTCTTCCAGCGCTTCGCGGGCGGCCAGGCGGGTGGCGACCACCTTGCGTCGTTCATTCCAGGCGATGCCCAGGATCGCCAGCAAGGCGAACGCCACGCCCACCAGAATGCCTTGCACCATCGATTCGCGGCGCAGGTCCTGTAAGGGTGTGAGCAAGGTGAAATGCCACGGCGTATCGACCAGCCGCCGCGTTTGTGCCAGGTAGGCCACCTCACGGGGCTTGCCCTGGGCGGTTTCGCTGTTGGTCGGGAACGTGAGCTTTTCCACGCCATCGGCCAGGGTCTCGCGGGCCAGGGGCTGCAACTCGTTGAGCGGCCACCAGTAATATTGCAGGCTGCGCGCCAGGCGCTCCTTGATCTGGGGGGTTAGCGGGCGTACCGATTTCAGCCGCCGCACCGGGTCGCTGGACAGGATGATGATGCCGTTCTCGTCGCTGACGAAGGCTTCCAGACGCGCCCGTTGCCAGCGTTCCTCCAGGGTGTCCAGGCGCACTTTGATCACCGCCACGCCGATGATCTTGCCGTGCTCTTCCAGACCATGGGCCAGGAAGTAGCCGGCTTCGCCGGTGGTGCTGCCGATGCCGTAGAAACGCCCGGGTTCGCCGCGCACGGCGTTCTGGAAGTAGGCACGGAACGACAGGTCCTCACCGAGGAACGAGTCGGCATCGCGCCAGTTGCTGGTGGCTTGTACGCGGCCGTTGGTATCCAGGACGAAGATCGCCCGGCTACGGCTGCGCCGGTTCAAGCCTTCGAGGTATTCGTTGACGATTTGCCGGTTGGCACCGTCGGGGTCGGTGAGCAGCTGCGACACGCTGTCTTCCAGCTCCAGCAGGCTCGGCAGGTAGGTGTATTTGCTGATTTCGCTCTCGACCGTGCGCGCGTGCAGCTCCAGCTGGCGTTCGCCGTTTTCGCTGAGGGTGCGGATGCCATTGCTTTCGCTGATCAGGTAGCCGGCCAGGCCCAGGCCGACCATCAGCAGGATGACCAGTGGCGGCAGCAGCAATTGACGGATCAGGCGGGATTTCACGGCAGGTTTGGCAGGGCGAAGAAGCGAGGGGTCGCATTTCATCACAGTGGCCTTGTCACGACCAGCGTCCGCTGCCCGATGAATGCAGGGGCAGCGGACACGGTGGCCGACTTAGTGTTGCAGGATCTTGCTGAGGAAGTGCTGGGTGCGTTGGTCGCGGGCGTTCTGGTCACCGAAGAACTCTTCCTTGGTGCAGTCTTCGATGATGCTGCCCTTGTCCATGAAGATGACCCGGTTGGCGACCTTGCGGGCAAAGCCCATCTCGTGGGTTACGCACATCATGGTCATGCCTTCATGGGCCAGCTGTACCATCACGTCCAGTACCTCGCTGACCATTTCCGGGTCCAGCGCCGAGGTGGGTTCGTCGAACAGCATGACGATCGGGTCCATTGCCAGGGCACGGGCGATCGCCACACGCTGCTGCTGGCCGCCGGAGAGCTGGCCAGGGTGCTTCTTGGCATGCGCGCTGAGGCCGACGCGGTCGAGCAAGGCCAGGCCCTTCTTGGAGGCTTCCGCCTCGCTGCGGCCCAGCACTTTGCGCTGGGCGATGGTCAGGTTCTCGGTGATGGTCAGGTGCGGGAACAGCTCAAAATGCTGGAACACCATGCCCACCCGCGAGCGCAGCTTCGGCAGGTTGGTTTTCGGGTCGGCGATCGAGGTGCCATCGACCACGATGTCACCCTTCTGGAAGGGCTCCAGGGCGTTGACGCACTTGATCAGGGTGGACTTGCCCGAGCCCGACGGGCCGCAGACCACCACTACTTCGCCCTTCTTGACCTCGGTGCTGCAGTCGGTCAGTACCTGGAAGTCGCCGTACCACTTGTTGACGTTCTTGATGGAAATCATACGGTGATCCTTTTTTGCAGGCGCTTGACCAGCCACGAAGCGGAGAAGCTGACGAGGAAGTAGACGATCCCGGCGAAGATCAGGAACTCATGGGAGCGCCCGATGATGTCGCCGTTGGAGCGTGCCGAGTTGAGGAAGTCCACCAGGCCCACGGTGTACACCAGCGAGGTGTCCTGGAACAGGATGATGCTCTGCTGCAGCAGCAGTGGGGTCATCTTGCGGAATGCCTGGGGCAGGATGATCAGGCGCATGGTCTGCGCGTAGTTCATCCCCAGCGCTTGCGCGGCGCCCATCTGCCCTTTGGAGATCGACTGCACACCGGCGCGGACGATTTCGCAGAAGTACGCGGCCTCGAACATCATGAAGGCGACCACGCAGGAGGTGAAGGCACCCACCGGGGTGTCCTCGCCGGTGATCCAGCGCAGCACGAACGGCACCGCCAGGTAGAACCAGGTGATCACCAGCAGCAGCGGGATCGAGCGGAAATAGTTGACGTAGACACCGGCCAGCCGCGACAGCCACTTGCTCGACGACAGGCGCATCAATGCCAGGATGGTGCCGAGCACGATACCGCCGACCACGCCCATGACCATCAGCTTGAGGGTCATGACCATGCCTTCCCAGAGGGCGGGCAGGGCGGGGATGATTTCACTGAAATCCATGTCCATTTACTTGCCTCCCACGGAAATCAGGCCAGGCACGGCGACCTTCTTCTCGACCATGCGCATGAGCAGCATCAGGCCCATGTTCAGGGTGAAATAGATCAGCGTGGCCAGGGTGAACGCCTCGAACAGGTTGGCCGAGAACTCGGCGGTCTGCTTGGTCTGTGCCAGCAGTTCCATCAAGCCGATCAGCGACGCTACCGAGGAGTTCTTGAATACGTTGAGGAACTCGGAGGTAAGCGGCGGAATGATGATCCGGTAGGCCTGCGGCAGCAGCACGTTGTTGTAGATTTGCGGCAGGCTGAAGCCCATGGCGCGGGCGGCGGCTTCCTGGCCCTTGGGCAGCGCCTGGATGCCGGTGCGCACCTGTTCGCAGACGCGGGCGGCGGTGAACAGGCCCAGGCAGATAACCACGCTGATCAACGCCGAAGTCGTCGGGTTGAGGTCCTGCTTGAACCATTCCTGCAGGCCTTCGGGCAGCAGGTCCGGTACCAGGAAGTACCAGATGAACAGCTGCACCAGCAGCGGCACGTTGCGGAACAGTTCCACATAGGCAGTGGCGATGCCCGATACCAGGCGATTCGGCACGGTACGCATGACGCCGAGCACCGACCCCAGCAGCAAGGCGATGATCCAGGCGGAAATGGCGATGGCGATGGTCCAGCCCAGGCCGGTGATGTACCAGTCCAGATAGGTTTCGCTGCCCACGCCGGTGGACTTGAAGAACACGCCCCAGTCCCAGTTGTAATTCATCGGGATTTCCCCTCAGACGGTTGTTTCACGGGCACCTTCGAGCATCCGGGGGCGCATGGCGCCCTCGGATGAAAGGTTAGACACTAATGAGTGGCCTGCAGAATTGATTCGTGCGCGAGCGCACCAGGCCACTAGCTGAGGATCAGGACTTCTTCTCGTCCGCGGCCTTGTCGGTCGGCTCGGCGATCAGTTTTTTCAGCTCGTCGCTCATCGGGAACTGCAGGTTCAGACCCTTTGGCGGGATCGGCTGCTGGAACCACTTGTCGTAGCTCTCGTTGACTTTGCCCGACTTGAAGTAGGCAACGATGGCGTCGTCGACCGCTTTCTTGAACGCTGCGTCATCCTTGCGCACCATGCAGCCGTAGATTTCATACGATTGCGGCGTGCCGGTGATGACCCAGTCGGCCGGCTTGCGGGCCTTGGCCATTTCACCGGCGAGCAGGGCGTCGTCCATCATGAAGGCCACGGCGCGGCCGCTTTCGAGCATGTTGAAGGCTTCACCGTGGTCCTTGGCGGAAATCACGTTCATCTTCATCTGCTTGTCGGCGTTCATCGCCTTGAGGATGCGTTCGGAGGTGGTGCCGGCGGTGGTCACCACGTTCTTGCCGGCCAGGTCCGGGAAGTCCTTGTAGGAAGGCTGACCGTCCTTGACCTTGGTCAGCAGGCGGGTACCGACTTCGAAGATGCCCACCGAGAAGCCGACCTGCTGCTGGCGCTCGACGTTGTTGGTGGTGGAGCCGCACTCCAGGTCGACGGTGCCGTTCTGCACCAGCGGGATGCGGGTTTGCGAGGTGACCAGGTTGTAGCGGACCTTGATGTCCGTACCCAGTTGCTTCTTCAGGGCGTCGACGACAGCCAGCTGGATGTCATGCGAGTAGCCCACGGGCTCGGGCTTGCCGGCCAGGTAGGAAAATGGAATGGAGGAGTCACGGTGCCCCAGGGTGATGGTGCCCGAATCCTTGATCTTCTTCAGGGTGCCGGTCAGCTCCTCGGCCATGGCCGGCGAAGCGATGACTGCAGCCGCGATGGCGGCGCCCAGCAATTGACGAACGATACGCATCAAATTTTCCTCGACGTGTTTGTTTTTTTTATGGAGCCGTTGGCGGACTCTTTCGTTCAACGAATACAGCATGAAGCGGTGTGCATTCGGCTTCCAAGTGTAGAGCATGACTCGTGCCAAGGTCCGGTATCGATCATAACCTCCCGAAAATGCTGGGGATGAAGCATTTGTGGCGTTTTTGCGGCGCTATGATTCGCACGGAGTTCCGAATGGGTGGGGGAGTGTTGTTCGGAAATCCGAATGGATGGGCTGGCTGTTCGGCCAGGGTCAACGGGACGTAAGTAACACCTTTGGATGGACAATGCGCGTTGAGCTGGCAGCACTTTGATACGGAGTGCCCCCATGCCCTTTGCCCATGATTCGATTGACGCCTTGATTGCCCGCCGTCTACCCACCTGGCTCACCTCGGCGCAACCCGAGCACCTGCGAAAGCTGCATCAGGTGTTGCGCCACCAACAGGAAAGCGCCGATCAGGTGCAGCGCGTCTTCGCGCGGTTACCTGCCCTGGACCAGTTCGCCGCCCCCTTGCTCGAGCAGGCGCTGGCTGATCTGGGCATCGCAGATGCGGATGTTCGGCGCATGCAGCTGCATACGGAGCAATTGCTGGACTTGCCGACGGCGGCGCCGCGATTGCCTGCGCCGACACTCATGTTCACGTCCCGACAAAGCCTGCTCGCCGCTGCGTTGCACAACTTCCATGCCAGCGATGGGCAGGACATGCCGGGGCGCCAGGCGACCCTGCAGGATGCCCAAGGGCAGCCATTACCACTCGACTTCCAGGCGTTCGCTCGCAGCTGCCGCCAGTTGGACCTCGGTAGCCGTTACCAGGCCCGGTTGCACCAGGTGCTGATGCCCAGGGACCGCCCCGGAGCGTCTGCGGGCTTGGCTGCGCGGCGCACCGAGCAACTCTTCGAACACCACCTGCGACTGCAACTGGAGGCGGCCATCCGGCTGGCGGCACTCAAGGGTGAAGTCAGCCAGGCCTGCTATCTGCGTCTGTTGCCACTGGTTGCCGAACGGCCCATCGTTCCTGCGTTGCCGGGCAGCGTCAGCCCTCGGCAACTGTATCTGCTGGGCCAGCCGATCGAAGGCGCGCTGGTACTGGAGGTTCAGGCGCTTGCAAAGGCATCGGCCAGCACGTTCATCCTGTGGCTGCCCGAGGATCCGCGTGGGACGTTGACCGAGCATGGCTCCTGGCAAGCCTTGCAAAACTCGTTGGCGCAACGTTTGCGCAGTTCGCGTTACCGGCGCTTCTTTGCCCGTTTCATCCGCGAACGGAATCGGCCGGCATTCACTAGCACGCTAGGGCGGTTGCTGAAATCGACAGCCGTGGACGCCGAGCTGGAGCTCGATGGCCGGCATTTCCCCCTCGAGGTGGCAGTGTTCGCCCATTTGCGCGCTCGGCTGTTCGACAAGCTGTTTGATGATGCCCGAGTGTTGGCGGTGCCCACCGGGGATGAGGACCTTCTGGACCGACATCTGCGCCTCCTGGCCATGGCCAACGCAGGCCTGGATCTGCTCAACCTGGCAACCTTGTTCGTCCCGATGTTGGGCGAAGTGATGCTGGGCGTGGTCGCCGTGCAGATGGCCGACGAAGTCTACGAAGGTTACCGGGACTGGCAGTTGGGTGATCGGCAGGGGGCGCTCGATCATCTGTTCGGTGTGGCCGAGGGTGTGGTCGTCGGGGCTGCGGTCGGCGCGGCGGGGAGTGCTGCCAAGGAAGTAATGGCGCGCGTGCCGTTCGTCGATGCGCTGGTGCCCACGCCAGACCTCAAGCTTGCCCGGGAACCCGCGCCGGTAAATGGCCTTGAGCACAATGGGCCATTGTTGCGGCGCTGGGCAGAGTTGGCCGAGGAGTCCGACCAGACAGCCACCGTTCTGATCCAGTGCACGGGATTGCGAACCGAACAATTGCGTCGCCTGCACCTAGAACACGCCAGCGCCCCCACGCGCTTGCTGGATATCCGTGACCGCTACCACGCCGCGCAGCCTCCTTTGGCCTTGCAAGGCCAGGCACTGGAGCAACACCTGGCCAGCCTGCAAGGCGAGCCAAGCGCCGAGCAGGCAGTGCTACTGCGTGATTTCCCCGGCCTGAGTGTGCGCGGCGCAGGGCACATACTGGACCAAGCGAGCACGGCGCAGCGTGATGCGCTGCTCACAGGGGGGCGGGTACCTCTGGCTTTGGCGGAGCGGGCGCGCTGGCACCTGCGCGAAAGCCGCCTGGATCGCGCTTGCCTGGGGCTGCATCTGCCTGCAGCCGGCAATGCCGACAGTGAGCGGTTGACCTTGGGCCTGGCCGGTGCATTGCCCGCTGATGAGGGCGGGCTGGCAACGCTGGTCGAGCGTGCCAGCCAAGCGCGCGAGCAGTTGCCCGCGTTGCTTGGCATGGCACCGGTAGGGCTGGGTGTTCGCCCGCCAAGTCGGTTTGCCGACGGGCGCCTGGGTTACCCGCTCAGTGGCCGTGGCGCCAGCGGCCGGCAAGCGATCAGGCGCGGCATACGGCAGATTTTTCCGACCTTGTCCGAGGCCGAACTGGAGGTCTACCTGCTGGACTTGATCGTGCGTGAGGTCAATCTCTGGGACCACTTCCAACAATTGCAGAGTCAGTTGTCGAGCCTGCGCGTGGCGCTCGATGAATGGCAGCAGCAAGGGCGCAACCTGCGCGACGTGTTCAGACGGCGGCGGGTGGGGGATGCCTTGCGACGCTGCTGGCGGCGCAAAGTGGTCAACCTGGGAGACGAATATGTGCTGGTCATCGAGGGCGAGCGGGTGGGAAGCCTGCCGGTGCTTCCGGCGGGCGTGGAGTATGCCCATGTCAGGCGCGCGACCTTGCGTGGCATGAACCTGGCCACGCTCGAGGAGGACTTCTTGCGCAGGTTCCCCAATCTCGTCGAGCTCGATCTGCGTGACAACCAGCTCAGCGCCCTTCCATCAGGCCTGGAGCAACTGGTGCAGCTCAGGCAGTTGAACCTTGGCAACAACCCGATCGTGATGGACGCCGAGGGTAACCGGCGCCTGGGGGCATTGACGCGCCTGCAGCGGCTCGACTTGAGCTTCAGCCAGCTGGGCCAGACACCCGACGTCTCACGGCTGCGTCATCTGCGTCACTTGCACCTGCGAGCGGCGGGGCTCAGGACGTTACCTGAAGCGCGCGCGCTAGGCTGGCAGTCCTTGGCGGACCTGCGGGAAAACCATATTCGCCAGATCACCGAACATGTCGATAGCCTGCGGTTGCGGGTGCAACGCCTGCGCATGCACGACAACCCGCTGGAAGAGGGCAGCGGAGAGCTTCTCGATCAGGCAGCCGGGCGCACTTCCGGCACGGCACGAGGCGGTAGCCGGTCGCGCCATCGCAACCTGGATGCGGTGGTGCGCGAAATCTGGGTAGGGGATGTGCGCGACACTTTGCGCGTTGAACGGGAGTCGTTGTGGGAGCGTGTGCGGCAAGAGTCGGGAGCGGCGGATCTGTTTCGCTTTCTGGCCGACTTCAGTGTGTCCGAGGATTTCCAGGACCACCCTGGCCACTACCGGGCGCGGGTGTGGCATCTGCTGGCGGCTTGCGAACAGCATGAATCGGTGCGCATTCCGCTGTTCAGGGAGGCCGGCGGCCCGCGTACCTGTGACGACCGGTTGTTGATGATACTGAGCCAGTTGGAACTCACCGTGCTGGTCCAGCGTGGTATCGCGGATGCCGGCGCGGTCGATATCGAACGACGGCTGGTGCACCTGGGCACTACGCTGTTGCGCCTTGACCAAGTAGACCGCGAGGCTGCACAGCACCTGCTGCGCTTGCGCGAGCGTGGGGCGAGCGCCATCGACGACATCGAGGTGCGTTTGTGTTTTCGGGTCAGGCTGGCGACGGCGTTGGAGTTGCCAGCGCAACCGGACGAAATGCACTACGAGTCGTTTGCGCAGGTCACCAACAATGATTTGAACCGAGCATTGCAAGCCGTGAAGGCCGCCGAGACCGACCAGGCGATCATCGATTCGCTGGCCGAGCGGCCTTTCTGGCAGAACCATGCGCGCGAGCGTTATGGCGAGCGTTTCGAGGCCTTGGTGGACGGGTTTCACCAGCGCCTGGAGCAATCCGAGCAAATGGCGAGCACGGGAGGAGAACAGGCCTACTTGCGAGCCAGCAATACCTTGATGCGTGAATTGCAGGCGGCAGAACAGGCGCTGATGAAAACCCTTGCCCGTGAAGCCTATGAGCGCTCACGGCCCTAGCTGCCATGCCGCCCCGTTTCCGGGGCGGCACTGAGGGTCAGGCTGCGCGAACCCGTGCCGGCTGGCGCTGCAGATACTCACGCAGCACTTGCTGTTCGGCCTCGGTGGTGAACAGGCCCAATTTGGTCCGGCGCCACAGAATGTCTTCGGCGCTGATGGCCCACTCTTCGCTACGCAGGTAATCCACTTCGCGGCCGAACAGGCCGCCACCGATGGCCTGGCCCAGGTCCTGTGGCCCCTGCACACCATCGAGCAGTTGCCAGACACGGCTGCCGTAGGTCAGCACCCAGCGTTTGGCGATGTCCACTGGCAGCCAGCTGCAGCGAGCCAGTACGGTATCGACCAGAGCGTGCACGGTGGTCATGCTCTCGCCGCCCGGCAGTGGCGCGCTGGCAGTCCAGCTACCACGCATCTGGGTGAAGTAGGGCTTGAGCTCGGCCATGGCCGACTCGGCCAGCTTGCGGTAGGTGGTCAGCTTGCCGCCGAACACCGACAACAGGGGGGCCTGGCCTTCGTTGGCCGACAACGCCAGCGTGTAGTCGCGGGTAACGGCCGAAGGGTTGTCCGACTCGTCGTTGCACAGTGGCCGTACGCCGGAGAAGGTGTGCAGGATGTCGGTGCGGCTCAGTTGGTGGTTGAAGTGAGCATTGACCACCTTGAGCAAGTAGTCGGTTTCCTGCTCGGTGATCGCGACCTTGGCAGGATCGCCGCTGTATTCCCGGTCGGTGGTGCCGATCAGGGTGAAACGGTCAAGGTAAGGGATGCAGAAGACGATGCGCTGGTCTTCGTTCTGCAGGATGTAGGCATGCTCACCCTCATACAGGCGCGGCACGATCAGGTGGCTGCCCTGGATCAGGCGGATACCGTAGGGCGCGTCGAGCTTGAGGTCGTCCTTGATGAAGCTGGCGACCCACGGGCCCGCGGCATTGACCAGGGCGCGCGCGCGGATGGTCTGCAGGCTGCCGTCGGCATGCTGCAGTTCGACCAGCCACAGGCCGTCGCTGCGTTCGGCACGCAGGCAGCGAGTGCGGGTCTGGATGTGCGCACCGTTCTCCCGCGCGGCCATGGCATTGAGTACCACCAGACGGGCGTCGTCGACGGCGCAGTCGGCGTATTCGAAACCGCGGGTGATCGACGGCTTGAGCGGGTAGCCCGGGCCGAAGCGCAGGCTGCGCGAGGCGCCCAGGCGCTTGCGCTTGCCCAGGTGGTCGTACAGGAACAGGCCGGCACGGATCATCCACGCCGGGCGCAGGTGCGGGCGGTGGGGCAGCACGAAACGCATAGGCTTGACGATGTGTGGGGCCTTGGCCAACAGCACTTCCCGCTCTGCCAGTGCCTCGCGCACCAGGCGGAATTCGTAATGTTCAAGGTAACGCAGGCCACCGTGGATCAGCTTGCTACTGGCCGACGACGTGTGCTGTGCGAGGTCGTCCTTTTCGCAGAGAAACACCTTCAGGCCACGTCCGGCGGCGTCGGCAGCGATGCCCACGCCATTGATGCCACCGCCAATTACGGCGAGGTCATAGCAGTCGGCGAGTGGGGGCTGGGACGAAACGGTCTGGGACACGGGCAAGGCCTCCTGGGGCTGTGCGCATCGAATATGAACATTGATGTTCGTTTACGAAAATACTAGCGCAAGAGAAAGCCGGTCGCCAGTCAGTCTTTATAGAAAAAGCTGATCAGATGACAATAAAGTGAACAATTACGAAAATCTTGGAGCCAGGCTTGGGGCTTTGGGTGATGCAGAAATCGAGCGCCGCCCGCGCGGCGCTCGATCTCAAGAGCGCTACCGATCCCAAGCCCCGCGCATGAATCCCCACTACGCCTCAAACCACCTCGAGGCGGATCTTGTACTGATTGAGCAACTGGCTCAGGGCCGGAGTGGGGGGCAAGTCGGTCACCAGGCAATCGACCAGGCTGATCGAGCCCAGGCGCACCATGGCGTTACGTCCGAACTTGCTGGAGTCGGCCGCCAGGATCACTTGCCGTGCGTTGGTGATGATCGCCTGGGAAACGCGCACTTCCTGATAGTCGAAATCCAGCAGGCTGCCGTCTTCGTCGATGCCGCTGATGCCGACCAGTGCAAAGTCGACCTTGAACTGGTTGATGAAGTCGACGCTGGCTTGGCCGACCACGCCGCCGTCACGGCGTACCGTGCCGCCAGCGACCAGGACTTCGAAGTCGTCCTTGGCGGCCAGGATCGCGGCAACGTGCAGGTTGTTGGTGATGACCTTGAGGTGGTTGTGGTTGAGCAGGGCGCGGGCGATGGACTCGGTGGTGGTACCGATGTTGATGAACACTGAGGCATGGTCGGGGATCTGCCGGGCCACGGCCTCGGCGATGCGCTGCTTCTCATCGCGCATCTGGTCGGCGCGCATGGCGTAGGCGGTGTTTTCGATGCTCGAGTCGTAGGCTGCACCACCGTGATAACGGCGCAGCAAGTTGAGTTCGGCCAGCTGATTGATATCGCGGCGGATGGTTTGCGGGGTGACGATGAACAGCTGCGCCATTTCCTCGATGCTGACGTAGCCGCGTTCGCGGACCAGCTCGAGAATTTGTTGTTGGCGTGGGGGCAGATTCATGGGCGGTCCTTCTGGGCTGCCGGACAAATTCTGCAATGATGCCGTAGGAAGGGAGTGGCGGCCAGTAGACTATTGGGGCCGCTGTGCGGCCCATCGGCGCGGTTCGTCGCCACGACAAGCCGGCTCCCACACCGATCAGCAGCGCGCCAGAGAATGGCGCTCTACCTGTGGGAGCCGGCTTGCCGGCGATGGGGCCATGCAGATCAGGCCTCGTGATCTTCCCAATCACGGGTACGATCGACCGCTTTGCGCCAGCCAGCGTACAGCCTTTCCTTCTGCGACTCGTCCAGCTGCGGGCTGAACTCGCGCTCGATGATCGCCTTGTCGCGCAGCTCGTCCAGGCCACTCCAGAACCCACAGGCCAGGCCCGCCAGGTAGGCAGCGCCAAGCGCCGTGGTTTCGCGCATTTGTGGGCGCTCTACGCAGGTGCCGAGAATGTCGGCCTGGAATTGCATGAGGAAGTTGTTGGCCACTGCGCCACCGTCCACGCGCAACTCGGACAGGCGCTGGCCGCAGTCCTGTTGCATGGCGTCGAGCACGTCGCGGGTCTGGTAGGCAATGGACTCCAGCGCGGCGCGGATGATGTGGTCGACCTTCACCCCACGGGTCAGGCCGAACAGTGCGCCACGCGCATACGGGTCCCAGTAGGGGGCGCCCAGGCCGGTGAAGGCAGGCACCAGATACACGCCGTTGCTGTCCTTGACCTTGCTCGCGAAGTACTCGGTATCGAGGGCATCGTTGACGATCTTCAGTTCATCGCGCAGCCATTGCACGGTGGAACCGCCGTTGAACACCGCGCCCTCCAGCGCATAGGCCACTTCGCCCCGCGGGCCACAGGCGATGGTAGTGAGCAGGCCATGGGATGACTTCACCGCCTTGTCGCCCGTGTTCATCAGCAGGAAACAGCCGGTGCCGTAGGTGTTCTTGGCCTGGCCGGGCTCCACGCACATCTGGCCGAACAATGCGGACTGCTGATCACCGGCGATACCGGCGATGGGGATACCGCTCTTGGTGTGGCCATAGACTTCCGACGAAGGCCGCACGTCAGGCAACATCTGACGAGGAATACCCAGGATTTCCAGCAGCTTGTCGTCCCACTGCAGGCTATGGATGTTGAACATCAGCGTGCGCGAGGCGTTGGTGTAGTCGGTGACATGTACCTTGCCGCCGGAGAACTTCCAGATCAGCCAGGTATCGACGGTGCCGAACAGCAGTTCGCCACGTTCGGCCCGTGCGCGGGCACCTTCGACGTTGTCCAGGATCCACTTGAGCTTGGTGCCCGAGAAGTACGGGTCGGTGACCAGGCCGGTAGTTTCGCGGATGTAGTCTTCATGCCCGTCACGCTTGAGCTGCGCGCAGATTTCGGTGCTGCGGCGGCATTGCCAGACGATGGCGTTGTACACCGGGCGACCGGTTTCCTTGTCCCACACCACCGTGGTTTCACGCTGGTTGGTGATGCCCAGCGCGGCGACCTGGGCATGGCTGATACCAGCTTGGGCCAGGGCCTCGACCAGGGTCGCGCTCTGGGTGGCGAAGATTTCCATCGGGTCGTGCTCGACCCAGCCGGCTTGTGGGTAATGCTGGGCGAACTCGCGCTGGGAGGTCCCGACCACATTGGCGTCGCGGTCGAAAATGATGGCCCGCGAACTGGTGGTTCCCTGGTCCAGGGCGATGATGTAGTTCTTATCCTGGGTGTCTGTCATGGTCGTAGGCCTTGCAAAATAAGGAGAACAGGGCGTCAGCATCAGTTGGCTTGAGTATCGCCCTGGCAATTGTCGTTTGTCTCTGGATTCGCGATTGACGTCGTCGGCAGGTTGCGAGCGATCAGGCCGCGATAGGTCGCGGCACCCAGGCAAGCGCCGAGGATCGGTGCAAACACCGGAACCAGGAAATAAGGGATGTCCCGACCGCCAGTGAAGGCGATTTCGCCCCAGCCGGCCAGGAACGTCATCAGTTTTGGCCCGAAGTCGCGCGCGGGGTTCATCGCAAACCCCGTCAGCGGGCCCATGGCGCTGCCGATCACCGCGATCAGCAAGCCGATCAACAGAGGGGCCATTGCCCCACGTGGGAGACCATTGTTGTCGTCGGTCAGGGCCATGATTACGGCCATGAGGATGGCGGTGATCACCACTTCGACCAGAAATGCCTGGCCAGTGGACAGTAACGGGTGTGGATAGGTGGAGAACACCGAGGCCAGCTCCAGGCTCTCGCTGCTGCCACGCAGCATGGCGTGGGCTTGTTCGAAATCGAAGAACAGGTTGCTGTACAAGGTGTAGACCAGCGCCGCGCCGCAGAACGCACCACCGACCTGGGCAACCATGTAGAACGGCAGCTTGCGCTTGTCGAAGCCGGCGAACAGGGTGAGCGCAATGCTCACGGCCGGGTTCAGGTGTGCGCCGGAAATCCCGGCGGTGAGGTAGATCGCCATGCTCACGCCGACCCCCCAGATGATGCTGATTTCCCACAGCCCAAAGCTGGCGCCCGCGACCTTGAGGGCGGCGACACAACCGGTGCCGAAGAAAATGAGCAGCGCTGTGCCGAGGAATTCGGCCAGGCATTGGCTGGACAGTGTGGGTTCGCGTAGCGCAGTCGTCATGTATGACCTCGTTTTTTTTGTTGTGAGGCGCGTGGCGCTCGACAGCAAGGCCCGGTGTCTATCTCCATCGACCCCGGGCGGATACAGGAATGCACCTTATAAGTGCACCAATTATTCAGAAACGAAAAAATATAGACAAGAAACGCATATGTCAAAGGTCGAAAGTGAACTACCGGTCACGTTATGAGCGCTAGATAAGGGTTCGAATCCGCACGCTAGACAGGCGCGTAAGCGATGAACTGGCTGGGATGTGGGAATTGTCCTAAAGTAGCCGCCGACCTGTCCCCTGACCGGAGCCTTGCATGACCCCCGCCCTTGACCTCTTGAAAAAAGCCCGCGCCGAGCACCGTGTGCACAGTTATGAACATGACCCCAAGTCGGCGTCATACGGGCTGGAGGCGGCCGAAAAGCTAGGGCTCGATCCGCAGCAGGTGTTCAAGACCTTGCTGGCGAGCAGCGAGAAGGGCGAGTTGCTGGTGGCGGTGGTGCCTGTGGTCGGCACGCTGGACCTCAAGGCGTTGGCCCATGCCGCTGGCGTTAAGAAGTGCGAAATGGCCGACCCTGCGGCCGCGCAGCGCGCCACGGGTTACCTCGTAGGAGGCATCAGCCCGCTTGGTCAGAAAAAACGCCTGCGCACGTTCATCGATGACTCGGCGCAGAACTTTGCAACCATCCATGTCAGCGCTGGACGGCGGGGGCTGGAAGTCGAGTTGGCAGCGACGGTGCTGGCCGAGCATACCCAGGGCAAGTTCGCCGGGATTGGCCGAGGCTAGAAAGCAGCAGGGGCTGCACTGCAGCCCCCGCTTGGTGATCAGGTCGCCGAACTGTAGCGACGAACCCCATTCTCTTGCCGCGGCAATTGCGCCGCGACACTGCCCGGCACCGGGAACAGCACCAGGTGGTCGGCTTTGACGGCAATCCCCACATCCTCGCCCAGCTGATGGTCGATATGGCTTGGGAAGATCGCTTCCAGCTGGCTGCCGGTCGGCAGCTGCAGGCGGTACAGGGTCGAAGCGCCGAGGAAGCTCTTGCCGACGATGTTGGCGCGCAGTGCGCTGTCTGGCGCATGGACGATATCGTCAGGGCGCAGCAGCACGTCCACCGAACTGCCGGGAGCCATGATGTAGGCGCGGTTGCCACGCAACTCGCCCACCTCGGTGTTGACCGCCTCATGGCTGCTCATCTGACCACGGATGAAATAACCCTGGCCGATGAAGCTGGCGACGAACGGTGTCTGCGGTTCGTGGTAGAGGTTGTAGGGCGTGTCCCATTGCTCCAGGCGACCTTCCTTGAACACCCCCACATGGTCGCTGACCGCGAACGCTTCTTCCTGGTCATGGGTGACCAGGATGGCGCTGGTGCCGCGGCTCTTGAGAATGTCGCGGACCTCATGGCTGAGGCGCCGGCGCAGCTCCACGTCGAGGTTGGAAAACGGCTCGTCGAGCAGCAGCAGTTGCGGCTCCGGGGCCAGTGCACGGGCCAGTGCGACGCGCTGTTGCTGTCCACCGGACAGTTCATGCGGGTAGCGACCGCCCAGGCCGCCGAGCTTGACCAGCTCCAGCATCTCTTCGACCACCTGCGCCTGGCGCGGGTGCTTGGCGATGCCAAAGGCAATGTTCTGTGCCACGGTCAGGTGTGGGAACAGCGCATAGTCCTGGAACACCATGCCGATTCGGCGTTTTTCCGGTGCTTGGGTAAAGCCGGCGCGGGAAATGACCTCGCCGGCCAGCTGGATTTCACCCTCGTGCACCGGCTCGAAGCCAGCGATGGCGCGCAGGGTGGTGGTCTTGCCGCATCCCGAAGACCCCAGCAGGCAACCGATGTCGCCTGCATTGAGGTGCAGGTTGAGGTTCTGGACGATGCGCTGGTCGCCGTAGCCGCAGGCGAGGTTGCGCAGGTTGAGCAGTAGGGGTTGACTCATGCGTGGTGGTAAGCCGGTTCGACAAGGTATTCGAGAAGGGCCTTCTGCGCATGCAGCCGGTTTTCAGCCTGGTCCCAGGCGACCGAACGTGGGTCGTCGAGCAGGTCCTGGCTGATTTCCTCTCCGCGGTGGGCGGGCAGGCAATGCATGAACAGGGCATCGGGTGCCGCCAGGTCGAGCAGTTCGCGGGTGACCTGGTAAGGCGCGAAATGCGCCAGGCGCCGTGCAGTTTCCTCCTCCTGACCCATGGAAGTCCAGACGTCGGTGGTCACCAGGTGGGCGCCGCGCACGGCTTCTTTCGGATCACGGATGATCTGTACCCGGTCACCGCCCAGTGCCATGAAGCGTGGGTCCGGCTCATAACCCTCGGGGCAGGCGATGCGCAGCTGGAAGTCGAACTGCCGGGCCGCCTCGATGTACGAGTTGCACATGTTGAAACCGTCGCCGATCCAGGCCACGGTCTTGCCCTGAATCGAGCCACGGTGCTCGAGGAACGTCTGCATGTCGGCCAGCAGCTGGCAAGGATGCGATTCGTCCGACAGACCGTTGATCACCGGTACCCGCGAATTGGCGGCGAATTCGGTGAGCGTGCTGTGGGCGTGGGTACGGATCATGACCGCATCGAGCATGCTCGAGAGCACGATGGCGCTGTCGCTGATCGGCTCGCCACGGCCCAGCTGCGTGTCGCGTGGGGACAGGAAGATGGCCTGGCCACCGAGCTGGATCATGCCGGCCTCGAACGACACGCGGGTACGGGTCGAGGACTTTTCGAAGATCATGCCCAGTACGCGATTCTTCAGCGGCTCGAACAGCACGCCTCGCTTGCGCAGGTCCTTCAGCTCGATGCCTCGGCGGATCACCCCGAGCAATTCGTCGGTGGTGAAGTCCAGCAGGGAGAGAAAGTGCCTAGCGCTCATGATTGACTACCTTATCTGCAACGGTATGCAGGTCGACCGTATGGTTTTTTTTGACAACGGGAGTGACCTGCGGCGTAAGCCGCACGGGGCGGACGAAATAGGGAAAGGCGCAATACTATAATTAAATGTCGCCTAAAACCAAGAGGGGAAACAGCAGCTCTGTTGTAAAGGGTGTATTTACCCGTTGAGCCCTAGCTGTTTTTTATTTGCTACAGGGGTTGTACACGGCTTGCTGGCAATTTGGCAAATGGCTTTGCCGTAGGCTGGCGTGAATCGTGCGCCTGATGTCGCGGGATTCACGCCACGAAACTGGCTGGATGGGCACCGGTGCAGGGCGCATAGTCACCCTTCGACAACAACAAGGCAGAGGCGGCCATGACCAAGACCCTGCATCACCGTGCCTGTCACCTGTGCGAAGCCATCTGCGGGCTGAATATCGAAGTCAGCCATGAGCCTGGCGAACCCGCGCGCATCAGCTCGATCAAGGGCGACTCCGACGACCCTTTCAGCCGTGGCCACATCTGCCCCAAGGCCGTGGCACTGCAGGATATCCAGCAGGATCCCGACCGCCTGCGCCAACCGCATAAGCGGGTTGGCGATCAATGGCAGGCTATCAGCTGGGACGAAGCGTTCGTCCTGGCCGCCGACAAGCTCTGGGCGATACAACAGGCCCATGGGCGCAACGCCGTGGCGGTGTACCAGGGCAACCCCAGCGTGCACAACTACGGGTTGATGACCCACAGCAACTATTTCCTTGGCTTGCTCAAGACCCGCAACCGCTTCTCCGCCACCTCGGTGGACCAGTTGCCCCAGCACCTGACCAGTCACTTGATGTACGGCCACGGCCTGCTCTTGCCGATCCCCGATATCGATCACACCCAGTTCATGCTGATTCTCGGGGGCAATCCACTGGCTTCCAATGGCAGCATCATGACCGTGCCGGACGTGGAAAAACGCCTGAAGGCCCTGCGTGCACGGGGTGGGCGACTGGTGGTGATAGATCCGCGGCGCAGCGAAACGGCGGCGATGGCCGACCAGCACCTGTTCGTGCGCCCCGGTGGCGACGCGGCCTTGCTGTGCGGCCTGCTGCACACCCTGTTCGACGAAGGCCTGGCGCGCGGTACGCACTTGCCGGTGAATGGCCTGCAGCAGGTGCGCGAGGCGATCGTGCCGTTCAGTGCCGAGGCCATGAGTGCGCACTGCGGCATCGACGCAGCCGACATTCGCCAGCTGGCACGGGATTTCGCCGCTGCCGACAAAGCCGTCTGCTACGGCCGCATGGGGGTCTCCACCCAAGCCTTCGGCACCTTGTGCCATTGGCTGGTGCAATTGATCAACCTGGTCACGGGCAACCTTGATCGCGAGGGCGGGGCGTTGTGCACCGAGCCTGCCGTCGATTTGGTGGCGAGCACGTCGGGCGGGCACTTCAACGCATGGCAGAGCCGAGTGTCGGGCTTGCCCGAATACGGTGGAGAGCTGCCGGTGGCGGCCTTGGCCGAAGAAATGCTCACGCCTGGCGAAGGCCAGGTTCGTGCACTGGTGACCGTGGCGGGTAATCCGGTGCTGTCGACTCCCAATGGTCGTCAACTCGACAGGGCGCTGCAGGGGCTGGAGTTCATGCTCAGCATCGACCTTTATATCAACGAAACAACCCGCCACGCCGACCTGATCCTGCCATCCACCTCGGCGCTGGAAAACGACCATTACGACAGCACCTTCAACCTGCTGGCGATACGCAACGTCACGCGCTTCAACCGCGCCATTCTGGCCAAACCGGACGGGGCGCTGCATGACTGGGAAATTTTCGTAGGCCTGGCGCGGGCGTTTACCGAGCGTGCGGGGCTGGAACTGAAGCCGACCCAACCGCCGGCACTGATTATAGACCTGGCATTGCGCAAGGGACGCTACGGTGATGCCTCTGCCTTCAAGCTTTCGCTGGAGACCCTGGACCAGCATCCCCACGGTCTTGACCTCGGCCCCCTGCGGGCCAACCTCGGCCCGCGTCTGGGGACCGCCAGCAAGATGATCGAGGCGGCGCCTCAGGTGCTGCTGGACGACTTGCACCGGCTAGCCTGTCAGGCACCACCGGCAGTAGGTGATTTGCTTTTGATCGGCCGTCGGCACATTCGCAGCAACAACTCATGGATGCACAATTTCCATCGCCTGGTGAAAGGCAAGCCGCGCCATCACCTGTTGATGCATCCGCAGGATCTGCAGCAACGACATCTGCAGGATGGCCAGCAAGTACGTATACGTTCGCGCACCGGAGTGCTGGAAGTCGAAGTGCAAGCCTGCGAAGACATGATGCCCGGTGTGGTCAGCCTGCCCCATGGATTTGGCCACGGTCGTCTGGGCGTGCACCTGCAGATTGCCCAGTCGCAGCCGGGGGTAAGTGCCAACGACCTGACCGATGAGAGCCTGCGCGACCAGGTTTCCGGCAATGCCGCGCTCAATGGCGTGCCTGTGCAGGTGGAGGCCGCCTGAGCGATGGCAGAGGCCGAGCACGCCGCTCGGCTTTCCGATACAATGCGTCACCGTGCCGACGACCATGTCGGAAAGTTCAGCCGAGGTGCTACATGGATATCATCGAAACGATCAAAGAGCAGATTGCCAACAACACCATTCTGCTTTACATGAAAGGCTCGCCGAATGCCCCGCAGTGCGGCTTCTCTTCGCGCGCCTCGCAAGCCGTCATGCAGTGTGGCGAGAAGTTCGCCTACGTCGACATCCTGCAGAACCCGGAAATTCGCGCCAACCTGCCCAAGTACGCCAACTGGCCAACCTTCCCGCAACTGTGGGTAGCGGGCGAGCTGGTCGGCGGTAGCGACATCATGCTGGAAATGTTCGAGAAGGGTGAGCTGCAGACCCTGATCAAGGAAGCCGCCGCCAAGGCCAAGGCTGCCGAAGCCTGATCATCAGACAGGCAATAAAAAACCCGCTCAAGGCGGGTTTTTTATTGCCTGCGAAAATTACTCTTCGCCCATCTGCGACTGCAGGTAGTTCTCGATGGTGATCTTGTCGATCAGGCTCAGCTGGGTTTCCAGCCAGTCGATGTGTTCTTCCTCGGATTCGAGGATGTCTTCCAGCATTTCACGCGAGCCGAAGTCACCGACGGTTTCGCAGTGGGCGATGGCGGCTTTGAGGTCGACCAGGCCCTGCTTTTCGATCTTCAGGTCGCACTCGAGCATTTCCTTGGTGTGCTCGCCGATCAGCAGCTTGCCCAGGTCCTGGACGTTGGGGATGCCTTCGAGGAAGAGAATACGCTTGATCAGTTTGTCAGCGTGCTTCATCTCGTCGATGGATTCCTTGTACTCGTGCTTGCCGAGCTTGTTCAGGCCCCAATCTTCGTACATGCGTGCGTGCAGGAAGTACTGGTTGATCGCGACCAGCTCGTTTCCGAGGATCTTGTTGAGATGCTGGATGACGCTTACGTCGCCTTTCATTTCGGGTTCCTGCCCTGTTGAAGTATGCCAATACAGAGAAGTTTGAGCCCGATACATAGGCCTGTCAAACCTAAGTTCTTGAATAATAAGTGAAAATTAATAGGAATAAGAATGTTTGTGAACCGCGTTGGAGCGCTAACTTATTGAATTTTAGGCATAAAAAAACCGGACACGAGGTCCGGTTCTTCAAATTCGGTAACATCAAGCGGCAGTAAATTCCACCGGGTAGGGCAGGGCGGCTTGCTGGCTCACTTGCAACTCGGTGATCGTTTCACGAACCACCTGCTTGGCCAGGCAGGCGCATTTGCCACATTGGCTGGCGACATTGGTCGCAGCGCGCACTTCCTTGTAACTGCAGCATCCTTCATAGATCGCATCGCGGATCTGTCCGTCGGTAACGCCGACACAAAGACACACATACATAAGGGCTGACCATCGCGGTTGAGTCGATGGATTGGAGCTTAATGTTAATGAGAATGCTTGTCAAAGGACTTTCTGAGATGGCCTTGCTTGAGCGACCGGCGGTTGAATTCGGCCTGTCATCAGAAGCCGTGTATGATGGTCGGCCTTTGTTGGATGTCGGGCAAGCCTGCTTGGCCCGGCAAACGGTTCTTCACCCTCATCAGGAGATTACAATGAGCGTACTCGTTGGCAAACAAGCCCCCGACTTCACCGTTCCAGCCGTGCTGGGCAACGGCGAAATCGTCGACAGCTTCAACCTGGCCTCGGCCATCAAGGGCAAGTACGGCCTGGTGTTCTTCTACCCACTGGACTTCACCTTCGTCTGCCCGTCCGAGCTGATCGCCCTGGACAACCGCATCCCGGACTTCCAGGCGCGCAACGTCGAAGTGATCGGCGTGTCGATCGACTCGCACTTCACCCACAACGCCTGGCGTAACACCCCGGTCAACAACGGCGGCATCGGTCAGGTGAAGTACACCCTGGCGGCCGACATGACCCACGAAATCTGCAAGGCCTACGACGTCGAGTCCGAAGGCGGCGTGGCCTTCCGTGGCGCCTTCCTGATCGACACCAACGGTGTTGTTCGCTCGCAGATCATCAACGACCTGCCACTGGGCCGTAACATGGACGAGCTGCTGCGTCTGGTTGACGCCCTGCAATTCCACGAAGAGCACGGCGAAGTCTGCCCGGCCAACTGGAAGAAAGGCGACAAGGGCATGAATGCCTCGCCGGAAGGTGTTGCTGCTTACCTGAGCGAGAACGCTGGCAAGCTGTAATTGCCGAGCGCATAAAAAAACCGGCCTTCGTGGCCGGTTTTTTTGTGCCTGGAATTCAAGGCTCCAGTGCCTGTTCGGGCCTTATCGCCGGCTTGCCGGCGATGGGGACCTCGACTCAATCGTTGAAGTCGCGCCAGCCGCCCATCTCTTTCCAGCGATTGACGATGCCGCAGAAGAGCTCGGCGGTCTTCTCGGTGTCATAACGCGCCGAGTGCGCCTCGCGCCCGTCGAAGTCGATATCGGCGCTCTGGCAGGCGCGTGCCAGCACGGTCTGGCCGTAGGCAAGGCCCGCCAGGGTGGCGGTGTCGAAGCTGGAGAACGGGTGGAACGGGTTGCGCTTGAGGTCGTTGCGCGTCACCGCCGCATTGAGGAAGCCCAGGTCGAAGCTACTGTTGTGGCCGACCAGGATCGCCCGCTTGCAGCCATTGGCCTTGAGGGCCTTGCGCACGCCACGGAAGATGTCGGTGAGCGCGCTTTCTTCGCTCACTGCCATGCGCAGCGGGTGGTCCAGCTTGATGCCGGTGAACTCCAGGGCAGCGGGCTCAATGTTGGCGCCCTCGAACGGCTCTACCCGGTAGAAGTAGGTGTGCTCGGGGAACAGGAAGCCTTTCTCGTCCATGCCGATGGTCACGGCGGCGATTTCCAGCAGGGCGTCGGTGGCACTATTGAAGCCGCCGGTCTCGACATCCACCACCACTGGCAGATAGCCACGGAAGCGCTCGGCCATCGGGTGGCGCGAGCCGCTGCCGGTTTGGCCGTCCTGGTCGTCTTCGTAGAGGTCTTCGCTCACGCGTTGTCCTCCAGCAGGCGCCAGCGCAGTTTCTCACCGGCGCGCAGCGGGACCACGGTCTGCTCGCCGAATGGCAGGCTGTCCGGGGCGGTCCATTCTTCGCGGACCAGGGTAATGGTGTCGGTATTGGCCGGCAGGCCATAGAAGGCCGGGCCGTGCAGGCTGGCGAATCCTTCCAGCTTGTCCAGCGCATTGCGCTGTTCGAAGGCTTCGGCGTACATCTCGATGGCCGCGTAGGCGGTGTAGCAACCGGCGCAACCGCAGGCGGCTTCCTTGGCGTGACGGGCATGGGGTGCCGAGTCGGTGCCGAGGAAGAACTTCGGGTTACCGCTGGTAGCCGCGTCCAGCAGCGCCACCTGATGGGTGTTGCGCTTGAGGATCGGCAGGCAGTAGAAGTGCGGGCGGATACCGCCGACCAACATGTGGTTGCGGTTGTACAGCAGGTGCTGGGCAGTGATGGTCGCACCGACGTTGGCCGGGGCCTCGGTGACGAATTGCGCAGCGTCCGACGTGGTGATGTGCTCGAACACCACTTTCAGCGTCGGGAAACGCTCGACCAGGCGGCGCATGTGCTCGTCGATGAAGCGCTTTTCGCGGTCGAACACGTCGATCTCGCTGCGCGTCACTTCGCCGTGCACCAGCAAAGGCAAGCCGGTTTCCGCCAGCGCTTCGATGGCCGGGAAGATGTTGTCGATGCTGGTCACGCCCGAATCGGAGTTGGTGGTGGCGCCGGCCGGGTACAGCTTGGCGGCGTACACGATGCCGCTGGCCTTGGCCGCGCGGATGTCCTCGGGGCTGGTGCGGTCGGTAAGGTACAGCACCATCAGCGGCTCGAAGCGGCTGCCGGCCGGGCGGGCGGCAAGGATGCGCTCGCGGTAGGCGCCAGCTTCGACGGCATTGCGCACCGGCGGAACCAGGTTGGGCATGATGATGGCACGGGCGAAGGTACGCGCCACATCGCCAACGGTATGGGGCAGGACGGCACCATCGCGCAGATGGATGTGCCAGTCGTCGGGGCGCAGGAGGGTCAGGCGATCGGACATTGGGGATTCCAGGCGGGTCGAACTCAAGCGTCAATGCTACCGGAAAACCCTGGGCGGAGCACGGCTATCAAGTTTTCCGCCAAGCGTCCGATAGCCTGCAGGTAAGCCGTCAGAAAGAGTGGAGCCGCCCGTGCGCCAGCGTTACCTAGCCCTGTTGACCCTGTTCGCCAGCCTGCCGGCCGGCGCACTGACTTTCCAGACCCGCATGGAGAACATCGCCTGGAAGGTCGAGGGTGACCAGTTCGAATGCCGCCTGATCCAGTCGATCGACGGTTTCGGCAGTGGCGAGTTCGTGCGTCGGGCGGGTGAGCAGCCGGTGTTCCAGCTGCGCTCGGACAGCAATGTCCTCGGCGCCGGGGCGGCCACGCTGCTGGCGGCCGCCGCACCCTGGCAGCCAGGGCGGGGCGATATCAACCTCGGCGCCGTGCGCATGGCGCGCAACGGTGTGTTGTTCACCTCTTCTCAAGGCCAGGCGAGCCGCCTGATCAATGGCTTGCTCGATGGGCGCAGCACCGTGGTGCGCCGTTACGCTGGCGAAGGCGGGCGGGCGATGGAAGTGCGGGTGCTGCCGGTGAGTTTTGCCAAGGCCTACAGCGATTATCAGGTGTGCGCCGGCAAGATGCTGGCGATGAACTATGACCAGGTCCGCCAGACCCAGGTCAGCTTCCCTGGGGGTGGTATCGACCTGGATGCTGCGGCCCGGGCGCGCCTGGATCTGATCGTCGACTATCTCAAGGCCGATCCGTCGGTCAATCACATCGAACTCAACGGCCACTCGGACAACAGCGGCAATCGCCTGACCAACCGTGACACCTCGCGGCGCCGCGCGCTGGCGGTAGCCGACTACTTCGTCGCCCATGGCATAGCGGAAGATCAAATCACCGTGCGCTTCCATGGCGAGCGGTATCCGTTGGTGAAAAACAACAGTGCTGGCAACCGCGCACGCAACCGACGCGTGAATATCGAACTGGACCGCGTGACCCCGGTCGACAAACCTGGCGTTCAGCCGGCCCAGCAATCCGTTCCGGCGCCCTCTGCGGCGCCCGCTGCGGCTCCTGCTGCCACCGTCCCAGGCACCACCCCTGGTGCAACGGGGGCATAAGCCTCCTGAATGCGACAGGACGTCGCGCCCTCGACAATTCCTGTCGCTTTGTCGTCAGAAGCTGTCGCCCCACTGTAAATTTTTCCGTAACGCCGGTAGAATCGGGCCTTTTCCGTACAACCCCGTGGAGTGATGGCATGGCGGACGTAAAAAAGGTCGTACTGGCGTATTCCGGCGGCCTTGATACTTCGGTGATTCTCAAGTGGCTGCAGGATACCTACAACTGCGAAGTGGTGACCTTCACCGCTGACCTGGGGCAGGGCGAAGAAGTCGAGCCGGCTCGCGCCAAAGCCCAGGCTATGGGCGTAAAAGAGATCTACATCGACGACCTGCGCGAAGAATTCGTGCGTGATTTCGTCTTCCCGATGTTCCGCGCCAACACCGTCTACGAAGGCGAGTACCTGCTCGGTACTTCCATCGCCCGTCCGCTGATTGCCAAACGCCTGATCGAGATCGCCAACGAAACTGGCGCCGACGCCATTTCCCACGGCGCCACCGGCAAAGGTAACGACCAGGTACGTTTCGAACTGGGTGCCTACGCGCTCAAGCCGGGCGTCAAGGTCATCGCACCATGGCGCGAGTGGGACCTGCTGTCCCGCGAGAAACTGATGGACTACGCCGAGAAGCACGGCATCCCGATCGAGCGCCACGGCAAGAAGAAGTCGCCGTACTCGATGGACGCCAACTTGCTGCACATTTCCTATGAAGGCGGTGTCCTGGAAGATACCTGGACCGAGCACGAAGAAGACATGTGGCGCTGGAGCGTCTCGCCGGAGAACGCCCCAGACCAGGCGACCTACATCGAGCTCACCTACCGCAACGGTGACATCGTCGCCATCGACGGTGTCGAGAAGTCTCCCGCCACAGTGCTGGCCGACCTGAACCGTATTGGCGGTGCCAACGGCGTCGGTCGCCTGGACATCGTCGAAAACCGTTACGTAGGCATGAAGTCACGTGGCTGCTACGAAACCCCCGGTGGCACCATCATGCTCAAGGCCCACCGTGCCATCGAGTCGATCACCCTGGACCGCGAAGTCGCTCACCTGAAAGATGAGCTGATGCCGAAGTACGCCAGCCTGATCTACACCGGCTACTGGTGGAGCCCGGAGCGTCTGATGCTGCAGAAGATGATCGACGCTTCGCAGGTCAGCGTGAATGGCGTGGTACGCCTGAAGCTGTACAAGGGCAACGTCACCGTGGTCGGCCGCAAGTCGGACGATTCGCTGTTCGATGCCAACATCGCGACCTTCGAGGAAGATGGCGGCGCCTACAACCAGGCCGATGCCGCAGGCTTCATCAAGCTCAATGCGCTGCGCATGCGCATTGCGGCCAACAAAGGCCGTGGCTTGCTTTAACGCACAGTTGAGCTGCAGGCAATAAAGAACCCCGACTCAGGTCGGGGTTTTTTTTGCGTGGTCACTTCGTGCGTAATGTCGTGTTGTTCGAAAGGTCGCCAACCGACAACCGAAAATACTGTTGATTTTCCAGGTTGCAGAATAGCCAGGTGCGTCCGGATTCATGAGGCTGGGCCATGGCGTGAAGTAACTGCTCGGCAATCCTCTTTTGCACATCAGGGCCGGAAAGCATAACAGTGACAGGCTCTGCTTCAGTCGAGGACCGTAGCTGGCCATTACTTGCAGGCGTACTGGCGGCCTCTACCTTCAGGCTATTGGTGTCTTCGGGCTTGTACAGCGATTTGTAGTTGAAGTTAAGCGTCAGAAAAAACAAGGCAGTCAAAAAAAACGGAAAACCCACCAGAAACCAGGTGTATAGGGTCTGACTTTCTTCGCTCAGGAAAGGGAGTGTCGCCAGGGCTGAGGATTCAATGATGCCGGCAAAGATGGCGATGATGGTCAGCGGGGCTGCGGGCTGGCTGGTCAAGGTGGCGGCCTCCTGCGGTTTTGCCTATCAATACCAGAGCGTCCCTCTCAACCAAATGCTGGACTCTTTCCGTGCCATGAAAATGATCCCGCTTTCTTCTTTGTTGTTGAATGTCGCTGCTGCAAAAGTAACTGCCTTGCCGTACTGCCAATCGACGGGGCAAGGAAGTTGTAAATTCTTATTTGTAGGAAAATTCCTAAAGCGACGTAAGGCTCATCTATTCATGTATTTGCTCTGGTATTTGACACGCCACTGAGTGTGCGGCTCGGTTATGGTGAAGCGTCGTTAAAGCAAAATAATGAATGAATGGATATCGCATGAATAAAGTCCTTATCGTGGATGACCACCCGGTCATACGCCTGGCAGTGCGCATGCTGATGGAGCGGCATGGCTACGATGTGGTCGCGGAAACCGACAACGGAGTGGCAGCCTTGCAGCTTACGCGGGAACACCTCCCCGATATCGTGGTGCTGGATATCGGTATTCCCAAACTTGACGGGCTGGAGGTCATTGCCCGTTTATCATCAGCCAGTCCGGGCAGCCGAGTACTGGTGTTGACGTCACAGGCACCCGGGCACTTCTCCATGCGTTGCATGCAGGCGGGTGCTGCAGGTTATGTGTGCAAACAGCAGGAACTCACCGAACTGCTCAGCGCCATCAAAGCCGTGTTGTCTGGCTATAGCTATTTCCCCAATCAGGCTTTGCACAAGTCTCGTGGCCGAGTGGGCGCGGGCAGTGAAATGGAAATGGTCGATCGCCTGTCGGCAAGGGAGATGATGGTGTTGCAGCAACTGGCGCGTGGCAGGTCGAACAAGGAAATCGCCGAGAGCATGTTCCTCAGCAACAAGACAGTCAGTACTTACAAGACCCGCTTGTTGCTAAAGCTCAACGCCCACTCGCTGGTGGATCTGATCGAGCTGGCCCGGCGACACGGCCTGACGTGAAACCTGAATGCAGGAAGCCTCCGTATGGAGGCTTTCCGTCAGGGCTACAGGTCGTAGTCGAACTCGGCGAGTTGCCGCTGCAGGCGGCGTTCTTCCAAGAGGTTATCAATGGTGCGACGTTTGCTGAGGTTGGTTTTTGCGGGTTCCACCTGCGGTTCCGCGTCGTCGTCAGCGGTGGCAAAGTCATCTTCGATCGACAGGTCGTCTTTGTCGGTACTCATGGGTCGCTCCAAGCCAATGGGCCATTGGCCGTCCTTATAACCAGAAAGCGAGGCGTGGTAAAAAAGATTTTTTCAATCGCAACCCATGACTGTTCGCTATCGAATCAATCGTCCGAAGTCTTCTGCTTGTATTCGCACAAGTCTTCGATCCGGCAACTGCCGCATCGTGGCTTGCGCGCCTGGCACACATAGCGCCCGTGCAGGATGAGCCAATGATGCGCATCGAGCAGGTAGTCCTTGGGCACGAACTTCAGGAGTTTCTTCTCGACTTCAAGCACGGTCTTGCCTGGCGCGATGCCGGTGCGATTGCTGACCCTGAAAATGTGTGTATCCACGGCCATGGCCGGCTGACGGAAAGCGGTGTTGAGGACCACATTGGCGGTCTTGCGGCCAACGCCCGGTAGCGCCTCGAGCGCCTCACGGGTTTGCGGTACTTCGCCGCCATGACGTTCGATCAGCAAGCGACAGGCTTCGATGACATTCTTGGCCTTGCTGTTGTAAAGGCCGATAGTCTTGATGTACTCGCTCAGCCCTTCGACGCCGAGTGCGTAAATGGCTTGAGGGGTATTGGCGACTGGAAACAGACGGGCGGTGGCCTTGTTGACGCCAACGTCGGTGGATTGTGCCGACAGCGTGACGGCGACCAGCAACTCAAAAGGGGTGGTGTAAGCCAATTCCGTCTTTGGATCGGGATTGTCTTCGTGCAGCCTGCGAAAGATCTCCAGGCGTTTGGCGGCATTCATGGGGTCAACGGGTTCCTTGACGACGAGAGGGGGCGCGGCCCAGACGCAGGCGATTGTACAAGGCCAACAGTACGCCGAGCAGTAGCAGCGCGCCGGAACACAGGGCGGCGGTGTGCAGGCCCAGCCCCTGGTCCAGCCCTTGACGGCTGGCGCCGAGCAGCAAATAGAGCAGTAGCAGGCCAGCCAGGTGCACGAGCAGTTGGCGCCAGCGACCCTCGGCTGGCAACAGCTGGTCTGCAGCCAGGCATTGCAGGCAGATCAAGGCGGGGAAGTAACCGAGCGACAAGGCCTGCGGCAGTGCCCAGGCACGCAGCGCAAGTTGCAGGCAGCTGACCAGGGCAGCCAGGAGCAACAGGCTTGCCAGCCAGTACGTCGCACCGCTGAGCCTGCCGCGCAAGGGGGTCAGCAACGCCTGGTGAAGGAGGCTCAGCGTCACCATGGCCACGCCCAGGGTGGCGGCCAGGGAAAAGGTTTGGGTGGCGCCCAGCAGCGGCGCAAGGCCGGCCACCAGCAGGCAGTGCCTATTCATGGGCGGGGCTTCCGAGCAACAGCGTGCGATGCTGGTCAAAATACACCAGCGCCTCCTGCTGCGCTGCTATCACGGCACGTGAGGTGACCGTCGCCCCAGCCAGTTGGTCGAAGTCGCCCTGGTCGCGCTTGAGCGCCCAGCGATCGTCCAGGCGACGGTTGGAAAATTGCCCCAGCCAGTTCAGCTGCGGGTCGCTGATGCGGGCTCCAAGCCCAGGACTTTCCTGTTGCGCGATCACCTGCGTGCCGATCAACCGGCCATCCGCACTGATGGCGATGGTCAGTCGGATTGGCCCGTTGTAGCCTGTGACCTGGCTCACCATTACCACCGCCGTTGGCAGCGCCCCCAGGGTGGCGCGGTAGGCAGCCGTGATCCGGCTGTGCAACGGTTGCTCCCCCGGAAGTGGTAGCGGCGTGTTCAGGGGTTGGTTGTCGTAGGTTCGCTCAGGCAGGACCGCGAGAAACTGGCGCGCATGCAACTGCTGTTCGGCTTCGACGATGGTCGGACGGGTCCATTGCCTCCATGCCAAGGTTGTCGCCACGGCCAGCCCGGCCACGAGCAGCAGCCAGGCGGTATTGCGAATGCGCGGGTTCATGGCGCGACCTGCTGGCGTCGCAGGACGAGCCGATCAAGGGCGGGGGCCAAGAGGTTCATGAACAGGATGGCGAATGCGGTGCCGTCCGGGTAGCTGCCCCAGGTGCGGATCAGGTAGATCAGCATGCCCGCACCAAGCCCGAACAGTAGCCTGGCCAATCCTGCCTTCGGGCCGGACACGGGTTCAGTGGCGATGAAAAAGGCCGCCAGCATGGTCGAGCCGGAGAACAGGTGAAGCAGTGGCGAGCCATTCGAATCCGAGCCGGAGCCATTCCATGCCAGCAGGCTGAACAGCATCAGCCCTGCCAGCAAGCCCGCAGGTGCGTGCCAGCTGTACACTTTTCGCTGCAACAGGAACAACCCGCCGAGCAGAAATGCCAGGTTGACCCACTCGACGCCACGCCCACCAACGGCGCCGAAGCCCGGGTGGCTGGCGAACAGTTCATCGATGGTCAGGCTGCGGTTATGACGCAGGCCGTCCAGCACGGTGGGTCGGGCCCAGGCGTCGATCTGCTCACCCCCGCCAAACACCAGGTGCAGGCTGTCGACGAGCCCCGGTGATTGTGCTGGCCAATGGTTCATCTGCAGGGGGAAACTCAGCAGCACGAAGGCGTAGCCCAGCATCGCCGGGTTGAAGAGGTTGCGGCCCACCCCACCGAACGCTTGCTTGCCAAGGCCGATGGCAATGGCCGCTGCGGTCATCGGCAGCCACCAGGGCGCTTGAGTGGGCAGGGCGACGGCGAGTAGCACCGCCGTCACCAAGGCGCTGCCATCGTTCAGGGTGGCCGCCACTGGCTGGCCGCGCAGGGCCAGCAGCGCGGCTTCGCAGCACACCGCGCTGCTGGCGCACAACGCCAGACTGAACAGCAGGCCCCATCCGTGCAGCCAGAACGATGCCAAGAGACCGGGGGTGCAAGCCAGCAGCACCAGGCCCATGGCAGTGCGCAAGCGCGGGTCAGGTAATGCCATGGTCGTGCCGCGGCGAAGCGTCAATGCGATGATTCAGGTTCATTGTGTGAACAATCCGTTGAATCCGGAGAACGCCATGGCCATCACGCCGGCACCGACCAGGGTGATGGGCAGGCCGCGCAATGCCGCTGGAATGTCGGCGTGATCGCTGCGTTGCACCAGGTCGTCGAACAGTGCCAGCGCCAGCCAGAAGCCAAGACCGGCCATGACGCTGCAGCCCAGCGTGGCGAGCCATTCCTGCTGATCAAACATGGCCTGCAGGGCCAAACCGAGTACCACGGCATTGCCCAGCAAGGGCACTGCCAGCCCCTCGCTGGGCCATTGCGGACGTAGCCTTGCCAATGTCTGCGGCACGCCCCACGCCAGCAAGCCTAGCCAGGGCAGGAGCAGGAACAGGCGCAGGTCTTCAAGCTCCCAAGGTGCTACTACCCAGCGCTCCAGTGCTTGGCCGCCGGTTATCCCGAGGGCAATCGTCAGCGCGCACGCCAAACCGCACACCTGCACGCGCAGGCGCGAGGGCGGCTGTTGTTGCAGGAGCATGTGGCTGACCAGCGCAGCACTGATCAGGACCAGGACATAATCGTTCATATACATGACGATAGCCGTGATTCGTCAGGGCGTCTGGCCATCCGAGAGGGGATACGAATGCCCCGGCGCGAAGGCCGGGGCAGAGGGCGTTACTTGATGCGCTGGCCTGGTTTGGCACCGCTGTCAGGGCTCAGCAGGTAGATCTCTTCACCGCCTGGGCCGGCGGCCATGACCATGCCCTCGGACACACCGAAGCGCATTTTGCGGGGTTTGAGGTTGGCCACCATCATGGTCAGGCGACCTTCCAGCTGGGAGGGGTCCGGGTAGGCCGACTTGATGCCCGAGAACACGTTGCGACGCTCGTCGCCGATGTCCAGGGTCAATTGCAGCAGCTTGTCAGCGCCGGGCACGGCTTCGGCCTTGACGATCAGCGCAACGCGCAGGTCGACGGCGGCGAAGGTGTCGAACTCGATTTCCGCCGACAGCGGGTCCTTGGCCAATTCGCCGTTGCCGGCCGGGGCCTTGGCTTCGGTAGCCAGCAGGTCTTCCTTGCTGGCTGCAACCATGGCCTCGACCTTGGCCGGTTCGATACGGCTCATCAGCGCCTTGAACGGGTTGAGCGTGTGGTTTTCCAGGCGCGACAGGTGATCGTTCCAGGTCAGCGGCGCGACATTGAGGAAGGCCTCGGCATCGGCAGCCAGCACCGGCAGTACCGGCTTGAGGAAAATCACCAGCTGGCGGAACAGGTTGACGCCCTGGGCACAAATGGCCTGGACTTCTTCCTGCTTGCCTTCCTGCTTGGCCAGCGACCACGGGGCCTTGTCGGCGATCCAGGCGTTGGCGCGGTCGGCCAGGGCCATGATTTCGCGCATGGCGCGGCCAAAGTCGCGGCCTTCGTAGGCGTCGGCAATGGACGGTGCAGCGGCAAGGAAGGCTTCGGTCAGTTCCGGTGCGGCATCGCCGGCAACCATGACGCCTTCATTGCCCTTGTGGATGAAGCCTGCGCAGCGGCTGGCGATGTTCACCACCTTGCCAACCAGGTCCGAGTTGACCTTCTGCACGAAGTCCTCGAGGTTCAGGTCGAGGTCGTCGACGCCACGGCCAAGCTTGGCGGCGTAGTAGTAGCGCAGGTATTCCGGCTGCAGGTGGTCCAGGTAGGTGCGGGCCTTGATGAAGGTACCGCGCGATTTGGACATCTTGGCGCCGTTGACGGTCAGGTAACCGTGCACGTTGACCGCGGTCGGCTTGCGGAAGCCTGCGCCTTCGAGCATGGCCGGCCAGAACAGGGCATGGAAGTTGACGATGTCCTTGCCGATGAAATGGTACAGCTCGGCCTTGGAGTCTTCGTTCCAGAACGCATCGAAGTCAAGCTCCGGGCGGCGGGCGCAGAGGTTCTTGAAACTGGCCATGTAGCCGATCGGCGCATCCAGCCAGACGTAGAAGTACTTGCCGGGTTCGCCTGGGATCTCGAAGCCGAAGTACGGCGCGTCACGCGAGATGTCCCACTCCTGAAGGCCCGAGTCCAGCCACTCGGCGAGCTTGTTGGCCACGGCGTCCTGCAGGGTGCCGCTGCGGGTCCACTGCTGGAGCATGGCCTGGAAGTCCGGCAGCTTGAAGAAGAAGTGCTGGGAGTCGCGCAGTACCGGGGTGGCACCGGAGATCGCCGACTTGGGGTTCTTCAGTTCGGTCGGTGCGTAGGTGGCGCCGCATTTTTCGCAGTTGTCGCCGTATTGGTCTTCGGCCGCACACTTTGGGCAGGTGCCCTTGATGAAACGGTCGGCCAGGAACATGCCTTTTTCCGGGTCGAAGTACTGGGTGACCGAACGGGTGGCGATGTGCCCGGCTTCGCGCAGGCGCGAATAGATCAGGCTCGACAGCTCGCGGTTCTCTTCACTGTGGGTGGAGTGGAAGTTGTCGAAGTCCACCAGGAAATCGGCGAAGTCGCTGCTGTGCTCGGCTTGCACGTTGGCGATCAGCTGCTCCGGGGTGATGCCTTCCTTTTCGGCGCGCAGCATGATGGCCGAGCCGTGGGCGTCGTCGGCACAGACGTAGATGCACTGGTTGCCACGTAGTTTCTGGAAGCGAACCCACATGTCCGTCTGGATGTACTCGAGCATATGGCCAAGGTGGATGGATCCATTGGCATAGGGCAGGGCGCTGGTTACGAGAATCTGACGTGGCTCGGACATAGTGGCTCGGCTACTTATTCGGCTCGGGTAAAATTGAGGGTGATCGGCCACTATAAAGGGCTCGCGAATATATTTCACCCCGCGCGCGCATCTGCTGACGATTGACGGGTTAGGATAGGCGTCTGTTTTACATTCAGTTTGCCAATGGGAGTGTCCATGAGTGTCGTCACCCGTGCCGCCGTCGAAGGCGTGCTTCGCCAGTACACCGACCCCTACCTGAACCTGGACCCGGTGAGCGCCGGTTGCGTGCGCGCCATCGATATCCAGGGCGGGCAGGTCGCTGTGCAGTTGCAGCTCGGTTATGCCGCCGGCCTGTTCAAGAACGGCTGGGCCCAGGTGCTGCAAACCGCGATCGAGAACCTTGATGGCGTCGCTTCGGCGCAGGTGTCGATCGACTGCGTGGTGGCCGCGCACAAGGCCCAGGCCCAGGTGCCGGCCATGGCCAACGTCAAGAACATCGTCGCCGTGGCGTCGGGCAAGGGCGGGGTCGGCAAGTCCACCACCGCTGCCAACCTGGCCCTGGCCCTGGCGCGCGAAGGTGCTCGGGTCGGTATTCTCGACGCTGACATCTATGGGCCAAGTCAGGGTGTGATGTTCGGTATCGCCGAAGGCACTCGCCCACAGATCCGCGAGCAGAAATGGTTCGTGCCGATCAAGGCCCATGGCGTGGAGGTCATGTCCATGGCCTTCCTCACCGATGACAACACGCCCATGGTCTGGCGTGGCCCGATGGTCTCCGGGGCCTTGCTGCAGCTGGTGACCCAGACGGCCTGGGATGACCTCGATTACCTGGTGATCGATATGCCGCCGGGCACCGGTGATATCCAGCTGACGCTGGCGCAAAAAGTCCCGGTGGCCGGTTCGGTGATCGTCACGACGCCCCAGGACCTGGCCTTGCTCGATGCCAAGAAAGGCGTGGAAATGTTCCGTAAGGTCAACATTCCGGTGCTGGGGGTGGTGGAGAACATGGCGGTGCACATCTGCTCGAACTGCGGTCATGCCGAGCACCTGTTCGGCGAAGGTGGCGGCGAGAAGCTGGCGGCGCAGTATGGGGTCGAGCTGCTGGCTTCGTTGCCGTTGTCGATGCTGATCCGAGAACAGGCCGACAGTGGCAAGCCGACGGCGATCGCCGAGCCGGAAAGCCAGATTGCCATGGTCTATCAGGAACTGGCCCGTCAGGTCGGGGCGCGGATCGTGTTGCAGGAGGCGGCAGCGCCGGCCATGCCGAGCATTACCATCAGCGAGGATTGATTCCCCGCGTAGTCCTGTAGGAGCGGCCTTGTGTCGCGAAAGGGCTGCGCAGCAGCCCCAGCGATATTGGCCGCGGCGCAGTAATCTGGGGCTGCTGCGCAGCCCTTTCGCGACACAAGGCCGCTCCTACAGCAGGCATAAAAAAACCCGCCAGAAGGCGGGTTTTTTTGAAAGCTAGGAAGCTAGATCGACTTAGGCGATCTGAACTTCTTCAGCCTGCATGCCTTTCTGGCCGCGGGTAGCGACGAAAGTAACAGCCTGGCCTTCTTTCAGGGTTTTGAAGCCGTCAGCTTGGATGGCTTTGAAGTGCACGAACAGGTCGTCGCCCGACTGAGGGGTGATGAAGCCGTAGCCCTTCTCATCGTTGAACCACTTAACAACACCGGATTGACGGTTGGACATTTTTCTGTCTCCTTGGACAAAGTTGAAAACGGTCAGGAAAATCCCTGGCCGGGACTGAGCGCAAAGAGAGCAGAAAATTCAGCGATGGGCCGATCAGGATCGTGCATCAAACTAGAGATTCTCGGTGTCACGTGCAGCACAGTGGCGTCACCTTAACCCACTTTGTGCAACCTGCCAATCACCAAGATGGCCTTTGATGAAATTCAGATCGACGGCGGCCGCAAGCCCCGTCCGGCGCGGGATGTGGCATGGAACTTTAACCTGGGCGCTCGGACCGGTAAGATGCGCGTCTCGTTTTTCACCTTGTAACTCTTCAGGACACCCCCGCCATGAGCATCAAATCGGACAAGTGGATTCGCCGCATGGCGCAGGAACACGGCATGATCGAACCGTTCGTCGAGCGCCAGGTGCGCGGCGAGCAGGACAGCCGGGTCATCTCTTTCGGCGTCTCCAGCTACGGCTACGACGTGCGTTGCGCCGACGAATTCAAGGTGTTCACCAACATCAATTCGGCCACCGTGGACCCGAAGAATTTCGACGCCGGCAGCTTCGTCGACGTCAAAAGCGATGTCTGCATCATCCCGCCGAACTCCTTCGCCCTGGCGCGTACCGTCGAGTACTTCCGCATTCCGCGCAATGTACTGACCATCTGCCTGGGCAAGAGCACCTATGCGCGTTGCGGCATCATCGTCAACGTCACCCCGCTGGAGCCAGAGTGGGAAGGGCACGTGACCCTGGAGTTCTCCAACACCACCACCCTGCCGGCGAAAATCTACGCCAATGAGGGCGTGGCGCAGATGCTCTTCCTGGAATCCGACGAAGAGTGCGAAGTGTCCTACAAGGACCGTGGCGGCAAGTACCAAGGCCAGCGCGGCGTCACCCTGCCGCGGACCTGAGCCGACGAGCGCGGGGAATTCCCCGCGCCTTTGGCACTCCAACGGGTAACTGTGCCGATGTGCATGATGCGCATCGGCTCTCGTCAGGAGCAGCCAATGAAACTCCATCCCACAATCAGCGCGAAGCTGGCTGTGCTGCAGCCCAACCACGTCGGGTTGCTGTCATGGTCGTTGCTGGCCCATCCGCTGCCGATGCAGGCCGGGGGCGTGCCCCACCAGCCTGATCCCGATACCCCGCAGCCGCCCGAGCCGGGTGAAACGCCACCCATGGAGCCGGGCGAACCGACCTTGCCCGACGAGCCGCCTCCCGCGCCTGTGGCGTGATCAACCGTTCAATGCCCAGACGTCGCCATCGCCTGTGACAAATACCCGGGTGCCCGCGCCTGGGTTGACCGTCCAGCCACCCGTGAACTCGCCAAAGGCCGGCAGCAGGCTGACTTGGGTATCGAGCAGGAAGCACGGCAGACGCAGCCGTTGCCGGGCCCGCCCGCGCAACAGGTAGACCGGATGCACATGGCCCGCCAGTACCGGGTGCTGGGGGTGAGCAATGGGCTCGTGCTGCAACGCGAAGGGTGCCAGCAGCCAGGGTTCATCGATCACGTTCATGGCCAGTTCGGCAGGCGGGTCGCCGGCGTGGCGGTCGTGGTTACCGCGGATAAGGACGATACGCAGCCCGCCGTGTTGGCCGCGCCATGAGCGAAGCTTGGCCAGCGTAGCGGGCGCCCGCGCCGTGTGCGCGTGAAGAAAGTCGCCGAGAATCACCAACTGCTTGCAATGGTATGCCGCCAGTAACGTATCCAGGCGCGCCAGGGTCGTGTCGGTAGTACCCCGTGGCACGGGCTGGTGCAACGCCCGGAAGCTGGCGGCCTTGCCAATATGCACATCGGCTATCAGCAACGTCTCCCGGGCGGGCCAGTAGAGGGCTTTGTCGGGGAGCAGCCAGAGTGTCTCGCCGCAATGTTCGACCACCAGATGGCGACTCATGGCGCGCGGTCCCGCATGGCCGCTTTTTCCAGGTCCGCCACCATTCTGGCAATCCGGTCTGCCAGTTTCTCTGTGCTCAACGTTTCGCGCATGCCTTCCACCAGCAGGGCGAAGGCCAGCGGCCCCGGCCGTTGCAGTGCCCGCAGATCCAGCCGCAAGCGGCCCATCTTCAGCAACTGACGCTGCAGACGTTCGATTTCCAGCTCCTCACGCAGCACTTCATCTTGCGCCTGGCCGAGCAGCAGGTTGTTGGCGTCGTGCTTGCGAAACACCTCGAAGAACAGCCCACTGGAGGCCTGGATTTGCCGGGTGCTTTTCTGCGCAGCCGGATACCCACCGAACACCAGCCCGGCGATCTGGGCGATTTCGCGAAAGCGCCGCAGGGCCATTTCACCGGCATTGAGGCTGGCCAGCACATCCTCCAGCAAATGCTCGGCGGACAGTGCGGGGGGCAGGTAGGCGGCCCAGTCCACAGGGCTCGGGCTGAGCAGTTCGAAGCCATAGTCGCTGACGGCAATCGACACCGAAAGCGGTTGTTGCCGGCTGACCCGCCAGGCGATCAGGCTGGCCAGCCCCAGGTTGGCCATGCGCCCGGCGAATGGGTAGAGGAACAGGTGCGAGCCCTGGCGCGAGACCAGGGTCTCGGCCAGCAGTGTCTGCAGGGTGGGCAGGGCCGACCAGCGTGCCTGCAGCGCAAGCAGCGGGCGCACCGCGCGCAGCTCGGGACTGGCATAGCGGCCGTGGGCAGCGGCATCCAGTTGCTCCACCAGGGCATCGGCCAGTTCGCTGGACAGCGGCATGCGCCCGCCATTCCAGCGGGCCACGGCAGCCTTGCGAGCGCTGCTGCGGCGCACATAGGCGGTCATGTTCTCGACCCTTACCAGTTCAAGCACCCGCCCGGCGAACACCAGCGTGTCGCCGGGGCGCAAACGGGCGATGAAGGCTTCCTCGACACTGCCCAGATGCTTGCCGCCACCGCCCTTGCTCCAGTATTTCAGTTGCAGGCTGGCGTCACTGACGATGGTGCCGATGCCCATGCGGTGACGCCTGGCCAGGCGCTCGCTGGCGACTCGCCAGATGCCGTCGTGGTGGGCTTCGACACGCTGATAGTCGGGGTAGGCGCTGAGCGAGCTGCCGCCATGGCAGACGAAGTCCAGTGCCCATTGCCACTGGCTGTCGCGCAGCTCACGAAACGCCCAGGTGGCGCGCACTTCCGACAGCAGCTCAGCTGGGCGAAAGCCGCTGCCCAGGGCCATGCTGACCAGGTGCTGGACCAGCACGTCCATGCACAGCCGCGGCGAACGGCGCGCCTCGATATGCCCGGCGGCCAGCGCCTGACGCGCCGCAGCGGCTTCCACCAGCTCCAGGCTGTGGGTAGGCACCAGGGTGACACGCGAAGGCCGGCCCGGCGCGTGCCCGGAGCGCCCGGCCCGCTGCATCAGGCGAGCGATGCCCTTGGCCGAGCCGATCTGCAGCACCCGTTCCACCGGCAGAAAGTCCACGCCCAGGTCCAGGCTGGACGTGCAGATCACCGCCTTCAGCAGGCCTTGCTTGAGGCTCAGCTCGACCCAGTCGCGGGTTGCCCGGGCCAGCGAGGCATGGTGCAGGGCGATCTGGCCGGCCCAGTCGGGGCGTGCATCCAGCAGGGCCTGGTACCACAGCTCGGCCTGGGCGCGGGTATTGGTGAACACCAGGCTGCTGGCGCTGCCGTCGAGCTCATGGGCGACCTGGTCGAGCATCTTCAGGCCCATGTGCCCGGCCCAGGGGAAGCGCTCGATCGCCGGCGGCAGCAAGGTGTCGACCACCAGGCGCTTGTCCTGACGGCCCCGTACCAGTTGGCCGCCATGGGGCAGCAGCACTTCGAGCGCATGCGGCAGGTTGCCCAGGGTGGCTGAAAGGCCCCAGGTCACCAGATCAGGCCGCCAGCGGCGCAGGTGCGCGAGGGCCAGCTGCAGTTGTACGCCCCGCTTGTTGCCGAGCAGTTCGTGCCATTCATCGACCACCACCAGGTGCAGGCTGGCGAAGTCGTGACAGGCCTGTGCCCGGGTCAGCAGCAAAGTGAGGCTTTCGGGTGTAGTGATCAGCGTGCTTGGCAGGCGCCGGGCCTGACGGGCGCGCTCTGCGCTGCTGGTATCACCGCTGCGTACCGCAACGCTCCAGTTCAGCCCCAGGTCGTCCACGGGAGCCTGCAAGGCGCGAGCGGTATCGGCCGCCAGCGCGCGCATGGGGGTAATCCAGAGGACCTGCAGCCCTGGGGGCTGGCGCCCGGGCTCGGCAAAGGCGCGCAGCGCGGCCAGCCAGACGGCGTAGGTCTTGCCGGCCCCGGTGCTGGCATGCAGCAACCCGGATTCGCCACGGCCGACGGCCGCCCAGACTTGCCGCTGAAAGGCGAAGGGTTTCCAGCCACGCGCGGCGAACCAGGCTGTGGCGAGGTCAGTGGAGGCAGGCATGCGCGGTGTGGTCCCTGCAAGGCTGTGCTTCTACAGACCACCCTACGGAGCCATTGGTTTTACCGAGTCAGTTACCCAGCAGATAGCCGCTGCGACACACCTGTTCGCCGGCGACATGGGCGATGACCATGCCGGCCGTGGCCATGCGGCGCACGCTGCGGGCATACAGCAGCCCGGACTGGCGGGTGCGCACGGCGGTCACGCGGTCGCTGAGCGGGTCGATGACTTCGGCGATCAGTTGCCCGGCTTCCACTTGCTGGCCGGGGCGCACGTGATACACCAGTAAGCCTCCCAGGGGTGTCGACACCGGCTCGACGGCAGCCAGCGGTGTGGCGGGTTGTGGTAGCGGCGGCAAGGGCGGGGCGCTGCCCTCGATGACGCCGGCATGGGTCAGGTAGTTGAGGATCGCCTGACTGTCCTGGCTGGCCAGGTCATGGCTGACGTCGGCCTGGCCACGCAGTTCGACGGTCACCGCGACGCTGCCCAGGGGGATCGGGAAGCGTTTGCCGAAACGTTGCTGCAGTTGCCACCAGACCAGGCTGAAGCATTCGTCGAACGACTGCCCGCCGGAGTCGGTGGCCAGCAGGCTGGCCTGGGCACCCAGGTAGCGGGCCAGCGGTTCGACCTGCGGCCAGGCCTCGGGCGTGGTGTAGAGGTGTTCGACGGCCTCGAAATCGCAATGCAGGTCCAGCACCAGGTCGGCGTCGCAGGCCAGCCTTTGCAAGGTCAGGCGCTGGGACTGCAGGGGCGTGTGCGCCGGGTAGGTGTCGAGGCCACGGCGCAGGTATTCGCGTATCAAGGCGAGATTGTGCTCAGGGTCCTGGGTCAGGTGGCCGTCGATCTGGTCGCCGATGCTGTCGGAAAGGTCGACGAACTTGCGATTGAAGTTCTCGCCGCTCTGCAGTTCGAAACGCCCCAGTGGCGAATCGAGCAATACCTGCTCCAGGCCTACCGGGTTGGCCACCGGCACCAGGATGATCTCACGGCGCAGGCGCCCTTGCTGTTCCAGTTCGGCCAGGTGGCGCTTGAGGTGCCAGGCGACCAGCATGCCCGGTAGCTCGTCCGCATGCAGTGAGGCCTGGATGTACACCTTGGCGCCACTGCGTGGTCCGAAGTGGAAGCTGTGCAGCTGGCGGCTGACGCCGGGTACGGGGGAGAGCAGGTCGTGGGTCGAATGGTGCATGGTGGTCCTGGCGGCGTGGCGAAAACAATCTGCGACAAAGATAGAAGCATAAATTTGGCCACTGTGCCTCAACCCGTCGTGTTCAGGCCAGCAGTGCCTGCAAGGTCGCCAGGTCATCGGCTTGCTCCACCGGTTTATCCTGGCGCCAGCGCAGCATGCGGGGGAAACGCACCGCAATCCCGCTCTTGTGTCGCTTGGACAAGGCAATGCCTTCGAAACCCAGTTCGAACACCAGGGTCGGGGTCACGCTGCGCACCGGGCCGAAGGTTTCCACCGTGGTCTTGCGGATGATTGCATCGACTTTGCGCATTTCTTCATCGCTGAGCCCTGAGTAAGCCTTGGCGAAAGGCACCAAGGCACGCTCCGGCGTGCCGGCTGGTGCGTTCCAGACGGCGAAGGTGTAGTCGCTGTAGAGGCTGGCGCGGCGGCCATGGCCACGTTGCGCATAGATCAGCACGGCATCGACGCTGAACGGGTCGATCTTCCACTTCCACCAAAGGCCCATGTCCTTGGTTCTGCCCACGCCGTACAAGGCATCGCGCTGCTTGAGCATCAGGCCCTCGACACCCAGGCTTCGCGATTGTTCGCGCTGAACGGCAAGGTCATGCCAATCCTGCCCTTCGAGCAAAGGCGAAAGCAGTACCGGCGCCAGGGGATAGTCCTCGATCAGACGCTGCAACTGTTGGCGACGCTCGTGCTGGGGACGATTGCGCCAGTCCTCGCCTTGCCATTCCAGCAAGTCGTAGGCCTGCAATACCACGGGCGCATCGGCCAGCAGCTTCTTGCCCAGGGTCTTGCGGCCAATGCGCTGTTGCAGCAGGGCGAACGGCTGCACGGCCGGCACCTCGGCTGTGGCGCCCGGTTTCCAGACCAGGATTTCACCGTCGAGCACGACGCCGTCCGGCAGGCTCTGCGCCAGGCCATGCAGCTCCGGGAAGCGGTCGGTAACCAGCTCTTCGCCGCGCGACCACACCCAAACCTGGCCATCGCGCTTGACCACCTGGGCGCGGATGCCATCCCACTTCCATTCGATCTGCCAGGCACTGGGTGGGCCGAGCAAGGCGTCGAACTGCTCGACGGGTGCCTGCAGGGCGTGCGCTAGAAAGAACGGATAAGGCTGGCCCCCTCGCTGACTGTGTTCATCGGCCGACTCTTCAGCGATCAGCTTGCGGTAGCTGTTGGCGCTGGGGCGATGGCTGATGTCGGTATAGCCGACCAAGCGCTGGGCCACGCGCTTGGCATCCAGCCCGGCCAACTGGGCCAGGGCCCGGGTGACCAGCAGCTTGGACACGCCGACGCGAAAGCTGCCCGTGATCAGCTTCAGGCACAGCATCAGGCTGGGTCGGTCGAGCTTGGCCCAGAGTGGCGGCAGGCGCTGCTGGATCGCGTCGGCGGGCAGGCCGCGAAGCGGTAGCAGATGGGCCTCGACCCAATGGGCCAGACCGTCCTCGTTGCCGTGCGGGTTTTCAGGCAGTAGCAGGGAGATGGTTTCCGCCAGGTCGCCGACGGCCTGGTAGCTTTCTTCGAACAACCAGTCGGGCAGGTCGGCCAGTGTCGTCGCCAGTTCGCGCAGCACGCGGGTGGGCACCAACTGGCGTGGCCGGCCCCCGGCCAGGAAGTACACCGCCCAGGCCGCATCCTCGGCAGGGGCGGCGGCGAAGTAGTCGCGCAGTGCTTCGAGCTTGGCATTGCTGGAGGTGGTCGCATCCAGACGCAAGTAAAGCGCTGCAAAGTCTTTCATGGCTCAGGTTCCGTGGCGGGCGCGTCATCCTCGTCACCGTATTCGGTCACGAATGAGCGGGCATCGAGCCCCTGTTCGCTGAGATAGCGCACCAGTACGTTGACCGAACCGTGGG
Organism: Pseudomonas sp. NPDC089395; assembly: GCF_044749525.1. Taxonomy (NCBI): domain Bacteria; kingdom Pseudomonadati; phylum Pseudomonadota; class Gammaproteobacteria; order Pseudomonadales; family Pseudomonadaceae; genus Pseudomonas; species Pseudomonas sp. NPDC089395. The sequence continues at coordinate 345,625 of NZ_JBIVID010000005.1, forward strand.
TGACCATGACCCGTTCGGCGCCGGTCTGGCTGATGGCCCAGAGCAGCCCCGGCCAGTCGGCATGGTCGGACAGCACGAAGCCGCGATCCACCCCGCGACGCCGCCGCGTGCCGCGCAGAAGCATCCAGCCACTGGCGAACGCATCGCTGTAATCGCCAAAGCGGCGCATCCATGTGCTGCCGGCAGCGGAGGGCGGGGCCAGCACCAGGGCTTGGCGCATGAGTGGGTCGTTACGTGGGATGTCGCCGACGTAGCGGGTTGGTGGCAGGTGCACCCCAGCCTCGCGGTACACCTGGTTCAGCGGTTCGACCGCGCCATGTACCAGGACCGGGCCGATGCTCGGGTCCAGTCCGTGCAGAATTCGCTGAGCCTTGCCGAAGGCATAACAGAACAGCACGCTGGCCTTGCCCTGATCACGATTGGCCCGCCACCAGGCATTCACCCCGGTGAAAACTTCGGCTTGGCTGGGCCAGCGATAAATGGGCAGGCCGAAGGTCGATTCGGTGATGAAGGTGTGGCAGCGCACAGGCTCGAAAGGCGCGCAGGTGCCGTCTGGTTCGACTTTGTAATCGCCGGAAGCCACCCACACTTCGCCTGCATGCTCCAGGCGCACTTGCGCCGAGCCCAGCACATGCCCGGCCGGGTGCAGGCTGAGGGTGACGCCGTGGTGATGGATGCGTTCGCCGTAGGGCAGGGGCTGCAGGTCGATGTCCTGGCCCAGACGGCTGCGCAGGATGCCCGCGCCGGGGGCGGCGGTCAGGTAATGCGCGTTGCCCCTGCGGGCGTGGTCGCCATGGCCGTGGGTGATGATCGCGCGTGCCACCGGGCGCCACGGGTCGATGTAGAAATCACCGGGTGGGCAGTAGAGGCCTTCGGGGCGGGTGATGACGAGGTCCATGGCGTGGGCGCTGGGTGGCGGGGTTACCTGTTGAGAGCGGTGCTGCAGGACAGAAGTTCGAGCGGCTGTTTGGGCGAAAACGGCTACCAGCTATTCGGAAATGTGGAAGCGCTTTTCACGTTTAACTATGGGCTCACATTGATGGTGCGCAACAAAAATGTTGCGTGCGACCAGCAAGTGCTGCACATTCAGTGATCAAAGGCCCGTATGAAGTACAGTGAATTTCGCCGGTGGTTACGCGCCCAGGGCGCTACGTTCGTGCCGGCCAAGGGAAGCCATTTCAAGGTTTACCTGGGTAATCGCCAGACGATTTTTCCGGATCATGGTGCCAAAGAGATGGGCGAAGGGCTCAGAAGCAAGATCCTGAAAGATCTGGGCCTGAAACAATGATGAGTTCAGGGGAGCGCACAAGATGATCTTCGATTATCCGGTGATCATTCACCAAGAAGAGGGCAGTTTCTGGATCAGCTGCCCGGATGTGCCTGAGATGGCCAGTGCTGGCGATTCAGTTGAGGAGGCACTGTACGATGCTGTAGATGCCATGGAATCCGCACTCTCTTTCTATGTGGATCAGAAAAAGGCCATTCCACTGCCTGCAGCGCCGTTATCGGATCAGCCCGTTGTACGCCTGCCGGCCCTGACAGCGGCGAAAGCAGCGCTCTGGAACACCATGGTTGCCCAGAAAGTGAGTAAAACCGAGATGGCGCGACGCCTGGGCGTCAACCGTCCTCAAGTCGACCGCCTGGTTGATCTGTTGCACCGCTCAAAGATCGAGCAGGTCGAGCATGCGCTGCATGTTCTAGGTCAGCGCATTGAGCTCGCAGTTGTAGCGGCTTGAGCAAAAACAGAAAGCCGCCAATTCTGGCGGCTTTCTCATCCCTATGCTTACCGACCTGGCACCAACGTCAATCGCTGATTGCCATACGCCCGCCCAAAGTTCTGCGGTTGCAGGGGCAGGCTCATGAACCGTCCCTTGAACCACGCATCCAGCCCATCACTGTAATGCCCGCTGGCCGGGTTGCCGGATTGGCCATTGCTGGTCAGCACCTGCAGTGGCTCTGCCTGCCCGAAGTCGACGACCATGCGTGCCGATGCCGGCAGGCGGGTATCGAAATTGCTGCCCCAGGCATAAGGCGTCAGTGCCAAGGTGCTGAAGTCACCACCCGCGGCCATTGATGAGCGGCTGAGGGCATCGCCCAGGCCATGGTAGGCCGGGGCCGGCCAACGGTACTGGTGCAGTTTGCCCCACTGCCAGGCGCGGCGATCGGCGCCGAGCTGCGCGGTGCCTGCATCCACGGCAGCGGCCAGGCTGCGGGCGAGAATGGCCGGTTTGTCTTCCTTCTGCGGCGTGCTGCGATCATCCCAGAACGGGCTGTCCTCGCGGCCGAGCAGGTGATCGGCCTGGGCCGAATAGGACAGCTGGGCATTGCTGACGAACGCCTGCCATGCCGGGCCGGATTCCGGGCCAAGGTCGTCGAGGAAGGTCTGGCGTGCTACTTCCTGCAGGAACAGCTCATACAACGCCGCATCCGCCGACACCGGGCTCAGGCGGCCATCGAACGCCTTGAGCCGCGCCAGGGCGTCGCGTGCCTTGTCGCCTTGGGCGGGGGGTAGGGCGTTAATGGCCTGCTTGAGCGGCTGGGCCATGCCGGGTGCGTCGAACATCTGCTTGAGCTTGTCCGCCAGCAGCGTTACCTGGTCGTTCTGCAGGGCCATCAGGCTGCGGCTGTCGTGCCGCCCATTGCCGGCCAGCTGGGCCAGGCGTTCTGCGCGCTCGGGGTAGTACCAGGTATTGGACAACTGCATGCCATAGCCCCGTGGCAGGCTGCGCTGGTTGGCGTGGCCGATCCAGCCTTCCGGCGGGTCCTGGTCATAGGGGTGGAGCATCGGGTCGGCGAAGCCATCCCAGTCGTAGCGTCCGTCCCAGCCCGGCGACGGCAACAGGCCTTGGCCTTCGCGTCGGTTGGGGTAACGGCCGCTGACTTGCCAACCAATGTGCTCGGGTTCGGCGAAGACAAAGTTGAGCGCCGCCGCGGCGACTTCGCGGGTGCTGTCGAAGGCGCGCTCTACGGTTTTCGCGCGGGTCAGGTCGAACAGCGCATCGAGGCTGCGATCGCCCTTGAGCTGCGGCAAGTTCAGGGCCAGGCCCAGGCCGGCGTTGCCGGGTTGAGCGAGCAGGGTGCCATGACGGGTGTCGTACATGACTTCCCGCAGCGGTCGCTGGCCGCGGACGAAGAAAGTTTCACTGCGGGCACGGGCCGGCTGCCATTTGCCATCGGCCAGGTAGCTGAGCTGGCTGCCTTGATGGCGCAGTTGCTCCAGGTACAGGTCCTGGTTGTCGGCCATCACCGCGCTGCTGCTCCAGGCCAGCTTGCCGTTATAGCCAGCCAGAACGATGGGCAGCCCTGGCAGCGACAGGCCGGCGACCTGGTACTTGCCGGTGTGGATCTGCACTGGGCTCAGGGCCCAGGCGGCGCGGGTGTCGCTGGCCAGCAGGCTCTTGCCACTGCGGCTGCGCTGCGGGCCCAGGGCCAGGTTGGCCGAGCCGGGGCTGCTGAGCAGGCCCAAGTCGGCGAGCTTCTGGCTGGCCGCGGCCAAGGCTGGCAGGCCTGGCAGCTGGCTGTTCAGGTTCAGGCCCTTGAGTTTTTCAACCTCGGCGTCTGCCAGCGGTTCGTCCGGTGCGCCGGGCAGCAACCACGCCAGTTTGTCGCTGCCCACCTGTTGGGCCAGGGCCAGGGCACTGAGTTCTTCCTGCAGGTTCACCGATTGGCTGAAGGCATACAGGCTGAAAATCAGCGCCGAGTCCTCAGGCTTCCAGTATTCCGGGCGATAGCCGCTGCTGGCGAGGTTGGCCGGCAGCTTGTCGCGGTAGCGGAACAGGTAGGCGTTGACGCCGCGGGCATAGACTTCGAAGAAGCGCTTGAGGCGTGGCGAAGCATCGGCGTAGAGCTGGGTGGCATTCTGCTTGAGGTTAGCCGCTCGCATCAGGCGGTCGATGTCCAGCGCCTCGCTGCCCGCCATTTCCGCCAAACGCCCCTGGGCCAGCAGGCGCATGGCGAGCATTTGCTCGATACGGTCACCGGCATGCACATAGCCGAGGCTGAACAGGGCGTCATGGAAGTTGCTGCTTTCGATCAGCGGCGCGCCCATGGCGTTGCGTCGTACCGACACGTTCTGCGCCAGGCCTTTGAGCGGTTGCACACCGGTGGTCGGTGGCACGCTGTCCTGATAGCCCCCCATCTGGCAGCCGGCAAGCCCGAGCATGCCAAGCAGCGTGGCCGTGCGGGTGAACCGCGGGCGGAAGGGGAAAAAGACGGGGGCGGCCATGACAAGGGCTCCTGCAGGGCGTGGCGGGGTTTGAAAGGCGCTAAGGTAGTGAGCGCGCAGTCGCCGTGCAAGGTGCGTAGAAGCTTTATTTACCAGCGGTCGCCAGCTTCAGGCGCAAAGCCTGAAACTGGCAGCCAGGCACCTGGTCAGGCGCCGTGGCACTTCTTGAACTTCTTCTGGCTGCCGCATGGGCAAGGGTCGTTACGGCCGACGTCCTTCAGGGCGTTGCGAACCGGCTCCTGGTGGCCGTGGTTGCAATGCGGGCCGTGCACATGGCCGTGGTCGTGATCGTGGTGGTGATCATGACCGTGGTCGCAGTCTGGGCCATGAACATGGGGTTGTTGGGTCATTGCAGGGTTACTCCGGTATGAAATCGCCGGGGATTATCTCACCACTGCGCGACAAGTGCAGGTCCCGATGGATGAGCAGCCCGGTAGCCAGTTCACCCTGCAACCGGTAGCGCAGCGGTTGCTCAGTGCGCAACAGCTTGGCCAAGGGCTTGAGCTGCTGCCAGAGGTTGGTCCGTGCGGTGATCTTGAAGGTGCGCCGGGCGTGGCCACCGACACTGCGCCAGATACTCACATCGTCCTCGACCAGCCGCAGGTCGTTGAGCCACAGCGAGTACTCCAGGTTGCGAATGAACAGGCGGCTGTCGTTGGGGTTTTCGATGCGCAGGTGCAACACGAACTCCTGCTCCAACAGGCGCGCCTTGACGGTCTCGACCTTGACCAGGTGCACCTCGGGGTCGCGCCAGTCGTCGTCGCCCCAGATCGCGCAGCCCGTCAGCAAGGCCAGCAGGGCGCCGAGCAGGAGCAGACGGGCTTGGGCGATCATGCTCAGTTACCGAGGTAGCTGGCGCAGCATTTCTTGAACTTCTGCCCGCTGTCGCACGGGCAGGGGTCGTTGCGCCCGACCTTGAGCTCGACGGTCGGGTCGATGAAGTACCAGCGCCCGTCGTGCTGCACGAATGCCGAGCGCTCGCGGTGCTGGTGGTCGCCCTCCTGGTCATGCCAGCGCGCGGTAAAGGTGACGAAGGCGTGTTCGGGCTGGCCGCCGAGCACCTCGGCGTTTTCCACTTCCAGGCCCAGCCAGGTGCTCTGGGCGCTCCAGGCGCTCATGGCGGCACAGTCCAGCCCGGCCTGCTGGGCGGGCAGGGTAGTGGCCACCAGGTAGTCGATCAGGCCCAGCACATAGGCACTGTAGCGCGAGCGCATGAGTGTCTGGGCATCCGGTGCCGGGGTACCGCCGTGGTAGTGCCCGCAGCAGGCGTCGAGCAGGTTGCCGCTGCCACAAGGGCAAACCGAGACACTCATCATCACCACCAATACTTGCCGAAGTTTTCAGGGTTGGCCCAGAACTTGGCATTGAGCCAGTCGGGGACCTGCTTGTAGTCATGTAGATCATAGGTGAACAAGCTCAATACTTGTTCGTCGCGACGGAATTTCTCGCTGGCCGACAGGGCCAGGGCGAAAAAGTCGGTGTCCTGCCAGCCACAGGCAGGCAAATCGGCCAGTACCGCCACGCGGCTGGCATTGAGGTTGCGAATGCCCCCTAGCAGCTCCAGGCCGGTGCGCTTGGGCAGGTGTTCCAGGCAGTCAACCAGTACGGCGAGGTCGAAGCGCTGAGCGGCGAGCGCTGCTGGCAGCGGACCGGGTGCGGCGGTTTCGATGGTCACCTGCGGGTGTGCCTGGGCAAATGCCTCAAGGGCCGGGAAGCGTGTACCCACCAGCAGCAAACGTTGCGGGGTGAAGCGTTCGAGCAGAGCCGCCAGGGCCTGCTGCGGCGTGCGTTGGGAAAAACCGTCGGTCATTGCCAATCCTCGTTCAGGTTGACCAAGACTAGCGGGCCATTGCCTGCGGGCAAAGGGGCATGTGCCGGGTCGTGGCTTATTGCTGGCAGGGATCGATTGCGCGGTCTTTACTCCCAGAGATCGGTCTTATGCCGATTCCCCCTAGGAGAAGCTACAAAATGAGCATAGTACGCACAGCGATACCCCTGGTACTGCTCACCAGTGTGTTGACTGGTTGTGCAGGTTTGCAAAAAACCGACTGGCCGAAGTGTGCTGCCGTCGGGGGCATTACCGGTGCCGGCTTGGGCGCCATCGAAAGTTCATCGTGGGCGGGTTGGGGCGCGCTGCTTGGCGGCGGTCTGGCCGCCGGCTACTGCTGGGCCCACGGCGATGGCGACGAAGACGGTGATGGCGTGCCGGACAGCCGCGACAAGTGCCCGGGCACGCCACGCGGCGTGCAGGTCGATGCCAATGGCTGCCCGCCGGAACCGGCGCCGGTGGTCGAGGAAGTGGTCGTCCAGAAAGAAGAAGTCATCGTCATCCGTGATGTGCACTTCGAGTTCGACTCGGCGCGCCTGACTGCCGCCGACAAGGAGCGCCTGAACACCATCGCCACCCGCCTGAAGCAGGAAGCGCCTAGTGCTCGCCTGAGCGTCACTGGCCATACCGATAGCGTCGGCTCCGACAGCTACAACCAGAAACTGTCCGAGCGCCGCGCTCACTCGGTGACCGAATACCTGATCGAGAGCGGCGTCCCGCGCGCCAGCTTCGTCTCGGTGGTCGGTGCCGGTGAGACCCAGCCAGTGGCAGACAATGCCACGGCCGATGGGCGTTCGATGAACCGTCGCACCGAGATCAAGATCCAGCGCTGACCGCCTGCGCCCGCGCCTTGAGAAGTGGCGCGGGCGCGTCTTTACTCCTGTAAGCCGGTTGCGGCCAACGACACAGGAGCATTCATGATGAGTGTTATGTCAAAGGCGGCGTTGCCGTTGTTGGTGGTCACCAGCCTGCTCGCAGGCTGCGCCACCCACAGCGATGGCAGTGCGCCCCTCAATCAAAGGACCTGGCCGATCTGCAGCCTGCTGGGTGGTCTGGCGGGCGGTGGCCTGGGCGCCATCGAAAGTTCGAGCTGGGCCGCAGGCGGCGGTGCACTGGGGGCCATTGCCGGTGGCCTGATCTGTTACGCCCAGGACGGTGACAAAGACGAAGATGGGGTGTTCGATCGCCGTGACCGCTGCCCCGACACGCCGGCCGGCACGGCGGTCGACCACATGGGCTGCCCGTTGCCGCAGTATCCGCCCAGCCAGCCTGCGCCTGAGCCTCAACCAGCGGTGATCTCCCTCGACGACCAGGGCCAGGTGATGTTCGCGTTCAACTCCGCAGATCTCACTACAGGTAGCCAGCAGCGGCTGCAAAGCCTGTTGCCGAGGCTCAACGAGTTGGGCGTGTCCCGGATCAGGGTGGTCGGCCATACCGACAACGTTGGCTCCGCCAGCTACAACCAGGCACTTTCCGAACGGCGTGCCGCCAGTGTTGCCGAGTACCTGATCAGTCAGGGGATGGCACCGCAGAAGGTCACCAGTGAAGGGCGCGGGGCCAGCGAGCCGGTGGCGGAAAACGACACCGAGGAAGGTCGTGCACACAATCGGCGGGTCGACCTGCACCTCAACTGAGAACGAGAGAGGGGCGGAAAATGAAGTTCATCCTGGGCCTGGGCAAGGTCCTGACGATCGCATTCTGGGGCGTGGTGCTGTTCAACCAACTGATGCCGCAACCCTTGCCGTTGAACCTGTTGATCAATGCGGCGGGCATCGCGTTGCTGGGGCTGCATGTGCTGGAAGTGCTTTTTTTCAATGGCAGCCTGCGTGGGCGTAGCCATCGTTGGTTCGATCGATTGCAGATACTGCTGACGGGGATCTTCCACGTCATGTCGATACCGCGGCAGCCACAGCTGCCGCGGCGTGGCTGACGGGCCTACATCAGCAGTCGCGAGCTGGCCACTGCCACTACCGCCAGCCCCAGCAACAGGTTCACCCCGACCATGCGCCGGATCCGGCCGAGCACTGCCGCCCCCGCTGCCCAGTCCTCGGCCTGCACCGCCGTCTTCAACTCCGGTAACAGCAATGCCTGAATGCGCATGAACAGCGCGAACATGGCGATGCCGCCGCCAATCATCACGTGAATGTACTTGGGAGCCGTCTCGAAACCATTGAAACGCATGTGCAACATGCCGATACCACTTATCGCCAGAATGGCCACCGCCAGCCAGACCCATCGGAAAAAGCGTCGGAAAACTTCCACCCACAGGCGCAGCCGGGCCGGCCCCTCCAGGGCTGCAACCGTTGCAGGGCGTAGCACCAGCCAGGCGAAGAACATGCCGCCGACCCACACCAGGGCGGCCAGGACATGCAATGTGTAGGGTAAGGCAAAGGCGAGCATCTGGATCTCCATGCGGCACAAAGGGCAATAGCGGGGTATGATAGCCGCCCCATGCAAAACACTGAAAATATATCCAGCCCTCCGGGCGCCTGCAGACCATGATCAGCAACGAACTCAAAGCCACCATCCAGGGCGCCTACTCGCGTTTTCTCGAAGCCAAGAGCCTCAAGCCGCGTTACGGCCAGCGCCTGATGATCGCCGAAGTGGCCAAGGTGCTCGGCGACATCGCCTGCGACGAAGAAGGCCGCCGTGCCGGCGAGCCCGCCGTGGTGGCGGTGGAGGCGGGCACCGGTACCGGCAAGACGGTCGCCTACAGCCTGGCCGCGATTCCGGCCGCCAAGGCCGCCGGCAAGCGCCTGGTGATCGCGACCGCGACCGTGGCGCTGCAGGAGCAGATCGTCTTCAAGGACCTGCCCGACCTGATGCGCAACAGCGGCCTGAACTTCAGCTTCGCCCTGGCCAAGGGCCGTGGCCGCTACCTGTGCCTGTCCAAGCTCGACATCCTGCTGCAGGAGGGCCACGCGCAGTCGGCCACTGCCCAGCTGTTCGAGGAAGAGGGCTTCCATATCGAAGTGGACGAGCGCAGCCAGAAGCTGTTCAACAGCATGATCGAGAAGCTGGCCGGCAACCGTTGGGACGGTGACCGCGACAGCTGGTCCGAAGCCCTGGAAGACCAGGACTGGGCGCGCCTGACCACCGACCACAGCCAGTGCACCGGCCGCCATTGCCCGAATTTCCAGCAGTGCGTGTTCTACAAGGCGCGCGAAGGCATGGGCAAGGTCGATGTGATCGTCACCAACCACGACATGGTCCTGGCCGACCTGGCCCTGGGCGGTGGCGCGGTGCTGCCCGACCCGCGTGACACCATTTACGTGTTCGACGAAGGCCACCACCTGCCAGACAAGGCCATCGGCCACTTCGCCCACTATTCGCGGCTGCGCTCCACCGCCGACTGGCTTGAGCAGACGGCCAAGAACCTGACCAAGCTGCTGGCCCAGCACCCCTTGCCGGGTGACCTGGGCAAATTGATCGAGCAGGTGCCGGAGCTGGCGCGGGAAATCCGCACCCAGCAGCAGTTCATGTTCACCCTGTGCGAGCAGGTCGCGGACTTTCGCCCCAGCGAAGATACCGAAGGGCGCGAGCGCCCACGCTATCGCTTCGAGGGCGGCGTGGTGCCTGAGCAGATCCGCGAAGTCGGCATCGAACTGAAAAAAGGCTTTGCCCGCCTCAATGATCTGTTCACCCGCCTGGCCGACCTGCTCAAGGAAGGCATGGACGGCGAGGTCAACATTGGCATCGCCAGCCACCAGGCCGAAGAGTGGTATCCGCTGTTCGGCAGCCTGGTCACCCGGGCCCAGGGCAACTGGGAGTTGTGGGTCGCCTTCACCGCCGAAGACCCGCAAGACAGCCCACCCATGGCCCGCTGGCTGACCCTGGCCGAGAGTGGCGCGCTGTTCGATATCGAAGTCAACGCAAGTCCTATCCTGGCTGCCGAGATGCTGCGCCGCAGCCTGTGGAGTGTGGCCCATGGTGCGCTGGTGACTTCGGCAACCCTCACCGCATTGGGCAAGTTCGACCGCTTCCGCATGCGTTCGGGCTTGCCACGCGACGCCGTGACCTGTGTCGTGCCCAGCCCGTTCGTGCACGGCGACGCCGGCCTGCTGCGGGTACCCGACCTCAAGGCTGACCCGCGCGATGCGGCCGCGCATACCGCCGCGATCATCCGCGAGCTGCCCGCTATCGTCGAGGACGCCCGCGGCGCCCTGGTGCTGTTCTCCTCGCGCAAGCAGATGCAGGAAGTGTTCGACGGCCTGGACCGCGATTGGCGCAAGCTGGTGCTGATCCAGGGCAACCTGTCCAAGCAGGAAACCCTGAACAAGCACAAGGCGCGGGTCGACGATGGCCAGCACAGCGTGCTCTTCGGCCTGGCGAGTTTCGCCGAGGGTGTCGACTTGCCGGGTGCCTACTGCGAACACGTGGTGATCGCCAAGATCCCCTTCGCCGTACCGGATGACCCGGTCGAAGCGGCGCTGGCCGAGTGGATCGAAGCCCGCGGCGGCAACCCGTTCATGGAAATTGCCGTGCCCGACGCCTCGCTGAAGCTGATCCAGGCCTGCGGCCGTCTGCTGCGTACCGAACAGGATCGCGGCATTATCACCTTGCTCGATCGGCGCTTGGTCACCCAGCGCTACGGCAAGGCTATTCTCAATGCGCTGCCGCCCTTCCGGCGGGAGATTTCCTGACGGCCGGAGCATGCTGCTCCGGCCTGTTGTCCATCACTCGGTCGTGGGCTCAAGTGGGCCTTGAAGGAGAGCCTGAGCCCTATGATCCGTCGCACCTTGCCTGCTGTTCTTACCCTGTTGCTCAGCACGCCCTTGCTGGCTGGGCAGCAGACACTGTTCAGCTTCGTGCGCCCGGCCTCAGTGGTCACTGTGGCAACCGAAGGGGCTGGCATGCCGCAGTACAACGCGGAACAGACCACGGAAGGCGAGGTGTTGCGGCGCGTGGTGTTCAACCCGGTCGAACGGCCAACCTTGCGCCTGAGCCCGCAGACGGGCGTGTGGGACTGGTCAGCTGGACAGTTCCTCACCTTGCGCCTGCAGAGCGCCATGGATTGGGCACTGACCGTCGATGTCACGGTGCTGGGCAGCGATGGGCGTACCCTGACCAGCCGCATTGACCTGCCAGCGGGGCCCGCGCAAACCGTCATGGTGCCGCTCAAACCCACATCGCCATTGAGTCAAGGCATGCGCGCCGGCCCGCCGATGCCTTGGGTATTCGAAGGGCAACGCCTCCTGTTGACCAGTAGCGCAGGTGAAATCGACCTCAAGCAGGTCGTGTCCGTCAGCCTGACCATTCCCGCGCCCAAGGTGGCGCAGAACCTGCTGATCGAAAAGGTCGGCATCCAGGATGATGACCTGGCCTACCAGGCGGCCTACCACGCGCTGATCGATACCTATGGTCAGTCCACCCGTGGCCGCTGGCCCGAAAAAATCGTCAACGACGAACAGCTGAAGGCCGCGGACAGCCGTGAGCAGCAGCAACTCAAGGGCTGGTTGGCCGAGCGCCAGAAACAGCCGCTGGATACCTACGGTGGTGTGGTGGCGGGACCTGCGTTCGAAGCCAAGGGCTTCTTCCGTACCGAGAAGCGCGATGGCCGTTGGTACCTGGTAACCCCTGATGGCCACCCGTTCTACTCCCTGGGCGTCAACGCCGTGACCGCTGATGGCGGGCGTACCTATGTCACGGGGCGCGAAGGCATGTTCGCTGCATTGCCGGGCCAAGACGACGCGGCGGCAGCTTTCTATGGCGAAGGCAACAACGACGATGGCAATGCTTCGTCGCAAGGACGCGCCTTCAAGCAAGGGCGTTGGTTCGACTTCTATGCCGCCAACCTCCAGCGCACCTATGGCAAGCCGTGCGCGCACGTGGAGGGGCAACCGGCCGCAGACTGCCCACCGCCTGCGCTGGACAATGCCCGCTGGCAGGCGCATACCCTCGATCGCCTGCAGGCCTGGGGCTTCAACACCCTGGGTAACTGGAGCGAGCCGGCGTTGGCCCAGGCCAAGCGCCTGCCGTACACCTTGCCGCTGTCGATCGTCGGCGACTATGCCAGCATCAGTACGGGCATGGACTGGTGGGGCCGCATGCCCGACCCATTCGACCCGCGTTTCGCCATGGCCACCGAACGTGCCGTGGCCATCGCTGCCCGCGATCACCGCGACGACCCTTGGCTGCTCGGTTACTTCGCCGACAACGAACTGGCCTGGGCGGCACCCGGTAACGACCCCAAGGCCCGCTACGGCCTGGCCTACGGGACCCTGCGCCTGACCACCGATGTGCCGGCCAAGCGCGCGTTCCTCAAGCAGTTGCGCGACAAGTACCGCAACCAGGCGGGCTTGTCCAAGGCCTGGGGTATCGACCTGCAGGCCTGGGAACTGATGGAAGACCCAGGTTTCGAGGCACCGTTGCCCAACCCCGAGCACCCGGAAATCGAGCGTGATTTCCAGTATTTCCAGCAAGTGTTCGCGCAAACCTATTTCAAGACCATCTCCGACTCACTGAAATGGCATGCCCCCAACCATCTGCTGCTGGGGGGGCGCTACGCGGTGAGCACCCCGGAGGCGGTCAAGGCCTGCGCCGAATTCTGCGATGTGCTGAGTTTCAACTTCTATACCCTCAAGCCCGAAGACGGCTACGACTTCTCCCGTCTGGCCGAACTGGACAAGCCCGTGCTGGTGTCGGAATTCCAGTTCGGCTCACGTGACCGTGGGCCGTTCTGGCCCGGGCCTCTTGAGGTGGCGCGAGAAGAAGACCGTGGGCCGGCGTATGGCAACTTCCTCAAGGCGGCGCTGGCCCAGCCGATGATCGTTGGCGCCCATTGGTTCCAGTACCTTGACCAGCCTGCCAGTGGTCGTTTGCTCGATGGCGAGAACGGCCACCTCGGCCTGGTGGCAATTACCGATGTACCGTTTGCGGGCTTTGTCGAAGCGGTACGCAAGAGCAACCTGGCGGCCGTTGGTCAGTTGCACAGCCAGCTGGAAAAGCCAGCCCCTTGAGCGCGCAAAGGCGGTGCAGCCTGTCGCTGAACAATCGGCATGAATTTTCTCCATGACCAGGCTCTGCCCAGTAGGCAAAACCTTTAACTGCTGAAACAATGCACGCCATTTTTCGGCAAGGTCGTACGGAGAGCAGGCGGGTGCAGATCCAGGGTCACTATGAGCTGAAATTCGAGGCAGTGCGCGAAGCGTTCGCCGCCTTGTTCGATGATCCCCAGGAGCGCGGTGCGGCGTTGTGCATCCAGATCGGCGGCGAAACCGTGATCGATTTGTGGGCAGGCAGTGCCGACAAGGACGGCCAGCAAGCCTGGCACAGCGATACCATCGCCAACCTGTTCTCCTGCACCAAGACTTTCACCGCCGTTACCGCCCTGCAACTGGTGGGCGAGGGCAAGCTGGCCCTGGATGTCCCCGTAGCGCGCTATTGGCCGGAGTTCGCCCAGGCGGGCAAGGATGGCATCACCCTTCGACAGCTGCTCAGCCACCGCGCCGGTTTGCCAGCGATTCGCCAGTTGCTGCCGGCGCAGGCGCTGTACGACTGGCAAGCGATGGTCGATGCCCTGGCCGCCGAAACACCCTGGTGGACGCCCGGGACCGAACATGGTTATGCCGCCATCACCTACGGCTGGCTGATCGGCGAGCTGATCCGACGAGCAGATGGACGTGGCCCGGGCGAGTCGATCGTCGCGCGTACCGCGCGCCCACTGGGGCTGGACTTCCATGTCGGCCTCGCGGACGAAGAATTTCATCGGGTGGCGCATATCGCGCGCGGTAAAGGCAATGCTGGCGATGCGGCGGCCCAGCGCTTGCTGCAGGTGACCATGCGTGAGCCGGAGGCGCTGTCGACCCGTGCCTTCACCAACCCACCGGCGATCCTCACCAGCACCAACAAACCCGAGTGGCGGCGCATGCAACAGCCCGCGGCCAATGGCCATGGGAATGCGCGCAGCCTGGCGGGCTTTTATGCCGGTTTGCTCGACGGCAGCCTGCTGGAATCCGAACTGCTCGACGAACTGACCCGCGAGCACAGCCTCGGCCAGGATCGTACCCTGCTGACCCAGACCCGATTCGGCCTGGGCTGCATGCTTGACCAGCCCGATGTTGCCAATGCCACCTTCGGTCTCGGTGCCCGTGCCTTCGGCCACCCAGGCGCCGGCGGCTCGGTCGGTTTCGCCGACCCTGAGCACGATGTGGCCTTCGGATTCGTGGTCAATACCCTTGGCCCTTACGTGCTCATGGACCCAAGGGCCCAGCAGCTGGTACGGGTCCTTGGGACGTGCCTTTGATCGGGTAACGCGGGTATTGCACGGCCCCTTTGTTATCCTCAATGCCAGCGCACTGCGGTGTGCTGGCGAAAATTCTTTCTAATTCATGGTGTATCGCTGATGTCTTCACATAAAACCTTAGCTCTCGCCCTGTGCCTGACCGCCATGACCGGCTGTGCCAGCCATTCTCAGGATGCATCGAAAGGTGGCGCCAGCGCTTGGTGGCCTTTCGGTTCGGACAAGGTTGCAGAGCAGGAAGTGAAGCAAGCCGTCAACGAAAAGGTCGCCAAGGCAGATGCCAAGTCGGAAAGTGCCAGCCGTTGGTGGTGGCCATTTGGCGGTGACGACAAGCAGGCCAAGGGGCCAGTGGTACCGAAGATCGACCAGAAAGCCACCCAGGCATGGCTTGACGAATACGAGCCGAAGCTGCGCGAAGCCATCAAGGACAGCAAGCTGCAACTGGAGCGTCGCGAAAACGTGCTGGCGGTAACCATTCCGGTCGACAGTTCGTACAACCCGGATCGTCCCAACATGCTGCTGCCGATGAGCCTGGGTCCGATCACCCGCGTGGCCAAGGCAGTCGAGGGCGACCCCAAGACCGCCGTGCTGGTACTCGGCCATGCCGACACCAGTGGCGTGGCCGCTACCAACCAGAAACTCAGCCTGGAGCGCGCCGCGTCGGTTTCGGCGATCTTCCGCCTGAGCGGTTTGAAGCGTGACCGCCTGAGCCTCAAGGGCATGGGTGCGGAAATGCCGCGTGCGGCCAACGACAGTCCCGAAGGCCGTGCCCTCAATCGCCGCGTGGAAATGCTGTTGACCCCACAGAACACCATGGTCGCGCTGCTGGCCAAGTACCAACAAGCCGCACCCGCGCCGACCCCGGCCTCCATGGTCGCCGTGCAGGATGCCAAGGCACCGGCCGCCAAGGCTGTCGACAGCAAGCCAGCTGCCAAGTCCGCTGCCAAGCCAGCCGCGAAGAAAGCCGCAGCCAAGCCAGCTGCCAAGTCCACCGCCAAGAAAAAAGCCGCGCCGGCCAAGCCCGCCGCCAAGAAAGCGACTGCTGACAAGAAGTTAGCCGCCAATAGCCCTGCGAAGACCAACTGATCGTCAAGGAAACGCAGCCATGACCCAATCCCTGGCCGATATGCGCCGCGACTACACCCGTGATGGCCTGGCGGAAGCCAAGGCCCCGGAGGAGCCGTTCGCTCTGTTCCACCAGTGGTTTGCCGATGCGGTGAAGACCGAGCAACCCCCGGTAGAAGCCAATGCCCTGACCCTCGCCACCGTCGATGGCGAGGGCCGACCCCATTGCCGCGTATTGCTGCTCAAGGGGCTCGATGACCGTGGTTTCACCTTCTTCACCAATTACGACAGTGCCAAGGGTCAGCAGCTGCTGGCCAACCCCTTCGCCGCCATGACCTTCTTCTGGCCGGCGCTGGAACGCCAGGTGCGTATCGAAGGGCGGGTGGAAAAGGTGACGGCCAAGGAGTCGGACGACTACTACCAGGTGCGCCCTCTGGGGAGCCGCCTGGGTGCATGGGCTTCGCCGCAGAGCCAGGTGATCGCCAGCCGTGAAGAGCTGGAAGGGCTGGTCAAAGCGACAGAGTCGCGCTTCTCCGACACTCAGCCGCATTGCCCCGAGCATTGGGGTGGTTACCGCCTGCTGCCTGAGCGCATCGAGTTCTGGCAAGGGCGTGCCAGCCGCCTGCATGATCGCTTGAACTACCGCCTGGTCGAGGCGCGCTGGCTGCGCGAGCGGTTGGCTCCCTGAGACCTTTGGGGCCGCATCGCGGCCCTTTCCCTATCGCTGCTGTCTCCGGCTGCGCTGTCTGCCAATACCTCGATGCAGTAATCCATGGCTATCCTTGGTCAGACGTTAGAGGTCTGGGAGACCGCCTGTACTTGCTGTATGGGCGCTGAATGAAACCAATTTTGTTACGCCGGCGTCGTGACAGTTGCTTGGGCGCAGCGTCTAATGGACACCTGAATTTATGGAGACTTTACCCATGCGTAAATCCGCTTTGCTGGTGGCGACCTTCACCACCATGTCGTTGTTGCTGGGGGGGTGTGCCTCCAGCCTGACTGGCGACAGCTACTCCCGTGATGAGGCCCGTCGCGTGCAGACCGTGCGCATGGGCACCATCGAGGCCTTGCGTCCGGTCAAGATCGAAGGCACCAAGACGCCGATCGGCGGGGGTGCTGGTGCGATTGTCGGTGGTGTAGCCGGTAGCGCTGTCGGGGGTGGCCGCGGCAGTATCGTCGCTGCTGTGATCGGTGCCGTGGCCGGTGGCCTGGCAGGCTCGGCCGCCGAGGAAGGCCTGACCCGCACCCAGGGTGTGGAGCTCACCGTGCGCGAAGACGACGGCAGCATGCGCGCCTATGTGCAGGCCGTGCAGGAGAACGAAGTGTTCCGTGTGGGCGAGCGCGTGCGCATCATGACCGTCGACGGTACCAGCCGCGTTACGCACTGATAGCAGCAGATAAACAAAAAACCCCGAACGGGCTTGGCCTGTTCGGGGTTTTTTGTTGCCTGCTCCGGCCTCATCGCCGGCAAGCCGGCGATGAGGCCGGAGCAGGCGCTACAACTTATAAACCGAGCATATCCCGCGCGACCGCCTCGGCAATGCGAATGCCATCGACGCCTGCGGAAAGAATGCCACCGGCATACCCCGCCCCTTCACCCGCCGGGAACAGTCCCTTGAGGTTCAGGCTCTGATAATCCGCACCACGCGTGATCCGCAGTGGCGAAGAAGTGCGCGTCTCGATGCCGGTCAGCACCGCATCATGCAGGTTGTAGCCCTTGATCTGCCGATCGAAGGCCGGCAGCGCTTCGCGGATTGCCTCGATGGCAAAGTCCGGCAGGCTCGGCGCGAGGTCGCCCAAAGTTACACCCGGCTTGTACGACGGCTCGACGCTGCCCACGGCGGTGGATGGCTTGCCAGCGACGAAATCGCCTACCAGCTGCGCCGGTGCCTGGTAGTTGCTGCCACCCATCACATAGGCGTGGGCTTCCAGGCGCTCCTGCAGCTCGATACCCGCCAGCGGGCCACCCGGGTAGTCGCGCTCGGGGTCGATGCCCACCACGATGCCGGAGTTGGCATTGCGTTCATTGCGCGAATATTGGCTCATGCCGTTGGTCACCACCCGGCCCGGTTCGCTGGTGGCCGCCACCACAGTGCCGCCAGGGCACATGCAGAAGCTGTAGACCGAGCGGCCGTTCTTGGCGTGGTGCACCAGCTTGTAATCGGCCGCACCGAGTTTCGGGTGGCCGGCATACTTGCCCAGGCGTGCCTTGTCGATCAGCGTCTGCGGGTGTTCGATACGGAAACCGATGGAGAACGGCTTGGCCTCCATGTACACGCCCTTGGCGTGGAGCATGCGGAAGGTGTCACGGGCACTGTGGCCCAGGGCCAGGACCACGTGGCGCGAGTGCAGCTGTTCGCCGCTCTCCAGGACCACGCCAGTCAATTGACCGTCTTCCATCAGCAGGTCGGTGACCTTCTCCTGGAAGCGCACTTCGGCGCCGAGGGCGATCATGTCCTGGCGCATCTGCTCGACCATGCCGGTCAGGCGGAACGTACCGATGTGGGGTTTGTTGATGTACAGGATTTCTTCCGGCGCACCGGCCTTGACGAACTCTTCCAGGACCTTGCGGCCATGGTGGAGGGGATCCTTGATCTGGCTGTAGAGCTTGCCGTCGGAGAAGGTCCCGGCGCCGCCTTCGCCGAACTGCACGTTGGACTCGGGGTTGAGCACGCTTTTGCGCCACAGGCCCCAGGTGTCCTTGGTGCGCTGGCGCACTTCCTTGCCGCGTTCGAGGATGATCGGCTTGAAGCCCATCTGGGCCAGCAAGAGTCCGGCGAAGATGCCGCAAGGGCCGAAACCGACCACGATCGGGCGTTCCTGCAGGTTTTGCGGGGCGTGGCCGACGTACTTGTAGGTGACGTCCGGCGCGACGCCGATGTTGCGATCGTCGGCGAACTTGCTCAGCAGCTCCGCTTCATTGCTGGTTTCAAGGTCGATGGTGTAGATGAACAGCAGTTCGCTGTTCTTCTTGCGGGCATCGTAGCTGCGCTTGAACAGGGTGAAGCCGAGCAGTTGCTCGTCGCGGATGCCCAGGCGCTGAACAATGGCCTCGCGCAGCGCTTCGTCAGGGTGGTCCAGGGGCAGCTTCAGTTCGGTGATTCGTAGCATGGCAGGGTCCAGTATCCCGGCCATGGGCGGCCGGCGGCTTTACACAAACCGCCAAGTATAAGCTGTTCGCCGCCCTGACTGGCAGGATAAAAGCGCCCGGCGATCAGTTGTCGCGTGCACCACCGTAGTAGCCGCAGCCTCGCAGGGTCTGGCCATCGATGCGCAATTCGGCGCGCAGGTGGCGCACCGCACCGGTGGCGCTGTCGACGCAACGTTGCGGTGCTACCCACAGTTCCACGTGTTGGCCGTTGGCTTCACTGCTGAGGGTCAGGCCGCCGCCAGGGACTTCTTCTTCGAGGAAGGGCAGGGGCAGTGGCTCTTTGCCGACACGGTTGAGCACCATGCCCTTGCCACTGGCCTTGATGTCCCACTCCGGCTCATGGCCGCTGGCGCGCAGCGTGAGCTGCTTGAAGTTGGGATCGTCGCAGGCACGGGTGGACGGTTCCAGGCGGTACAGGCGGCGCACTTCCAGCGTACCGTCGTTGTTGGCCTGCTTGCTGCCAGTGAGGTGACCGCGGAGGTCGGCGAACAGCTTGTCCTTGGCGTCGTCGGCCAGGTTGGCGGCTTCCTGGAGGATGCCGGTGGCGCCGACGTCGTTGATCACGAAGGTACGGGCTTCGTTGCAGGGCTTGAACAGCAGATGGCCGCCAGCGGCACTCAGTTCCCCCTGCAGGCGCGTGGTGCCGATGTTCGGGTCGCTGGGTTGCTCTGCCAGGAGCTGGCAGCCGGCGAACAGAGGCAGCAGGGCGGTGAGCAGCAGGGAAGGGGTGAGGCGCATGGAACGGCTCCGGGGACTTTTACCAAAGAGCTGGCCACGTTACTCAGGCTGGGCGAGGTTCACAAGGGCTGATGCAGTGCCTGTACTGGCCCTATCGCCGGCTTGCCGGCGATAGGGCCAGTACAGGCGATACATTTCGGACAGGCAGAAAAAAGGGCCCGAAGGCCCTTTCTCATTCAACCACCCAGGTAGGCGTCGCGCACTTTCGGATCGGTCAGCAAGGCTTCCCCGGTCCCCTGCATGACCACCCGGCCGTTCTCCAGCACGTACGCCCGGTCGGCGACTTTCAACGCTTGGTTGGCATTCTGCTCCACCAGGAACACCGTCACGCCATCGCGGCGCAGTTGCTCGATGATGTCGAAGATCTGCTGGATGATGATCGGTGCCAGACCCAGCGAAGGCTCGTCGAGCAACAGCAGCTTGGGCTTGCTCATCAGCGCCCGGCCGATGGCCAGCATCTGCTGCTCGCCACCCGACATGGTGCCGCCGCGCTGGATGTAACGCTCCTTCAGGCGCGGGAACAACTGCAGGACCTTGTCCAGCTGCTCCTGATAGTCACCCTTGTTGGTGAAGAAGCCGCCCATGGCCAGGTTTTCCTCGACGGTCAGGCGGGCGAACACGCGGCGGCCTTCGGGCACTACCGCGATGCTCTTGCGCATGATGTGCGAGGAAGGCTGGCCGACCAGCTCTTCACCCAGGTACTTGATGCTGCCACTGTGCGCCTGCGGCGAGCCGCACAGGGTCATCAGCAAGGTCGACTTGCCGGCACCGTTGGCGCCGATCAGCGTGACGATTTCGCCCTGGTTGATTTCCACGTTGACGCTGTGCAGCGCCTGGATCTTGCCGTAGAAGGTGGAAACGTTCTCGAACTTCAGCATTTACGCTTCCCCCAGGTAGGCTTTGATCACATCAGGGTTGTCGCGGATCTCCTCCGGTGTGCCGTGGGCCAGGGGGGTGCCCTGGTTGATCACGACGATATGGTCGGAAATGCTCATCACCAGCTTCATGTCGTGTTCGATCAGCAGCACGGTGACGTTGTGCGACTCGCGCAGGTAGGCGATCAGCGCCTTGAGGTCTTCGGTCTCCTTCGGGTTCAGGCCCGCTGCCGGTTCATCGAGCATGATGATGCGTGGCTGGGTCATCATGCAGCGGGCGATTTCCAGGCGGCGCTGCTGGCCGTAGGCGAGGGTGCCGGCGGTACGGTTGGCGAACTCGGTCAGGTTGACCTTCTCCAGCCAGTACTGCGCACGCTCCATGGCCTCCTTCTCGCTGCGGCGGAAGTTCGGGGTCTTGAACAGGCCGGCGAAGAAGTTGGTGTTGAGGTGGCGGTGCTGGGCGATCAGCAGGTTCTCCAGTGCGGTCATTTCCTTGAACAGGCGCACGTTCTGGAAGGTCCGCACCACGCCCTTGCGGGCGATCTGATGGCCGGCCAGGCCCTGGATCGGCTGGCCGTCGAGCAGGATGGTGCCACCGCTGGGCTTGTAGAAGCCGGTCAGGCAGTTGAACACGGTGGTCTTGCCAGCGCCGTTCGGGCCGATCAGCGCCACGACCTGTTTTTCCTTGACGGTCAGGGCCACGCCGTTGACCGCCAACAAGCCGCCGAAGCGCATGCTCAGGCCGCTGACTTGCAGAATTTCGCGGCTCATCGACGCAGCTCCATGTGTGGACGTTGCATAGGCAGCAGGCCTTGCGGACGCCAGATCATCATCAACACCATCAGCGCACCGAACATCAGCATCCGGTATTCGCTGAACTCACGCATCAGCTCGGGCAGCAGGATCATCACGATGGCCGCGAGGATCACGCCCAGTTGTGAGCCCATGCCGCCGAGCACGACGATGGCGAGGATGATCGCCGACTCGATGAAGGTGAACGACTCAGGCGTCACCAGGCCCTGGCGCGCGGCGAAGAAGCTGCCGGCGAAGCCCGCGAAGCAGGCACCCAGGGTAAAGGCCGAGAGCTTGATCACGGTCGGGTTCAGGCCCAGCGCGCGGCAGGCGATCTCGTCTTCACGCAGCGCTTCCCAGGCACGGCCGATCGGCATGCGCAGCAGGCGGTTGATGACGAACAGGGCCAGCAGCGCCAGCAGCAGGGCAACCAGGTAGAGGAAGATGACCTTGTTGATCGAGTTGTATTCCAGCCCGAAGAACTCATGGAAGGTCTGCATCCCCTCGGCTGCACGGCGTTCGAAGGTGAGGCCGAAGAGCTCCGGTTTCGGGATGTTGCTGATGCCGTTGGGGCCGCCGGTCCAGTCGGTGAGGTTGCGCAGGAACAGGCGGATGATCTCGCCGAAGCCGAGGGTCACGATCGCCAGGTAGTCACCGCGCAGGCGCAGCACCGGGAAGCCGAGCAGGAAGCCGAAGGTGGCGGCCATCAGGCCGGCGATCGGCAGGCACACCCAGAAGCTCCAGCCCAGGTAGTGGGAGAGCATGGCGTAGCTGTACGCACCCACGGCATAGAAGCCCACGTAGCCCAGGTCGAGCAGGCCTGCCAGGCCGACCACGATGTTCAGGCCCAGGCCCAGCAACACGTAGATCAGGATCAGCGTGGCAATGTCCACCGCACCGCGCGAGCCGAAGAACGGCCACACCAGTGCCGCGACGATCAGGCCCAAGATCACGTAGCGCTGGGTCTTGGGCAGGGTCAGGTAGTTGCTGACTGCCGGCGGGATCAATTTGCGATCCGAGCGGCGGCCCATTACCGAGCTCCACTGCTTGTCGAACAGCACGCGCAGGAACATCAGCACCGAGCACACGGCGATGATGCTGATGGTGAAGGAGCCCTGGCTGTGCACCGCAAGGCTGATGCCGTCGATGCTCAGTTTCAGGCCCAGCACCGGGAAGGCCACGGCCCATACCAGCAAGGCGGCGAAGAACGCCTGTTTGAGATTTCTGTTCATACTTTTTCAACCTCCGGGCGGCCGAGGATGCCGGTCGGCCGGAACAGCAGGACAAGAACCAACAGACCGAATGCCACGACGTCCTTGTACTGGTCGCCGAAGATGTCGGCGCCGAAGGCTTCGGCCACGCCCAGCACCAGCCCGCCGAGCATCGCGCCCGGGATGCTGCCGATGCCGCCCAATACCGCCGCGGTGAAAGCCTTCAGGCCCACCAGGAAACCGGCGTTGGGGTTGATCACCCCGTACTGCATGCTCAGCAGCACGGCCGCCACCGCCGCGAGTGCGGCACCGATGACGAAGGTCAGGGCGATGATGTTGTTGGTATTGATGCCCAGCAGGTTGGCCATCTTGATGTCCTCGGCGCAGGCACGGCAGGCGCGCCCCAGGCGGGAACGGGAGATGAACAGGGTGAGCAGGGTCATGGCCACCAGGGTGACCACGAACACCAGGATCTGCATGTAGCTGATCAGTACTTCTTCAGCACCGCCCGGCCCGAAGGAGAAGCTCCCGGGGATCAGGTTGGGGATGGACTTGTCCTTGGAGTCCTGCGACAGCAAGACAGTGTTCTGCAGGAAGATCGACATGCCGATGGCGGAAATCAGCGGGATCAGACGGTTGCTGTTGCGCAGGGGGCGGTAGGCAACCCGTTCGATGCTGTAGCCATAGGCACTGGTGACGAAGATCGTCGCGACGAAGGCAACGGTCATCAGGATCGGCAGCGAATGGATACCCATCATGGCCAGGCCCGCCAGGGCGATGAAGGCCACGTAGGAACCGATCATGTACACCTCGCCATGGGCGAAGTTGATCATGCCAATGATGCCGTACACCATCGTGTAACCGATGGCGATCAAGGCATAGGTGCTGCCGATGGTCAATCCATTAACCAATTGTTGGAAGAAATGGTAGATCTCAGGCATTACAGCGCTCCTAAAAACCTGATTTGCATTTCGCCGGCCGGGTGACGGCCAGGAAACCGCGGATGACGGTTTTAAGATTTTCAGGTGAACCCGCTGCCGGATCGCGGCAATCAGGCCCATGAACCTCGTAAAACAAAGCCCACTGCTCGCACAGTGGGCTTCTACGGTCAGCTATTTAGTCACGCAGTTACTGAGGGGAGACTTCAGTCTTCGGCTTGCCGAAGTGCCATTCGTAGACCACGAACTTGAAGTCTTTCAGGTCGCCTTTCTCGTCATACGTCAGGGTGCCGGTCGGGGTCTTGAAGGAACCGGCGTGGATGGCCGCAGCCACTTTGTCGGTATCTTCGGACTTGGCCGCTTCAATACCCTTGGCGATCAGCTCCACGGCGGAGTAGGCAGGGAACACGAACGGGCCGCTTGGGTCTTTGCCGTCAGCCTTGATGGCGTCGACGATGGCCTTGTTCTCAGGGTCGGCGTCGAACGATTTCGGCAGGGTGACCAGCAGGCCTTCGGAGGCGTTCTGGGCGATCTGCGAGATGGAGTCGTTACCCACGCCTTCTGGGCCCATGAACTTGGCTTTCAGGCCTTTTTCCTGAGCCTGGCGCAGGATCAGGCCCAGCTCGGGGTGGTAGCCGCCGTAGTAGACGAAGTCGACGTTGTTCTGCTTGAGCTTCTGGATGATCGAGGAGAAGTCCTTGTCACCGGCGTTCAGGCCCTCGAACACGGCCACCTTGGTGCCTTTCTTCTCGAGGGTCTGCTTGACGGCGGTGGCGATGCCTTCACCGTACTGCTGCTTGTCGTGCAGAACGGCAACCACTTTTGGTTTGACGTGGTCGGCGATGTAATTGCCGGCGGCCGGACCCTGGGCGCTGTCCAGGCCGATGGTGCGGAAGATCAGCTTGTAGCCACGGGCGGTGATTTCCGGGCTGGTGGCAGCCGGGGTGATCATGATCACGCCTTCGTCTTCGTAGATGTCGGACGCTGGCTGGGTGGAGCTGGAGCACAGGTGGCCGATGACGAACTTGACGCCGTCGTTGACCACTTTGTTGGCGACCGCCACGGCCTGTTTAGGGTCGCACGCGTCGTCGTATTCCTTGGCTTCAAGCATTTTGCCATCGACGCCGCCCTTGGCGTTGATGTCCTTGATGGCCTGTTTCGCGCCAATGAACTGCATGTCGCCGTACTGGGTCACAGGACCCGTCTTCGGACCGGCGATGCCGATCTTGATGGTATCGGCGGCAAACGAATGGCTGGCTACCCCAGCCAGTACCATTGCGGCGAACAGCTTGGAAATCTTGATCATAGTGCTCCACTCATTCTGTTGTAATTCTTATAGTCCTGGCGGCCAGGGCTACAGACCGGGCGGGATTTGCGGTATGGCCACGCCACACTGCATGCCCACCTTCCCCCGGAACATGTCCCGGAACTGTACCGGTACAGTGTAGAGCGCTGTTCGAGCGCTTGAAAAGCGGGCGAAAAGCGCCTGATTCCCGGGTTGTCGCATGATCGACACAAAGATACAAAAAAGCGCCATCAATTTGCCTGTATCTTCGGCTCCACCCCACACGTTCGGGGCCAATCGACCAAATTACATATTTGAAACCGGGTTTTTCTGCAAAAATGCGGGCCTTTTTTCATTGGCCGATTTTGCGGGTACGAACCCATGACTGATCAAACAAGCACCCTCTATGCCAAATTGCTTGGCGAGACGGCGACCATCGAGTGGAAAGCCTTGGAGCGTTTTTGGGCCAAGGGTGACCTGATTTGGGTCGACCCTAGCCTGGACCTCATCGCCGTTGCCGAAGCGATGGCCGAGAATCGCAGCGAGATCTTCGCCAAGTGGCGCAGTGATGGCACTGTTGGGCCGGTCAGCGCTGAGCAGGCGCTCGACCTGCAAAGCCGCGATCCAGAGATCTGGGCGGTGGTGGTTTCGCCGTTCATCGTGATTCAAGCGAAGACGTCTGCGTGAAGGTGCTCCGTTTTGGTGCGTGAAAACGCACAGTCGCCTCGACTTGGTGCTTGCGGGCGTGCACCCGGGTAGAGGTAGGTAACAATTTGGCGTGGCGGTAACAGTTTACGGAATGCGTAATGGGTCGTTGTGCGGCCCAGTGAATGTTGAATTTGCCAGGAGCGCTCCATGAGTTCTGAACTTCCTTCACTTGGATTCGCCGGAATCGGCCTGATGGGCTTGCCCATGTGCCGGCGCCTGCTGGCCGCAGGTTTCGCGCTGACGGTGTGGAACCGCAGCCCGGAAAAATGCGCCGAGCTGGTTGCCGCAGGCGCGCGCCTGGCGGCGAGCCCCGCCGAGTTGTGCCGCGACAACGACATGGTGCTGCTATGCCTGGCCGATACCGCCGTGGTGCGCGAGGTGGTGTTCGGTGAGCATGGCATTGCCACGGGCGGGCGCCGCGGGCAATTGCTGGTCGACTTCTCCAGCCTTGAGCCGACCGCCACACGCGAAATGGCTGCCGAACTGGCGGCGCTGTGTGGCATGGCCTGGCTGGATGCGCCGGTGTCTGGCGGTACCCCAGGGGCCGAGGCGGGCACGCTGGCGATCATGGTCGGCGGCGATGGCGCCGACCTTGAGCGGGCACGTCCGGTATTGCAGGTGCTCGGCCAGCGCGTGACGCACATGGGCGGCGTGGGGGCGGGGCAGGTGACCAAGGCCTGCAACCAGATGATCGTGGCCTGCAACGCCCTGGTCATTGCCGAAGTGGTGGCCCTGGCCGAGCAGTCGGGGGTCGATGCCCGTTTGATCGCCGAAGCGTTGGCCGGCGGTTTCGCCGATTCCAAACCGCTGCAGATCCTTGCGCCGCAGATGGCAGCAAGCAATTACGAACCGATCAAGTGGCATGTACGCACGCTGCTCAAGGACCTCGACGGCGCAGTCAAGTTGTCCCGTGAACAGGGCACGGCAACGCCACTCAGTGGCCTTGCCGCACAATTGATGCGATTGCACGGTAGCCAGGGGTATCTGCAAAAAGATCCGGCGACTCTGGTAGAACTCTATCGCAATAAGGAATAGGGGCTATTTCCTGGCGGTCGAGCCGGTCCAGGATCGGCCGCAGGTCTGCCAAAGGGACTGGGCGGCTCAACAGGTAGCCCTGCAGGTAGTCGCAGCCGTTATCAGCGAGGAACGCGTGCTGTTCGACGGTTTCCACCCCTTCACTGACCACTTTCAGGTGCAAGGTATGGGCCATGGCGATGATCGCCTGGATGATCTCGCGGTCTTTGAGGCTGCCCGGCACATCCTGCAGGAACGTGCGGTCGATCTTCAGCACATCCAGTGGCAAGCGCTTGAGGTAGGCGAGCGACGAATAGCCGGTACCGAAGTCGTCGATCGACAGGCTGACGCCTTGGTCACGAATGCCCTTGAGCAGGCCGACGGTGCGCTGGATGTCGCCCATCAGGGCGTTTTCGGTGATCTCCAACTCCAGGTGATGGGGCGCAAGACCAGCATGCGACAGTGCCATTTCCACTTCGTGGGCCAGCGCCTCGTGGCCAAGGGTCACTGCCGAGCAATTGACCGTGACCTTGAGGGCGCCGTAACCGTGACGCTGGAGCTGGGCCAGGTCCTCGCAGGCGCGGCGCAGCACCCACAGGTCCAGGTCGACGATCAGGCCGTTGGCTTCGGCGATGCCGATGAAGCGGTCCGGCCCGAGCAAACCATGCTGTGGATGCTGCCAGCGCACCAGGGCCTCAAGCTTGTCGACCTGGCCACTGTGCAAGTCGAAGATGGGTTGGTAATGCACGCATAGCCCTCGCTCCTCGAGCTGAGCGATGCGCAATTCCTCCTCCAGTTGCAATTCCAGGGTGGCTCGGCTCTTCAACGTGCTGTTGAAGAAATGCAGGCTGTTGCGCCCGTTGCCCTTGGATTGGTAAAGGGCAAGGTCGGCATGCTTGAGCAGTTCTTCGGCGCTGTGTCCATCGTCGGGGAAGATACTGATGCCGATGCTGGTGGTCATCACCATGCGTCGGCCACCCAGGTCGATCGGCTCCTTCATTCGCTGCATGATGCGCTGGGCCAGGTGACGTGCTTCATCGCGGCTGCCGAGGCTGGTGACGATGCAGAACTCGTCGCCGCCGAAGCGCGCAACCAGGTCCTGGCTGCGGGTGGCGGCCTTGATATGGCTGGCGATGGCCTTGAGCAATTCGTCGCCGGCATCGTGGCCAAGGCTGTCGTTGATACGCTTGAAGTGGTCGATGTCGAGGAACATCACTGCCAGCCGGTTGGCGCTGGCAGTGCATTCGGCCAGCCGTTCGGCGAACAGCTGGTTGAAGCCGCGGCGGTTGACCAGGTTGGTCAGTGCGTCGTAATGGGCAGCCTGCTGCAATGAAGCCCGTGCCTGGTCCAGCTGGCTGAGCAGGATACTGACCCGGCGCAGGTCGTGTTCCTTGCTCTGCAGCTTCTTGTCGGCAAGGGCGGCGCTGATGCTGCTGCCGCTGATCAGCAGGGTGATGAAGGCGATGGTCAGGCCCAGTTGCAGGCTGTTGTCGCCGGAGGCCAGGCTTAACGCGGTGTCCTCTGGAATCACCAGGGTCATGGCCGCCATGGCCGTGAAATGCGTGGCGACGATGCCTCCGGCCATCAGCAGGGCTGCGCCGTACTTCATGGTTTGGTGCAGGCCGCCACTGCCATTGCTGAAGTAGCGCGCCAGTAGCAAGGCGGCGAGGCTGGTGAGCAGGGCGATGGCCGCGCAAGTGAGCAACAGGCCGGTGTTGTAGTACTGCTGGGCGCCGGTTTGGAGGGCCGCCATGCCAACGAAATGCATGAGGATGATGCCCAGGCCGATCAGCAGCGCGCTTTGCAGGTAGTTCTGAAGGCGCATGTGAATACGGTCGAGACTGGTCATCGCCATCCACGCCACTACCAGTGCGATCAGCAGCGAGAGTCCAGTCAGCGACGCGTCATAGTGCATTTCCACCGGTGCCTGGAACGCCAGCATGCTGATGAAGTGCATGGCCCAGATGCCACCTGCCAGGCAGCAGGCGCCGAGCATGCGCCATTGGCGTTGCGCGGCAGGGTGTTCGCTGTGGGACTGCCGTTCGGCCATGTCCAGGGTGGCGAAACAGGCAGCGCTGGCCACGGCGAAAGCGATGAGGATCAAAAGGGGTTCATGCCGACAGTCGATGACGATCCGTCCGGTAACGGGCAGCTCGGCGAACAATTGCAGACCCAGCCATTCCATCGCTTGCCTCTTCGTCGAGTGGGCACTCAAGGCAGTATAGGAAGGAGTGATTAAACCTTCCTGGGTAATGGCACTTTGATTCTATGATTTGGTTATTGAATCAATAACGGCGGGAAATAAAACCGTGAGGCGGGAGTGGGGGCGCAATGCGCCCCCGGGGTATAGCCAATTTAACCGGCGACCAGCACGCGAATCGCTTCCAGGCGCAAGGCGGCCTTTTCCAGCATCGCCAGGCCGTCGTCACGCTGCTTGCGCAAGGTGTCGATCTCGCTGTCGCGCACGCTAGGGTTGACGGCTTTCAGCGCCGTAAGGCGCGCCAGCTCTTCATCCGCCTCGGCGGCCAGGCGACGCTGGGCCTCGGCGACGCGCTCGATATGGGTCGGCAGGATTTTTTCCTCGCCACCACTGATGCGCTTGGCCAGCACGTCACGCTGGGCCTGGACGAATTTGTTGGCGCTGGCGCGTGGCACGCTTTCGAGCTGGTCGTTGAGGGTTTCGAAGGCCACCCGCGAAGCCAGGTCGTTGCCATTGGTATCGAGCAGGCAGCGTAGCGCTGCTGGCGGCAGGTAGCGGCCCAACTGCAGGCTCCGCGGCGCCACCACCTCACTGACGAACAGCAGTTCGAGCAATACGGTGCCTGGCTTGAGTGCCTTGTTCTTGATCAGGGCGACGGCGGTGTTGCCCATCGAGCCGGACAGCACCAGGTCCATGCCGCCCTGCACCATCGGGTGTTCCCAGGTGAGGAACTGCATGTCTTCGCGCGACAGCGCCTGGGTGCGGTCGTAGGTGATGGTCACGCCTTCGTCGTCGCCCAGCGGGAAGCTGGCGTCGAGCATCTTCTCGCTCGGTTTGAGGATCAGGGCGTTTTCCGAGTGGTCTTCGCTGTCGATGCCAAAGGCGTCGAACAGGGTTTCCATGTAGATCGGCAGGGCGAACTGGTCGTCCTGTTCGAGGATCGCTTCGACCAGCGCCTGGCCTTCGCCGGCGCCACCGGAGTTTAGCTCCAGCAGGCGGTCGCGGCCGCTGTGCAGTTCGGCTTCCAGGCGCTCGCGCTCGCTGCGGGCTTCGGCCACCAGCGCGGTCCAGGCCTTGCCGTCGCCATCTTCGAGCATCGGCAGCAGGCGTGGGCCGAACTGGTGCTGCAGGGCGTTGCCGGTCGGGCAGGTATTGAGGAAGGCGTTGAGGCCTTCGTGGTACCACTGGAACAGGCGCTCCTGCGGGCTGTCCTGCAGGTACGGGATGTGCAGCTGGATGGTGTGCTTCTGGCCGATGCGGTCGAGGCGGCCGATGCGCTGTTCGAGCAGGTCGGGGTGGGCCGGCAGGTCGAACATCACCAGGTGATGGGCAAACTGGAAGTTGCGGCCTTCGCTGCCGATCTCGGAGCAGATCAGCACCTGGGCGCCAAATTCTTCGTCGGCGAAGTAGGCGGCGGCGCGGTCACGTTCGAGGATGCTCATGCCTTCGTGGAAGACCGTGGCCGGAATACCGGAGCGCACGCGCAGGGCGTCTTCCAGGTCCATGGCGGTTTCGGCGTGGGCGCAGATCACCAGAACCTTGGTGCGCTTGAGCATCTTCAGGGTATCGATCAGCCAGTCGACCCGTGGGTCGAAGCGCCACCAGCGCTCGTCATCGCTGGTATCGCCCTGCGCCTGGAAGGCGACTTCCGGGTACAGCTCGGCATGCTCGCCGGCCGGCAGGTCGCGGTATTGCTCCGGGTTGGCCAGCGGGTAAGGGTGCAGCTGGCGCTCAGGGAAGCCCTGGATCGCCGCGCGGGTGTTGCGGAACAGCACGCGGCCGGTGCCGTGGCGGTCAAGCAACTCGCGAATCAGGCGCGCACTGGCCTGGCTGTCGCCGTCGCTGACTGCGGCCAGCAGGGCTTCGCCTTCGGCACCCAGGAAGCCCTGGATGGTGGCGTGGGCCTTGGGCGACAGGCGGCCTTCGTCGAGCAGCTCCTGCACCGCTTCGGCCACCGGGCGATAGTGCTCGCTCTCGGCGCGGAAGGCGGCCAGGTCATGGAAACGGTTGGGGTCGAGCAGGCGCAGGCGGGCGAAGTGGCTGTCCTGGCCCAGTTGCTCGGGCGTGGCGGTGAGCAGCAGCACGCCGGGAATGACCTGGGCCAGTTGCTCGACCAGGTTGTACTCGTTGCTGGCCTGCTCTTCGTGCCAGACCAGGTGATGGGCCTCGTCGACCACCATCAGGTCCCAGCCGGCGGCGAACAGTGCATCCTGGGCCTTTTCGTCATCGACCAGCCACTCCAGGGCGACCAGCGCCAGTTGGGCATCCTCGAACGGGTTGCTGGCGTCGCTTTCGATGAAGCGCTCGGCGTCGAACAATGCCACCTGCAGGTTGAAACGCCGGCGCATTTCCACCAGCCACTGGTGCTGGAGGTTTTCCGGTACCAGGATCAATACGCGGCTGGCGCGACCGGACAGCAACTGGCGATGGATCACCAGACCGGCCTCGATGGTCTTGCCCAGGCCCACTTCGTCGGCCAGCAGCACGCGTGGTGCGCTACGGTCGGCGACTTCGCGGGCAATGTGCAACTGGTGGGCGATCGGTTGCGCACGGCAGCCACCCAAGCCCCAGAGCGACGATTGCATCTGCTTGCTGGTGTGGTGCAGGGTGTTGTACCGCAGGCTGAACCAGGACAGCGGGTCGATCTGACCGGCGAACAGGCGGTCGCTGGCCAGGCGGAACTGAATGAAGTTCGACAGCTGGGTTTCCGGCAAGGTGCGCGCCTGGTTCTGGCCGTCGAGGCCGTGATAGACCATCAGCCCGTCGATGTCCTCGACCTCGCGTACGGTCAGCTTCCAGCCTTCGAAGTGGGTGATCTGGTCACCTGGCGAGAAGCGCACGCGGGTCAGCGGCGCATTGCGCAGGGAATACTGGCGGGTGTCGCCAGTGGCCGGGTAGAGCACGGTCAACAGGCGGCCATCCTGCGCCAGGATGGTCCCCAGTCCGAGCTCTGCTTCGCTGTCGCTGATCCAGCGTTGCCCCGGTTGATACTGCTGCGCCATACTGCCTGAACTCCCGCGATGAAAAGCCGGCTATGTTAACGGATAGGCCGGGCTGACCATAGACTAGAAAGACCATCAGTCTAGCTGTTTCATCACAGATAACCGTCTTGCTGACGAGGGCTACGCACTGACATGCCGCTCAAGCACCGCTGGTTGAACGCCTCCCTGGCCATGGGCAGCTTGCTGTTGCTCGGCGCCTGCGATCAGAAAAAATTCGAAACCTTGCACGCGATCCCGATCGAGCAGCTTGAAGTACTGGGCGTGCAGACACCGATCAAGAGCGTGCATTTCCGAGACCAGGACGGCGAAGGCCTGCTGGTGCTCAGCCGCAGCGACGGCCAGGCGGTCGATGCCGAGTCCGAGCAGGAAGTGGACAAGGTGGTGCTCAAGGCCACTCTGTACGGGCGGGGCGCCGCCAGCGACGCGTTCAAGGCGCGCTGGCAGATCGAGCAGGAAACCACCTGCTCCGGGCTGGACCTGGATGTCGACTTCTATACCGATGTCAGTGATGTGAGCGACCTGAACGAGGACGGCATCGCCGAAGTGACGGTGGCCAGCCATGCCTTCTGTGGCGGCGGAATCGATCCCCACGACATCGCCATCGAGATGCGCGAAGGCCAGACCAGCTACACCATCACCGGCCAGTCGCTGATTACGCCCGCGGGGGAAGAGCCAGTGGGTGGCGAGCGTGAAGACAGTGCATCGCTGAAAAATGCCCCTCAGGTACTTCGCGAGCACATGGATGCTGTCTGGCAACAGGTCTACAAGCGGCCCTGGAGCGAGGCCAGCCCGCCCGTCGACGACGACGAGCCTGACGACGAAGCCGAATAGTCGCAGGCTTTAGTGGCATGAGGCGGCCGTGACGGACCACACACGCTCACCTGGCGGTGCTCAAGGTGGTCGACGGTTGGCCGATACAGTGGGTACAGGAGAACGTTCATGTTGCCGCCGATCATTCCGCTCAGTGCTGCGCCCGTCACATCGCAACAGGACCCGGTCAAGCCGACCCCCGAGATCAAGCCGGTGGTCCCCGCGCAACCGTCGTCCGGTGAAAGTGCCATCGACCTCAAGCACCAGCGCGACCCGCAGGAGCAGGCCCTGTTGCTGCGCGACGAACAGCGCTGGCAGCAGCAACGCCGAAACCACAGGGGTGACCAGGAGCGCTACAGCGCGGTGCCGGGCGACGAAGTCAACGCCGACAACACCGTACCGGTGGCGCCATTGATGGGCGAGCACCCTCGCCAGGGGCTGCTGGTCGACATCGAAGTCTGAGCCAGGGCTGGTCATGGCCGGGGCCTGGCTTCATCATGCAAGTCTCTGTTCACCGTCGAGCCTGCACATGAGCCAAGACAACCTCATCGACTTCGATGCCGAACGCGCCAAGCGCGTCCACGACCTCAAGGAAAAACGCCTCAACGAAGTGCGCCAGGCGTTCGAGCAAGCCATGCCGCTGGGCAAGGCAAAGAAGAAAAAGCCCAAGAAGCGCTGAAACTTGACGCAGGTCAACCCTGCACCCGCCTCGCCTGCCCGGTCCCGGGCAGCATTGATCCCGATCAATTTTTCCCTCCTCCGCATTCGTTACCTTGCATCCATCGGACAACGGCAAACGAATCGGGAGGCCGACATGTTCTTCGACAATGTGGTTATCGCGGGTGTGGTAACGGTCGGGTTGATGTTCGCTTTCTTTGCCGGTCTAGGCATTTTCATCTGGAAGGACTCGAACAAGCGCAAGCCGCGCTGACCTTCCAGATTCACGAGCACGCAAGGCATTTTGGGCGACTTCGGTCGCCTATTTTTTTGCCTGTTGGTTTTGTATCGACTGCACAATTGGCCAAAAGAATGGTTAGCTAACTATTTATTGTTTCGGCATTATCCTTCTTTGCGTTGTCTATCGTTTACCTAATCATCCCCCCGCAAGGTCCGATTCGTGCCCATCACCCTCCAGGCCCTGTTCGCACCCAGCAGCCTCGCCCTCAAGTTCGCCATCAAGACCGTGCTCGGTGGTGGTCTGGCCCTGTGGTTGGCGATGCGTTGGGGGCTGGAGCAGCCCGCCTGGGCATTGATGACCGCCTTCATCGTCGCCCAGCCGTTGTCGGGCATGGTGGTGCAGAAGGGCCTCGCGCGGCTGGCGGGGACCCTGGTCGGCACGTTCATGTCGGTGGTATTCATTGGCCTGTTCGCCCAGACCCCATGGTTGTTCCTCATTACCCTGGCGTTGTGGCTGGCGTTGTGCACGGCTGCTTCCACGCAACTGCGCAGCGCGTGGGCCTACGCCTTCGTGCTGGCCGGCTACACCGCGGCAATCATTGCCTTGCCGGCGATCGACCACCCGTTGCAAGTGTTCGACCAGGCTGTGGCGCGCTGTACCGAAATCTGCCTGGGGATCTTCTGCGCCACCGCCACCAGTGCCTTGCTGTGGCCGATGCGGGTTGAACAACAACTCGCCGGGCAGGCCCGCCAAGCCTGGCAGAACGGCCTGCAGGCGGCCAGCGCCATGCTCGGCGGCGAGGACGAAGCACGCAAGGGCTTGCTGGAGATCCTCGGGCGCATCGTTGCCATCGATGCCCAGCGCGAGCATGCCTGGTTCGAAGGACCGCGCGGGCGCCTGCGGGCCAGGGCGATTCGCGTGCTGAGCCAGAAGTTGATGGTGTTGCTGCGCATTTCGCGCTCGGTTCGCCGGCAATGGCGGCAACTCGATGAGCAGCAAGCGCTCGCGCTTGGCCCATGGCTGGAAGAGGTGCGCGTGGTGTTGGCCAAACCCGACCAACCAAGCCTGCTACTGCTGCGCCAACGCATCTGGGATGCCGCACACGCTGAGCAGATCAGTTCTGCCGAGCATTTCTGCCTGGCTCGCATCACCTTGCTGCTGGACTATGCCATGGCCGCCAGCCAGGCACTGGATGACGTCGAAGCGGGCAGGGCGTCCAAGGAAGTCGGGGAGGGCCTGGCCGCGCACCATGATTGGTCGTTGGCGCTGTTGTTCGGCTCGCGCAGTGCGCTGGCCTTCCTGGTGATGAGTTGCTTTTGGCTGGCCACCGCCTGGCCGTCTGCGCCGGGCGGGCTGGTGTTGACGTGCGTGGTCTGCAGCTTGTTCGCCAGCCGTGAAAACGGCGCCCAGATCGGCCTGAGTTTCTTGCGCGGCATCTTGCTGGCAATCCCGGTGGCGTTTCTGGTCGGGCAGATCATCCTGCCGCAGTGGAGCAGTTTCGCCATGCTTTGCCTGGGCCTGGGCGTGCCGCTGTTTCTGGGCGCCCTGGGCATGGCCCACCCACGTACCGGCGCCACGGCCACGTCTTATTGCCTGCATTGCATCGTCCTGGTGGCGCCACTCAATGCCATGCAATTTGGCGTGGCGAGCATGCTCAACAGTGCCTTGGCGATGCTCCTTGGGGTGAGCGCGGCCGTGCTGGCGTTCCGCCTGCTGGTGTTCCGTCACCCAGCCTGGCTTCGCCGACGCTTGCGGGCGGCAACGCAAAGTGACCTGGTACGGCTGACCCGACGTGACCTGCGCGGTGCCGACACCTGGTTTGGCGGGCGCATGGCCGACCGCCTGATGCAGTTGGCGCGGCAGGTCAGCGAGTCGCCCGGCGCCGAGCGCAAGCTCTGGGATGACGGCCTGCATGGCCTGGATATCGGGGATGAACTGGTGCACTTGCGCATGTGCCTGGCGGTAGCCCAGGCCCCATTGGGCGCCGCCGAGCGCGAATACCTGGAACAGCTGCAAGCGGTGCTGGCGCAAGGGCCGGCCGCTGGCCGCGGGCAACGCCTGGACGCCGTCAGCGAGCACTTCATCGCCGCCCTGCAGCGTCAGCCACCCAGTGACCCGTTGCGCCTGGCCGAAGGTGCCGTGTTGCAATTGCAGAGGAGTTGGCGCAAATGGTGCCATTGGCAGGAGGAAGCCCATGGGCTTGCGTGAATGGGCCCTGGGCGGCGTGCTGCTCAGCCCTTTTCTGATCTACGTGCTGCTGGCCCTGGTGCTCACCGGCGCCTTGCGTCTGGTAGTGCAGGCCACGCCGTTGGCGCGTTGGATCTGGCATGAAGCACTGTTCGATACGGCCGTGTTCGTGTGTGTGTTGTACCTGGTCGTCCGCCTGCTAGGGCCTTTGTGAGGAGTGATTCGATGCGTGCTGTCGTCCGTACCCTGGTGACCCTTTGCGTGGTCGCCATCGCTGTTCTGGCCGGCTACAAGCTCTGGCAGTACTACATGCTCACCCCGTGGACACGTGATGCCCGGGTGCGGGCCGATGTGGTGGTGATCGCCCCCGACGTGTCTGGCTGGGTGCGCGAGCTCAAGGTGCAGGACAACCAGCCGGTGAAGGCCGGTGACCTGCTGATGACCATCGATCGCGAGCGTTTCCAGGCAGCCTTCGACCAGGCCAATGCCGTGGCCGAAACGCGCACCCAGCAACTGCACCTGCGCGAGCGCGAAGCGGCGCGGCGCACGGCGCTGGGCCCGGAGGCGATCAGTGCCGAGCTGCGCGAAAACGCCCAGATCAATGCCGCCATCGCCCGTGGCGAGCTGCATGAGGCCGAGGCCCAGTTGCAGGTGGCGAAAATCAACCTGGCGCGCAGCGAGGTGCGGGCGCCGCGCGATGGGCACATCACCAACCTGCGCCTGGCCCAGGGCAACTATGTGAATACCGGCGAGGCTGTCATGGCCCTGGTGGATGATTCGACTTTCTATATTCAGGCCTACTTCGAGGAAACCAAGCTGCCGCGCATTCGCGTGGGCGACTCGGTGAATGTCTGGCTGATGGGCGCAGGCGATGCGATGCGAGGGCATGTGGAGAGCATCAGCCGAGGCATCACCGACCGCAACAGCAACCCCGACAGCCAGCTGTTGCCAGAAGTCGAGCCCACATTCAACTGGGTGCGGCTGGCGCAGCGCATACCGGTGCGGATCAGGCTGGACCAGATTCCGCAGGACATGAACCTCAGTGCAGGGATGACGGCCAGCGTGCAGGTGCATGAAGATCAGGCTGACCGGTGAGGAGCCTGGGGCCGCCGTCGCGGCCCTGGCCAATCAGAGGAACATCCCGCCAGTGACCTGCTGGTTGTCGCGTGCCACGCCGCCACCAAAGTCAGTCTCGATCGCCCCGGGGGCAACAATGTTGACCCGGATGCCACGTGCCCCCAGCGCCTTGGCCTGGTAGCGGGTCAATACTTCCATCGCGGGTGCAGGCTTTCATGAGCTGGTTGGCTGGGTTGCTGGCGTCTCAGGTCGATCCAGCGGCAGATGAAAGCTGAACAGGGTGCCTCGCTGGGCGTCAGACACTACTTCCATCCTCCCGTCATGGGCCAGGGCGATCTGATTGGCGATGTACAGGCCAAGCCCCAGGCCTTGCTGCGGTGCTTCGGCCAGTGGCCGGGTGAACGGCTGGAACAGTTGGCTCAGGGTCGGCGCAGCGATGGGCTGACCCCGGTTGTGCACGCTGAGCACGAATTCGCCGTCAGCGATGGCTGCTTTGACGGTTACCGGGCCATCTGGGTCGCCATGGACCAGGGCATTGGCAATGAGGTTGGAGAGCAGCTGGGTCACCCGTTCACGGTCACAGCGCAGGCCGCCGAGGGCGCCGATGTCCAGCACGATCTGGCGTTGCGGATGCACGCCTTGCAGTTCCGAGGCGACATGCCTGAGGCCTTCGGCCAGGTCCGGGCAGGGCTGCTGGTTCAGGGGGATGCCTGCGCCTAGCCGGCCTCGGGCGAAGTCCAGCAC
Source organism: Pseudomonas sp. NPDC089395 (assembly GCF_044749525.1). NCBI lineage: Bacteria > Pseudomonadati > Pseudomonadota > Gammaproteobacteria > Pseudomonadales > Pseudomonadaceae > Pseudomonas > Pseudomonas sp. NPDC089395. The sequence goes on from NZ_JBIVID010000005.1 coordinate 382,615, forward strand.
ATCCCGCACGAGCTGCGAAGCGCGCCGGCCACAGGTGTGGATGTGCCGAGCGATGGCGCGGTTCTTGTCATCCTCAAGGCGCTGGGCCAGCAGTTCGGCCCCAGCGGTAATGGCGAACAATGGGTTGCGCAAGTCGTGGCCAAGCACGGCGATGAACTGCTCGCGTACTTCGGCCATGGCTCGCTCCTGGCGCAGGGCGCGCTCGGTGCGCTGGGCGTTTTCCTCGCTTTCGATCTGGATGGCCAGCAGGCGGGCGAAGGACTCCATCATTGGCTGGATCGCGCTGCCCTTGAGGGCCGCCGGGTTGGGGTCGAGCGCGCAGATGGTGCCGAAAAAGCTGCCATCGGTACGGAATACCGGCACTGAAATGTAGCTTTCGAAGCGATAGTGCTTGGGGGTGTGGTGGCTGCAGTACTGTTCGTCTTCGCTGGCTTTGTCGATCACGATGGTCTGGTGAGTGCTGCGGATCTCGTGGCAAAGCGTGGTGGCCACGTCGAGCTCGCCGCCGACGTCCAGGCCGAAGCCCAAGGTGTCGAGCACCGCACAGGCAACCCATTGGTTTTCTGTGACGCGCGCCACGGCGGCGAAACGCATGCCGGTGGTTTCACAGATGACCTGGAGAATGGCGGGCACGGCGTTGATGCGGGCGATGGTGGCGATATCGGCGCTGATGGCGTCGGTCATGAGCGGTCCCGGTATTGGCGACGGAGGGGCAGGGTGTCAGTCTAGCGGGCCTGCTGATGGATGACGAAAAACCTTGGCGAAACGGTTGGCACCTGCGCTAGGCTGAGCGAGCGCGTTGCCCAGCAGAGGCAGCCGCTTCCCGCCTGGCGTGCGTCACTTCCGTTCTATTGCGAGGTTACGTCATGGCCATCACATCCCTGGACATCTGCAGCGCCGCCGACCAGCTTGAGGGCTTCGTCGGTTTTCATGGCAAGCGCGGGGTCCATATCGTGCGGTTTTCCGAGGACGCGTTCGGCATGGACGTGGCGGACGACAGCATCACACCGTGCAGCGAATTCGTCTGGCGGCCCGAGCAGGGGCAGCGCATGGCGCTGTGCCGTGAGCGGCTGGCGTTGCTGCTGGAGCAGCATGTGGATGCACGGCTGAACATTGGCGAGCCGCTTCGCATCTACCTGCGCCGCAGCGATTTGCCGGAGATCGTGGCGCAGCGCACGTTGCGTTGAGGGTTCAGTCAGGATAAGCCAGCCTGAGCGGCGTGCCTTCGGCACTGGCGAAATTGACCTGGTCGCGACCACACCGCTTGGCGCTGTAGAGCGCCTTGTCAGCCTGCTCCAGCCAGTGCTCGGGGGACTCCAGGTCTGCCTGGAATGCCGACAAGCCGATGCTCAGGCTGATCCTCAGGTGGGGCAGCTGTGGGTTGCGATAGCCGGCCACACGCTCGCGCAGGCGTTCCATGGCCAGGCAGGCTTGAGCCTCGCTGGTGCCTGGCAGGATCAGGCAGAATTCGTCGCCGCCATAACGCCCGGCTTGGTCGTCCTCGCGCAGGTGGCGCTTGAGATCCTCGCTCAGCTGGCGCAGCACGCAGTCGCCGACCACGTGGCCGAAGGTGTCGTTGATGGTCTTGAAATGGTCGACGTCGATCAGGGCGATCACGGCTGGCCGTTGTTGCTGCTGACAGGCCTGGAAGTGCTGCACGAGCAGGTCTTTCCAGGCGCCGTGGTTGAGCAGACCGGTCAGGCTGTCAGTCAGGCTCAGGGCGCTCAGACGCTGTTTGTGCTCGGCGAGCTGGATCGCCAGGTGGTAGCAGACCCAGCCCAGGGCCAGCGGATACAAGGTCAGCATTGGCAGGCACGCGTAAATCTGCAGCGGTGTGGTGTCCAGGTGCAGGCCGGTGCCCAGCAGTGCGCTGGCCAGCGCCATGCCCGCCAACTGCGCCAGGACACCCTGGCCGACCAGGCGTTTGCCGCCGGCGGCCACATTGTTCATGGTCATCATCGACAGCACGGTGACCGTGGGCAGCGGGTTGAACTGCATTGCCACGGTCCAGAATCCGCCCATCAGCGAATCCAGCAGCATGTTGCGGTGTTCGGCCTTATAAGGCGCCGCTGAACGTCGCGCCCACTGATAGGCGACATGCGGCCAGAGCAGGCCGTTGAACAGCAAAAGCAGCCAGGACCAGGTGGGGGGCGACAGCGGCGCCATAGCGGCAGCCACGCTGAGCAGCCCAATACCCAAGCCAATAATGCGCGGCAGGTAGATGCGCTTGACGAAAGAGAGTCCCTTGCCGCGGCGGTTATCCATCATGGTTTTCTTCTTTTGTTGAGGCGCCGTTTATCGCATAAGTCGCGTGAATATTGTTGAACAGTGTTTCATCGTCGAAAAATGACCTTGCAAGCCAATTCACGGTTAGTGCGATCACTGTGGAGTAACATGAAGGCTTTCCTCTTGCTCGGAGTGCTGCTGCTCATGATTCCCATGGCTAACCCCGGCGGTGAGTCGGCGCCCCAGCGGGACGGACGCTTTCATAACCAGGCCAGCCTGCCCCAGGACGGGGTGCTGAAGAAGTTGCGCATCGGCCTCAAGTACCTGTTCCTGCGCAAACCACCCGAAACCCGGCCGGCGACCGCGATCAGCGTGCAGCCGATGACTCGCCAGCAGGTACTCGACGCCCCGGACCACAGCCTCTGGCGCCTGGGCCACTCCACGGTATTGCTCAAACTGCGCGGGCGCTTCTTTATTACCGACCCGGTGTTTGCCGAGCGGGCCTCGCCGGTGCAATGGGCCGGGCCACTGCGCTTCCACGCGCCACCGCTGACACTGGAACAATTGCCACCCCTGGCGGCGGTCATTCTCTCCCACGATCACTTCGATCACCTCGACGAACAGGCCATTCGCCGCCTGGCCCCGCGCACTGAACGCTTCCTGGCACCGCTCGGGGTGGGTGATCGGCTGGTCGATTGGGGTGTGCCGCCGAACAAGGTCACCCAGCTCGACTGGTGGCAGGAGGCACAGGTCGACGGCGTGCGCTTCATCGCCACGCCCGCTCAGCATTTTTCGGGGCGTGGGTTGTTCGACAGCAACCGGACTTTGTGGGCTTCGTGGGTGGTGATCGATGAGCCGGTGCGCCTGTTCTTCAGTGGCGACACTGGTTACTTCGACGGTTTCCGCCAGATCGGCGAACGCTTTGGCCCATTCGACCTGACCCTGGTCGAGACTGGCGCCTACAACCTGGCCTGGCCCAACGTGCACATGCAGCCGGAGCAAAGCCTGCAAGCGCATCTCGACCTGCGCGGGCGCTGGATGCTGCCGATTCATAATGGCACCTTCGACCTGTCGATCCATGGTTGGCAGGAACCCTTCGAACGTATCGTCGCCTTGGCTGGCGCCGCGCAAGTGCGCCTGAGCACGCCGCAGATGGGCGAGCGGGTCAGTCTCGATTCGCCACACGAAGGGCAGAACTGGTGGCAACCGCGGCCGGCGCGCGAGCGGGGCAGGGGGGCCGAGCGCGCGCTGGCGGGGCAATGAGGTCATTCCCGGGAGTCGCGCTGGGCGGGTGATGTGGGTTTTTCTTCTCTTAATAGCTGCGAGGGCGGCTTGCCGCTATCGCTACGGACCTGGGCATGGCTGATCAGGGCAAAGATGAAGCTGCCGCCGATGATGTTGCCGACCAGCGTCGGCAGCGCGAACTGTAGCCAGAACTCTTGCCAGGTCCGCTCGCCCGCCCAGACCAGATAGGACACTTCCACCGAACCGACGACGATGTGGGTGAAGTCACCCAGCGCCATTAGATAAGTGATCATCAGGATGATCCAGATCTTGGCGTGCTCCATGGACGGGATCATCCAGACCATGGTGGCGATCATCCAGCCCGAGACGATGCCCTTGGCGAACATCTGGCTCATGTCGTTGGTCATGACCTTGCGGCCGACTTCTAGGAAGGCCACGTCGGTCTTGCTGTCGAAGATCGGGAGTTCGAGCATGACCCAGGCGACCAGCAATGTCCCCGCCAGGTTGCCCAGCAGTACCACGCTCCACAGGCGCAGCAGGCGTCCGAGGTTGGCGAGAGTCGGTGTGGTCATGACGGGCAGTACGGCGGTCAGGGTGTTCTCGGTAAACAGCTGTTGGCGCGCCAGGATCACGGCGAGAAATCCCGCGCTGTAGCCGAGGCTGGCGACCACCTGGGCACTCTCGCCCTCTGGCAGGCGCGAATAGAAAAGCCCCATGGCCATGAAGGAAAGACCCATGGTCAGACCCGCTGCCAGGGCAGACCACCACAGCGCCGCGAGGGTGCGCTCAAGCTCCAGGTCACCCTGGGAGCGAATGATTTCATGGAGCACGGCTGCCCGCGGGGGCTGGTTATGGCTGACCTCCTGTTCCTCGTCCGGGGAAAGGCCGGGGGTCTTGTCGCTCTGCGCATCGCTCATGGCCGTTACGCTCCACGGGGTATTTCTCTACAGAGCGACGGGGAAGGCATTTAGTTGCCTGGAGGCTTTCAAATGACAATTGAAAGTTTTTTCAGATCAAGGTGTTGACTCTGATTTCAAAGCGCGTATTATTCGCCTCCTCGCAGCGTTGAACGCAACGAGGCAAGCGGTAAGTTGTTGAGGTGAAAGGCTTTTGAAAGAAAGCTGATTCAAAAAACTTCAAAATAAACGCTTGACAGCAAATGAGGAAAGCGTAGAATGCGCGCCTCGGTTGAGACGAAAAGCTCTTGACCAAACGCTCTTTAACAAATCGAATCAAGCAATTCGTGTGGGTGCTTGTGAGTACGGACTGATAGTCACAAAGATTATCAGCATCACAAGTGGCCATGCGAGAAATCACATAGTCATTTGAGATTGCTGAGCCAAGTTTAGGGTTTCTTAAAAACCCAAGCAGTATTGAACTGAAGAGTTTGATCATG
>NZ_JBIVID010000006.1:0-349917 GCF_044749525.1 Pseudomonas sp. NPDC089395
TCTCGCACTGGTTGGCGTTCAGATTTCTTTTTGGTTGGCATACATGCACCTCTTACTCATGTTATGCCCGAACACAAAATTTCTGACACCCTCCGGATGAATCCGCTCCTACATTTGTTGCAACGTGCCACGGTCTGTCAGGCCATGGTTGTCCGCCTTTGGCGCCCGCCGAGAAATCACGTCGTACCCACAAGGCAGGCAACCATGGCCTATCAGGCATAGGTACGTTGCAACAAATGTAGGAGCGGATTCATCCGCGATGCGCCGCGCGGGCGGCGCTCGATTTGCGCATCACCCCACATCTCAAATCACCCCCTCCCGCGCCCCCCATCCCATGAAATTTTACATAGCCCCCTAATCAAAGCTTTGACATTCACTGCCTAGGCAGTAATATTTTTAAACAATTGCCCGAGCCCACGCCGATGTCCCATTTCACCCCGGAAAACTTCCAGACCTGCGCCATCGGCATGCTGTTGGGCCGTGCGGCGATCCTCAAGGACCGCATTCTCGACTGGCACCTCGAATCCGAGGGCGTCACCGCCGCGCAGTTCAAGGTGCTGATCATCATCACCCAGTACCAGGTGGATACCCCGGCCGAACTCTGCCGCTACCTGGGCCTGGACAGCGGTTCGATGACCCGCATGCTCGACCGCCTCGAGCACAAGGGCCTGATGCTGCGCAACCGCTGCCCCGATGACCGCCGCCAGGTCCGGCTGGCCCTCACCGCCGAGGGCCAGCGCCTGGCCGACCGTTTGCCGGAGATCGGCGCGGCGGCGATGAACGAGCTGGTCAGCGTGCTGCAGCCTGACGAGCTGAAAACCCTCGAAGGCCTGCTGGCCAAGGTCCTGCTCGGCGCCGGCGACCCCCTGACGATTCGCCGCTTCGGCGATCGTTGAACCCTGTTACGCTTTTTCCAAGGTATTACCCATGGCCACTCCCGCAGACACCTCAACTCCCCCCGAAGCGCCGCAACCGTCGCGCAAGCGCAAGGTCTGGCTGCTTGGCCTGCTCCTGCTGGTGCTGCTCGCAGGCGCGGGCACCTGGGGCTGGTACAGCCTGGTCGGGCGCTGGCACGAAAGCACCGACGACGCCTACGTCAATGGCAACGTGGTGGAGATCACGCCGTTGGTGACCGGCACCGTGACCAGTATCGGTGCCGACGATGGCGACCTGGTGCACGCCGGCCAGGTGCTGCTGCAGTTCGATCCGGCCGACAGCGAAGTCGCCTTGCAGGCCGCCGAAGCCAAGCTGGCCCGCAGCGTGCGCCAGGTGCGTGGCCTGTACAGCAACGTCGATTCGCTCAAGGCCCAGTTGCAGACCCGCCAGGCCGAGCTGCAGAAAGCCCAGCAGAACTACAACCGGCGCAAGGTGCTGGCCGACAGCGGTGCGATCGCCGCCGAAGAAATCTCGCATTCCCGGGATGACCTGACCGTGGCCCAGGCGGCGGTGAACAGCGCCCGCCAGCAGCTCAATACCAGCACTGCACTGGTGGACGACACCGTGGTGTCCTCGCACCCCGAGGTCATGGCTGCCGCCGCCGACCTGCGCCAGGCCTACCTCGACCATGCCCGCACCACCCTGGTGGCGCCGGTCACCGGCTACGTTGCCAAGCGCACCGTGCAGTTGGGCCAGCGCTTGCAGCCGGGCACCGCGACCATGGCCGTGATCCCGCTGGATGAGGTGTGGATCGACGCCAACTTCAAGGAAACCCAACTGCGCAACATGCGCATCGGCCAGCCGGTGGACATCAGCGCCGACCTGTACGGCAGCGAGGTCAAATACAGCGGCACGGTCGACAGCCTGGGCGCAGGAACCGGCAGCGCCTTTGCCCTGCTGCCGGCACAGAATGCCACCGGCAACTGGATCAAGATCGTCCAGCGCGTACCGGTGCGCATTCACCTGAGCCCCGATCAGCTCAAGGACCATCCGCTGCGGATCGGCCTGTCCACCGTGGTCGAGGTCGACCTGCATGACCAGAGCGGCCCGGCCCTGGCCCAGCAGCCACCGCAGCAAGCCAGCTACACCACCCAGGTGTATGACCGCCAGTTGGTCGAGGCCGACGAGCTGATCGCCCGGTTGATCCACGCCAACAGCGCTTCCGGCAAGACGGCCCAGCGATGAGCGACAACGCCCCGGCCCAGTTCACCCCGCCGAGCCTGTTGCTGACCACCATAGGCCTGTCGCTGGCGACCTTCATGCAGGTGCTCGACACCACCATCGCCAACGTGGCGCTGCCGACCATTTCCGGCAACCTGGGGGTGAGTTACGAGCAGGGCACCTGGGTCATCACCTCGTTCGCGGTGAGCAACGCCATCGCCTTGCCGCTGACCGGCTGGCTGAGCCGGCGCTTCGGTGAGGTCAAGCTGTTCATCTGGGCCACGCTGCTGTTCGTGCTGGCCTCCTTTCTTTGCGGTATCGCCCAGTCGATGCCGGAGCTGGTGGGCTTTCGTGTGCTGCAGGGGGTGGTGGCCGGGCCGTTGTACCCGATGACCCAGACCCTGCTGATCGCCGTCTACCCGCCCGCCAAGCGGGGCATGGCCCTGGCCTTGCTGGCGATGGTCACGGTGGTGGCGCCGATTGCCGGGCCGATCCTGGGCGGCTGGATCACCGACAGCTACAGCTGGCCATGGATCTTCTTCATCAACGTGCCCATCGGCCTGTTCGCCGCCGCCGTGGTGCGCCAGCAGATGCGCACGCGGCCGGTGGTCACCAGCCGCCAGCCGATGGATTATATCGGCCTGCTGACGTTGATCGTCGGCGTCGGCGCGTTGCAGGTGGTGCTCGACAAGGGCAATGACCTGGATTGGTTCGAGTCTTCGTTCATCATCATCGGCAGCCTGATTTCGGTGGTGTTCCTGGCCATCTTCGTCATCTGGGAGCTCACCGACCGCCATCCGGTGGTCAACCTGCGGCTGTTCGTGCACCGCAACTTTCGCATCGGCACGATGGTGTTGGTGGGCGGTTATGCGGGGTTCTTCGGCATCAACCTGATGCTGCCGCAGTGGTTGCAGACGCAGATGGGCTACACCGCGACCTGGGCCGGGCTGGCGGTGGCACCGATCGGCCTGCTGCCGGTGCTGATGTCGCCGTTCGTGGGCAAATACGCCCACCGCTTCGACTTGCGGGTGCTGGCGGGGCTGGCGTTCCTGGCGATTGGCGGCAGCTGTTACATGCGGGCTGGCTTCACCAGTGAGGTGGACTTCCAGCACATTGCCCTGGTGCAGTTGTTCATGGGCATTGGCGTGGCGCTGTTCTTCATGCCGACCTTGAGCATCCTGCTGTCGGACCTGCCGCCGCATCAGATCGCCGACGGTTCGGGGCTGGCGACCTTCCTGCGCACGCTGGGCGGCAGTTTTGCCGCGTCGTTGACCACGTGGATCTGGATTCGCCGGGCCGACCAGCATCACGCCTACCTGAGCGAGCACATCAGTGAGTTCGAGCCGGCGACGCGGCATACCTTGGAACAATTGGGGGGTGCCAACCTGCAGAGCTACGCGTTGCTGGAGCAGATGCTCAACCGGCAGGCCTACATGATGTCGACCGTGGATTACTTCACCCTGATGACCTGGGTGTTTGCCGGGCTGATCCTGCTGGTGTGGTTGGCCAAGCCGCCTTTCACCGCCAAGGCGGGGCCGGCGTCGGCGGGGCATTGAGGGCTCGCCTGGGGAGTAGGGGTGGTGCAGAAATCGAGCGCCGCCCGCGCGGCGCTCGATCTCAACCCCACCCAAACCCTCAAGCCGAGCCCTCATCTGCCCCAAGCCGATCTATTCCCATGCGATAGCTTTTCCCCTATTGTCGATGTTCCCTTCCCAAGCGACCGGCAGTTCCATGGAGAAAGTCATCGTCATCACCGGCGCCAGCCGTGGCATAGGCGCCGCCACCGCCTTAATGGCCGCCCAACAGGGCTATCGCATCTGCATCAACTACCTCACCGACGACCAGGCCGCTGAAAGCCTGCTCGGTCAGGTGCGCTCACTCGGCGCCGAGGCCATCAGCGTGCGCGCCGATGCCAGTGTCGAGGACGAGGTGATCCAGCTGTTCCACCGCGTCGACCAGGAACTCGGCCCGGTTACCGCACTGGTCAACAACGCGGGCACCATCGGCCAGCAGAGCCGCGTCGAGGAGATGTCGGAGTTTCGCCTGCTCAAGATGATGAAGACCAACGTCGTCGGCCCGATGCTCTGCGCCAAGCACGCCTTGCTGCGCATGGCCCGCCGGCATGGCGGCCAGGGCGGTGCCATCGTCAACGTGTCGTCGGTCGCCGCCCGCCTGGGCTCGCCCAACGAGTATGTCGACTACGCCGCCTCCAAAGGTGCACTGGACACCTTCACCGTTGGCCTGGCCAAGGAAGTCGCGGGCGAGGGCGTGCGGGTCAACGGGGTGCGCCCTGGCTACATTCATACCGGTTTTCATGCCCTGTCCGGTGACCCGGACCGGGTGAGCAAGCTGGAGGCCGGCCTGCCCATGGGGCGTGGCGGCCAGCCGGAGGAAGTGGCCGAGGCGATTCTCTGGCTGTTGTCGGAGAAGGCATCCTATTCCACTGGCAGTTTCATCGACCTGGGCGGCGGGCGCTGAGAGCGGCCCCTCAGGGCCGCTCATCCTCCAGCAACTGGCGCACGCGCGCGGCCAAGGCCGGCAGTTCGAAGGGTTTGGTCAGCACGCTGGTACCTTGCAGCAGTTGCCCGTCGCTGAGTGCCGCGCTCTCATCGTAACCGGTGATGAACAGTACCTTGAGGTCGGGATACTGCTGCCGGCAACGTTCGGCCAGCTGGCGGCCATTGAGGCCGTCGGGCAGGCCAATGTCGCTGAGCAGCAAGTCCGGGCGCTCGGCGTGCTGCAGGTAAGCCAGCGCGGCGGGGCCGTTTTCTAAGGCTTCGACCTGGTAACCCAGTTCTTCCAGCACCTCGCCGATCACCAGGCGCAGGGCTGCCTGGTCCTCCACCAGCAGGATGCGCTGGCCGCCTGCAGGTTGATCTTGAAGTGGCAAGGGGCTGGGCTTGTCCACAGGCGTTTCGGGTTGCGCATGATGGCGCGGCAGGTACAGCTCGACCCGGGTGCCAGCGCCCGGGGTCGACACCAAGCGCAGTTGGCCACCTGACTGGCGCACGAAACCATAGGTCATCGACAGCCCCAATCCGGTGCCCTGGCCCATGGGTTTAGTGGAGAAGAAGGGGTCCATCGCCCGCGCCGCCACGTCTGTGCTCATGCCGCAGCCATTGTCGACCACGCTCAGGCGCACGTAATCGCCGCTCGACAGTTCCAGCAGCCGCGTCTGTTCAGCGTCGAGCGTGATGTTGTCCCCCAGGACATCGATCGCCCCCCCGGCTGGCAGGGCGTCACGGGCATTGATGCAGAGGTTGAGCAGCGCGCTTTCCAGTTGCGGCGGGTCGATGAAGGTTGGCCATAACGGGGTGTCGAAGTGGCTGCGCAGGGTAATGCCCGGGCCAATGGTGCGGCGCAGCAGTTCTTCCATGTCGGTGACCAACGTGGTGACCTGGGTAGCGCAGGGTTGCAAGGTCTGCTGACGCGAGAAAGCCAGCAACCGGTGCACCAGCGACGAGGCCCGTTGTGCGGAGTCACTGGACAGTTCGAGCAACGGCGCCAGTTCGCCGTAACGCGCTTGCTCCAGGCGTTGGCGCATCAGCTCCTGGGCATTGAGGATGCTGCCCAGCAGGTTGTTGAAATCGTGGGCGATGCCGCCGCTGAGCTGCCCCACGGCTTCCATCTTCTGGGCCTGGCGCAACGCTTGTTCGGCCTTGGCCAGGCGCTGTTGCTCCTTGATCCGTTCGCTGATCTCGTAGGCGAACAGGTAGGCGCCTTGCAGAGTGCCGTCCTGATCACGCAGGGCATTGAAGCGCAGTTCGTAATGGCGCCGGTCATGCTCCGGACCAAAAGCGACCACCTCGGTAAAGCGCTCACCGCCCAGTGCCCGGCGCCACAAGGCCAACGCCTGCTGGCTATCGGCGGGCGCATTGGCCATCAGGGTCGGCATGTGCTCGCCCACTTCCGGCGTGCGGCCGTAGAGGCTGTGGAAGTCCTCCTTGGCCTGGCGGTTGACCGCCAGCCACCGCATGTGGGTATCGATCACATGGACGTTGACCACGGCGTGCTCGACCAGCTCGGCGAACAGGCGCCGTTCTGCCAGGGCAGCGTTGACCCGCTGCTCCAGTTCTTCGTTGAGCTGCTGCAGGGCCAGTTCGGCCTTGCGCCGCGCGGTCACGTCCTTGAACAGCACCGCCACCTGGCGGCGCTCGGGCGGTTCGACGCGAAAGGTGGTCACCGACAGCACATGGCCAGTGGCAACCAGCTCTTGCTCGAACTGCAAGGGCTCGCCTGTGCGCAGCACTGCGCCGTAGCGGGCCACCCAGTCGTCGGCTTCGTCGGGCACCATTTCGCGCAGCTTCTGCCCGACCACGTTGGGGATCCCGGCATGCTTGGCGTAGGCGGCGTTGGCCAGCACGTGCACATAGTCACTGAGCGGGCCGTGGGGGCCGTCGAAGAACTGGATGATGCAGAAGCCTTCGTCCATGGTGTCGAACAGAAAGCGGTAGATGTTCTGGTCTTGATCCTGGTAGCGCGTCAGGCGCGATTCCAGCAGGGCGTTGCGCTGCTCGAGTGCTTCGATTTGCTGGCGCAGGGCGAGTAGTTCGCGGGATGGCATGCCGACTTCCGACAGAAAACTGACTGGCGTGACTTTAGCCTGTCCAGTCACAGGGTGCATAGCGGGTCAGGGCAATGCCCGCAGATTTTCCAGCAGGCGCTCGACATGTTGCTTGAGCACGGCCAGTTCGAACGGCTTGTAGAGAATATCGATGCGCTTGCCCTGCCAGGTCTTGGCCATGTCGGTGCCCTGTCCATAGCCGGTAATGAACATCACCGCGATCTCCTTGGACATCTTCAGGCAGGCGGCTGCCAACTGATGGCCATCGACCCCACCGGGCAGTCCGATATCGGTGATCAGCAAGTCAGGCCGTAGGCCCATGTGCAGTGCCTGCAGGGCGTGCTTGCCGTCGGCGAAGGTATGCACGTGGTGACCGCAGTCTTCGAGTACCTCGCCGATCACCAGGCGCAAGGTGTCCTGGTCTTCCACCAGCATGACCCGATGCGGGCTCGATCGGGTGGTGGTCGTTACCGGTTCCTGGCGCGCCGCAGGCCTGGGCAGGTCAGTGGTTTCCCTGGGCAGGTAGAGGTGGATGCAGGTGCCGTGGCCCTGGCTGCTGATCATGTGCAACTGCCCACCGGACTGGCGTATGAACCCGTACACGATCGACAGCCCCAGCCCGGACCCCTGGCCCAATGGTTTGGTGGTGAAGAACGGTTCAAGGGCACGCTGTGCGACCTGTTCGGACATGCCAGTGCCGTTGTCACTGATGGTGATCTGCAGGTACTGACCAGGCGGCACATCAAGGGCGCGGGCCTCGTCTTGATCGAGCGAGGTGTTCTCGCAACCTATGCGCAGCGTACCGCCCATTGGCATGGCGTCACGGGCATTGAGGCACAGGTTGAGCAGGGCATTTTCCAGTTGTGGCGGATCGACCCGGATCCGCCATTGGCTGGCCAGGGTCTCATCGACGAAGGTGATGTGCGAATCGATCGAACTGCCGATGAGGTCGTGCATGCCGGCCACCAGTTGCTGCACATCCACGGCTTGTGGCACCAGTTTCTGCTGGCGGGCGAAGGCCAGCAAGCGCTGCACCAGTGTGGCGGCGCGCTGGGTGTTGTGACGGGCCACTGCCAGCAACTGCCTGCTGTCCTGAAGGCGTGTTTCGGCCTGCCGTTGCTCGGCCATCTCCAGTGCGGCAAGGATACTGCCCAGCAGGTTGTTGAAATCGTGCGCGATGCCGCCGGTCAGTTGCCCGATCGCCTCCATCTTTTGCGACTGACGCAAGGCTTCTTCTGTTTCGCGCAGGCGTTCCTGTTCGACGACACGGTCGGTGATGTCGTAGGCGAACAGGTAGCCGCCCTGGACTTTCTGTTGCGCGTCACGCAGCGGGTTGTAGTGGATTTCGTAGTGGCGCGGTGCGTCGGGTGTGCCCAGCGCGATGATGTCGACGAACGTCTCGCCCGCCAGGATCCTTGGCCAAACAGGTTCCAGTCGACCCATGATGTCGGGCTGCCCCGCCAGGAACTGCGGGATGTAGTCACCGACCTTCGGCACGAAGCCGCGATAACGCTTGAATGTTTCCTGTGCGGTGCGGTTGATCGCCAGCAGGCGGAGACTGCGGTCGGCAGCGAACACATTGGCCACGCTGTGATCGACCAGTTCACCGAGCAGCTTGTTGTTGGCTTGGGCCTGGTCGACGCGTTGTGCACATTGCGCTTCTAGTTCGGCCACCTTCGCCTGAAGCTGTTCGACGGTGGGCGGGGTGCGGTCTGGCTGCATGCGGGCGATCCGGTATCGGGTCGCCCAACTATAGTCGAGCTGAAGGCAAGGTGCCCTCAGAAGGAGCGGATGATCCGCCCCAGGGTTTCCATGGCATTTTCCGCCGTCGCATTCCAGGGGCTGCCGTAGTTCAAGCGGATGCAGTTGCCGAAGCGTCGGGTGGGCGAGAAGATCGGCCCCGGGGCGATGCTGATGCCCTGCGCCAAGGCCATGTGAAACAGCTTCAGGGCGTCCATCTGCTCGGGCAATTCAAGCCACAGGAAGTAGCCGCCAGCAGGCTGGCTGACCCGCGTCTGCGCCGGAAAATGCCGAGCGATGGCGGCGAGCATGTTGGCCTGCTGGCCTTCCAGGGCATAGCGCAGCTTGCGCAGGTGGCGGTCATAGCCACCGTGCTGCAGGTAGTCGGCGATGGCCGCCTGGGCCGGCATCGAGGCACACAACGAGGTCATCAGCTTGAGCCGCTCGATCTTCTGTGCAAAGCGCCCGGCCGCCACCCAGCCGATGCGGTAGCCCGGTGCCAGGCTCTTGGCGAACGAGCCGCAGTGCATCACCAGGCCCTGGGTATCGAAGGCCTTGGCTGGCTTGGGCGCCTGCTGGGCGTAGTACAGCTCGGCGTAGACATCGTCCTCGATCAGCGGCACCTGGTGGCGGCTCAGCAGTTCGACCAGTGCCTGCTTCTTCGCCTCGGGCATGCTGGCGCCCACCGGGTTCTGGAAGTTGGTCATGCACCACACGGCCTTGACCGGGTGTTTGTCCAGGGTTTGCGCCAGCACGGCCAGGTCCATGCCTTCGCGCGGATGCACCGGGATTTCCACGGCCTTGAGCTTGAGCCGCTCCAGCACCTGCAGGCAGGCATAGAAGGCCGGCGCTTCGATGGCCACCAGGTCGCCGGGCTCGGTGACAGCCTGCAGGCACAGGTTCAAGGCCTCTAGCGCACCGTTGGTGATCAGCAGTTCTTCCATGGGCAGCATCAGCCCGCCGACCATGTAGCGCAGGGCAATCTGCCGACGCAGCTGCGGGTTGCCCGGCGACAGGTCGGTGACCACCATGCGCGGGTCCATCGCCCGACTGGCACTGGCCAGCGAGCGGGACAGGCGCTGCAGCGGGAACAGTTCGGGGCTGGGGAAGGCCGAGCCGAACGGTACCGTGCTCGGGTCCTTGATCGATTCGAGGATGGAGAACACCAGGGCGCTGACATCCACGTCGGTCGATTCGCTCTGCGGTTCCAGGGCCTGCGGCTCACTGAACGGGCGTGGCGCGTGCGCATTGACGAAGTAGCCCGAACGCGGCCGCGCGCGGATCAGCCCGCGGCGTTCGAGCAGGTAGTAGGCCTGGAACACCGTCGACGGGCTGACCCCGTGGGTCTGGCTGGCATAGCGCACCGAAGGCACGCGCTGGCCGGGGCCGAGTACCCCGGAGCGGATCAGTTCGGCAATGTCGTCGGCAAAGCGTTCGTAACGTTTCATGGGGGCTCGGCAGGCAAGGTGAACAGTTGAGTGTAAGGGATCAGCGATTGATCGGCGCCACGAAGCGGCTGCGCGCCACGCTGCGCACCTCGGGTTGGTCACTGTCCTGGATTTCGAAGGCCAGTTCCTGCGAACTGCTGGCCGGGCGTTCGGCCAGCAGGGCCACCGATACCGGCAGCTCGGCCATTTCTCCGGCGGGAATCACCAGCTCGTTGCGGCCCTGCAGGGCGAAACCGTCGGCATCCAGCAGGCGCAGCTGATACCGCTGGCTGTGCTCGGTCTTGTTGATGACCTTGAGCAGGTAGATGTTCTCGATCTGACCCTGGGCATTCTCGCGGAACAGGCCACGGTCCTTGATCACGTCCAGCGACACCATCGGGCGCAGCTGCAAGGCCACTACCAAGGCCGCGATCATCACCAGCAAGGCTGCGGCGTAACCCAGCAGGCGCGGGCGCAGCCATTGGGTCGTGCCGCCTTGCAGGCTGTGCTCGGACTTGTAGCCGATCAGGCCGTTGGGGTAGCCCATTTTCGTCATGACGTTGTCGCATGCATCGATACAGGCGGCGCAACCGATGCAGGCCATCTGCAGGCCGTCGCGGATGTCGATGCCGGTGGGGCAGACCTGCACGCACAGGGTGCAGTCGATGCAATCGCCCAGGCCTTGCGCACGGGCATCGCTGCCTTTCTTTCGCGGGCCGCGTGCTTCGCCACGGCGTGGGTCGTAGGCCACGGCCAGGGTGTCTTTATCGAACATCACGCTCTGAAAACGCGCGTATGGGCACATGTGCAGGCACACCGCTTCGCGCAGCCAGCCGGCGTTGAGGTAGGTGGCGGTGGTGAAGAACAGCACCCAGAACAGCGCCACGCCCTCCAGTTGCAGGGTGAACAGTTCCTGGGCCAAGGGGCGGATCGGGGTGAAGTAGCCGACGAAGGTCAGCGCGGTGAGCACACCGATGGCCAGCCACAAACCGTGCTTGAGCGTGCGGCGGGCGAGCTTGCCAAGGGTCCAGGGCGCGGCGGCGAGCTTGATGCGCTGGTTGCGGTCACCCTCGGTGACCTTCTCGCACCACATGAACAGCCAGGTCCACACGCTTTGCGGGCAGCTGTAGCCGCACCAGACCCGGCCGGCATACACAGTGATGGCGAACAGGCCGAAGGCGGCGATGATCAGCAGGGCGCAAAGGAGGATGAAGTCCTGGGGCCAGAAGGTGGCGCCGAAGATGTGGAATTTGCTGCTGGCCAAATCCCACAGCACCGCCTGGCGGCCGTTCCAGTCGAGCCAGGCCGTGCCGAAGAACAGCACGAACAGCACACCGGCGAAACCAATGCGCAGGTTGCGGTACAGCCCGGTGAAGCTGCGGGTATGGATGCCGCTGACGCTGGGGCGCTTGGCAGCGATCTGGATGACGTCGATTTTCTCGTACATGGCTACGGTGCTCATCAGGCCTCGATCAGGCCTGAGCACTATGGCTCCCTGGCTGTTTTCAGCACAGACTCAGGTTGTAAGATAAAAACCGTATCAGATGGCTGCCAATAGCCTCCGAGGCCTTATATCACCGAGCCTGGAACGCTGGCTTTCAAGTGCCTGCGGCTATCCACCGCACCTGCAACAGTCAGTGCATCGGCTTCGGCTTCGGTGATCGGAACACGTTGGCCGGCCAACAGCGCCACCGACATGTGCATCTGCTCATCGGTAACGATCTCGATGTCCGGGCCTTCGCCTTCGATGCGCAGGTCTTCGCCGATCAGAGTGCAGCGGCGGGTGCTTTCTTCGATTTCGACGGGCATGGGGTGGTCCTCCGGGGTGCGGTTACCAGTTGTGACCACTGGGGTGGACGGGTTGCTGCATTGGTCCGCTGGGCGGGCACTTTGCATGCGTTGCCTAGGTCAACCCTCAAGGGCCAGCGCACTGGCCATGGCTTTAAAAGCCTGTGAGGAGATATTCGATGGACCTTGTCTGGCAAACCCTGCAAGCAGAATTCGCCGATATCACCGACGAAGCAGAAGTCACCCGCATCCTCCTGCGCCTGCTGATGGCGGCGATCCTGGGCGCCGTGCTGGGCTTCGAGCGCGAAAGCAAGGGCAAGGCCGCCGGCGTGCGTACCCACATGCTGGTGTCGATGGGCGCGGCGCTGTTCGTGTTGGCACCGAGCATGGCTGGCGCTGACGAGCAAGCACTGAGCCGGGTGGTCCAAGGTATCGTCGCCGGTATCGGTTTTCTGGGGGCGGGTACGATTCTCAAAGGCAATGGCCAGGACGCCAGCCATGTCAAAGGCCTGACCACGGCGGCCGGGCTGTGGATGACGGCCGCCATCGGCACGGCTGCAGGCATGGGGCGCGAAGCCACGGCGCTGATCAGTACCGTGATGGCGTTGCTGGTGCTGGCGACGATGCCGCTGGTGGTGGACAAGATCGAGGGGGAAGGCGAAGCGAAAGGCAAGGAAGGGGATGAAACGAAGGAAGAGGAGGAGGGCAGGAAGCACTGAGGGGAGCCGAAGCTCCCCTCAAAGCGTTGTTGCCTGCTCTTTTCTTATTATTGAAGACTGGCCATTTGTTGTTTTTGTTAGCCTGCCTTGATGTCGCGAGCGACCCCCATGCGGGGTCAAGAGCAAACGTATTTTTTTGAGCGCTGACCTGCTTTCATCGTGATGATCCGATCCTGACTGCCGCTACCTTGAGGTAGTTTTATTGTTCTGTGTCAGATCGCGGGGCGAACCCCTGAAAAGCGTGTCGACTCCAAAAAAATCTGCTTGCTACGCCTCTGCCGTGTTGTTCTTGTTATGTCAGAGCCGTTATCTGTTGTTTTTATTGGGTATCGCATTTTTGTTGTTGTTGTACCAAACATATAGCAGGTGCCGTGCCAACTTTTGAAAACTCTTTAAAATCAAGGGTTTGAAGAGAATCATCAAAAGCGGGTAGCCTGAAATTCTGTCGATTTGTTTCCCTGTTACCCGATTTTTTGCTGAGTTGCGTGGGGGCGGTAACACTCCGCCCACACTCTTGTGACAATCGTGTGAATCACTGGGCACTGCGCGCCCGTGCCACCCGCGAGCCATTGGTCCGACCCAGCACCTGGCTGATGCGTTGCCCGGCGGTGATCAGTCGGTCGAGGTCGATACCGGTTTCGATGCCCAGCCCCTGCAACAGGTACAGCACATCTTCGCTGGCGATGTTGCCCGTGGCGCCCTTGGCGTATGGGCAGCCGCCAAGCCCCGCCACCGAGCTGTCGAACACACTGATGCCTTCGAGCAGGCTGGCGTACACATTGGCCAGGGCCTGACCGTAAGTATCGTGGAAGTGTCCGGCCAACTGTTCCCGTGGCACCACGGCCGAGACCACGTCGAACAGGCGCCGGGTATCGCCTGCAGTGCCGGTGCCGATGGTGTCGCCCAGCGACACCTCGTAGCAGCCCATCTCATGCAGGGCCTTGGCCACCGGGGCGACCTGCGCGGCGCTGACCTTGCCTTCATAGGGGCAACCGAGCACGCAGGACACGTAACCGCGCACCCGCACACCGTGGCTGCGCGCGGCGTCCATGATCGGTTCGAAACGGGTCAGGCTTTCGCTGATCGAGCAATTGATGTTGCGCTGGGAAAAGGCCTCGGAGGCCGCGGCGAACACTGCCACTTCCTTCACCCCGGCCGCCAGGGCGTCCTCGAAGCCGCGCAGGTTGGGGGCCAGGGCGGCATAGGTGACGCCTGGGCGCTGCTCGATCGCGGCGAACACTTCGGCGGACCCGGCCATCTGCGGTACCCACTTGGGCGAGACGAAACTGCCCACCTCGATATAGCCCAGCCCGGCCGCGCTGAGGTCGTCGACCAGGCGCACCTTGTCGGCGACGCTGATGGGTTGGGCTTCGTTCTGCAGGCCGTCGCGGGGGCCGACTTCGACCAGGCGGACTTTTTCGGGCAAGGACATGGCGGGGTTCCTGTGGCAGGTCAACGGTTGTCGTTATTGTTCAAGGTGGCGGCCAGGGCCTGTTCGCAGCGCTCCTGGGCGGTGTCCAGTTCCAGTTGCATCTGGTGGATGTCGAGCATCTGCTGTTCCAGCTGGGCGCGTCGCTCGGCGATTTTCCCCAGCATGCTGTTGAGCTGCTTGAGATTGCCGCTGCTGGGGTCGTAGAGCTCGATCAGTTCGCGGCATTCGGCCAGCGAAAAACCGATGCGCTTGCCGCGCAGGATGAGCTTCAGGCTGACCTTGTCACGGGCTGTATAGATGCGCTCCAGGCCACGGCGCTCGGGGCTGAGCAGGCCCTGTTCCTCATAGAAACGGATGGCACGGGTGGTGATGTCCAGTTCGCGGGACAGGTCGGAAATGCTGTAGGTCTGGCTGCTCATGCTAGGGCTCGGCGTGGGGTATGCCAGTATCCTGAGGGCAGGTTGACGTATACGTCAAGCAGGGCTGGGGGTGTGTGTCGGTTTTGCTGGCCTCTTCGCGGGGCAAGCCCGCTCCCACAAGTACTCCACTGCGCTTGAAGACCAGGTTGTACCTGTGGGAGCGGGCTTGTCCCGCGAAGAGGCCAGTACAGACAAAAGCAGGTCAGTCAGGCTGCACCGACCGCCGATACCCATTGGGCGTCTGCCCACTCAACCGCTTGAAGAACCGCGCAAAGTAAGTCGGATCACTGAACCCCAGGCTATCCGACAACTGCCCGATGCTCATCCGCGTGTAGACCAGATTGCGCCGCGCCTCCAGCAGCAGCCTTTGGTGCACCACCTGCAGCGCGCTCTGTCCGCACAACGCCCGGCACAGCTGATTGAGCTGCAGGCTCGGTACCTTCAAGCGTGCGGCAAAATCCTCCACCGACAGATGCTCGCGGTAATGCGCCTCGACAAGGCGCAGGTACTGCCCCAGCAACTGCCGGTCACGTTCATCGCGGTTACGCGGCGCCTGGCCCTGTTGCTGGCAGCGGCTGATCCATACCAGCAGTGCCGTCATCAGGGCTTCGAGCAAGGCCGCCCGCCCCGGGGCGTTGCCCTGGTACTCCTGCTGCAGCGTATCGATCAGGCTGCGCAGGCGCACACGGTCCTTGCCCAACGGGTAGCACGCCGCCTGGGTCAGCACCCCCAGCGGTGTACCCAGGCGTTGTTCCAGGTCCGCCACCAGGGCTGTACCGAAGGTCAGTACGTGCCCCTGGATATCGGCGCTGAAGCGAAAGCCATGCACCGTCAGCGGTGGCACCACCTGGATCGCCGCCTCGCCGATGGCGCTGCGCACACCCTCGATCTCCAACTCGGCCTGGCCGCGCTGCACATACAGCAGCTGGAATAGCTCGGCGTGCTGGTGCGGCTTGATCTCCCAATGGTGCAGGCGGCTGCGCGCCGGGATCGATTCGCAATGCAGCAGGTCGGTGCCAGGCCAGGCCTGGTTTTCGCCGTAGAGCTGGAACAACGGGACGCCGGGGAGGGTGGATTGCATGCGTGGGTGCCTGTCCGTTAATCGAACGTTTTTTGTAAAAGTGCAGTTTTTACATGGAATTGCACACTTATTTGGCGGCTGATGCCCGTAAAAATGCAAGTGCATACCCAAACAGCACGAGACAACAACAATGAAGACTCAGGTAGCAATCATCGGCGCTGGCCCGTCTGGCCTGCTGCTGGGCCAGCTGCTGCACAAGGCCGGCATCGATACCGTCATCCTCGAACGCCAGACCCCTGACTACGTGCTCGGCCGCATCCGCGCCGGGGTGCTCGAGCAGGGCACCGTCGACCTGCTGCGCGAGGCGGGCGTCGCCGAGCGCATGGACCGTGAAGGGTTGGTGCATGACGGCGTCGAGCTGCTGGTCGGTGGTCGTCGCCAGCGCCTGGACCTCAAAGGGTTGACCGGCGGCAAGACGGTGATGGTCTATGGCCAGACCGAAGTCACCCGCGATCTGATGGAAGCCCGCTCGGCCAGCGGCGCGCCAATCCTGTATTCGGTCAGTAATGTCCAGCTCCATGAGCTCAAGGGCCAGCGGCCCTACGTGACCTTCGACCACGATGGCCAGCAGCAGCGCCTGGACTGTGACTACATCGCCGGCTGCGACGGCTTTCACGGGGTCTCCCGGCAGAGCATCCCGGAGGGTGTGCTCAAGCACTACGAGCGGGTGTATCCCTTCGGCTGGCTAGGCATGTTGTCCGATACCCCGCCGGTCAACCATGAGCTGATCTACGCCCACCATGAGCGTGGTTTCGTGCTATGCAGCCAGCGTTCGCTGACGCGCAGCCGCTACTACCTGCAAGTGCCGCTGCAGGAGCGCGTCGAGGACTGGTCCGACCAGCGTTTCTGGAACGAGCTCAAGGCCCGCCTGCCGGACGATGTGGCGGCGCGCCTGGTGACCGGCCCGGCTCTGGAGAAGAGCATCGCGCCGTTGCGCAGCCTGGTGGTCGAGCCCATGCAGTACGGCCACCTGTTCCTGGTTGGCGACGCCGCACATATCGTCCCGCCCACCGGTGCCAAAGGCCTCAACCTGGCGGCTTCGGATGTGAATTACCTGTACCGCATCCTGGTCAAGGTCTACCGCGAGGGGCGTACCGACCTGTTGCAGCAGTACTCGCCGCTGGCGCTGCGCCGGGTGTGGAAGGGCGAGCGCTTCAGCTGGTTCATGACCCAGCTGCTGCATGATTTCGGCGAGCACAAGGATGCCTGGGACCAGAAGATGCAGGAGGCGGACCGCGAGTATTTCCTGTCATCGACAGCGGGGCTGGTGAACATTGCCGAGAACTATGTGGGCTTGCCGTTCGAAGAAGTAGCCTGACGGCAGATCGTTTTTTTTTGTGGGAGCGGGCTTGTCCCGCGAACATGGGCGAAGCCCGTGCCAGATTGCTCCGGCGACTGGGCTGGCCTCTTCGCGGGACAAGCCCGCTCCCACAAAAGCCCGCTCCCCCAATAACAGTGCAGGTGCGGCGCCAGGTTTGACGTCACTTATTGGGCGAGCAACGCCTCCATCTCCCGATACCCACGCTGGCGCGCATGTTCCAGCGCGGTCACCCCGTCCTTGTCGGCGATCTGGCGATCCGCACCCGCCGCCAGCAGGCGCCGGACGATCTCCACATGCCGGGGCCCGCCATCACCGAGGATCACGGCCTCCAGCAGCGCGGTCCAGTGCAGCCGGTTCAGGTGGTTGACGTCCACGCCGGCATCGATCAGCAACTGCACGGTTTCCACATGCCCGCGTTCGGCGGCCGGGATCAAGGCGGTACCGCCATAGCGGTTGGTGCTCTTGAGGTCGGCGCCATGGGCAAGGGTCAAGCGCAGGATGTCGTTCAAGCCCCGCGCACCGGCATACAGGTAGGGGCTGTCGTCGATGTTGTCCTTGGCGTTCACATCCGCACCGGCCTCGATCAACGCTTTCGCCGCCGCGACCTGGTTGGCGTGGGTGGCGACCATCAGCGCGGTACGCCCCTGGTCATCGCGCTTGTCCACTTCGGCACCTTGCTTGAGCAGGCGTTGCAAGGTGGCGGTCTCATTGTGCGCGGCGGCGTTGTGCATGGCGGGCGTCTCGGCGAAAGCAAGGCTGGTGAACAAGGCGAAGGCTAGAACGGTAAGTGACAAGCGCATGGCAAAGGCTCCTGAATGGCTGCCTCAATCCTAGAAAATCGACGGCAGGGGTTGAAGTCAAGAATGTGCATGACCCACAGTGCCCTGCTGAATAGCTTAAGCAGGAAGCCTACCGATGAAATTTCCGACGCTAGCGATCGCCGCCCTGTGCCTGGCTGCCACCAGCAGTTGGGCCTGGGCCGACCAACTGCTGCCCGCGCCCCCGGAGGTGCAGTCCGGCTACCGCAGCGGCCTGCAACCGGTGCACGCCAGCCGGCACATGGTGGCGGCTGCCAACCCGCTGGCCAGCGAGGCCGGGCGAGCGATGTTGCGGGCCGGCGGCAGCGCCATCGATGCGGCGATCGCCATGCAGATGGTGCTGACCCTGGTCGAGCCGCAGTCCAGCGGCATTGGCGGTGGCGGGTTCATCCTGTACTGGGATGGCCAGCAGGTGAACGCCTACGATGGCCGCGAGACGGCGCCGGCAGCCGTGACCGAAACGTTGTTCCTGCAACCCGACGGTAGCCCGATGCCGTTCAGGGCCGCGCAGATCGGCGGTCGCTCGGTGGCTGTCCCCGGTGTGCTGCGAGCATTGAAAATGGCCCACGAGCAGCATGGCAAACTGCCGTGGGGTGAGCTGTTCAAACCGGCCATTGCCCTGGCGCGCGAAGGTTTTCCGATTTCCCAACGCCTGCATACGCTGGTGGCCGAAGACCCCTTCATCCAAAGCTCACCCGCCATGGCCCGGTACTTTCTGGACGACCAGGGCAAACCGCTGGCGGTAGGGACCTTGCTGCGCAACCCCGAGCTTGCGCAAACCTTCGAGCAACTGGCAGAGCAGGGCGTCGAGGCCTTCTACACCGGCCCGATCGCCGAGGCGATGGTTGCCCAGGTGCGCAGCCATGCCAATGCCGGACAGCTGTCGCTACAGGACTTGCGCCAGTACCAGGCCAAGGCGCGCACGCCGGTATGCGGTCCGTACAAGGCCTGGCAGATCTGCGGCATGCCGCCACCTTCTTCGGGTGGCGTAGGCGTGCTGCAGACCTTGGGCATCCTCGAAGCCGTACAGCGTGCTTCACCCCAACGCGACCTGGCCACCCAGCTGCCACGCAAGGTTGCCTCCCCCGCGGGGTTGGAACCCACCCCGCTGGCGGTGCACCTGGTTGCCGAAGCCGAACGCCTGGCCTTTGCCGACCGTGCCCAGTACCTGGCCGACAGCGACTATGTGCCGGTGCCGGTCAAGGCGTTGACCGACCCGGCTTACCTGGCCGGGCGCGCCACGCTGATCGGCGAGTACAGCATGAAGTACGCCCGCCCGGGCACGCCGCAGGGCGCGAACCTGGCACTGGCTGCGGATCGTTCGCCGCTGCGCATTTCCACCTCGCACCTTTCTGCCGTGGACGGCAGCGGCCAGGCCCTGGCCATGACCACCTCGGTGGAGGCAGCGTTTGGTTCGCACCTGATGGTCAAGGGCTTCCTGCTGAACAATCAGCTCACCGATTTTTCATTCATCCCGCAGGAAAACGGCAGGCCAGTGGCCAACCGCGTCGAACCCGGCAAGCGGCCGCTGTCGGCCATGGCACCGACCCTGGTGTTCGCTCGCGACTCCGGTGAGCTGGTGGCCAGCCTCGGTTCACCCGGTGGCTCGCAGATCATCGGCTACGTGAACAAAGCCCTGGTCGGCCTGCTGGACTGGCAGCTCGACCCGCAGCAGGCCGCCAACTTGCCTAACTTTGGCAGCCGCAACGCTGGCACCGAAGTGGAGGCGGGGCTGGCCAGCCCGGCGCTGATCCGGCAACTGGCGGCCTGGGGCCATGAGGTCACGCCGCTGACCATGACCAGCGGCATGCAGATCATCCAGCGCACGGCCGACGGCTGGGCGGGTGGCGCCGACCCGCGGCGCGAAGGCGTGGCGCTGGGCGACTAGGCGTGGTAGAAGTCAGTCTTGTCATTCAGAAGTTGAATACCAAGATGTCCATCAGCGTGAAATCGAATAGAGCCTTGTTCGACCTCGACTTGCTGCGCGCCATCGTCGTGGTGGCCGATTGCGGCAGCTTCACCACGGCCGCCACGCGCCTGCATTCGACCCAGTCGACCATCAGCCAGAAGGTGCGCCGCCTGGAGGACATGGTCGGCCACCGCTTGCTGGTGCGCGGCAACCGTGACGTGCTGCCGACCGACGCCGGGCAGACCTTGCTGGGTTACGCCCGGCATATGCTGGCGCTCAATGACCAGATGCTCGAAGCCCTGGCCGGGGCCATGGTCGGCGTCACCGTGCGTTTAGGCGTACCCGAGGACTTCGTCGGCGGCCGCACCACCAATGCGCTGTCGGCGTTCAGCCGATTGCATCCGCAGGTCAAGCTGGAGGTCACCAGCGGGCTGTGCCGCGACCTCAGCCAGGCCTACGACAACGGTGAGCTCGACCTGGTGCTGCTCAAGCAGCGGCGCAACACCCGCGAGGGGGTGGCGTGCTGGCCGGAGCGTTTGCAGTGGATCGACAGCGCGCGCATGCCGTCCTTCGAACTCGACCCGATCCCGTTGGTGACCTTTCCGCCGCGCGGGTTGTACCGTGAGGACATGATCAGTGCCATCGAAGGGATGGGGCGGCGTTGGCGCATCAGCTTTACCAGTTCAAGCCTCAGTGGCATCCAGGCGGCGGTGGCCGATGGCATGGGCATCAGCCTGCTGCCGCCACGGGCGGCGACCGGCGAGCATCGGGTGCTGGGGGAGGGGCAGGGGTTGCCGGAGGTGGACAGCTACGAGATCGTCATTGTCCATCGGCCGACGGCGGATGTGATGGTCAAGGCGTTGGCCGAGGTGATGAGCGAGTTGCTCGCCGGTGGTGGGATCTAATGTCTGTGCTGGCCCTATCGCCGGCTAGCCGGCGATAGGGCCTCTGCAGAGCTCAGGGAATCCCCAACCACTGCGGCAGTGCCAGCGAAACGAACGGCACATAAGTCACCAGCACCAGGAACAGCAGCAGGATCGACAGCCACGGCAGCGCCGCGCGAATCGTCTGCCCCAAGGTCAACCCGGTCACCGCCGAAGTCACGAACAGGTTCAGCCCCACCGGTGGATGCACCAGGCCGATCTCCATGTTCACCACCATCACGATGCCCAGGTGAATCGGGTCGATGCCAAGCTTCATCGCGATCGGGAAGAAGATCGGCGCCAGGATCAGGATGATCGCCGACGGCTCCATGAAGCTGCCCGCCACCAGCAACACCACGTTGACCATGATCAAGAAGCCGATCGGCGTCAGCCCTTCGGACAGCACCCACTGGGTGATCTGCTGGGGGATCTGCTCGGTGGTCAGTACATGGGCGAAGAGCATGGCGTTGGCGATGATGAACAGCAGCATGATGGTCAGCCGGCCAGACTCCAGCAGCACTTTCGGGCAGTCGCGCAGGCGCATGTCCTTGTACACGAACAGCGCGATGAACGCCGAATACACCGCCGCCACGGCCGCCGCTTCGGTGGGGGTGAACATGCCGCTGTAGATCCCGCCGAGGATGATCACCAGCAGCAACAGCCCCCAGAACGCGCGCCTGGCCGTGCGCAGCCATTCGGCGAAACTGGCCCGTGGTTGCGCGGGCAGTTTCTTGATCCGGGCGACGATGTAGATCGTCACCATCAGCGCCACGCCCAGCAGGATGCCCGGGATCACACCGGCCATGAACAGCTTGCCGACCGAGGTTTCGGTGGCTGCCGAGTACACCACCATGACGATCGACGGCGGAATCAGGATGCCCAGGGTACCGGCGTTGCAGATGATCCCGGCGCCGAATTCACGGGGGTAGCCGGAGCGCACCATGCCGGCCACTGCGATCGAGCCGACCGCCGCCACCGTGGCCGGCGACGACCCCGACAGCGCGGCGAACAGCATGCACGCCAGCACGGCGGCAATCGCCAGGCCGCCTCGAATGTGACCGACGCAGGCATTGGCGAAGTCGATCAGCCGCTGGGCCACGCCGCCGGTGGTCATGAACGCGCCCGACAGCAGGAAGAACGGGATGGCCAGGAAGGTGTAGCTGTCGGACGTTTCGAACAGCTTGATCGCCAGCGAGCTCAAGGAATCCTGGCTGAACAGCAGGATCGACAGCGCCCCCGACAGGCCCAGCGAAATCGCGATCGGCACGCCCAGGAACATGAACACGAACAGCAGCAGGAACAGGCAGATAACCGTCATCAGTGGTGCTCCTCACCGGCGTTGGCCAGCTTGCTGGCTTCGGCGGCCTCGTCGGCCAGGCCCAGGCCATACTGGCGGTGGGTGAACAGGCGGTAGAGGATTTCCAGGTAGCGGACGATCACCAGGGCAAAACCGAACGGCACGATCAGCGCGATATGGCCGACCTTGATGCCGTAACGGTCGAGGTCTTCGGCGCCGATGCCGGCGACCAGCACCGCGCTCACCCACTTGATGCTCGCCATCAGGAACAGCCCGGCATAGGCCAGGCAGCAGGCACAGGCGATCATCGCCAACACCCGTTGCACGGGCTTGCGAAAGCGCCGGACCAGCACGTCGACACCCAGATGGCCTGCGGTGCGCACGCCGTAGGCGATGCCGAAGAAGATCAGCCAGCCGAACAGGGCCTTGGTCAGGGCGATGCTCCAGGTCATCTCCTGGGCGTAGTCCATCAGGTGGTCGCCGATGCTCAGCAACAACTCGCTGGCGAAGGCCCAGTGGTCACTGAGCGTGTAGAACATCGTGTACAGGTTGTTCAGCGCCACGTAGATGAAGGTCACCAAGGTCATGGCCGCCAGGAGAAAGGCGATCATGCCTTCCTCGAAGTGCTCCCAGGCACGCCTGAGCGATTGCATAAGGATTCTCCAGACTAAGAGAGGGCGGGCCACCTGGAGGGCAGGTGGCCGGGGCAGGGCACAGGACGGGTCAGGACGCCTTGTTGGCGTCGTCGGCGGCCTTGATCAGGTCGGCGCCGATCTGGTCGGAGAACTTGTCCCACACCGGGCGCATCGACTCGCGCCATTGCTGACGCTGCTCGGCGGTCAGCGGGTCGATCTCGCTGGTCTTGGCGTCGAGGATCTTCTGCCGGGAGGTCTGGTTGAGGGCTTCGGCCTGTTTGTTCACCTCGAGGGTGACCTCGTCCATGATCACCTGCAGTTCGCCACGCACGTCTTCAGGCAGGGTGTTCCAGAACTTGGCGTTGGTGATGACCATGTAGTCGATCAGGCCATGGTTGGTCTCGGTGAAGAACGGCTGCACCTCGTTGACCTTCTGGCTTTCGTAGTTCGACCAGGTGTTCTCGGTGCCGTTGACCGTGCCGGTCTGCAGGCCTTGGTAGACCTCGGCGAAGCTCATCTTGCGCGGGTTGGCGCGGATGGCCTTGAACTGCTCTTCGAGCACGCTGGAGGCCTGAACGCGGAATTTCAGGCCACGGGCATCCTTGGGCAGCAGCACCTTCTTGTTCGCCGACAACTGCTTGAGGCCGTTGTGCCAGTAGGCCAGGCCGCGGATACCCTTGTCTTCCATCGAGGTCAGCAGCGCCTTGCCTTGCGGACCCTGCTGGAAGCGGTCGACGGCGGCCAGGTCGTCGAACAGGAACGGCAGGTCGAAGATCTGCACCTGTTTGTTGTAGTGCTCGAACTTGGCCAGCGACGGCGCCAGCATCTGCACATCGCCCAGCAGCAGGGCTTCCATTTCCTTGCCGTCACCGAACAGCGACGAGTTGGGGTAGACCTCGACTTTGACCTTGTCCTTGAGTTGCGGGTCGGCGGCGACCAGCTTCTGGAACATCAGCGCGCCTTGGCCTTTGGGCGTGCTGTCGGCCACTACGTGGGCGAACTTGATGATGATCGGGTCGGCGGCCTGGGCCAGGCTCGCCATGGACACAGCAGCGGCGCAGAACAGCGCGTGGGTCAGCTTCAACATCGATGTCACCTCTGATTTATTGTTGTAGGAGGATTGAGCGTCACGATGAACCAATCACCTGCGTGTGGAGAATCAGCATTTGTGTAAGGCGGCGTTCGGCTGGGCCGAACACTCGCACGCAATCTTTGTATGGGTGGTATATGCGCACGCAATCTTTGTAGGAGCGGCCTTGTGTCGCGAAAGGGCCGCATGGCGGCCCCAGCAATGTATGCGGTGTCGCCGATATCCCGGGGCTGCTGCGCAGCCCTTTCGCGACACAAGGCCGCTCCTACAGGACTGCAGCGTCGCTCTTCAGTTCTTGCTTTGGGCCAACAACCGCTGCGCGCGCAACACCACCGGCGCATCCACCATCTGCCCATCCAGCTGAAACGCCCCGGCGCCACCGGCCGCCTCGCTCGCCGCCAGCACCTTGCGCGCCCAGACCAGCTCGTCAGCACTCGGCGCCAAGGCCGCATGAATCACCGCCACCTGCCTCGGATGAATGCACAGCGCCCCGCCATAGCCCATGTCGTAGGCATGCCGCATCGCCCGCTGCAAACCGTCGGCATCGTCAATGGCCGGAAACACCCCATCCAACGGCGGCAACAGGCCCGCGCCGCGCGAATGCAGCTGCACGGCCATGCGCGCCTGATCGAGGAACTGCCGGGCCGCCGTGCTTTCGGTATTCAGGTCAAGGTCCAGCGCCAGGTCCAGGCTGCCGAACGACAAGCGCTCGACACCTTCGGCCTGGGCGATCTGCTGCAAGGCCAGCAGTCCCTTGGCACTCTCGATGATCGGCCACACCGGCTTGCCGATGTGGCGGGCGACTGCGACCTGGGCAGCGTTCTCGACCTTGGGCAGCAGCAGCCCGACAACGCCCGCGTGCTGCGCGCAGAACCTAAGGTCGGCGCTGTGTTGGGGATGGTGCGGCGCATTGACCCGTACCCAGACGGCAGCCTGCGGCGTGGCCTGCAGAAACGCCGCCAGGTGCTCGCGGGCCTGCTGTTTCAATGGTTCTTCCACGGCATCCTCGAAATCGACGATGACCGCATCGGCACCTGCCGCCAGGGCCTTGGCAAAACGCTCGGGCCGACTGCCCGGCACGAACAGGGCGGAGCGCACGCTGTTCATACCGCACCGCCGGCAGCCAGGCTGGCCTGTTCGTGCGCGTTGAAGCCAAGCTCGGCGAGGATGTCCTGGGTGTGCTGACCCAGCGCGGGTACGGCATCCATGCGCGGGGTGAAGGCCGCATTGCGCCCCGGAGGCAGCAGCGACGGCAGCTTGCCGACCGGGCTGTCCACCTCGCGCCAGCCGTCGCGGGCCTGCAACTGCGGATGTTGCCAGACCCCGTGCATGTCGTTGACCCGGGCGTTGGCGATCTGCGCCTGCTCCAGGCGTGCGACCACCTCGTCCAGCGCCAGGTCGGCAAAGCCATCGATGATGATCTGGCGCAGCACCTCGCGGTTTTCCGAGCGCTTGAAGTTGGCGCTGAAGCGATCATCGCTGACCAGCGCCGGGTCGAGCAGCACCTTTTCGCAGAACAGCGCCCACTCCCGTTCGTTCTGCAGGCCGAGCATGATGGTGCCGCCACCGCCAGTGGGGAATGGCCCGTAGGGATAGATGGTCGAGTGCGAAGCGCCGGCCCGCGGGGGGGGCGGTGCGCCGTCGTAGGCGTAGTACATCGGGTAGCCCATCCACTCCACCAGGCTTTCCAGCATCGACACGTCGATGCGGCTGCCGACCCCGGTCTTGTCGCGCAGCATCAGCGCCGACAACACGCCGGTGTAGGCGTACATGCCCGCTGCGATGTCGGCGATCGAGCAGCCGGCCTTGGCCATCTCGTTGTCGCCGGGCCCGCCGGTCACCGACAGGAAGCCGCCTTCGCTCTGGATCAGCAGGTCGTAGGCCTTTTTCTTTTCGTACGGTCCGCCTTCGCCATAGCCGGAGATGTCGCACACGATCAGCCGTGGGAAGCGCGCGTGCAAGGCGTCGAACGACAGGCCCATGCGCGCGGCCGCGCCCGGTGCGAGGTTTTGCACCAGCACGTCGGCCTTGGCCAGCAAGGCGTCGAGGATGTCGCTCGCGGCGTCCTGCTTGAGGTCGAGGGTGAGGCTTTCCTTGGAACGGTTGGTCCACACGAAATGCGAGGCCAGGCCGTCGACGCGCTGGTCGTAGCCCCGGGCGAAGTCGCCGCTGCCGGGGCGTTCGACCTTGATAACGCGGGCCCCGAGGTCGGCCAGCTGGCGGGTGCAGAACGGCGCCGCGATGGCGTGCTCCAGGCTGACGACGGTGATGCCGTCCAGTGGGCGAGGGGTTGCTTGAGTCATGGGGTCACCTCAGTGCAGATCGGCCAGGGAGCGGGCATCGCGCAGTTGCCACACGCGCTCGATCAGAACCTGGCCCTGGGCCGGAGTGCGCGCGCCGGAGTACGCCAGCAGGCGCTGGAACTTGGCCTCCAGCTCAGGGCGCGACAGGGTATTGCCGGAATCGCCCTTGGGTTCGTCGATGGCCGCGTGGAAACGGCGGCCGTCGTTGCAGGTGACCTCGACGCGGCCCAGCCAGCGGGCCGGGTAGGCGGCGTCCACTTCAGGGTCCAGTTTCATCAGCACCTTGTCGCGAAACGCCGCCACGTGCGGATCGGTCAGCGCCAGGTCGCGAAACTCCAGCAGCTGCGCACTGCCATGCACGGCGATCAGGCCGAGCACGGTGCCCATGGAGAACTTGGCTTGGTGCACGGTGGTGGGCGTGGTGACCCGGCCCAGCACGTCGATCGCGCCCTGGTGCACGTGGGTGACCACCTGGGCGATCTCGGCATGGCCCAGCCCTTCGCGGGTCATCAGCTGCAACAGGGCATCGGCGGCGGGGTGGGTGTGGCGGCACGAGGCGTGGAACTTGAACGAGGTTTCCACCAGCGCCCAGCGTGCACCCAGGCGGTCGCTCAGGCGCGCCGGGTCGGCGTCGCGGGACATGCCGGCCGCCAGGCCTTGCTCGCCTTCGAGGATGTTGCGCGCACCGCTCAGGCCATCGGCGGTCAGGTAGGCGGCCAGCAGGCCATCGGCGGCCGCCTTGGCCGTGTGCAGCTGCTTGGAATCGGCGGCGTCGCGCAAGAACTCCCACAAGCCGGCGGCCTGGGTGCCGGCGCTGCCCAGCAGGTTGATGAACTGCTCCTGGTTGAAGTCCAGCAGCTTGCCCACGCCCACCGCGGCGGCCAGGGTGCCGACGGTGGCGGTGGTGTGGAAGATGCGGTAGTGCGAACGGCCAAGGAACTCACCGATGCGGATCCCCGCCTCATAACCGGCCAGCGCCGCCAGCAGCAGGTCCTGACCGGATTTGCCGAGGTCCTGGGCGGCCGCCAGCACGGCGGAGAACACCACGGTGGCGGGGTGCAGCACCGAGCTGTTGTGCAGGTCGTCCTGTTCGACCAGGTGCGAGGCGGCGCCATTGACCAGCGCGGCGAAGTAGGGCGAAGACGTGCGCCCGCTGGTCAGCACCCGCGCGCTGCCTTGCGCCGGCCCCATGCGTTCGGCATAGCGCTCGAACAGCGGGATCGGGTGCGCACCTTGGCTGGCCAGGGCTGAGCCCAGCCAGTCGAGGAACAGGTCTTCGGTGCGGTCCAGCACGTGGCCTGGAATGTGCGCGTAACGCAGGTCGGCGAGAAAGCCCGCCAGGGCTTGGGTATGTTGCATGTTCAGGCCCTCAGAAGCTGCGCGGCAGTTCGAGCAGGTGCTCGGCCACGTAGGACAGGATCAGGTTGGTGGAGATCGGCGCCACCTGGTACAGGCGGGTTTCGCGGAACTTGCGCTCGACGTCGTACTCGCAGGCGAAGCCAAAGCCGCCGTGGGTCTGCAGGCAGGCGTTGGCGGCCTCCCACGACGCCTTGGCGGCCAGGTACTTGGCCATGTTGGCGCTGGCCCCGGCGTTCTGCCCGCTGTCGTACTCGGCACAGGCGCGCCAGCGCATCAGGTCGGCCGCCTCGATTTCGATATGGGCCTCGGCAATCGGGAACTGCACGCCCTGGTTCTGCCCGATCGGGCGGCCAAACACCACGCGATCGCGGGCGTAGGCGCTGGCCTTTTCGATGAACCAGCGGCCGTCACCGATGCATTCGGCGGCGATCAGCGTGCGTTCGGCGTTGAGGCCGTCGAGGATGTACTTGAAGCCTTTGCCTTCTTCGCCAATCAGGCTGCTGGCCGGAATCTGCAGGTTGTCGAAGAACAGCTCGTTGGTTTCGTGGTTGACCATGTTGGCGATCGGTTGCACGGTGAGGCCGTTGCCGATGGCCGCGCGCAGGTCGACCAGGAAGATCGACATGCCTTCGGACTTTTTCTTCACTTCGGCCAATGGCGTGGTGCGGGCCAGCAGGATCATCAGGTCGGAGTGCTGGATGCGCGAGATCCACACCTTCTGGCCGTTGATCACATAGGTGTCGCCCTGGCGCACGGCAGTGGTCTTGATCTTGGTGGTGTCGGTGCCGGTGGTGGGCTCGGTCACGCCCATCGACTGCAGGCGCAGTTCGCCGTTGGCGAGCTTGGGCAGGTAATGGCGCTTCTGTTCCTCGCTGCCGTGGCGCAGCAAGGTGAACATGTTGTACATCTGGCCGTGCACGGTGCCCGAGTTGCCACCGCAGGCGTTCACTTCTTCAAGGATCACCGAGGCCTCCGCCAGGCCCAGGCCGGAGCCGCCGTATTGCTCAGGGATCATCGCCGACAGCCAGCCGGCGTCGGTCATGGCTTTGACGAACGCTTCCGGGAAGCCCTTTTCTTCGTCGATCTTGCGCCAGTAGCTGGCGTCGAATTCGGCGCACAAGGCGCGCACGCCTTCACGGATGGCAGTGAGGTCTTCGCTGTCGTACTTATGCATGCAGGCAGTCTCTGTCGGGTTTCAGTCGAAAAGCACTTCGGCGCTCTGTGCCACGCCATCGGCATTGCCGGCCCACAGCTGGGCCTGGCCCGGCGCGCTGATACGCCCGGCCACTTCGAAGGGGGTGGGCAAGGTCAGCGGGCGCACGCCGCGATAGGCGAAGTGCCGCACCTGTTTGCCGGGGTTGGCGCGAATGAAGGCGCGCAGGTTGAGGGTGGCGATCAGGGGACCGTGCACGACCAGGCCGGGATAGCCTTCGGTGGCGGTGACGTAGGGCTGGTCGTAATGGATGCGGTGTCCGTTGAAGGTCACGGCGGAGTAGCGCAGCAGCAAGGTTGGCGTCGGCGCCACGGCCTCGTTCCAGTCAGCCGGCTCAGCGGCTTGCGCGCTGCTGCGCTTGGGCGGGTTGGGTTCGCGGTAGACGATGTCCTGCTCTTCGCGCACGCACAACTGACCGTGCTGCGAATAGTCATGGCGCACGGTGACGAACAGCAAGGCGCCGGTGCGGCCGTGCTTTTCCTCGATGTGCACGATGGTCGACAGGCGATGGGCCTCGGCACCGACCTTGAGCGGGGCGATGAACTCGACCCGGCCCCCGGCCCACATGCGGTTGCGGTTGTCGGCCGGGGGCAGGAAGCCGCCGCGGGCCGGGTGGCCGTCACTGCCCAGTTGCGCTTCGGCCACCGGTTCCTGGAAGAAGCACCACATCCACAACGGTGGCAACGGTTGCCCGACGGCGGGCGCGGTCTCGCCGAAGGTGGCGGCGATACGCTTGATCAGGTTGCGGCTGAGCTCATCGACGGCTTCTTCCGTGCGGCCGAGCCAGGCACGGTAATCCGTGGGTGATTGCGTGGCAGTCATAACCATTGGCCTCTGCATTTGTTGTTATGCATGGATCATGCGAGCTGTTTGGCATTCTGTGAATTTACATTTGTGTGAAGCAGCGTTCGTGTATGCTGAACGCCGTTTTCGCCTGTACGGGCCTCATCGGCCACAACCGGAGCCCCAATGCATTTCGACCTGGCAGACCTGCGGCTTTTCATTCATATCGGCGAGTCACCCAGCCTGACCCAGGGCGCACGCCGGGCGTTTCTGTCGCCGGCCGCCGCCAGTGCGCGGATCAAGGCGCTGGAGGCGCAGCTCGACACGCGCCTGCTGTACCGTGACAGCCGTGGCGTCGAGCTGACCCCGGCCGGGCACAAGCTGTTGACCCATGCGCGCCTGATCATGCGCCAGGTGGACTACCTGAAAGCCGAGTTCACCCAGTTCGGCACCGATTCGGCCGGGCATATCCGCATCTTCGCCAACACCACGGCGGTGACCGAATTCCTCCCCGAAGTGCTGGCCGGCTTTCTCGCCCAACGCCCGGGGGTCACGGTCGACCTGCAGGAGCGACTGTCGAGGGATATCGTGCGCGGCGTGCTCGATGGCAGCACCGACATGGGCATCATCGCCGGGCCTGTGGAAGCCAGTGGCCTGCAGGTGATGCACTTCAGCACCGACCGCCTGGTGCTGATCGTTCCGGTAGGGCACGAACTGGCGTCACGCCAACGGGTGTCCTTCAAGCAGACCCTGGATTTCCAGCATATCGGCCTGCACGACGGCAGCACCTTGTTGAGTTTCCTGCGCGACCATGTCGAGCGCATGGGCATGACCCTGTCGCTGCGCATCCAGTTGTCGAGCTTCGAGGCTATCTGCCGGCTGGTGGAGGCGGGGGTGGGGATCGGCATCATTCCCGAATCGGCGGCGCTGCGGCACAGCCAGACCATGGACCTGGTCACCATCAGCCTCGATGAGCCTTGGGCAGTACGGGAACGGAGCATTCTGGTGCGGGAGCTGGAGGCTTTGCCCGGCACGGTGCGGGCGTTGATCGCGACCCTGATGCCGCAGGCCTGAAACGCATTTGGGCCGCTAGAAGAAACTGCGCTGGGCCTTGAACGTCACCATGCTCTGGCAATAGGTATTCATGCCCGCATAGGCCTCGCAGCCACCGCCATCGAGGTCGGAGTTGCTGTAGATCAGGTTGAGGTCAAGCCCCAGCCAAGGCCGCGAGAGTTCCAGCGACCAGTCGGAAAACCCGCTGACCTGGCTGCCGTCGCCGATGGTGAATGGGGTGCCCAGGCGATGGTGGGCCATCTTGACGGTGAGGTCGACGTCGAACAGCGGCAGCTGGCCGAGGTCGGCGAACAGGGTGCCGGTGCGGTGGTCGGGGGTGTCGCGCAAGGCCCCGCCAAAGCGGCTGCCCAGGACCGAGATGCCGCCGTACAGGGCATAGCTGTCGGCGCCTGCGATGTTCGGCTGGCTGTAGTGGATCAGGCCCATCTCGTAGCCCAGGGTGCTGTCGAAGTGATGCTTGTAGCCCAGGTAGCTGTCCAGGCGCAGGGTGGAATCGGGCGTCACGCCCATGCTCGGCGCGTACTGGCCGAAGTACCAGCCGCTTGGGTGGCTGAGGTCGAGGCCGCCGTGGAAGGCGCCGACTGCGCTCGGCGAGATCAGCCCTTGGGCCATGGTGCGCGAAGCGGTGGTGCCGAGCTTGAAATCGAAGTCGCCCAATTGACGCTGGATCTGTTGGGCCAGCAGCGCCGGGCTGAAGAGCAGGGCTGCACTCAGCAACAGCAGGGGCCTGGTCATGGTCACCGTCCTGGAAGGCTTGCACTTGAGCAGTCCAGCATACCTGGGTTGGCCGGCAGGGCAAACCGCGGGGTGTGGCTCACAGCGGTTGGGCGATTTCGATCAGGTTGAGGTCCGGGTCGCGCACATAGACGGAGAGGATCGGCCCGGTCGCACCGGTGCGTTGTATCGGCCCCTGCAGGATCGGCCATTGAGCGTGCTGCAGATGGGCGATCACCTGTTCCAGGCCGACGCTGGCGATGAAGCACAGATCGAGTGCGCCAGGCACGGGCAGGTGGGCCTTGGGTTCGAACTCCTGGCCGCGGACATGGATGTTGATCTTCTGGTTGCCGTAACGCAGTGCCAGCCGCCCGGCACCGAAGGTTTCCAGTTGCATGCCCAGTACCCGGGTGTAGAAGTCGGTGCAGGCTTCCACGTCGCAGGTGGTGAGCACCAGATGGTCCAGGTGATCGATCATTGGCAACCTCAGGCTGGGGGACTGACGTAGCGCAGTCCGGCCCGGGCCATGATAGTGCACCCTGCGAGGCTTTCGACAACTGTGATGGCCGTCGTGTGGAAAGCTCAGCCTTTGCTAACCTTAAATTCCACGCGGTAAGGCCCCGAGGGGAACTGTGATGCGCAAGCCATTGCTCTACGTCGTGGCGGGTGTGCTTGGCCTGGGTGTCGTTGCCAGCTACTTCCTGGCGCGAGACCCTGCGACACCTGTAGCACCCGCAACAACCGCAGCCCCAGCTGCAGCTGCAGCTCCAGTCACACCCCCAGCTCCCGCCCCGGCCCCGGCTGCCGAGGCGCCAGCGCCCAAGCAGACCGTGTTCAACCAGGAGCAACTGGACCAGATGATGGCACCCATTGCCCTGTACCCCGATTCGCTGTTGGCCCAGGTGCTGATGGCGTCCACCTATCCTGGCGAAGTGACCGAAGCCGTGGCCTGGTCCAAGGCCAACCCCAAGGCCCAGGGCGATGAGGCGGTCAAGCAAGTGGCGCAGCAGACCTGGGACCCGAGCGTGCAATCATTGGTGGCGTTCCCGCAGGTGCTGGTACTGCTCGGCCAGGACCCGGTCTGGGTGCAACGGATGGGCGACGCGTTCCTGGCGCAGCCCGACGATGTGATGGCTTCGGTGCAGCGCCTGCGGCAACAGGCGAAGGCGGCCGGCAACCTGCAGAGCAACCAGTACCAGAACGTTACGGTTCAAGCCGCGCCGGCATCCGCTCCTGCTGCATCCGGCGGCGCGAGTTCGACGAGTGCCCCGGCCAGCAGTTCATCGACCATCATCATCGAGCCCGCCAACCCACAGGTGGTGTACGTGCCCAGCTACAACCCCACCACGACCTACGGCACCTGGGCCTACCCCTCGTCGCCGCCGGCCTACTACCCGCCGTCACCGTTGTATACCGCCGGCACCGCGCTGATGGCGGGGCTGGCCTTCGGCACCGGCGTTGCGATCGTCAACTCGCTCTGGGGCGACTGTGACTGGGATGACCACGACATCGACGTGGACGTGAACCGCTACAACAACATCAATGCCAACAACCGCATCGGCAACAACCAGGGCAAGTGGCAGCACAACGCGGTACACCGCGATGGCGTGCCCTACCGCGACAACCTCAGCCGCCAGCAATATGGTCGCCAGCTCGACGGCGCCAGCCAGCGCGCGGCCTTCCGTGGCGACGATGCCCAGCGTGCCCAGGCGCGCGACCGCGCCCGGACTTCGATGGACCAGGCAGGCATCGAGCGGCCGGCCACGACCAACAGCGAGGCGCGCGACCGCGCCCGTGCCTCGATGGACCGGGCCGGCATCGAGCGGCCGGCCACGGCCAACAACGACGCGCGCGAACGCGCCCGTGAGTCGATGGACCGGGCCGGTATCGAGCGGCCGGCCACGAGCAATCGCGAAGCCCGCGACCGGGTGCGTGAGACCCAGACCGAAAGACCGCGCGCGACGGACCGCCAGCAGAACACCCGACCCACCCGCGAGAACGTGCAGGCCAGGAACCAGAATCCCCAGGTCAACCCGCGCCGACAAGGTGACGGCCAGGCGCGCCAGAAGCTGCAAGACCGCCCCAGAAGCAGCGCCGGCAGTGCCCGCAACAATGCCTTCGACGGCGTGCGCTCGCCTGCGCGGACCCACGCCCAGGCCAATCGCGGCCGCACCAGCCAGACGCTCGCCCAGCGGCCGAATACCTCGCGTGCAGCAGGGCATACCATTTCTAGGCCCAGCGCGCCCGCGCGCCGCGGTGGTGGGGGAGGAGGCCGTCGATGAAACGCATGAGCATGCTCGCCCCATTGATGTTGGCCATGGCGATGGCGTGGCCGTGTTGGGCCGCTACCCAGGAGGCGTTTCCGACACCCGAAAAAGCCGTGGAATCCCTGGTCGCCGCCTTGGGTACGGAGAAGGCCGACGAGGCCCGTCTGGCGCAGTTGTTCGGTGAAGACTGGCGCACCTACATTCCACGCGAAGGCGTGCAGCGCAGCGATGTGGATGAATTCCTGCAGCAGTACCACCAACAGCATCAGATAGAAAATCAAGGCGATACCAAGGCCATCCTGGCGGTGGGCAGCGAACATTGGACCTTGCCCATTCCACTGGCCAAGGCCGCCAACGGTTGGCACTTCGACCTCAAGGCCGGCAGTGCCGAGATCCGCGCGCGGCGCATTGGCCGCAACGAACTGGGTGCGCTGCAATCGGTGCTGGCCTACCACGATGCACAAATGGACTACGCCTCGCAGGACCGTAACGGCAACGGCGCGCTGGAGTATGCCCAGCAGATCTTCAGCACCCCCGGCAAGCACGACGGCTTGTTCTGGGAAGACGAAGCGGATGGCCAGGTCAGCCCGCTGGGCCCGCTGTTCGGCCAGGACGTGGTGGGGGACGACTGGTACGGCTACCACTTCCGCATCCTCGATGGCCAAGGCCCCTCGGCCCCGGGGGGGGCCTACAGCTACCTGATCGGCAACCAGATGAGCCGGGGTTTTGCCCTGGTCGCCTGGCCGGCCAAGTACAACGACACCGGGGTGATGAGCTTCATGATCAGTCATGACGGCCAGGTGTTCGAGAAAGACCTGGGTCCGCAAGGTGACAAGCTGGCCAAGGCCATGAAGCGCTTCGACCCGGACGACAGCTGGAAAGAGGTGAACCAGGACGGCAACGATTGAGCCGCGCTAGCGCCCCAGCAATTGCCCCAAAAGCCACTGCCCGGCGGGCCCCAGTGCACGTTGCCGTGACCAGGCCACGTCCATGGCGACCCGCCTCGGGTAGCCCGCCACCGGCAGCTCCACAAGGCCACTGCCAAAGCGCGCCACCAGCGCGGTGGGCAGTTCTGCCCAACCAAAGCCACGTACCGCGAACTCCAGCAGGGTCAGGTAGTCCGGCGCCGACCAGGCCTGGCCACGGCCATGGTGCAGGCTGGGGGCGTAGGTCTTCATGTACAGCTGGCGCTCGGCTTGCAGATCCTCCGCTTGCAGCATCGGCCGTTTCGCCAAGGGGTGATCGCAGCTCACGTAGAGCTTGAACTCGGCCTGTTCAGGCAAACGCGCCACCCTGACATCGGCGGGGTAGTGCTGCTGTGCGGCCAGGATGCCGATTTGCGCCAGGCCCTGCTGGACCAGTTCGACCACATCGGCGTCTTCGGAAGGCCCCCAGCGCAGTTCGGTGTGGGGGTACAGTTGCGCGAAAAGGCTCATCGCAGCCCCTTGGGACGTCACGCTGTAACTGTCCGACATCACCACCGACACCAAAGGCTCGACCTGCCCGGCCAGGCGCACCGCCAGGGCATCGAGGCGGGCGCTGGCGTCGAGTATCGCTTCAACGTGCCCCAGCACCTGGCGCCCGGCCGCATTCAGCGTGGGGTGGCGGCCGGCGCGGTCGAACAGGGGGCAACCCACGTCGGCCTCGAAGTTGGCGATGGCGATGCTGATGGTCGACTGACTTTTGCGCAGCTTGCGGGCAGCGGCGGAAAACGAGCCGAGGGCGGCGGCTTCGACAAAGGCGACGAGGGCTTCGGGCGAGTAGCGCATAGGTATGGATAAAACCGATAGGAGCTAGGCCATGAGTATCAGTTCCATCAAAGAAAATGGGAAGCACCCGATGGGCGCTGGCGCCTCCTTTCGCCGTTAGTGTCTGGAGGCTGCGCGCACCTCGCGGGCGGTGCAGCCGAAGTACTGGCGAAACGCCCGGGTGAACTGCGCCTGGTCGGCAAAACCGCAACGAAACGCCAGTTCGCCGATCGGCAGGTGGCATTGCGGGTCGCGCAGCTGCCGGTGCACCGCCTCCAGGCGCTGCTGGCGTATCCATTCGCCGAGGGTATAGGCGGTGCTGGAAAACAGCTTGTGCAGGTAGCGCAGTGAAAGCCCGCAGGCGTTGGCGATGGCCTGCGGCG
The DNA here is from genome assembly GCF_044749525.1 of Pseudomonas sp. NPDC089395. Taxonomy (NCBI): domain Bacteria; kingdom Pseudomonadati; phylum Pseudomonadota; class Gammaproteobacteria; order Pseudomonadales; family Pseudomonadaceae; genus Pseudomonas; species Pseudomonas sp. NPDC089395. Next base: position 35,105 of record NZ_JBIVID010000006.1, read on the forward strand.
ACAGCTCAGGGTCGGCGAGGTTCTGCAGCACGTAGTGCTCGACCCGGGTCAGGTGCAGGGTGCTGAGGTTGGACCCTTCACTGCCGAGCACGCGTTCGTCCTGCTGCAGCGCCAGCAGCAAGGTGGCCATGGCCTGCTCCAGCAACAGGTGGCGGGCAACCTGCGGGTTGGCGTCGAAGTGCCGGGCACACAGGTCCAGTTGCTCGACGAAGATAAGCCCCAGGCCCTGGGTGGCATCGAAACAATGGCGGGTGTAACGCCGGTGCCCGCGCAGGTGGCCCTTGAGGGCACTTTCGGGAAGCTTGAGCACCCACAGGTCATTTTCCGCGCCGTACTGGAAACGGTAGGGTGCATCGCCGCGCTCGACGATGAAGCCGCCCGGGCGGCAGCTGAGCTGGTGGCCGTCCTGCTCGAAGTGCACCTCGCTGCGGCTGGGCACGGTGACCAGGTAGAACGCCTCGCGGTCCTGGCCGATCTGCGCCTTGCTGCGCGAATAGCCAAGCCGGCTCGAGCGCAGGCGCGACAGGCTGCAGGGTGTGCTGGGCGTGCTCCAGCGCTGCAGATGGCCATCGAAGGGTTGCTCGGCGGCGAACGCCAGGCTCAAGGGAAAGTAGGTGTCACTGACGGCTTCGGCCCAGCGCGCCTGGCGCTCGGGCAGGGCCCAGCTGTGGGTCGAGATTTCTGTCGGCATCATCGGTCCTTTTTCAAAGAAGGCAGCATTGAAAAAAGGAACTGCAGGCAAGCTACTCAAGCAGCTCTTGTTATTGTGCAAGCCGCCCGGCAGCGCGAGGCTGCCGGGCGGCTTTGTGCGCCGACCACTGTATCAGGCGACGGGTGTCAGCCGGTAGGTCGCCGACGGTTCCAGGCAGGCCTGCCAGCCCGGCGGTACGACGATGTTGGTGGTGTCCTCTTCGATCACGCAGGGGCCGTGCACCCTTTGTCCCGGTAACAGGCGATTGCCATTGAACACCGGCGTGGCTTGCCACTCACCCTCGGCGCTGAAGCGCATCGGGCGCTGGCTGTCCGGTACTGCCACAGGTACTTCGGCCGGGCCTTGCAGCAGCGGTTGGGGCGGGCGTGGCAGGTGGCCGATCACTGAGCATTCCAGGTTGACCAGCTCAACCGGGCTACCCGGCTCACTGTAGGAGTACAGCGTCTGGTGGCGCTGGTGGAACGCCTCGATCAGCGCGCCCAGGCCGGTGCTGTCCAGCGCGTCAGCCTCCCACTCCACGCTGCACTCGTGGATCTGCCCCGCGTAGCGCATCTCCAGGGTGTAGTGGCAACTGCTGGCCTGATCGCCGAAACCGTCTTCGCGCAGGTTCGCCATACCCTGCTGGCGCAGATCGGCCAGCGTGCGGTTGAGCAACGGCAGGTCGGCATGCGCCGCGTCCAGGCGCATCGACAGGCTGGTGAGCTGGTCGTAGCGCACATCGGAAAGAATCTGGCCAAAGGCGCACAAACCCGACGCGACCTTGGGGATCAGCACGGTACGCATGCCGATTTCCTCGGCCAGCCGCACCACGTGCATCCCGGCCGCGCCACCGGCACCGATCAGGGCGAAGTCACGCGGGTCGTGACCCCGTTCGATGGAGACGCGGCGAATGCCATTGACCATGTTCAGGTTGACCAGGGTGGTAATGCCGAAGGCGGCACGCTCCACGCTGATCCCCAGCGGTTCGGCGATCTTGCTGCGAATGGCCTCCAGCGCGGCCTGGCGGTTCAGGCGGATGCTGCCGCCCAGCAGTGCCCCGTCCGGCAGGTAGCCCAGGACCAGGTTGGCATCGGTCACCGTCGGCTCCGTGCCGCCTTTGCCGTAGCACACCGGCCCCGGCGTGGCGCCGGCGCTGCGCGGGCCGACCTGGAGCATGCCCAGGGTGTCCAGCGAGGCGATGGAGCCGCCACCGGCACCGAGGGTTTCCACCTGGATCATCGGTACGCCGATGCGTTGGCGCAAAAAATCCACGTCCTTGCTGAAGTTGGTACGCCCGGCGTTGGTCAAGGTGATGTCGAACGAGGTGCCGCCCATGTCCACGGTAATGACATTGTCGATGCCGAACGGCCTGGCCACCGACAGGCCGGCCTGGGGTGCCGAGGCCGGGCCTGAGTTGATCGCGTTGACCGCCCGTTCGCGCATCAGGTGGCCGGGGGCCAGCCCGCCGTTGGACTGGAAGTAGCGCACCGGTTGATGCGCGCCGAGTTCCTCGAACAGCGCGTCGATGCGTGCCACATAGCGGGCCATCACCGGGCTCAGGTAGGCGTTGACCACGGTGGTGGAGGTGCGGGTGTATTCGCGGATCTGCGGGAACACTTCGACACCGGTACAGACGAACACGCCAGGCAGCGCGGCGCGCACCAGCTCGGCGGCGCGTTGCTCGTGGCTGGGGTTGCGCACGGACCACAGGAACGAAATGGCCACCGCTTCGACGCCCTCGGCGCGGAAATACGCGATGGCCTGGTGCACGGCCTGTTCGTCCAGCGGGCTGTGCTCGCGGCCATCGCCCAGGATCCGCCCGCCGATGGGCCGGCGCAGGTGCCGTGGCGCCAGCATGAACGCCGGCGGGTAGTGGGCGTCGTAGCGGTGGCCTTCTTCCTTGTGGCCAAGGCGGATTTCCAGGCTGTCCTCATGGCCTTCGGTGCACAGCAGGCCGACCTTGACGCCGGTGCGTTCGATCAGCGCGTTGAGGGCCACGGTGGTGCCGTTGATGCACAGGTCGCAATTGGCGATCACTTCGGCCGGACTGTGCCCGGTGGCGTCGGCGATCTGCGCCAGCCCGGCGCGGATCGCCAGGGTGCCATCGTGCGGGGTGGAGGGCGCCTTGAACAATTGCACGCCGCCGTCACGGTCGGCCAGGATGAAGTCGGTGAAGGTGCCGCCGGCGTCGATGCCCAGGCGATATTGGTTGCGCATGTTGGATCTCCGGTCAGAGCTGGCCGCGGGCAGCGTGGGTGGCGGTTTCGTCGAGGTGGCCGTCGGCGTCGACGATCACGCGGTAGTCCAGGGCCGCGCCCTGGGGGGACACCAGGCCATTGCGCAGGTCTTCGAGTACGGAGGTCACCGGCCGGCGCAGCGGGTCGCCGTAACCGCCGCCGCCCGGGTTGATGTTGATGATTCGCTCGCCGGGTTGCAGGGTCAGCATCGGGTTCTGCAGGTAATGGTCTTCCTGGCCGTCGGCATGGCGGTGGATCAGCCGGCCGAGCTTGGGTTGCAGCAGGCCATTGCGTGCTCCCGCGGCACCTGCGGTGGGCAGTTGGCGGCCTTCGCCGAAGCCGACCACGGTCATGGCGTGGTCCAGGGGTTCGATCTCCAGGCGCGTGCCGGAGCCGCCGCGGTATTCGCCGGCGCCTCCGCTGTCGGCCATCAGGCTGTAGCGGTGGATCAGGATCGGATAGGCGTGTTCGAGCAGCTCGATGTCGCCGCTCATCAAGGCGCCGAAGCAGCACAGCGGCCCGCAGGCATGCCAGCCATCCATCACCTGGTTGGCGCCTGCGCCGGAGATGATCGAGGCCAGCACCATGGTCACGTACTCGCTGTTGCCATGGCGAGGGTCATGGCCGGCGATGTTGATGCCGCTGGTGTGCCCCCAGGAGGCGGTGACCCGCTGCGGCGAGGCCTGTTCCAGCGCGGTGCGCACGGCATCGGCCAGGGTTTCCATCGGGGTGGTGGTGCAGTTGACGTGGGGCGCGGGTTCGGCCGCGTTGCACAACGTGCCCTTGGCGCCGACATCCACGCTCACGCAGCGGTACAAGCCTTCGTTATAGGGCGGCGCGACCTGGGCGAACATCATCAGGCCCAGGTACACGCCCGAGACCGAGTTGCCTTCGTAGGAATTGATGAAGTAGGGCACCTGGGGCGGGCTTTCGATGCGCACGTGCGCCGTTTCGCCGCGGATTTCCACGTGTGCGGTAATCGCCAGCTCGCCCAGTCCATGCCCGGAATCTTCCAGTACCGCAGTGCCGCTGTAGTGCCCGTCGGGTACATCGCGCAGCAGTGCGCGCATATGCCGGTCGGCCATGTTCTTCAACTCGGCGATGCACGCACGCACCTGCGCCACACCGTATTTGTCCAGCAGATCCAGCAAGTGCCGCTCGCCGACCTTGCAGGCGCCGTACTGGGCGTTGAGGTCGCCTTCCTGATAGGGGCGGGCGCGCATGTTGGTGAGCATGAAGTTGATCACGTCCTCACGCCGTTTGCCCCGCTCCCACAGCTTGACCGGCGGGATGCGCAGGCCTTCGGCGTAGATCTCCTTGGCATCGGGGTTGTAGCCGGCCGGCACCGGGCCGCCGATATCGGTCAGGTGGCCTTTGCACACGGTCCAGAACACCAGCTCGCCCTGGTAGAACACCGGTTTGTACATGCAGCAGTCGAGGATGTGGCTGCCTTTGTAGGCCGGGTCGTTGTGGTAGATCACATCGCCTTGCGCGATGTCGTCGCCGAAAAACCCGGCCACGCATTTCATCGCCGGAATCAGCGAGCCCAGGTGAATCGGGATGTCCTGGCCTTGCAGGATCATCTCCGGCAGGTGGTCGAACAGCGAGTTGGAGTAATCGTGCGCCAGGTTGAACACGCTGGAGCGGCCAGTCTTTTCGAGGGTCAGGGTCATCTCGCGCTGCGCCGTCTCCAGCGCACCCCGCACGACCGCCAGGGTAATCGGGTCAACTGAATTCATAGGTCACCGAGGTTTTTCTTGTGTTTTTGGGTGAGGCCGCGGCTGGCGACCTGTGGTGACAGGCTACGGGGGAAGGAGAACGCTGACTTGTCGTTGGGTGTACCCGTTGTTGCGTTTGCGCGCACGTACCAATCAGCAGCCACGGCTGCGGACGCGCAGCGCGCAGGTATAGATAAAATCGATAGGAGCTATGTCGCGGGTATCAGTTCCATCAAAGAAAATGTGAATCACGACGTATTCACATGATGGAATCTGCAATGAAAAAGACTTCTTTCACCGAGCGCCTGGTCCATGCCGTTGGCTATGAAGTGTTCGCTGTGCTGCTCTGTGCGCCGCTGTTGTCCTGGGTGATGGGCAAGTCGCTGGCCACCGCCGGTGCCTTGGCCATCACCTTGTCGGTGATCGCGATGCTGTGGAACATGCTCTACAACGCGCTGGTGGACCGTGTGGTGAAGACCGAACGTATCCACTGGAAGGCCACCACGCGGTTCATCCATGGCCTGGGTTTCGAAGCTGGGCTTGTGGTGTGGTGCTTGCCGGTAGCGGCGTGGATGCTGGAGATCTCGCTGTGGCAGGCGTTCATGGTCGAGTTGGGCTTCTTCGTCGTCATCCTGCCCTACACCGTGCTGTACAACTGGGCGTTCGACCGGGCTCGGTACTTCGTGCTGCAGCGCCGTCTGGCGGCTTGAAGCGGCCTTAGCCGATCGGGTCCTGCCCCAGCACCTTGCTCAAGGCCACCCGTGCGTCTTCCAGTTGCACCAGTGAAGCATGCCGGGCGCCCAGGGCGTCGCCGTTCTGGATGGCAGTGAGAATCGCCTTGTGCCGCGGCAGGGCCAGTTCGTCGAAGTTGGCGCGCTGGTTGGAGTAGCGCACCGATTCGCGCAGCGCCATCGACAGCATGTTGCACAGGTAGGCCAACAGGTCATTGTGGGTCGCGTCGGCGATGCGCGAATGGAAGTCGAGGTCGGGCTGCAGCCGTTCTTCGTGGCTGCGGGCGGCTTCCATGCGCTGGTAGGCCTCGCTGATCGAGGCGACGTCGGCGGGGGTGGCGTTGGTGGCGGCCAGCGCGGCGGCCGCGGGTTCGATGACCCAGCGCACGCTGGACAGGGTGTTGAAGAATTCCTGCTGCGGCGTGGCTTGCATCAGCCAGTGCAGCACGTCGGGGTCGAGCATGTGCCAATCGTGGCGCGGACGCACCAGGGTGCCTACGCGGGGGCGGGCTTCGACCAGGCCCTTGGCGGTGAGGGCGCGCATCGCTTCACGGAACACCGGCCGGCTGATCGCGTAGGCTTCGCACAGGCTGGCCTCGGCGGGCAGCTTCTGCCCGGGCGCGAGTTGGCCGGAAACGATCTGCAGGCCCAGGTCCTGGACCAGGGTGGCGTGCATGCTCTTGCGCGAGGTGGGCTGGCGGTAGTTCATGTGGGGCGGGGGCGATCCATCGGGCGGGGCTGGGCATCATAGCACTGGCTTGGGTGAGTGTTGTTCATGAGATCGAGCGCCGCGCGGGCGGCGCTCGAGCTACGCAACACCATCACGCCCAAGGCGAATCAATGCGAATGCTTGGGCACCGCCGCTCCCCGGCACCCGACCAGGAAGTCGAAGTCGCACCCTTCATCCGCCTGCATCACATGGTCGAGGTACAACCGCGCATACCCGCCGCTGATCAGCTGCTGCGGTGCCTGCAGGTCCGCCAGTCGCCCCGCCAGTTCGTCGTCGGAAACATCCAGGTGCAGGCGCCCCTCATGGCAGTCAAGTTCGATCCAGTCCCCCTCGCGCACCGCCGCCAAAGGCCCGCCAGCCGCTGCTTCCGGCGCCACGTGCAAGACCACGGTGCCATACGCGGTGCCACTCATGCGGGCATCGGAGATGCGCACCATGTCGGTGACGCCCTGGGCCAGCAGCTTGGCCGGCAGGCCCATGTTGCCGACCTCGGCCATGCCCGGGTAACCCTTGGGCCCACAGTGTTTCATCACCAGGATCGAGCTGGCATCCACGTCCAGCTCAGGGTCGTTGATGCGCGCCTTGTAATCCTCGAAGTTCTCGAACACCACGGCGCGGCCGCGATGGCGCATCAGCGCCGGGGTGGCGGCCGACGGCTTGAGTACCGCGCCCTTGGGTGCCAGGTTGCCGCGCAGGATGCAGATACCACCCTCGGCCACCAAGGGCCGGTCGATCGGGCGGATGACTTCATCGTCATACAAAGGTGCGCCCTGGCAGTTGTCCCACAGGCTCTTGCCATTGGCGGTCAGCGCGTCGGGGTTGGGCAGCAGGGCGTGTTCGCCCAGGCGGCGGATCACCGCAGGCAGGCCGCCGGCGTAGTAGAACTCCTCCATCAGGAAGCGTCCGGACGGCTGCAGGTCGACCAGGGTCGGCGTGCCGCGGCCGATGCGGGTCCAGTCTTCGAGTTGCAGGTCGACACCGATGCGCCCGGCAATGGCCTTGAGGTGAATCACCGCGTTGGTCGAGCCGCCGATCGCGGCGTTGACGCGGATGGCGTTCTCGAACGCTTCGCGGGTGAGGATCTTCGACAGGCGCAGGTCTTCGTGCACCATGTCGACGATGCGCATGCCCGACAGGTGGGCGAGTACGTAGCGGCGTGAGTCCACCGCCGGGATCGCCGCGTTGTGCGGCAGCGAGGTGCCCAGGGCTTCGGCCATGCAGGCCATGGTCGACGCCGTGCCCATGGTGTTGCAGGTGCCCGCCGAGCGCGACATGCCGGCCTCGGCCGAGAGGAATTCATTGAGGTCGATCTGCCCCGCCTTGTACTGCTCGTGCATCTGCCAGACGATGGTCCCGGCTCCAATGTCGCGACCTTTGTGCTTGCCATTGAGCATCGGCCCACCGGTGACCACGATGGCCGGCACGTCACAGCTGGCAGCGCCCATCAGCAGGGCGGGGGTGGTCTTGTCGCAGCCGGTGAGCAGCACCACGGCGTCCACCGGGTTGCCACGGATCGATTCTTCCACGTCCATGCTCGCCAGGTTGCGAGTGAGCATCGCGGTCGGGCGCAGGTTGGACTCGCCACTGGAAAACACCGGGAACTCCACCGGGAAGCCGCCGGCTTCCAGTACCCCCTTCTTCACATGCTCGGCAATCTTGCGGAAGTGGGCGTTGCACGGGGTCAGCTCGGACCAGGTGTTGCAGATGCCGATGATCGGCTTGCCCTGGAATTCGTGGTCGGGGATGCCCTGGTTCTTCATCCAGCTGCGGTACATGAAGCCGTTCTTGTCGGCGCTGCCGAACCATTGGGCCGAGCGCAGGGGGCGTTTGCTATCAGACATTGCGGGCACCTCATTAGTAATACTATTTGTCGTTATGTTGGCGACTCTACCGATAAAAACGCGGCATGTGAAGGCTTGTCGTTTTAAATAGTAATACTATATGATCCTTCTACTCGCTGGAGGTCTGCCCCTAAAACCCCGGCTGTGTGCTGTCCCCATTACAAAAACAATTGGAGACCTCGCCATGATTCAGGAGCAGCGGCTCGTCCGCCTGATCACGCTGAAACTCATCCCCTTTCTGGTCCTGCTTTACCTGGTGGCCTACGTCGACCGCTCGGCGGTGGGCTTTGCCAAGCTGCACATGGGTGCCGATATCGGCCTGGGCGATGCTGCCTACGGGCTGGGTGCCGGGCTGTTCTTCATCGGTTACTTCTTCTTCGAAGTGCCCAGCAACCTGATGCTCGATCGCTTCGGTGCACGCCGCTGGTTCGCCCGCATCCTGCTGACCTGGGGTGCGATCACCGTCGGCATGGCGTTCATCACCGGGCCTACTGGCTTCTATGTGATGCGCTTCCTGCTGGGGGCGGCCGAAGCCGGGTTCTTCCCTGGTGTGCTGTACTACATCACCCAGTGGTATCCCGTGCGCCATCGCGGCAAGATCCTCGGCTTCTTCATTCTTTCCCAGCCGCTGGCGATGCTGGTGACCGGCCCGCTGTCAGGGGCGCTGCTGGGGCTGGACGGCAACCTTGGACTGCATGGCTGGCAATGGCTATTCATCTGCATCGGCACCCCGGCGGTCCTGCTGGCATGGCCGACCCTGCGCCTGCTGCCAGATGGCCCGGACAAGGTGCGTTGGCTCAGTGACGAACAGCGCAGCTGGCTCAAGGAGCAGTTGGCCAACGACCTGCGCGAATTCGGCCAGACCCGCCACGGCAACCCGCTGCATGCCTTGAAGGACAGCCGAGTGCTGCTGCTGGCGCTGTTCTACCTGCCGGTGACCTTGAGCATTTATGGCCTGGGCCTTTGGTTGCCGACCTTGATCCACCAGTTCGGTGGCAGCGACCTCACGACCGGTTTCGTCTCGGCGGTGCCGTACCTGTTCGGCATCATCGGCCTGCTGATCATCCCGCGCAGCTCCGACCGCCTCAACGACCGCTATGGCCACCTTGGCTTCCTCTACGCCCTGGGTGCCTTGGGCCTGTTCCTCAGTGCCTGGCTGAGCGCGCCGGTGCTGCAGCTGGGGGCGCTGTGCCTGGTGGCCTTTGCGTTGTTCTCCTGCACGGCGATCTTCTGGACCTTGCCTGGGCGGTTCTTCTCCGGGGCCAGCGCGGCGGCCGGTATCGCCCTGATCAACTCGATCGGCAACCTCGGTGGCTACCTGGGCCCGTTCGGTATCGGTGCACTCAAGGAACACACCGGCCAGCTTTCGTCAGGTTTGTACTTCCTGGCCCTGGTGATGCTGTTCGGGCTGGTGCTGACCGGCGTCGTCTACAACCGCCTGGAGCGCCGCCAGCGCCTGGCAAACACGCAGGTGGCAGATGCCTCCCGCTGAAATCCGCAACCGACAAGCGAGCACAAGCATGCGACTGATCCAATTCGAAACCGCCGCCGGCCAGCGCCGGGTCGGCGTGGTGGAGGGCGAGCGCGCCCTGGAAATCCGCGGCGTCACCAGCACCCGCGAGCTGGCCTTGCAGGCCATCGCAGGCGGGCGTGACCTGGCCCGCCAGGTACAACTGGCCGGTTTGGGCGAGGGCCATGACTACCTGGCGCTGTTGGCCGAAGGCCGGGTGCTGCCACCGCTGGACCATGAAGACCCGGCGCACTGCCTGGTCACCGGCACCGGCCTGACCCACCTGGGCAGTGCCGCCACCCGCGACAAGATGCACCAGCAGCAGGCCGAGGGTGCGGTCACCGACAGCATGCGCATGTTCCAGTGGGGCCTGCAGGGTGGCCGGCCGCCAGCGGGTGAGGAGGGCGCGCAACCGGAATGGTTCTACAAGGGCGATGGCGGGATCGTCGTGCGCCCCGGTGCCGAGCTGCCGCTGCCGGCGTTCGCCGAGGATGCTGGCGAGGAGCCGGAGCTGGTCGGGCTGTACCTGATCGGCGAGGACGGTACGCCGTTCCGCCTGGGCTACGCCCTGGGCAACGAGTTCTCCGACCACGTGATGGAGCGGCGCAACTACTTGTACCTGGCGCATTCCAAGCTGCGCGCCTGCAGTTTCGGCCCCGAGCTGCGCCTGGGCGCGCTGCCGGCGCACCTGGAGGGCACCAGCCGCATCCTGCGTGATGGCCAGGAGCTGTGGAGCAAGCCGTTTTTGTCGGGCGAGCAGAACATGTGCCACAGCTTCGAGAACCTAGAGTTCCACCATTTCAAATACACCCAGTTCCTGCGCCCGGGCGATGTCCATGTGCATTACTTCGGCACCGCCACGCTGTCGTTCGCCGACGGCGTCCAGGCCCGGCCCGGCGATACCTTCGAGGTCAGCCTGGATGCCTTCGGCCAGCCGCTGCGCAACGGTATCGCCGCTGCCCCGCGGGACGTCCGTCCTGGCCTGGTCAAGAGCCTCTGAACGCAATTGAAGGAGTCAAGCATGTCTGGAAGCAACTTCATTGGCGGCGCCCGTAGCGCCGCCGGCAACGTGCGTCTGCAAAGCTTCGATGCACGCACTGGCGAGGCCCTGCCGGTAGTCTTCAGCCAGGCCACGGCGGACGAGGTGGATGCCGCTGCGCGCGCCGCCGAACACGCATTCGTCAGCTACAACTGCCTGGCGCCCGAGCGCCGGGCGCAGTTCCTCGACGCGATCGCCGAGCAACTGGATGGCCTCGGTGAGGCATTCATCGCCACGGTCTGCCGCGAAACCGCACTGCCTGCCGCGCGCATTCAGGGCGAGCGCAGCCGTACCAGCAATCAGCTGCGGCTGTTCGCCCAGGTGCTGCGTCGGGGCGATTACCTGGGCGCGCGTATCGACCGCGCGCAGCCCGAGCGCCAGCCGCTGCCACGCCCGGACCTGCGCCAGTACCGCACCGGCGTCGGCCCGGTGGCGGTGTTCGGTGCCAGCAACTTCCCGTTGGCGTTCTCCACGGCCGGCGGTGATACCGCTGCCGCATTGGCCGCCGGCTGCCCGGTGGTGGTCAAGGCGCACAGCGGCCACATGGCCACCGCCGAGTACGTGGGCGAGGCCATCGAACGTGCGGCCACGGCCACCGGTATGCCAGCCGGGGTGTTCAACATGATCTACGGCGCGGGTGTCGGCGAGCCGCTGGTCAAGCACCCGGCGATCCAGGCGGTCGGCTTCACCGGTTCGCTCAAGGGCGGCCGAGCGCTGTGCGACCTGGCTGCGGCGCGCTCGCAGCCGATTCCGGTATTTGCCGAAATGAGCAGCATCAACCCGGTGCTGGTGCTGCCGGCTGCGTTGCAGGCCCGTGGCGAGCAAGTGGCCAGCGAACTGGCGGCGTCGGTGGTACTTGGCTGCGGCCAGTTCTGTACCAACCCCGGGTTGGTCATCGGTATCGCCGGCCCGGCGTTCACTGCCTTCAAGGCCGAGCTGAGCGCACGCATGGATGACCAGCCGGGTCAGACGATGCTCAATGCCGGCACCTTGCGCAGCTACATCAGTGGGGTGCAGCGCCTGCTGCGTCATCCGCAGGTGCGTCACCTTGCGGGGGCGGAGCTTGACGGCGACCAGGCCTACGCGCAGCTGTTCGAAGCAGACGCCAGCGTGTTGTTCGAAGGTGACGAGCTGTTGCAGGAAGAAGTGTTCGGCCCGACCACCGTGGTGGTGGAAGTGGCTGACGAGGCGCAGTTGCGCCGTGCCGTGGAGGGCTTGCATGGCCAACTGACCGCGACCCTGATTGCCGAGCCGGCAGACCTTGAGCACTTTGCCGCACTGGTGCCGTTGCTGGAGCGCAAGGCTGGGCGTCTGTTGGTCAACGGTTACCCGACAGGAGTCGAGGTCAGCGATGCGATGGTGCATGGCGGACCGTATCCGGCGACGTCCGATGCGCGGGGTACGTCGGTAGGGACATTGGCCATTGATCGCTTCTTGCGCCCGGTGTGCTACCAGAATTACCCGGACGCGTTGCTGCCGGATGCGCTGAAGGCCGCCAATCCATTGGGCTTGCTGCGCCTGGTCGATGGCCAGTACAGCCGCGAGGCGATAGCCTGAGGCCGTCGCAGACAAATGAGCAGGAAGTGCCTGGCTGTGAGAGGATGTCCGCCACCACAGCCAGGACCCCGAATGCAGCCTGATGAAGACACCAAAACGAATCGAACCGCTGATTGAAGACGGCCTGGTCGATGAAGTATTGCGACCTCTGATGAGCGGTAAGGAAGCCGCCGTTTATGTAGTGCGCTGCGGCACCCAGGTACGTTGCGCCAAGGTCTACAAGGAAGCCAACAAGCGCAGCTTCCGCCAGGCCGCCGAGTACCAGGAAGGCCGCAAGGTGCGTAACAGCCGCCAGGCCCGGGCCATGGCCAAGGGCAGCAAGTACGGGCGCAAGGAAGCCGAGGATGCCTGGCAGAACGCCGAAGTGGCGGCGCTGTTCCGCCTGGCCAATGCCGGCGTGCGCGTGCCCAAGCCGTTCGATTTCCAGGATGGCGTGCTGTTGATGGAGCTGGTGACCGACGCCGACGGCGATGCTGCACCGCGCCTGAACGATGTGCACCTGGAGGCAGAGGAGGCGAGGGAGCACCATGCCTTCGTCATTCGTCAGATCGTGCTGATGCTGTGTACCGGGCTGGTGCATGGCGACTTGTCCGAGTTCAACGTGTTGCTGGGTCCTGATGGCCCGGTGATCATCGACCTGCCGCAGGCGGTGGATGCGGCGGGTAACAACCACGCGTTCAGCATGCTGCAGCGGGATGTGGCGAACATGGCGCACTATTTCGGGCGCTTTGCCCCGGAGTTGAAAGGCACCCGCTATGCCCAGGAGATGTGGGCGCTGTACGAGGCGGGCGAGCTGCGACCTGACAGCCCGCTCACTGGCGAGTTCGCCGAAGATGAGCATGCTGCCGACGTGTTCGGGGTGATGCGCGAGATCGAGGCGGCTCAGCGGGATGAGGCCCGGCGCCAGGCGGCGCTGGCGGAAGCTGAACATGGCCCGGTCAAGGGCGAGGAACCGCCGCCGCCCTGGTTGCAGTGATCTCAAGGCTTGCACCACCCCTTGTAGGAGCCGGCTTGCCGGCGATGAGGCCGGTGCAGGCAACCTTGGATAGCCTGTCAGGGCCCTATCGCCGGCAAGCCGGCTCCCACAGGGAAGCCATTGCATCCAAAGGCTCTTCTCGGGTGACCCGCTCCTACAACATCTGCACTGTTCAGTTGAGAGGTTGTCCTGCTCAAGATTCAAATGCTTGCGCCATCCCTGTGGGAGCAACTGTCTTGCTCAATTTCTAAAAGTCGACGCAGTTCCTGTGGGAGCCGGCTTGCCGGCGATGAGGCCAGTACTGGCAACAGCTAAGATCGATTTTACTGACCAATAGCAGCCGAACCAAGCACCTGGACTCCTGCGGACTCAGATTCAGAGGTTGTGAGGGTGAATAGCAGTTTCAGAGACGCGCCAGGAACTGACCATTGGTAGGCGTGAGTTCGAATGAGCCCTTTTCCGGGCGAGTGTGTTTGCCCTTTACTTCCTTGTTTCACTATTCGTCACACCGCTACTGCGCGCGCGTATCGACCAGAGCTTTCAGCGCGGCGCCGAAAACCAGGCGTTCCTCGTTGAAGCGGTCAATGGCATTGACACACTGAAGTCCATGGCCGTTGAACCGCAAGTCACGCGGCGTTGGAACACGCAGCTGGCGGCTTATGTCGCTGCAAGCTTGAAAACCCAGAACTTGTCCAATATCGCCAATGAAAGCGGATTTGCAGATCATCAAGGAAGAGCGTTTCCAGATGAATGGGTTTGCCCAGATACACGGTGTGACGGTTGCGGGGCAGAGCAGTGCCGTCAAGCTGCTCTATCTGGATTCGCTGGAGGTCGCGCAGGTCACTGCTGATGACTTCATCTTTGCACCACTTGCAGCGGCAGATGCATTGCCCATGGCATTTTCGGCCATACCGAGCCTCGCCAATCTGGTGGACGCCATGGCGGCCTTCGCTCCTGAAGCGGCCGGTTCGAAACTGATTTCCGAGGTACCCATTCAGCGCTGGGAATCAGCTATTGCCGTTGCGGCATAATGGGTCATCAATGAGATTCGGTACCGGCGTTATCGTGAGTTTCAAGATGATTACGCCAGCGCCGACCTGTGCAGGATATTCAGCAAATAGCGACAGGATCTTGTCCCTTGGGCCAGGTAGCTAACTGGCCTGTCCACCGCAAAATCCAGCTGGTCACCAGCCTCCATCACGTGTCGGTCCTCGCCATAGGTCACTACCAAGGTGCCTGCCACTACCCACAACCGCTGCCGATAGGCTTGCGAGTGCCAGCATGGATAGTCGATGCGCTGCCCTGGAGGCAGGTCAATTTCCACAAGTTCACTGCCACTGGCTGAGTCCAGTTCCGCCACTTGACGACGTACATAGCCGCTGGCCGGGTCACGCCAGGTGTCCTGCTCAGCCTTGCGGCGCAGCGCGGATCCCCCAACCGCCTTGTCCTCGGCCAGCAACTGGCTCAAGGAAACCCCCAACCCCGACGCCAGTCGCCCCAGCACCGCAGCCGTAGGGCTGCTGTCCTGACGCTCGATCTTGGAAATCATCGCCTTGCTCACCCCCGAGCGTTCCGCCAGTTGGGCCAGGCTCAGGCGCTGTTGGCCGCGCAGGTGGGCGAGACGATGGGCAATGGCTTGGTCGAGTGTGGTCATGGGTAGTCACTGGGCTGGGTACTAAATGGCCCACAGCTTACGGCTTATCGTGAAAAAGAGTGCGGCGAATCTGGGCATTTGGACATGGACGGTGCGCTTGGCAACATCCGAGTGGGAGCCGGCTTGCCGGCGATGAGGCCGGGGCAGGCAACCTGGATTGTCTGATCGGGCCCTATCGCCGGCAAGCCGGCTCCCACAGGGAAACCACTGCTTTCAACGCCTACCTGGCAATCAGGTGGTGCCGGGCCAGGTGCTCGGCAGCCACTTTTTCGATCGACTCTCTACCCACATCCACTCGGGCATTGAGGGCAGCGATGGTCTCGCTGTCCAGCGTGGCGGAAAGACTGTTGAGCAGGGACGCTACCTTGGGATGCTTATCGAGGAACGCAGTCCTGACTACCGGTGTCAGGGCGTAGCTGGGGAAGTAGGCTTTGTCGTCCTCCAGGATGACGAAGCCAAATGCTGAAACGCGACCATCCGTGGACAACACCAGGGCAACATCTGCCTGCCCCTGGCGAAGCGCAAGGTAGGTAAGCCCGCCGTCCATGCGCATCACGTCGCTGCGCTGAAATGTGAAGCCGTAGCGGTCCTGCAGCGGTCGCAGGCCGTCAGGGCGCGAATAGAACTCGGCGTTGGAGGCAAATTTCAGGTGCTTGCCGGCGCTGACCTGTGCAGCCAGGTCCGACATCGTGACGATACCCTTGGCCTGCGCCTCGGTCTTTCTCATTGCAAACGCATAAGTGTTGTTGGCCCTGGAAGGCTGCAGCCAGGTAAGCCCTTTGGCAGCGTCCAGTTGCTTGACCCGCTCATAGGTCTGCTCGGCATTGAGTTTCTCTTTGACCTTGTTGTAGATGATCAGCGAGGTACCGGTGTATTCCCAATAGATGTCGACCTGGCCATTTTCCTGGGCGGCCCTCAATACCGTCGAGCCCAGGTCCGAGCGTTTGTCCACGGTGAATGCATGGCTTGTGAGCAGTTGGCTGGTCATCTCCGAGACCAGCTGCTGTTCGGTGAATTTCTTGCCGCCCACCACCACAGGCGATTGTGCGGCGAAGCTGGCGCCTGTGAAAACGGTCATCAAGGCGTAGACGATTGCGCGTGCGAACATACAGCACCTGTTCTTGTCGTTGTGGGTTGTGACCTAGCGTGCCGCCAGTTGCAGGCCGCGGGAAACCGAAGCGCGCTGCAGCAGCCCGCAGAGCATGTCCACCAGCATGGCGAGGCCTGCGGTGGCAATGGCGCCGGCCAGCATCATGCCGTAGTCGTTGAGGTCGATACCGGTGAAGATGAGCTCGCCAAGGCCCCCACCGCCCACCAGGAAGGCCAGAGGCGCCGTGCCGACATTGATCGCCAGGGCTGTGCGCAGGCCAGCGAAAATCACGATCAGCGCGTTGGGGATCTCGACCTTGAAGAGGATTTCACGCGGCGTCATGCCAATGGCCTCTGCAGCTTCGAGCAGATGCCGGGGCACCGCGCGAAGGCCTTCGTAGGTATTGACGGTGATCGGCAGGATGGTCGCGACCCACAAGGCGAAAATCGCGGCAGGCGCACCGACCCCGACCAAGGTCATGGCCAGCGTCAGCAAGGCCAGTTTCGGTACCGCCTGGCCGATGTTGAGCACCTGCATGACCGCCATGGCGCGGCGGCGGTTGTTTGGGCGGCTCATCCAGATACCGATCGGCAGGGCAATGACGATCGCCAGTGCACTGCTCACGGCCACGATCTGCAGGTGCTGAAGCGACAGGTACACCACCTCGTTCCAGTAGGCCTGAAGCCATTCGATCATCGTGTTGAAGGCCGCCATCACGCCACCGCCGCAGTGTTGTCGATGAGGCGCGCGAGGATGTCGCGCTGATGCACATAGCCGATGAACTGGCCGTGCGAGTCCTTGCATACCGCCCATTCGCGGCCTTGGCCGAGCAGTTGGCAAAGCACCTGGCGCAGGTCATCGCTGGGCAGCACGGTGATGGCGTTCCATGACGCTGCACCCGGCTGATCGCCGACCACCTGGAGCAGTTCCTGGGGCGGGGTCGGGCAGGCGATATCCGCCGCTTGCAGCAAGCGCAGGCGTTTCATGATGCGGTCGCCGCCCATGAAGTTGGCCACGAAATCGCTCACCGGGCGGGCCAGCAAATCGTCCGGTGTGCCGAACTGCTCGACCTGGCCGGCATTGAACAGGGCCACGCAATCGGCCATTTTCACCGCTTCGTCGATGTCATGGCTGACGAACAGGACCGTCTTGCCGACCTGACGCTGGATGCGCATGAACTCGTCCTGGATCGCGTCGCGGTTGATCGGGTCGATAGCGCCGAAGGGTTCGTCCATCAGCATGACGGGTGGGTCGGCAGCCAGCGCGCGGGCGACGCCGATACGCTGTTGCTGCCCACCGGAGAGTTCGCACGGGTAGCGCTTGGCGAACTTCGACGGCTCCAGCGCCACCACTTCCAGCAGCTCTGCCGCGCGCTTGCGGCTTTTGCCCTTGTCCCAGCCCAGCAGGTCGGGGACCACGCAGATGTTGTCTTCGACGGTCATGTTGGGGAACAGGCCGACCTGCTGAATCACATAGCCGATCGAACGACGCAGGGTGACCGTGTCCAGCTCGGCGGTATCCCGCCCACCGATCAACACCCGGCCAGAGGTCGGGGGGATCAGGCGATTGATCATCTTCAGCGTGGTGGTCTTGCCACAGCCCGAGGGGCCAAGCAGCACGCAGATCTTGCCTTCCGGTACGGTGAAGGAGACGTTTTCCACTGCCGTGATAGAGCCGAATTTTTTATTCAAATTATCAATCTGGATCACGATGTAGCTTCCTTCATGCTGAGGTTGTTGAGCTTGATGACCCCTTTGGGGGTCAACGCACGCTGGAGAAGGGCCAGGGCGTAGTCGGCGATCACCGCGATCACGCTGATCAGGATCGCGCCTGCAATCAGTTGCCGGGTGTCGGACTGCGCGATGCCACGCACGATCAGGCTGCCCAGCCCACCGGCACCGATGTAGGCGGCGATGGCGGCAATGCCGATATTGATCACCGTCGCCACGCGCACACCGGCCATGATCAGCGGCATCGCCAGCGGCAATTCGACTTTCCACAGCCGTTGCCACGATGACATGCCCATGCCACGCGCCGCTTCACGCAGCGAAGGCTCGACATTGGAGATGGCCGTATGGGTGTTGCGGATGATGGGAAGCTGCGAGTACAGGAACAGCGCGATGATTGCCGGCACCATGCCGATACCCTGGCCCCAGATCGAAAGCAGAGGGATCATCAGGCCGAACAGGGCCGCAGAGGGAATCGTCATCAACATGGCGGCGAACGTCAGGACCCAGCGACCCGGCCGAGGATGCTGCGAGACGAAGATCCCCAGCGGAACGCCCGTGAGGATGGCCAATCCGACCGCCATGAAGACGATAGAGAGGTGTTGCCCAAGCAAGTGAGCGATCAAGCCGAGGTTGGAGGTGATGAAACTGATCGTTTCCATTGTTCTTGTGCCTTTTCTCCGCAAAATTGTTGTTCGCCGGTTCATCAGGGAGAGAATGCCGGTATGGGAAAACATTAACGCCGAAGGAGCCGAAGTTCGGGTTCAAGGATCGACGACCTTTGTCATAAGTTCGACAAAGCATCGGTCGAGGAGGGGAGGTCCGAGTGAAGGTGCAAGTGACCTGGCGTGCCGGGGGCAGATTCGCTACAGCAAGCCTTGGACACCGCTGCTCGATCAGTTGATCAGTACTAACTCCGTGTCCTGTATGGGATTTGTCCCCGATCACGGGCAAAGGTGAGCACAGGCCAAGCGTACCTTTTGCTATAGCCGAGGACGCTTTTATAAACAAACACTCGAACCTTCACTGCGTCGCCGTTTCACTATCAAACTTTCGACGTTCTTCACCAGGACTGCAGCCCCAGGTCTTTCGATAGGCGCTGCCCAGGTGCGAGGCAGAGACGAATCCGCAGGAGTACGCCACCGAGGCGATGGATTTGCTGCTTTCGCGCAGAAGCCGCCGTGCTTCGGCCAGGCGCAACTCCAGGTAGAAGCGCTGCGGCGTCATGCCAAAGTGCTGGTGCCACAGCCGTTCCAGTTGCCGCTGCGACACATTGCAGCGGTCAGCCACGTCCTCGATGCTGATGACGTGTTCGAAGTTGTCCTCCATGTGCCCGATGGCCGCCGTGATCCGTCGGTCATGGATGCCGAAGCGCCATTGGATGGACATGCGCTGGTGTTCTTCCGGGCCGCGAATTCGGGCATGCAGGAACTGCTCTGCCACCGCGGCAGCCAGTTTGCCGCCGTAGTCCAGGGAAATTTGCGCCAGCATCAGGTCGATGGCGGCGGTGCCGCCGGCGCAGGTCCAGCGGTTGTCGTGGTTCACGTAGAGCTCACGGGTCACTTCGATGGCCGGAAACTCTTCGGCGAACTCATTGATCGACTCCCAGTGCAGGGTGCATTTGCGACCGTCCAGCAAACCGGCCCGGGCCAGAATGAAAGTGCCGGTGCTGAACGCGCCGACCGTTTTGCCCTGCGCCGCTGCCCGCTGCAGGAAGCGCAGCATCTGCGGCGGGCGCAAGTGCTCTATATCCAGGCTGGCGAGGACGAAAACGCGGTCCAGCTCGTTCACATCGCTCAATCCGCGCGTGCTGATCTCGACGCCGCTGCTGGAGCTGACGGTACCCCCGGTTTCCGACAACAGTTGCCATTCATAGAGCGTCCTGCCCGCCAGCCGATTGGCGGCGCGCAGGGGCTCGCTGGCGCCGGCCAGGGCCATCATGGAAAACTGCGGCAAGATCAGCAGACCGATCCGCTTGCAGCCTTCGTTGGGTTGAGCAGCGTGCACCATGTGCAGAACTCCGCAGAGCATTCGATGACTAAGGCCCGTACAGGGCCCGTAATGTTGTCAGCATACTGGAGCGGCTGCGGGAGGTGGTGGCGGGTAGATGAGGCGGGGGCAGGATGACCGCGCCTGCAGGCGCCCGGCGAGGGCGCTGCAGGCGGGGGATTTCAAAGGTGCTGGCGGACGGCTTGGTCGATGTTCTCGATGATGGTTTTGAACACCGGATGGTCGGCCTCGTTCTGCTGCCCGTGCTGCATGTCGGAGATGACCAGCACGCCATCCCCTGCGTCGCCCGGGTAGCGTTGGTACAGGCGCTCGGACTCGGCCGGCATGTGCAGAGAGTTCTTCGCGCCGTGGATGATCAGGGCAGGGGGGAAACCGGCCGCACCTTCAATGCCTTGCTCCGGGTCGAAGGCGACGTAGGAGGTGTAGGATTTGGCGCTGACCCAGGCGCAACCCGGCCAGCGGTCCGCACCACCTGCTTCGGTGTAGGCGCCCAACTGCTCGTCGACATACTGCTGAGTGGCCGGGTCGAGGGGGTAGTAACCCAGGCGGGTGGCCTCGGTACCGGTATCGAACGGCGGGATCGCGGCGTCGGCGTTCAGCGCGGCGATGCTGGCATCGGCAGCCTTGGCGTCCTCACGCAGGGCTTGCAGTGCACCAATGCTGGTATAGCTCATCGGCACCCAGAACTTCACCTGCTCGGCCTTGTTGCGCGCCAGTTGCGCAATCGCTGCCAGACTGGCCACCGAACCCATCGCCCAGGAGGCAACCAGCGGCATCTGGCCGAATTCATTGCGTGCCCAGGTCACGGCGCCGAGCACTTCGTCTTTCTGGTCTTCCAGGCTGACGTTGGTCACGGTCTTGCCGTCGACCAGCGAGGTGTTGCGCACCGCCTTGTTGGTGAAGAAGCCCGCCACATCGTAGGTCATCACGCGGTAGCCGCGAGCCGCCAGCGCACGGCCAAACAGTTGGCCATACATCGAAACGCCGCCCGTGAAGCCCGAGTTGAACACCACTGGAGGCAGGTTGCGATCGAGCGCGGCCGGCTCGAAGACCGTACCGTTGAGGCTGAGCGTCTCGCCGCCGAAGTCGACGTCGAACTTGATTTCGCGGGAGGTAACATTACTCATTATTTCACCTGGGGCCTGTTGGCTTGTTGGGGTGGGAAAAACACTGGAAGTCGCGCCATTGAGCAGTGCATCAGCGGATACGCCACAACGTTCTGCTGCGGCGTTGGCCAACCGGCGAACGAAACCGAACGCGCTGGCGGGATGGAACAGGTTGCAGTAGGCGATGCCGCTCGGGTCGGCACCTACATGGGGTGCGTCGGTTGCTTGCAGCAGAAGCTTGTCGGCGCCAAGCGCTTCGACGATGCGTTGCACGAACGGTGTCAGCACTTCGATGTCGGTCGAAGTGCGATAGCCGGGGCCCTTGAACCAGACATTGCCGCGCCTGTGCGCTTCATCCAGCAGGCGGGTGAACGCAGGGTGCTCGGCGCCCAGGCTGGCGTGGCAGGTGCCAAGGTGGTCAAGCACGACGCGCACCGTTTCAGGCATCTGCCGAAGCACGCGCAGATGGGTGGCGGCCGACTGGGCATAGACATGGACATGCTGGTGCGCCGCCAGCCGTGCGAACAACGCCTGCCAGGCAGGGGTGCTGTAGGCATCGGCCGCCACACTGTCCTCGGGCGCATCGTGCAAGACGATGCGAATACCGACGACTTGCGGGTGGTTCAGGCGTGCTTCGTCTGCGTAGTCAGGGTCTGCCTTGAGGGTGCCGACCAGGCGCACATGGTCGAACTTTCCAGGGTGCATTCGTTGCAGCTGTTCAAGCTCGTTGAACGACGCAAATACATGCTCGGAGTCTGGGAGAATGCTCAGGTGCACATTATTGAGCAGGGTCGGTGAAATACCTTCAAGGTCGAGATTCAGCAAATAATCTGAAAGCGAATTCGGTGCTGGAAGTGCATAGGGAAGGTCAGTGCCAAGTGCATCGAGATGCGCTTCGGTAAAGAAGTGAACATGGCTATCTATAAACGTGTTGTTGTTATTCATCGGCGTGATTCCGTGGGCTTGCAAACACAATAAGGGCAAAGCGCCCCAGCCACGTCCCGCGAACCCGACGACTACTATCAAAAGTTCGCCATGGCGCTGCCGTGCCGCCTCCGGCCTTCAGCAATAGCCCCGCTTCGGGGCCCAGATCCAGTGCATCGCGCCCGCATTTGGCGAAACGTTGATACAGGACGTCGAATCGCTGATTCAGCCGTGATTCGCCATCAGTCGACTATTCACCGCCGGCTTCGGCAGTGCGGCATTCATGTGTGCCGCGCCGCTGCCCGAGCCTCTTTCTATTGCCAACCAACACCGTCACCTGTGCACAACGGGGGCGTCATGAATTCAATAACAGGAAGGTGTGGCCGATGTTTTATTTCTCTCCTGCTCGCGTTGAGCGGCACGCGATACTGTCTATCAACACCGTCAACATTGCGCTGATGGCTACAGTGATGAGCAGCTACGCCAGTGCCGAGAACAATGGCTTTGTCGAAGACAGTAAATTTTCGATTCTGGCCAGGAACTACTACTTCAACACAGACCGGGCAGAGGGGCGCAGTAATCAAAAAGACTGGAGTCAGGCGTTTATTGCGCGGTTCGATTCCGGCTTTACCCAAGGGACGGTGGGTTTCGGTGCGGATCTCTTCGGCTATTGGGGGCTCAAGCTCGATGCCGGCAGCGGGCGTACCGGTACCGGCAATTTGCCGGTCGGGGATGACGGCGATCCGGATGCTGAATACGGCCGGGCAGGCGGCTCGGTCAAGGCGCGAATTTCCGAAACTGTCCTGCGCTACGGCCAGATGTCGCCCAGCGCCCCGGTCTTTGCACAAAGCGTCAGCCGACTGATGCCGCAAACCGCCACCGGCTTTCACGTGCTGAGTCGGGAGATCGACCAGCTCGCCGTGGAAGCCGGCCATTTCACCTCCGGGACCGACCAAGTCAATACCAACCGGGATGGCGAACTGTGGGCTACCTACGCGTTGGTCACCACGCCAGCAGTCGACTACGCCGGCGCCCGCTACACACTGGCCGATGGCATGACCCTCGCGGCTTACGCCAGCCGTTTCGAAGACATCTGGCATCAGTACTACGGCAACGCCAACTACGTGATGCCGCTGTCCCCGGCGCAATCACTGACGTTCGACTTCAACCTGTACCGCACACTCGACACCGGCAGTGCCAAGGCGGGGACGATCGATACCACCGCAGCCGGTATGCAAGTCGCCTACAAGGTTGCTTCGCACACGTTCACCGCCGCGTATCAACAGGTACAAGGTGACCAACCCTTCGACTATGTCGGCTTCGGCGATACGGGGCGCAGCGGCGGTTCGATATTGCTGCCCAATTCCGTGCAGTACTCCGACTTCAACGGGCCTGGGGAAAAGTCCTGGCAGCTGCGCTACGACTTGAACATGGCAGGCTATGGCGTGCCGGGGCTGACGTTCATGCTGCGCCACCTGCGGGGTCGTGACATCGACGGCACCCACAGCACCCAAGGCGCCTATGCGCACAAGTACGGTCAAGGTGACGAGGAATTCGAAACGGATGCCGAGGCGCGCTATGTCGTGCAGGCCGGGCCTGCCAAGGATCTGTCCGTACGCCTTCGATTGGCCTGGAACCGTGGCGATGACAGCACCGGGGGCGCGCAGGACCAGGTGCGGGTGATAACCGAATATCCGTTCGACATCTTCTGATCATCACTCAAGTGGGCAGAGGCGCTTCTCAGGTAATCCACTATCTGATACAAAACGTATCTCATAGTGATCGACCCGAGTAGACAACCAATCATGCGCCTCATCCATTGCAGCGAAGAACGCCATGCCGAGGCCATTCTCGCCATTTTCAACCACGCCATCCTCAACTCGACCGCCTTGTACGACTACAAGCCGCGTGAGCCCGCATCCATGGTCGAGTGGTTCGCCAACAAGCGCCGCAACGATTTGCCGGTGATCGGCTACGAGGACGAGCAGGGCACGCTGCTGGGCTTTGCCAGTTACGGTCCATTCCGCGACCGCCCGGCCAACAAGTACAGCGTCGAGCACTCGGTCTACGTGCACCACGACTGCCGCGGCATGGGCCTGGGCAAGCGCCTGCTCAGCGAGCTGATCGAGCTGGCGAGCCAACGTGACGTGCATGTAATGGTCGGGGGTATCGATCTCGCCAACGAAGCTTCCATCGCCCTGCACGAGCGCCTGGGCTTCGAGCCGGCAGGCGTCATTCGCGAGGCGGCCTACAAGTTCGGCCGTTGGCTGGACCTTGCCTTCTACCAGAAGATCCTGGCCACGCCGCTGCAGCCCACCGAGGGCTGATCAGGCCGCAGGCGGCACGAAGTCATTGCGCTGGTAGAAACGCTCCAGTTCGTGCGCTGCAGGCTCCTGGCCGGTGAAGATGCGCAGGTACTCGGGGATGAAGTGCATGCGGTAGGTCAGCGGCTCGGACGTCTTCATGCTGATGTAGCCGATCTGGGTGAAGTAGATGGAGCGGGCGCGGGTGGTGGCGGCGTCCTCGCTGAAGCCGAAACGGTCGAACATCTGCTTCAGGGCATCCATGCGCACCTTGTCGGCCTGCTGGATTTCTTTTGCTACCTGCTCTGACTGCAGCGCCCAGCTGCGCATGGCGAACTCGCACTGCGAGTCGAACAGCTCTGTGTTGAGCCAGCAATCGAACACATTGAGGATCGCTTCGGTGATCGACGCCGCATAGGCCTGTGACTGGGCCACCAGGTTGTGGGTGTTCTTGTTCTTCCACTGCTCGATCAGCGCCGCCAGCAGCGCTTCGCGGTCCTCGAAGTACCAGTAGAAACTGGTGCGGGCCAGGTTGAGTTTTTTCGCCAGCGGCAGCACGCGCACGGCGTCCACCCCCGATTCCTTGAGGGTTTCGAAGGCTGCGTTGAGCCAGCTCTCGATCGAGCCGCGGGCGGTGATTTCCGGGTTGTTCGACGTCATGTTCATAGGCGCATTGTTCCGTATCCATGGGGGCCTGACAAGCTCAATGTACACCACTGTCGAATTAATTGACACCTGTGTACATGGCGGCTAATGTCGATTTTGCCTGATGACCTGAACGCGAGAACGACCATGTCCAATGATCCGTTGCTTCAGCCGTACCAACTCAAGCACCTCACCTTGCGCAACCGCATCATCACCACCTCCCACGAACCCGCCTACCCTGAAGACGGCATGCCCAAGCAGCTGTACCGCGCCTACCACGTGGAGCGGGCCAAGGCCGGCGTGGCCATGACCATGACCGCAGGTTCCGCCGCCATCTCGCGCGACAGCCCTCCGGTGTTCAACAACGTGCTGGCCTACAAGGATGAAGTAGTCGGCTGGATGAAGGACTTGACCGACGAATGCCACGAACACGGCGCGGCGGTAATGATCCAGCTCACCCACCTGGGCCGCCGCACCCGCTGGGACAAAGGCGACTGGCTGCCGGTGGTGTCGCCCTCGCACAATCAGGAACCGGCGCACCGGGCCTTCCCCAAACGCCTGGAAATCTGGGACATCGAGCGCATCGTCAAGGACTACGCCGATGCCGCCGAACGCATGCAGGCGGCAGGCCTGGACGGCATCGAGCTGCAGGCATACGGCCACTTGATGGACCAGTTCTGGTCGCCGCTGACCAACGAGCTGGAAAACGTCTATGGCGGCTCCCTTGAAAACCGCCTGCGCTTTACCTTCGAAGTGCTCGCGGCCATACGCAAACGGGTGGGCGAGCAGTTCATCGTCGGCATCCGCTACACCGGCGACGAAGTGCTGGCCGGCGGGCTGAGCAAGGCAGAGGGCCTGCAGATTTCGCAGCTGCTGAAGAACAGCGGCATGATCGACTTCCTCAACGTGATCCGCGGCAACATCGCCACCGACGCCGGCCTCACCGACATCATCCCGATCCAGGGCATGCGCAACGCGCCGCACCTGGACTTCGCCGGCGAAATCCGCTCATTGACCGGCTTCCCGACCTTCCACGCGGCGAAGATTCCGGACGTCGCCACCGCCCGCCATGCCATTGCCGCCGGCAAGGTGGACATGGTCGGCATGACCCGCGCGCACATGACCGACCCGCATATCGTGCGCAAGATCATCGAAGGCCGCGAAGACGAGATTCGCCCCTGCGTCGGTGCCAACTACTGCCTGGACCGCATCTACCACGGCGGCGCCGCCTACTGCATCCACAACGCCGCCACCGGCCGCGAAACCACCATGCCGCACGAGATTCCCAAGGCTGCGCAGCGGCGCAAGGTGGTCATCGTCGGTGCCGGCCCCGCGGGGCTGGAGGCGGCACGGGTGGCCGGCGAGCGTGGCCATGAAGTGGTGGTGTACGAGGTGGCCGACAAGGCCGGCGGGCAGATCCGCCTGACCGCGCAATCGGAGCGGCGCAAGGAGATGATCAGCATCGTCGACTGGCGCCTGGCCCAGTGCGAGCGGCTGGGGGTGAAGTTCCACTACAACGTCTGGGCCGACAGCCAGATCATCCTCGACGAAGCCGCTGACGTAGTCATAGTCGCCACAGGCGGCCTGCCGCACACCGAGGTGCTGGAGCAGGGCAACGAACTGGTGGTCTCGAGCTGGGACATCATCTCCGGCGACGTCAAGCCGGGGCGCACTGTGCTGGTCTATGACGACGCCGGCGACCATGCCGCCCTGCAGGCGGCCGAGTTCATCGCCCAGAGT
The DNA here is from genome assembly GCF_044749525.1 of Pseudomonas sp. NPDC089395. Classification (NCBI taxonomy): domain Bacteria; kingdom Pseudomonadati; phylum Pseudomonadota; class Gammaproteobacteria; order Pseudomonadales; family Pseudomonadaceae; genus Pseudomonas; species Pseudomonas sp. NPDC089395. The sequence continues at coordinate 61,334 of NZ_JBIVID010000006.1, forward strand.
GGCGCGCGTACCGAGATCATGACCCCCGACCGCACCTTCTCGCCCGAGGTCATGGGCATGAACCTGGTGCCCTACATGCGTGCGCTGCAGCAGCTGGACACGACCTTTACCGTGACCTGGCGCCTGAAAGCGGTGAGCAAGACCGCAGACGGCCTGCTGGCGACCATCGGCACCGACTACAGCGAGCTGCGCCAGACCCGCCTGGTCGACCAGGTGGTGGTCAACCACGGCACCCGGCCGCTGGACGACCTGTACTTCCAGCTGGTGCCGCTGTCGAGCAACGAAGGCGCGGTCGAGTACATGGACCTGATCGCCGGCCGCCCCCAGGCGGTGGCCCGCCGTGACGATGGCCGCTTCCAGCTGTTCCGTATCGGCGACGCGGTGGCCTCGCGCAATACCCACGCCGCCATCTATGACGCCTTGCGCCTGGTGAAGGACCTCTGAGCGCCCAGCGATACCCCAGAAGAACTAAAACCAGCACCACCTTTTGCTGTTACTGCCCTGGCTCCAACAACGACAACGATATCCAGTGGAGAGTGTAACCATGCACATCGGTATCCAACCGAGCCCTGCGCCATCCCTGCAGTTTCGTGACGATTCCAGTGTTACCGACCATGCCCTGGCCCCGGTAGACAGCCAGTTGCTCGCCGCCCAGGCCGCCATCGACCGCAAGGCCCTGCGCCGCTACCGCCTCGACCGTATCCGCCAGCAGCTGCGCGCCCACGACTATGGTGGCATCCTGCTCGCCGACCCGATCAACATCCGCTATGCCACCGACACCAACAACCTCGGCCTGTGGGTGATGCACTCGCCCAGCCGCTACGTGTTCGTGCCCACCGAAGGCCCGGTGGTGCTGTTCGAATTCACCAGCAGCCGGCACAACAGCGAACACGTCGAAACCATCGACGAGATCCGCCCGGCGCTGCCCTGGCTGTACTTCCTCGCCGGCCCCCGGGTCGAAGAAAAAGCCGCGTTGTGGGCCGCCGAAGTGGCCGAGCTGATGGTTCGCCACAGTGGTGGCAACCGCCGTCTGGCGGTCGACCGTTGCGACCCGTGGGGCGCCGAGAAGCTCAAGGCCAAGGGCATCGAACTGTTCGACGCCCAGCCGCTGATGGAGCAGGCGCGGCTGATCAAGTCGGCCGAGGAGGTCGCCAGCCACCAGGTGTCGATGGCCGTCTGCGATCTGGCCATTGCCCGCATGCGTGCCAGCCTGCGGCCGGGCATCACCGAGAACCAGTTGTGGAGCATCCTCCACGGCACCAACGTGGCCCAGGGCGGCGAATGGGCCGAGAGCCGCCTGCTCAGTTCCGGGTCGCGCACCAATCCCTGGTTCCAGGACGCCACCGACAAGGTCATCGAAGCCGGGGAAATGGTCTGCTTCGACACCGACATGGTCGGCCCCGGTGGCTACCTGTCGGACATCTCGCGCAGCTTCGTCTGCCCCGGCAAGCCGGTGACCGCCGCCCAGCGCCAACTGCTCGACGTCGCCTCGCAGCAGATCAGCCACAACCTCGACCTGCTGCGCCCGGGCCTGTCGTTTCGCGAGTTCGCCGAACGCTGCTGGCCGGTGCCCGGCAAGTACGAGCACAACCGCTACATGATGATGCTGCACGGCGTCGGCCTGGTCGACGAATACCCCAGCGTGGCCTACGCGGTGGACTTCGCCGAGTGGGGCTATGACGGATTGTTCCAGGAAAACATGGTTGTCTCGGTGGAAAGCTACATCGGCGAACGCGGCGGGCGCGAAGGCGTGAAGCTGGAGGAACAGGTGCTGATCACTGCCCATGGCGCGATCAAGCTGTCGAGCACGCCGCTGGTCGATGACCAACAGTCTTGAGGGAGGGTCAGCCGATGAATCCGAAGAGCATTGCGCTGCGCCAGGTGCCCCCGCTGGCCGCACCCAAGCCGGCCTTCCTGCGCCTGGAGTCGATCCACAAGCAGTTCGGCCCGTATGAAGTGCTGCACGACGTCAATTTCGAGATGAGCAAGGGCGAGGTGGTGGCCATCATCGGCCCCAGTGGCTCGGGCAAGAGCACCCTGCTGCGTTGCATCAACCAGCTGGAGCCGCCGACCCGTGGGCGCATCCGCCTGGATGAACTGGACATCGACGCCGCCGTACCGTTGCCGCGAGCCGAGTTGCTGAAACTGCGCCGGCGCATTGGCATGGTGTTCCAGTCGTTCAACCTGTTCCCGCACATGACCGTGCTGCGCAATGTCAGCCTGGCCCAGGTGCGTACCCTCGGGCGCAGCCAGCGCGAGGCCGATGCGCGGTCCATGCAGCTGCTGGAGCGGGTGGGCCTGGCCGCCAAGGCCGGGCACTATCCGGCGCGCTGCTCCGGTGGCCAGCAACAGCGCATCGCCATTGCCCGGGCGTTGGCTCTGGAGCCGGAGCTGATGCTGTTCGACGAACCGACCTCGGCGCTTGACCCCGAGCTGGGCCTGGAGGTGCTGGCGGTCATGAAGGAGCTGGCCGCCGAGGGCATGTCGATGATCGTGGTCACCCATGAGATGCACTTTGCCGAAACCGTCTCCGACCGGGTGGTGGTGATGGCCGACGGGCGCATCATCGAGCACGGCCCCAGCGCCCAGGTGATGCGCCAGCCGCGCCATGAGCGGGTGGCGAAATTCCTCCAGGCCGTGAGGGACCGCTGATGAACGACATTCTGTCGATGTTGCTGGCGGGCGTGCCGTGGACCCTCGGTGTGACCTTGTGCGCCTTCGCCGCCGGGGTGGTGCTGGGCTTTCCGCTGTGTGCCCTGCGCATGGCCCGCACGCCGCTGCTGGCGGCGCTGGGGGCGGCCATCGTGATGACCGTGCGCTCGATTCCGCCGATTGTCTGGCTGTTCTTCATCTTCTTCGGCATCGGTGGCGGCTACCTCACCTTGTCGCCGTTCGTCGCGGCGGTGGTGGGCTTGGGGCTGATCACCGCCGCGCAGATGGCGGAGGTTTATCGCGGCGCCTTCGCGGCCATCCCCGATGGCCAGTACGAAGCGGCGCACGTGCTCAACCTGTCGGCGTCGCAGCGCTTCTTCGACGTGGTGCTGCCGCAGCTGACGCGCATCTCCATCCCCACCGCGGCCACCTATGCCATCGGCCTGCTCAAGGACTCGGCGGTGGCCTCCACCCTTGGGGTGTCGGATATCAGCTTCCAGGCCTACCAGGTGTCGCAACAGACCTTCCAGGGGCTGGGCGTCTACAGCGCTGCAGCGCTGGTGTACCTGGTGCTGAGCGTGCCGGTGGCGCTGGCTTCGCGCTGGCTGTCGGCGACCTTGCAGCGGAGGATCAGCCAATGAACGCATTGCTGGCCCTTTGGGCCGAATGGTTTCCGGAGTTGTGGAAGGGCTTCGTGCTGTCGTTGCAAGTGACGGCGATCAGCCTGGCCCTCGGCGTGGTCCTGGGCTTGTTGCTGGCTTTGGGGGTGAGTGCCAAGGGCAGGGCGCTGCGCTATCCGTCGCTGGTGATCGTGGAGCTGGGGCGCGGGGCACCGGCGCTGATCCTGCTGCAGTATTTCTACTTCGGCCTGCCCTCGGTGAGCCTCACGCTGAGTTCGTTCTGGGCCGCAGTGCTGGCCCTGGCCTACTGCACGGCGGCCTACACCAGCGAGATCATCCGGGGTGGCCTGGAGGCGGTCGCCCGTGGCCAGCACGAAGCCGCCGAAGTGATCGGCCTGGACCGTGTCGATGCCCTGCGCTACGTGATCCTGCCCCAGGCCCTGCGGGTGGCGCTGCCGTCGCTGCTGGGCTTCTCGATCATGATGTTCCAGGCCTCGTCGCTGTGTTTCACCATCGCCTTGCCCGAAATCGTCAGCCGCGCCTCGGCCATCGGCTCCTCGACCTTCCAGTACATGCCCGTGCTGGTGCTGGCCGGGTTGATGTACGCGGCCGTGTGCGCACCGGCGAGCCTGGGCGTCGCGGCCCTTGAAAGAAGACTGGCGCCCGGCCAGCACCCTGCTGCCTGATCCTTGACCCTGACATTGCATAGGTATCCAGATGAAACCAATCAAACGCGTTACCCGTTGCCTGGCTGTCTGCGTGGCGCTTGTCGGCAGTGCGCAGGCCCTGGCCGAGTGCAAGCCTACCCACAGTTTCGAAACCCTCACGCCCGGGGTGCTGACGGTGGCGGCCTATGTGTTCCCACCGTATTCCATTCCCGGGCCGGACAAGACCCTGGGCGGGGTGGACGGCGAGATCATCAAGCAGATCGCCGCCCGCGAATGCCTGGAGATCAAGGCCAGCGTGCTCGACCCGGGGGCGGCGATCCAGTCGGTGGTCACCCGCCGCGCCGACGTGGTGATCGGCGACTGGTACCGCACGGTCGAGCGCGGCAAGGTGCTGGGCCTTTCGGCACCGTTGTACCTGGACGTGATGGGCATCATCTCGCCCCAGGGCTATGCCACGGTCGCGGCGCTGGAGGGCAAACGCGTGGGTACCGTGCAGGGTTACCTGTGGGTCAATGACCTGAAGCGGGTGCTGGGTGACAACCTGGTGCTGTACCCCAACCCGGTGGCCATGGCCCAGGACCTGGCGTCCGGGCGGATCGAGGCCGGCATCGACAGCCATGCGGTGGCGGTGGTGTCGCAGCAGAAGGGCGCGTACCAGGGGGCGAGCATCAAGGTGTCGGTGCCCGATCCCCGGGTGAAGGCCACCGAGCAGCCGGGGCAGACGGCGATTCCGTACATGCTGAGCAACGTCGAGCTGGGCAAGGCGCTGGATGCCAATATCCAGGCGTTGCATGGCAGTGGCGAGATCGCGCGGATTCTCGAGGCCCATGGGTTGGACCGACAGGCGGCTGAGGTGGGGGCGCCGAGGTTGGTGGAGTGAGGGTGGCCTGACGGGCCCTATCGCCGGCAAGCCGGCTCCCACAGGTTTTTGCAGCGACGCGGACACTGTGGGAGCCGGCTTGCCGGCGATAGGGCCAGCCCAGCCACTGCAAAATACCCCTACTGCACCCAGCGCAACAGACAATCTCCTCATCCACCCTTTTCACTGGCGCCCAACAGGCATATGGTGTACGCCGTCCATATTCCCTGGAGCTGTCATGTCCAACCGTTTCCCGTCCGTCCGCCCCCGCCGTCTGCGCCAGAACGAATCGCTGCGCACCATCTTCCAGGAGACGGAATTCCGCCTCGAAGACCTGATCCTGCCGATCTTCGTCGAGGAAGGCATCGATGACTTCGTGCCGATCACCAGCATGCCGGGGGTCAACCGCATCCCCGAGAAAATGCTCGCCCAGGAAATCGAGCGTTACGCCCGCGCCGGCATCAAGTCGGTGATGACCTTTGGCGTTTCCCACAACCTCGATGCCACCGGCAGCGACACCTGGAACGAAAACGGCCTGGTCGCCCGCATGGCGCGCATCTGCAAGGACAGCGTGCCGGAAATGGTGGTGATGTCCGACACCTGCTTCTGCGAGTACACCAGCCACGGCCATTGCGGCGTGCTGCACGACCATGGCGTGGACAACGACGCCACCCTGGCCAACCTCGGCAAGCAGGCGGTAATCGCCGCCGCTGCCGGTGCCGACTTCATCGCCCCGTCGGCGGCGATGGACGGCCAGGTCCAGGCCATCCGTGGCGCCCTGGATGCCGCAGGCTTCCACGACACCGCGATCATGGCCTATTCGACCAAGTTCGCCTCGTCGCTCTACGGCCCGTTCCGTGAAGCCGGCGGCACCACCCTCAAGGGCGACCGCAAGGCCTACCAGATGAACCCGATGAACCGCCGCGAAGCCGTGCGCGAGTCGCTGCTCGACGAGCAGGAAGGGGCCGATGTGCTGATGGTCAAGCCAGCGGGCGCCTACCTCGACGTGATCGCCGACATCCGCGCTGCCTCGCGCCTGCCGCTGGCGGCGTACCAGGTCAGTGGCGAATACGCGATGATCAAGTTCGGCGGCCTGGCCGGCGCCATCGACGAAGGACGGGTGGTGCGCGAGAGCATTGGCGCGATCAAGCGTGCCGGTGCCGACCTGATCCTCACCTACTTCGCCATGGACCTGGCGCGCGAGGGCATCTGACCCTGACGGCGAGAAAACGCTGAGCGTGGAATTATTTAGTGTCCCTGCGGTTCTGATGCCAGAGAGGCTCAGCCACAGGGACACTGGGATGAAATCACGCAAGAAAACCGTCAAGCCAATCGGCTTGCAAGACATCACCATCGTAGACGACGCCAAGATGCGCAAGGCTATCACCGCCGCCGCACTGGGCAACGCCATGGAATGGTTCGACTTCGGCGTCTATGGCTTCGTCGCCTATGCCTTGGGCAAGGTGTTCTTCCCCAATGCCGACCCCAGCGTGCAGATGATCGCTGCGCTGGCGACCTTTTCGGTACCCTTCCTGATCCGCCCGTTGGGCGGGCTGTTCTTCGGCGCCCTGGGCGACCGCTTCGGCCGGCAGAAGATCCTTGCCGCCACCATCGTGATCATGTCGCTCAGCACCTTTGCCATCGGCCTGATACCGTCCTATGCCTCGATCGGCATCTGGGCGCCGATACTGCTGCTGTTGGCGAAAATGGCCCAGGGCTTCTCGGTGGGCGGGGAGTATACCGGCGCCTCGATCTTCGTCGCCGAATACGCCCCGGACCGCAAGCGAGGGTTCTTGGGCAGTTGGCTGGACTTCGGCTCGATTGCCGGGTTCGTGCTGGGGGCAGGGGTGGTGGTGCTGATTTCCACCATTCTTGGCGAGGAAAAATTCCTCGAATGGGGTTGGCGCCTGCCGTTCTTCCTGGCCTTGCCGTTGGGTCTCATTGGCCTGTACCTGCGCCACGCGCTGGAAGAGACGCCGGCCTTCCAGCAGCACGTCGAAAAGCTCGAACAAGGTGACCGCGAGGGCCTGGCATCCGGGCCGAAGGTGTCGTTCAAGGAGGTTGCGACCCAGCATTGGCGCAGCCTGGTGACCTGCGTCGGGGTGGTGATTGCCACCAACGTCACCTATTACATGCTGCTCACGTACATGCCCAGCTACCTGTCGCACAACCTGCACTACAGCGAAGACCACGGCGTGCTGATCATCATCGCGATCATGGTCGGCATGCTGTTCGTGCAGCCGGTGATCGGCCTGCTCAGCGACAAGTGGGGGCGTCGGCCGTTCATCATCGTCGGCAGCGTCGGCCTGTTCGCCCTGGCGATTCCGGCCTTCATGCTGATCAACAGTGGCGTGCTCGGGGTGATTTTCGCCGGCCTGCTGATCATTGCCGTGCTGCTGAACTTCTTCATCGGCGTCATGGCCTCGACCCTGCCGGCGATGTTCCCCACCCATATCCGCTACAGCGCCCTGGCCAGCGCCTTCAACATCTCGGTGCTGATCGCCGGCCTCACCCCGACCCTTGCTGCCTGGCTGGTGGAAACCACCGGTGACCTGTACATGCCGGCCTACTACCTGATGGTGATCGCCGCCATCGGCCTGATCACCGGCCTGACCATGAAGGAAACCGCCAACAAGCCCCTGCGCGGCGCCGCGCCAGCCGCGTCGGACATCGAAGAGGCCCGCGAACTGCTGCAGGAGCACCACGACACCATCGAACAGAAGATCGAGGACATCGATACCCAGATCGCCGAGCTCGAGGCCAAGCGCAAGCTGCTGGTGCAGCAGCACCCACGGATCGAGTAAGGTGTGAGGGTCTGAACTCAGTAGATAAACTTCATGGCCGATGGCTTTTCGGCGCTGCCACCCCTCAATGCCCTGCGGGTGTTCGAGGTGGTGGCGCGGCATCTCAATTTCCGCCTGGCGGCCGACGAGCTGGGCGTGACCCAGGCGGCGGTGGCGCAGCAGATTCGCGCCCTAGAGGCGAACCTGGGGCTCAAGCTGTTCGACCGCCTGCCCAGAGGGCTGAGCCTGACGGGGGCCGGCCAGCGCTACAGCGGCGACATTCGCAGCACCTTCGCCCTGATCGCCAGCGCCACCCAGGCGCTGCGGCCGGATGGCGCACAGCTCACCGTCAGCGTGACCCCCACCTTCGCCGCCAAGTGGCTGATCCCGCGGTTGGCATCCTTCACCGAGCAGCACCAGGATATCGACCTGCAGGTATTGGCCACCGACCGTCTTTCGCAGTTTCGCCCGGAGGGTGTGGACCTTGCCGTGCGCTACGGGCGCCCGCCCTTTGGGCCGGCGCTCAATACCGAGCTGTTTCTGCCCCAGCGCATCGTGGCCGTGGGCAGCCCGGCGTTGTTGCAGGCACATGGCGCGCCGGCCGACCTGCAGCAGTTGCAGCGCTACACCTTGCTGCACGACGCGCACAACTTCTGGCCCGACTTCATTGGCGAGGTGTTCCAGCAGCCGCTGCAGCCCGCAGCGCGAAACGTGCGCTTCAACCAGACGGCGTTGGCGATCGACGCGGCGATTGCGGGCCAGGGCCTGGCCCTGGCCAGCTATTACTTCGTGCAGAGCGACCTGGCCGCCGGGCGCCTGGCCTTGGCGTTCGACCACCAATTGCGTCTGGACCAGGCGTTCTACCTGGTGTGGCCGCGCAACGCCTACCAGCCGCCCGCGTTGGCTACCGTTCGTGACTGGCTGATCAAGCAGGCAGTAGATTTTCTATCGATTGATTGAAGCTTGCCTGGCTCTCTGCAGCCTCAAGCCTGCTGCTAGGCTGAACCCCATCACTCACGCAGACGAACTCGACAAGGGGTCCCCATGGCAGTTGAAAAAGTAGCAATCGTGATCGCCGGTGGCAGCGGTATGGGCGCGGCAGCCGCCCGGCGTCTGGCGGCCGACGGCTTCAAGGTTGGCATTCTGTCGTCGTCCGGCAAGGGCGAGGCACTGGCCCAGGAGCTGGGTGGCATCGGTGTGACCGGCAGCAACCAGTCCAATGAGGACATCAAGCGCCTGGTCGATGCGGTGGTCGCCCAATGGGGCCGGATCGACGTGCTGGTCAACAGCGCCGGCCACGGCCCGCGCGCACCGATCCTGGAAATCAGCGACGAGGACTGGCACCAGGGCATGGAGACCTACCTGCTCAATGTCATTCGCCCGACCCGTCTGGTCACGCCGATCATGCAACGCCAGCAGGGCGGGGTGGTGATCAACATCTCCACCGCCTGGGCCTTCGAGCCGAGCGAGATGTTCCCCACCTCGGCGGTATTCCGTGCGGGGCTGGCGTCGTTCAGCAAGATCTTCGCCGACACCTATGCCGGCGACAACATCCGTATCAACAACGTGTTGCCGGGCTGGATCGACAGCCTGCCGGCCACCGACGCACGCCGCGACAGCGTGCCGCTCAAGCGCTATGGCACTGCCGAGGAAATCGCCGCGACCGTGGCCTTCCTGGCAAGCGAGGGCGGGGCGTATATCACTGGGCAGAACATCCGCGTCGACGGTGGGATTACCCGCAGCGTTTGAGGTTGACTGTACTGGCCCTATCGCCGGCAAGCCGGCTCCCACAGTGTCCGCGTCGCTGCAAAAATCTGTGGGAGCCGGCTTGCCGGCGATAGGGCCCTTCAGGACAACAACTTTTCGCGGGCCAGGGTGTTTTTCAGGGTGCGCTCGACCACATCGACCAGCACCATGGTCTGGTGGTCCACTTCGATGTTGATCAACTCGCCAGCCTTGTAGTGGGCGAAGGTGGTCTGGCGCAGGGTTTCCGGGATCAGGTTGATGGTGATCAGCGTGTCGTCGACATCGGCGACGGTCAGGCTGCAGCCATTGACCCCGAGGAAGCCGCGCGGGAACACGTACTTGGCCCACTCCGGCGGCATGCGGAAGGTGATGAAGGCGCCGGTCTCCTTGATCGACAGCTCGAAGATTTCGGCGGTGGTGGCGATGTGGCCGGCCATCAGGTGGCCACCGACTTCGGCGTTCATCTTCGCCGAGCGCTCGATGTTCACGCCTTGGCCGGCCTCGAAGAAGCGCAGGTTGGTGCGCTCCAGGGTGGCGGTCATGGCGTCGAACTTCACCTGGGTGCCGTCGATTTCGGTGACCGACAGGCAGGTGCCTTCGACACTGACGCTGGCCCCGACCTTCAGTTGGTCGAGCAGCTCGGGGGTGAGGTCGACGGTGAATTCGTTGTGGCCCGGGTGAGTGGTCACAGCGAGAAGAGGGCGCACGGCCTGGACGATGCCGGTGTACATGGGTTGCTCCTGGGCACGGAAATGAATGCCCGGAAAGCTATGCCCCTGGGGCTTTAAAAGCAAGTTGACTGTACCGGTCCTATCGCCGGCAAGCCGGCTCCCACAGTGTCCACGGCGCTGCAAAACCTGTGGGAGCCGGCTTGCCGGCGATAGGGCCAGTACAGTCTCAGACATGCCCACTGCTGCTGACGATCCTCAAACACAGCGCCTCGAAAGGCTCCAGGTTGATCATCAGGCGCCCATCTTCAGTCAGGTCCCCCTCGACCGTCTCATTGACCATGTCCACCACCGTCCCCGGCGTAAACCCGGTCAGCAGCAGTTCCTCGGCAATCACCGCCTGCCCAAAGTTCAGCGCACTGATCTGTATGCCGCGCCCGGCCGGCAGCTCATGCACCATCACCAGCAACCCCGCACTGCTGACCTCGGGCACCAGCACCTGGCGGCTGGTGGCGATGCCATAGGCCTGGCGCACGGCAAGCAGCCTCTTCACCTTGCTGGCGAACGAATCGGGGTTTTCCAGCTGGCTGTCGAGGCTGCCGTACAGCGCACGGGCACGCGGCATGCCGCGCACCGATTCAGAGGCCTGCGGCGCGAGCCCGGCCAGGTCGTAGCCGCCGCGGTGGATCCAGCGGGTATCGCCATCGAGCATGCGCTCGGCCACCGCCTCGGCCGGCAGCGGCAGGGCACCGACCAGGTCCCACCCGGACAGCGCCACCACGCCAGGCTGCATGGCGTTGTACATCACCAGCAGCAGGTGCACCTTCTGGATCTGCTCGATCTCGGCCGCGCCAATCTGCTCCAGGTCGCGGATGCCCAGCGCTGCGGTGATCAGGCTGGCGGTCGTGCAGGCGATGCCGTTGGTGACGAAGCGCAGGTTGTACGGCGCATGCTCGCCGGACAGCCGCTCGTAGATCTCTTCGCGAATGTGCTCGCGCAGGATGCCGCCGGGCAGGGTCTGGCCCTTGTACAGGTACATGTCGTGGGCATGCAGGGTCCAGAAATGCACCAGCTCGACGGTCAGTTCGTCGTGGTTCTGCAGGGCATGGATCAACGATGCCGGGTCGATGCCAAAGTTGTGCATTTCCTTGAGCATCAGGCGCAGGAACTCGGTGTCGCCGGTCAGCAGGGCATGCTGGTAGGCCGGGCGGGTGATGAAGTCGTAGGACAGATCGGCGCCACCCTTGGACATCTGCGCGATGTCGTCCAGGGTCAGGTTCAGCTCCTGGAAACTGAAGCCGCCGGCCTTGCGGATCATGCCGCCGATCAGTTGGTTGCCGACGATCGACAGCGGATGGCTCTCCGACCAGGCGGTGCCACTGGCGCGGGTTTCCACCCCGAGAAAACCATTGGCATCCAGGCGCAGACCGCGCGCGCCCAGGCAGTCCAGCGCGTGCAAGGCGTCGCCGATGATCATCTGCTGGGCGGCGAAGCTGGGGTCGAGCCAGTTGAGCGACGGCTGGCCCTCCTTGAAGTAATGCAGGTAGACCCAGCGCCGGGTCTTGCCATCGACTCCGGTGATCGGCGCTGTCACGCTCCAGTCCGTTTCCTTGACCCCCGGCTCGAAGAAGATCACCCGTTGCAGCTGGCCGACGATGTAGTGGTGGGCCTTGAGTTGGTCGCACTGGGCCGGCAGCAGGTTGACCGCATCGCGCCCAGGGGGCACGTCGGGCAGCAACGGCCAGTCCTCCTCGCGGATCTCGACCATGTGATAGAGCCCGGGGTAGGCGCCGTGGGCCAGTTCGGCCAGGCGGAAGTCGGCGCCCTTGCCGGTGTGCGAGGGGATCAGGTCGTCGATGGTCACGGCATTGTGCGCGGCGGCCATGCGGCTCATCTGCACCAAGTCCTGCTCGCTGCCGTAGAGCGGGTCGATGTCGAAACTGATGCGGTCGAAGTTGCCGTCCACGCTGGGGGTGAAATCGCGCCCGCGCACGCCGCCGGACTGCTTGATCGGGCCGGTGTGGATGCCTTGCACGCCGATGTCCGACAGGCGTTTCCACAAAGATTCGTGACCCAAGGCAGACAGCACCGAGTCGCCTTCAGGCGCAATGATCGCGTCGGGGTAGACGGTCAGCCACACCGAGGCGATTTCCGTGGCGCGGCGTGGCTGGGCTTCGGCGTAGGGGTTCTGCCACAGGCGTGACTGACCGGAGTACAAGCGCGCCCGCTCCTGGGAAGCCTTGAGCATGGAGCGGTCTTCGAGCCATTTGACGTATGACGGGTCGGGCTGGGTCATCTCGCGTCCTCGCTGCGGGTCGGCATTGGCTCAAGTTATGACGGCGCGGGGGGTGGAATGTTCGGTTGGGGGCGAAGTTTGTCGTGATAGGAAGGGGGTTTTGCATTGCCTATGAGATCGAGCGCCGCCCGCGCGGCGCATCGCGGATGAATCCGCTCCTACATTTGTTGCAACGTGCCACGGTCTGTCAGGCCATGGTTGTCCGCCTTTTGGCGCCCCCCGAGATATCGTGTCGTACCCACAAAGCAGGCAACCATGGCCTATCAGGCATAGGTACGTTGCAACAAATGTAGGAGCGGATTCATCCGCGATGCGCCGCGCGGGCGGCGCTCGATCTCACGGACGCCAAAAATGTGGTGACAGGCCTTCAACCCCGAGTCGCCTGCCAGCACAACAACGATCCCGCAGTCACCAACACCGCCCCCTGCCAGAACTGCAACCCCAGCTGCGCCCCAAGCCACGCAGCCGCAAATGCCGACGACAACACCGGTGCCGCATACGAAGCAGTCGCCAGCAACGTCAGATTGCCGCGCAGAATGCCGATGTTCCACAGCGCATACCCACCCGCCATGCCCACCGCTGCCGCCAGCAACTGCAGGCTGTGGGGCAAAGAGAAGGGCGGCAGCGCTTCGCTGCTGAACAGGTATTTCACCCACAGCACACCAGCAGTCAGCAGAAAGAACAGCACCACATGGCTTTGCCCATTGGCATAGCGCCGAGTCACGTTGCAGTACAACGCGAAGGTGATCGCACACGCCGCCGCCAGGCTGTAGCTCAGCGGGTTGGAGGCAACCTTGCTGGCGATGCTGTCCAGCGAAAGCCCATCGGTGCTCACCACCCACAGGATGCCCAGCAGGGCAATGGCGGTGCCGGGCACGATCAGCCAGCGCGCCGGCTGGCGGTTCATGAAGATCGCCAACAGTACCGTCAGGCTTGGCCACAAGTAGTTGACCACCACCAGCTGGATCGCCTGCGTACGGCTCACGGCGTAACCCAGGGCCAGGCACAGGCAGATCTCGTAGGCAATGAACAGCGCCGAACCACTGAGCAGGTAGAAGCGCGAGGCATGGCGCAGGCGCGGGCGGCCCAGCAGCATCACCAACAGGGCAGCGCCCAGGGTGTAGATCAGCGCGGCGCCGCCAATCGGGCCGAAGTGCTCGCTGACACTGCGGATCAGGCCGCTGGCGGTACTCCACAACAGGATCGCCGCCAAGCCGCAGGTGGTGGCGGCACGGGGGCTGGTAATGCGCATGGCTGGCTCTCTTGCAGGAAAAAAGCGGCAAGTCTAAAGGCTCGGCTGCCGTGGGTCACTGGCCTGCCAGCTGCGTGATCGGTTCAGCGCCGAGCAGAAAGCTGCTGCGGCGCCAGGAACGCATCATGGAAGTAGTTGCGCAGCGCCTGCATGGCCGGGCTGAAGGCCCGCTCGCGGTGCCAGGCCAGGCCCACGCTCATCGGCGTCACCGGGTCGCTGATGGTCACGGTCTCGATGCGCTTGCCTTCCAGCGACCAGGGTCGGTGCACCAGGTCCGAGAGGATCGCCACGCCGCTGCCATTGGCGACCATGCTGCGCACCGCTTCCACCGAGCTGGTGCGCACGCGCACGCTGGGGCGTTGGCCGGCCTGCTCCCAGTAGCGCATGGCGCTTTGCTCGGCCTCGTCCACGGTGAGCAGGATGAAGGGCTCGCGGGCGACATCGGCGAGGCTCACGGCCGAGCGTTCGCACAGCGGGTGATGGCTTGGCAGCCACAGGCGGCGTTCGGAGTTGAACAGGGTTTCCGAGACGATGTCCGGGTGGGTGAGGTTGGCGGTGAGCACCACCGCCATGTCGAAGCGGCCGTCCAGCAGACCTTGTTCGATGGCGCTGCGCTCCTGTTCGTGCACCTGCAAGGTCACATCGGGGTGCCAGTGCTCCAGGCGCTGTAAATGGTGCGGCAGGAAGTAGCCGATCACCGTGTAGCTGGCCGCCAGGCGCAGCAGGCCACTGGCGCGCACGTCCGGCAGCGGGCTGTTCAGCGCATCGTCGACGCTGCGCAGAATCACGTAGGCGCGATTGAGAAAGTGCCGGCCGGCATCGGTCAGGTTCATGCCCTGCGGGGAGCGCTGGAACAGCAGCACGCCCAGCATCGCTTCCAGTTCCTTGATCGCAGTGGTCACCGCCGACTGGGAGATATTGAGGTGGATCGCCGCCTGGGAGATCTGGCCGATCTCGGCAGTGGCGACGAAGTAGCGAACCTGGCGCAAGGTCAATGACACGGGCAACTCCTGGGTATCTGTTTTTCCGAAGACACCCTATCTGTTTATAGATCTTCCCAAGGGGGTGGGGAGAATCTAACGTGACCTTCATGCAGCCACAAGCACCAGGAGATAGACATGCAGGCGGTGGATTTCAATTCGGACATGGGCGAGGGCTTCGGCCCGTGGACCATCGGTGATGGCGTCGACAACGAACTGATGGCCTTCATCAGCTCGGCCAACATCGCCACCGGCTTCCACGCCGGCGACCCCGGCACCATGCGCCGCACGGTCGAGCGGGCCAAGGCGCTTGGCGTGGCGGTGGGTGCGCACCCTGGCTTTCGTGACCTGGTCGGCTTCGGCCGCCGGCACATCAACGCGCCGGCCCAGGAGCTGGTCGACGACATGCTCTACCAACTGGGGGCGCTGCGGGAAATCGCCCGTGCCCAGGGCGTCAGCCTGCAGCACATCAAGCCGCACGGCGCGCTGTACATGCACCTGGCCCGCGATGAAGAGGCCGCGCGGCTGCTGGTGGAAAACCTGCGAGTGATCGAACCGGAGCTGCTGTTGTACTGCATGCCGGGCTCGGTGATCTGCCGTATCGCCCAGGAACTTGGCCAGCCGGTGGTCCGCGAGTTCTACGCGGACCGCGAGTACGACCTGAGCGGCTCCATCGTGTTCACCCGCAACGTGCGTGGCTACGAGCCGCAACGGGTCGCCGAGCGGGTGCTGCGGGCCTGCCAGGAAGGCGTGGTGCGTACTGTCGAAGGGCAGGACCTGGCAATCGAGTTCGATTCCATCTGCCTGCACAGCGACACGCCAGGCGCCCTCGATCTGGTCGAGGCCACGCGCACGGCGCTGGACAACGCTGGCATCAAGGTGCGCACGCCGCGTTAGGCGACATCCGCTGCACCGCATTGTTTTTGCCTGCCATACCGATAAAGATTCCAAGAAAAGGAGCAGACATGGCCGAGCCGCTTGCCACAACCCCGATCCGCTACAGCTTCGGTGCCGACGAGCACCTGTTCGCCGAGGTCAGCGAAAGCATGTCGCTGGAAGCCTTCTTCAAGGGGCTGGCGGTCACCCGCGCAGTCGAGCGCCTGGCGCTGGAGGGCGTGCTCGACGTGTGCCTGGCCAACGCCTCGTTCCAGATTCGTTTCGACCCTGACCGTATCGCCCCCGAAGCCCTGCTTGAAGCCGTGCGCGGCGCCGAGGCGCAAGCGGTGGCCGAGCGTTCGCTGAGCACGCGGATCATCGAGATCCCGGTGCTGTACAACGACCCCTGGACCCATGAAACCCTGATGCGGTTTCGGGACCGCCATCAGGACCCGCAGAGCACCGACCTGGAATACGCCGCGCGGGTCAACGGCCTGGCCGATGTCGACGCGTTCATTGCCGCGCACAGCGGGGCGCCGTGGTTCGTGTCGATGGTCGGCTTCGTCGCCGGTTTGCCGTTCATGTTCCAGATGGTCGAGCGCGAGCGCCAGTTGCAGGTGCCCAAGTACCTGCGCCCGCGTACCGACACACCCAAGCTGACCCTGGGCCATGGCGGCTGTTTCGGCTGCATCTACTCGGTGCGGGGCGCGGGCGGTTACCAGATGTTCGGCGTCACCCCAGCACCGATCTACGACCCGCAGCAGACCCTGGCCTACCTGAAGGACCACATGGTGTTCTTCCGCCCGGGCGATATCGTGCAGTTCAAACCCATCGACCGCCGGACCTACGACCAGGCGGTGACAGACGTCGAGGACGGGCGCTTCGACCTGCGTATCCGCCCGGTGGAGTTTTCCCTGGATGCGTTTCTCGCCGACCCCGTCGGCTATCCCAAGTCGTTGCAGGAGGCGTTGGCATGATCAAGGTGCTCAAACCTGGCCTGGCCACCTCGGTGCAGGACCTTGGCCGCGAAGGCTTCTATCACCTGGGCATTCCCCCTTCCGGCGCACTCGATCAGTATGCCCTGCGCGCCGCCAACCATCTGGTGGGCAACGCGCCAGGCGCTGCCGGTCTGGAATGCGCGTTGGTGGGGCCGGAGCTGGAGTTTCAGCACGATGCTCTGGTGGCGGTGTGTGGTGCGCAGATGCCGGTGCTGCTCGATGGGCGTGAGCAGCACCCGTACACCGCGTTTGCGGTGAGGGCAGGGCAGGTGCTGCGTTTCGGCTTCCCCAAGGCGGGGGCGCGGGCGTACCTGGCGGTGGCCGGCGGCATCGATGTGCCCGAGGTGCTGGGCAGCCGGTCGACCTATGCGTTGGGCGCACTCGGTGGCTATCACGGGCGCAAGCTGATGGCAGGTGACGTGCTGCCGGTTGGCCAGCCCAGCGGCAAGACCCGCGCAGGGGCCAGCCTGCCCATGGCGCTGCGCCAGGCACTGGGTGGGGAGGTGGTATTGCGGGTGGTGCCGGGGTTGTACTTCCACCGCCTGAGCGAGGCGGCGGCGCAGAGTTTCTTCACTGATGCCTGGACGGTCGGGTCCGAAGCCGACCGCATCGGTTACCGCTACAAGGGCGGCGATGCGCTGAGCTTTCAGCCGCGCGAGCAGCCGTTTGGGGCCGGGTCGGATCCGTCGAACATCGTCGACAGCTGCTACCCGATTGGCTCGATCCAGGTGCCGGCCGGGCTCGAGCCCATCATTCTGCACCGCGATGCGGTGTCGGGTGGGGGCTATGCCATGATCGGCACGGTGATCAGTGCCGACCTGGACCTGGTCGGGCAGATGCAGCCGAACCAGCAGGCGCGGTTCTTGCCGGTGAGCATGGAGCAGGCGCTGGAGGCGCGGCGGTCGTACAAGAAGAAGCTGGGGTATCTGGCGAAGTTGTTTGGCTGATTCTGTACTGTACCGCATGGTACGGTACAGTGCGGAATCTTGTGGCCTGGCTTACCGGCCCTATCGCCGGCAAGCCGGCTCCCACAGGTACTGCGCAACCTTCAAGATTTGCAGAGATCCCTGTGGGAGCCGGCTTGCCGGCGATAGGGCCGGTGAAGGCTCAGCCAAAGGCTGGGTCGTACGCCACGCTGCCAGCAGGAACATCCCCTGCAAATGGCAACGCCATGAAGTACTCCGGCGGCACACCGGGGTAACTCAACTGCGCATACGCCTTGAAACCAAAGCGCTGGTAATAGTCCGGCTCGCCGAGCAACACCAGTCCTGCGGCACCTTGCTCGCGCATGCTGTCCAGCGCCTCACGCATCAAGGCCGCGCCGATCCCTTGCCCCTGCCTGTCCGGCGCTACAGCAATCGGCCCCAGGCCATACCAGCCGAGGTCTTGCCCATCGATCCTGACAGGCGAAACACTGACCTGCCCAACGATCCCACCCTCATCTTCCGCCACCAGCGACAGCGTCAGTGCGCCATTGGCGCGCAAGCGTTCGATGATCAGGTGCTCGGTAGGCGCCTGGCCGGGGGCGTGATGAGGGTGGTCGGTGAAGGCCTGCAAGGTCAGGTGGCTGATGGTGGGGCAGTCGGCGGGTGTTTCGGGGCGGATGAGCATGGCGGCTTCCAGGGTTGGATGACTGATTGGCGAAGGCCGGCGATCAGTGTGCCATGACGAAATAGCGCGTCCCTGCGCTCGGTCAAGCGATAGTGCTCAGAAGCTGTACTTGGCGGTCAGCATCAGGTTGCGAGGGGTGCCCCAGGTGTCGCCGGCGTAGTCCACGGAGCCTGCGACGGCGGAGTAGTACTTGCGGTCGAACACGTTGTTGGCGTTCAGCTGCAGGTCGAGGTTCTGGTTGACCTGGTAGCCGGCCATCAGGTTGGTGATCGCGTAGGAGCCCTGGACCAGGCGGTACTCGCTGCCGTCGGCGACGGTGAAGTCGTTGTAGATGCGGCTCTGCCAGGTGACGTTGCCGCCAATGCGAGCTTTTTCCAGCGGGCCCTGCAGGCGGTAGGTGGTCGACAGCTTGAACATGTGCTCCGGCGTGTCGGTGTCGAAGCGCTGGTTCTCGTTGGCCGGGTTGGCGGCGTCCTTGAGGGTGTGCACGCGGGCGTAGGTGTAGCCGGCACCGACCTGCCAGTTCGGCGTCAGCGCACCTTGCAATTCCAGGTCGATACCCTGGCTGCGCACTTCGCCGGAGGCGACGTAGCAGTTGGTCGGGTCGCTGCAGCCGCTCAAGTCGGTCTGCGCGACGGCGCGGTTTTCCTGGTCGATGCGGAACAGCGCGATGCTGGCATTGAGCGCGCCGTCGAAGTATTCACCCTTGACCCCGATTTCGTAGTTCTTGCCGTCGATCGGCTTGATCGGGCTCCCCGAGGCGTCCTTGTAGCTTTGCGGGTTGAAGATGTCGCTGTAGCTGACGTAGACCGAGTGATGCTCGTCGAGGTCGTAGATCAGGCCGGCATAGCGGGTGACGTTTCGCGTGACCTTGTAGTCGGCAGTGGCGCTTTCCTTGTTGTCGTAGTCGTACCAGTCCAGGCGCCCGCCGAGGATCAGCTTGAGCGGGTCGGCCAGGCTCAGGCGGGTGGTCAGGTACACGCCTTCCTGGGTGGTGACTTCGCGGGTGTTGTCGGTGTGCACGAAGTTGGGCTTGCCGCCGTTCAACGGCCAGTTCATGTCATACGGGCTGTAGTTGCGCGTGTCCATGTCATAGATACGCTTGCTGGCGCCGACCACCAGCTCGTGCGTGCGGCCGAAGGCCTGGAACGGGCCGCTGAGGAAACCGTCCACGCCGGCCTGGTTTTCCTGGTGCTTGGACTGGTAGACGGTGCGCGACAGGGGCGCTTGCAGGCCGGCCCAGCGCGACTGGTAGGAGCCAGTGAATACCGCATCCTGTTCGGAATAGTTGGCGTTGACCTGCAGCGACCAGTCATTGGCCAGGCGCTGGCGCACCTCGGCGAACACGGTGTTGATCTCCTGGTCCTTGTTCTCCCAGTCGGTGCCTGGGTTGTAGGAGCGCGAGAAGTCCATGTGGTGGCCGTCCAGCGCCGTGGGCATGGCGCCCCAGAAGTAGTTGGTCTTGTCCTTCTGGTGCGAGAAACCGACAGTCAGGGTGGTGTCGTCGGTGAGGTCGGCCTCGGTCACGGCGTAGAACAGACCGTGGTCTTCTTCCACGTCATCGATGAAGCTGTTGGCGTCGCGGTAAGAAGCCACCACGCGCCCGCGCACGGTGCCGCTGTCGTTGAGCGGGCTGGAGGCGTCGAGTTCGCCGCGGTAGTTGTCCCAGCTGCCGGCGGCACCAGTGAGGGTGACCTTCTGCTCCGCCAGCGGGCGTTTGCGCACCAGGTTGATAGCCGCCGACGGGTTGCCGGAGCCGGTGACCAGACCTGTGGCACCGCGCACGATCTCGACCCGGTCGAACATCGCCAGGTTCGGTTGAGCGCCGACAGTCCAGCCCTGATAACCGCTGGGGATGCCGTCATACATCAGGTTGTCGATGTCGAAGCCACGTGCCGAGTAGG
The DNA here is from genome assembly GCF_044749525.1 of Pseudomonas sp. NPDC089395. Classification (NCBI taxonomy): domain Bacteria; kingdom Pseudomonadati; phylum Pseudomonadota; class Gammaproteobacteria; order Pseudomonadales; family Pseudomonadaceae; genus Pseudomonas; species Pseudomonas sp. NPDC089395. The sequence continues at coordinate 81,247 of NZ_JBIVID010000006.1, forward strand.
TTTGCCGGCCCGGGCCGCTGGAATAGTCCAGGTACAGCCCCGGGGTGGCGGCGACCACATCGTTGATGCTGGTCATGGCCTGATCGTCCATGCGCTGGCGGGTAATCACCGTCACCGCCTGTGGGGTTTCACGCAGGCTCATCGGCAGCTTGGTCGCGGTAGACATGGAGCCGGTGGTGTAGGACGCCGAACCTTCGGTGGTGCTGCCGAGCTGCTGGGAGTTGATCTCGGTGGCGCCCAGTTCCAGGGTGATGGGCTTTTCGTCCTCGGCAATGGCCGGAGTAACAATGGCCATGCACACGGCCATGGCGAGCAGACTGCGAGCGGGGAGTGAGCGCGTGGGCGCAAGGTACGACGGCATGGGTTGGCTTCCTTACTGCTATTGCTATTGTGTATGAGAACGATTAGCAATAAGTGTGTCAGGATTCGTCGCACCTTGAAAGCGTGGTATGCCAAAAAAATCACGAATTTTTCACATTTGCAGTAAGCGTCACTCGCCCGGGAGGATTTTCTTGCCCCGTTGCCCCGCGATTTCCAGCGCTTGGCCATCACGTTGCTTGCCCTGTCGCGCCAAGCCTTCCAGCTGGGGAATCAACATGCCTTCCGGCAGATGGCGCCAGAAACGCCCGGGCATGTGCAGGCGCAGGGCATCGGGGTTGAGCCGTGCCGGGTTGAAGGTGTGGCGATAGTAGGTGCGCCACAGTTCCGCACCTGGGTCTTCGGCGTTGCGTGCCCATTGCCGCCACGCTTGCGGGCACTGGCGGCGATAGTCGAACTTCTCGCCGTCGAAGCGAATGCCATCCACAGGGGTAGCGATCAGCCAACGCTGACGCCCCAGGCGGTCGGCGAAATGCGCGCTGGCACTTTGCAGAATGTCGTGGGCGGGGTCGTGGTAGGCCACCAGGTCCAGCTGCAACTGCTCGGCCAGTGCTGCAGGCAACGGCACGAAGCGCACGAACGCATGCAGGTGGTGCGCTTCGCGACTGACCTGCTTGATGCGCCGGTGCAGCTCGCTGCCCAGGCGGTCACCGGCGAGCATGGCCGTGCGGTCGCCATGGGCCACACGCCAGAGCACTTCGTAGAGCAGGTTCCAGCGTTGCTCACCTCGGTAGCGGGCCGCCTGTTCCAGCTGGGTCAACAGCGCTGCCGGCACCTTGGCGCGAAAAAGGCCGGGGCCCTCGGGCAGCGCTGCCGGCACGGCCAGCAGGTCAGCGATCGGGCCTTGTGCCCAGGTCACCGCGGCCGGGTCGATGCCGTGCCCGAGCAACCTGCGCGCCTGCTCGCGCCAGGTGTCGAAACGCTCACCGCAATCGAGCGCGATCATCCCCACAACCCCATCTGCACAGGGGCTTGCGGCTCGCGCAGGCGGGCACGCAACAGGCCGCTGCGCAGCTCCGCCTGGGCCGGGCGATAGTCGCTGGTGACGATGAACGGCCTGGCCTTTTCCAGGACACAACGCAACTGGATCAAGTCGTCGTAACGCACGCGCCGTTCGCGACGCAATGCCACCAGGCGCTGCACGCTGCGCAGGCCGATGCCGGGGATACGCGCCAGCAAGGCCGGTTCGGCCCGGTTCACATCCAGCGGAAACACCTCGCGGTTGGCCAAGGCCCAGGCCAGCTTGGGGTCGATGTCCAGCGCCAGGTTGCTGCCCTGGCCCAGCAGCTCGCGAGCGCTATAGCCGTAGCCGCGCAAGAGGAAATCGGCCTGGTACAGCCGGTGCTCGCGCAGCAGCGGCGGGGCGGCCAGCGGCACGCTGCCGGGGCTGTCGGGGATCGGGCTGAAGGCTGAGTAATACACGCGCTTGAGGCCGTAGCCCTGGTACAGCGATTCGGCGTTGCGCAGCAGGGTGCTGTCGTCGGTGGCGTCGGCACCGACGATCACCTGGGTGCTTTGCCCGGCCGGGGTGAAGCGCGGCGCCTTCGGCTCGTTGGCCACGGCCTGTTGTCCCTGGTGGATCACGCCCATGGCCTGGCGAATGGTGTGCGCGTGCTTCTCCGGGGCCAGGCGCTTGAGGCTGGCTTCGGTGGGCAGCTCGATGTTGACGCTGAGGCGATCGGCCAGGCGCCCGGCTTCTTCGATCAGCAGCGGGTCGGCATCGGGGATGGTCTTGAGGTGGATGTAGCCGCGGAAGTTGTGTTCCTCACGTAGCAGGCGGGCGACCCGGATCAGCTGCTCCATGGTGTAGTCGGCCGAGCGGATGATGCCTGAGCTCAAAAACAGCCCGCTGATGCAGTTGCGCCGGTAGAAGTCGAGGGTCAGGTGTACCACTTCCTCAGGCGTGAAGCGCGCCCGGGGCACGTTGCTGGAGCGGCGGTTGACGCAGTACTGGCAGTCGTACAGGCAGAAGTTGGTGAGCAGCACCTTGAGCAAGGACACGCAACGGCCGTCCGGGGTGTAGCTGTGGCAGATGCCCATGCCATCGGTGGCGCCCAGGCTGTCGCTGCCGCGCGAGCTGCGCTTGGGGGCGCCGCTGCTGGCGCAGGAGGCGTCGTACTTGGCGGCGTCGGCGAGGATGCCTAGCTTGGCGATAAGTTGCATGGGCCGATCTCGTTACACTGATTATTCATACAGTATTTTGCGAGCCGGCCGATTGCAAGAGGGGGAGGGACGGGCGGTGGCTGCGCCGCGTCAAAGAGGCTTGCGCATGAACACCCGGGCGAAACCGTGCTCGTGCGCCCTGTGGGTCTCCCCATAACCGAGTTTCTGGTAGATCTCGATGTTTTCGCGCATGCGCTCATGGGTATACAGGCGGATGGCGCGACACCCGGCCTGTCTTGCGTGTTCTTCGCCGAACTGCATCAGGGCCTTGCCCAGACCCTTGCCTTTGCAGGCGGGTAGCACCGCGACATTGACCAGCAGCATCTCGCTGCCTTCCTGGTGCAGCACCAGCACGCCGGCCACGCGCCCGGCCTCCAGTGCCACGAACACGTCGTTGTCCTCGATCACCTGGTGGTAGTCGTCCAGCATCGGCGCCGGGGCTTTGCCGATCCTGGCGATATAGGGCGAATAGGCGGCGTGGACCAATGCGCGGATGGCTTCGACGTCGGCAGGGGTGGCGCGGCGCAGGGCAGGGGCTGGGTGCACGTGGGCGGTCTCCGGGAAATGACCCGAGCATAAACTGCAGCCACGCTGGGGTCGATGCAGCAGGCCGATAGGTATGAGCCTGCCACGCTTCACTCCGCCGATTTCATATCCAAGCCTGCGCAAGCCCGTGATAGAACGTCTCTCGAACCTCCAACAACAATGCTCGGAAAGCCGGCCCCGCGCCGCTTGCACGTCAAGGAACAACGATGTCTTCCAATCGCCTGTTTGGCACCTTCTGCCTGAGCAGCTACCTGCTGTCCCTGTCCTATGGCACCACCTTTCTCCTGGCGATGACCCTGCGCGCGCACGGCGCCAGCGAGGCCGACGCCGGCTCGGTGATCTCCACGGCCATGCTCAGTACCTTTCTCGCCGTGATCTTTTCAGGGCACCTGAGCGACCACCTCGGCGCCGCCAGGTCGGTGGCCGTTGGCGCGGTGTTTCTCGCTGTGGCCTGCCTGGGTTTTGCCGCGCTGCCAGGCCTGGGCGTTGCCATGATGCTGTTCGGCCTGCTGCTCGGTTTTGGCTGGGGTGTGTTCTATACCCTCGGGCCGATCATCGTGGCGATGCTGATCGAGCCTGAACGACGGGTGAAGTACTTTGCCCTGCTCTCGGGCTGCATGATGACGGGCATCGGCACCGGGCCATTGTTGGGGCGGGTGGCGCAGGCGCTGGGCTATCCGGTCGAAGCGGCCTTCGTGGTCGCGGCCGGCGCCAGTGTGCTGGGGGGGGTGATGTTCCTGCTGATGGCGCCGCGTATACAACAGCATCAGCGCGCTGTTGCCGTGAGCCGAATCACCCCGGTGGCGGCGCGTTCGGTGCTGTCGTCCAAGGCCGCCTTCGCCATCCTGATGGTCGGGTTGGGCGGTGCGATCTTTGGTGGGCTGTCCAGTTTCCAGACCTCTTATGCCGCGCTCCTGGACCTGGACTACTCGCTGTTCTTCATCGGCTTCATGTCCGCGGTCATCGCGTGCCGCCTGCTGGTCGCGGGCTTTATCGTCAAGCGCGACCCTTACGTGATGGCATGTGTGCTCACGGCGCTGATCGTGCTGTCGGTGCTGATGTTCATGTACTGGGTGGCGAGCCCTGGCGGGTACTTGCTGGCGGCGATCGTGCTGGGGGTCGGCTATGGGTTGACCTATTCGGTGATCAACGGTTTGGCGGCAAACGAAGCACCGGCCGGGCAGACCGCGCAGGCGTTGCTGTTGTTCAGCCTGGCGTACTTCATCGGTGTATTCGGCTTTCCGCTGCTGGCGGGTAAGGTCATTGTCGAGGCAGGGATGGCTGCGTTGCTGCAACTGCTGCTGGTGATCGCCCTGGCCAACTGGTCGATCACCGTGGCACGCCTGGCTTGGCGGCGCAGGCGCGCCGTGGCGGTGGCTTGAGTCTGTGGGCGCTGGCTTGCAGCGTGGCGCCTGCATCGCCGGCTTTCCGGCGATTGGGCCGGAACAGGCGATAAAGGGTTATGATCCGCGCCCCGCACCGGAGCAGCCCATGGCCAAAGACATCGACAACCCCTGCGTTTCACTGTGCCAACTCAACAGCGAGCTGTGCGTCAGCTGTGGCCGCACGCGCGAGGAAATCCGCAAATGGCGTGGCATGAAACGCCCGGAGAAGATGGCCACCGTACAGCGCGCCGCTACGCGCATGAAGGCCATTGCCAAGAAGAATGCCAAGCATCGCTGAACACCGGCGGGTAACGCCGACTATCCTTGATTCGGCACGTTGTCAGTAGTGGTGCAAAAGGTCGGGCTTTCGTGTGACGAGCGGCAGCGAGGGTACTATGGCCAAGCCCAGAGAAGACAAACGAAATCGAATCCTCGACCCCGTCGACCGGGTGACCGAAGTGATCTTCGGCCTGCTCATGGCGATGACGTTCGTGGGTACGCTGAGCGTCGCCACGGCAGGCCGTGAAGAAGTGCGGACCATGCTGTACGCCGCCTTGGGTTGCAACCTGGCCTGGGGGCTCGCCGACGCGGTCATGTACTTGCTGCGTACCTGGACCGAGCGTACGCGCAACCGCAACTTCGTGAGCTACTTGAAGCACGACGCCAGCGAAGAGGAAGGGCGAGCGCTGATCGCCGATGCGCTACCGTCCCGCATCGCTGTGATAGCGAACCCGCAGGTGCTGGAAATGCTACGCCAGCGTCTGGTCGAGTACGCCGACCAGCCGGTCCGCCCTCGCTTGGGGCCTGTCGATGTGCTTGGCAGCCTGGGCGTGTTCTCGCTGGTGGTGCTGGCCACCTTCCCTGTGGTGATTCCGTTCTTGCTCACCAATGACGCCGCATTGGCCTTGCGCGCCTCCAATCTGGTGGCCTTGGCGCTGCTCTTCATCTGCGGCTGGCTATTGGCCCGTCACTCGGGTGGCTACCCCATGGCGACGGGGTTGGCGTTTGCGATCCTGGGTACGGCACTGATGTTCGGGATCATTGCGCTGGGAGGGTAATGATGAGCATGAGGCCCCGTTGCGTTGGCAAGTGGCCTGGTCGTAACCAACACTGGCCATGACCATGTGTGCCCAGGCATCCTGCCAACTCGCGCTGCGACATCGTGCTGGATTACCTGTGGGGGCATCCGGCTGCCTGCATCCTCGATGCATTAGGCGGTCATACCCGCCGAGAGGCCGCGCCCCGTGTGCGCTTCGTCAATATTGGCGCGATTGCTGGCGCGACCCTGCCGATGAACCCCAGCGTATTGCGCGGCACCGGCCTTGAGATGCTCGGCAGTGGCCTGGGCAGTGTCTCCAACGAAGGTTTGGTGAAGGTGGTCGGGCAACTGCTGAATGCGATCAAGCCGGCCGGGATGAAGGTCGAGGCGCAGGCCGTGCCCTTGAGCGAGGTCGAAGCGGCCTGGCAGCGCAGTACCGCAGAGCGCATCGTGTTCGTCGTGTAGGCGCAATAGGCGAGGCCTGCAAGGCACTCGCCTGATCCAGGCAGATCAGGCCAGGGAAGGAGCCGCCTGTGCGAAGGCTCACGCCGCCCAGGTTTCATGGAGATGACGCCAGAGCACCTGGTCGCCTTGAAGGCTGAAAAGTGCAGTCGAGATCCGTGTCGTTGCGTCCTGGCCAGGCAGTCGATGCGTCTCCCGGTAGCGAATCAGCGCACCGTCCGGCCACTGTGCCAAGGCCTGCAGCTCGGTGAGCTCAATGCTCAATCCAGGCTGGCTGCCTGCACGTTGGGCGAACAGGACGGCTACATCCTGCAGCCCGACCTCGACACCGGAAGGCGTGATCATGGAGAAGTCCGGATGGAACCGCTCGACCATCGCTTCTACCTGGGCCTCACCTGCGCGGAAGAGCGCTTCGATCTGTTCGTGCAGGTCAATGACTTCTTGCAAGTAGGGATTCATAAGGCTCTGTCCTGGGTGGATGGCCGATTATGCCTGATCAACTAGAGCATGACCTGGTTCGGCTGTACGTCACCACGGGCTGATCACATGATGACGCTCAACCCTCCCTTGATCACGCACTCGCTACGGTCCCCACCCATGCTTTCAGGCAAGAACGCTGTGAGGTCGTAAGGCAGCAAAAGGGTGTCCAGCGCAAACGAGAACGGCGTATCGATCAGGATTGGCCAACTGCTCAGCGTATCGGGGTGATTCGCCCAGGCCCAGGATGTGCGAGTACCGTAATAAATGCAGCGCTCCCCACTCATGTGACCGATGGTGCTGAAACAGCCACCTAGTGACAACACGATGACAAACAACAGAATTTTTGCAGGCATACATTCCCTTGTAGATGTGGTTTCGTCCCACAAAATCAGGTTGGCCAAATGAAGGGAAGCAACCCAGCCACTGCCAGCGTGGCCTGAATGACGAGCGTCACCAGAAGCCATTTCGGCCACCTGCGGATAAACCAGTAAACCGCGTTCAACGCCATAGAAATCAGGTTGGTGAGTCCCAGAACGCCGAGCGCTAGGACACCCGAAATGTTGATGGGAGAAGTGATTGGCGACTGCAGCACATAGAGCGCCAAAACCAAGCCCAGGATCACGGTGGTGATCGAGAGGCCTGCAAGCCAGCGGGTAAAACGTAAAGAGTCGTCGGGCATCATGCCGGGGGATTTCCTTCCATGATGAAGCTTGGGGCATCACTGCGAGCTGATTTATTCTGCGCGGACTGCATCAGGACTTACAAGGACGTCCATGATTCCTGTCGATATGCCGCTCATGTTGCTGGGCTACATGATCTACATTTTTTCCGAGGTTTTTCTCTGGCTTTTCACCGCTGGTCTGATCGCCATGCTGTTTCCGCCAAGCCGTCGTTACATGCTGGCGCGGCGGTGGAAGTTCGGCTTCTTGATGATGTTTTTAGCTGCCGGCAGCCTGCCATACGTCGAGTCCACCCTTAGGCTCTGGCAGGATTGGCGAGCCCACCACCCTCGGCTGAAGGAGCAGCAAGTGGTGGGCGACCTGGTGCTACCGGCAGGTACGAAGGTCCATTTGCAATACCTGGAACCTTTCGACGACTTGGCCGGCGAGCCCGTTCCATATGGCCTGCAGAGCCTCAAGCACGCCGATTTCGACCGCACGCTTGGCACCATCAAGGGGCTTGAGGTAAGGAGTCTTGAATTGTGGGATGGCTCAGCGACGGTCAAGACATTGGCGGCACATGAACTGGAAGGCTGGCACTGCGAACCAGGTCAGGTCGTGTACGAGTTTCCGTTTGGCGCGCGCTTCAAGCATTCGCAGTGGCGGTTGGATCAATGCATGCTGGCGCCTGGCACCGGGCTGGGTGGCATCACCTGGCCTGGGCCGGTAAGGGTAATCGCCAACGGCGCTGGGTGGGTTGCCAGGTCCGACGAAACGCCGGTAACGGTACAGGGTATCGAACTGCGCGAATTCATCATGATCCTTGACCGGCCTTACGGAGAGGGAGACTCGTGGGAGGGCTATTCGAATCATCCCTTCGACTTCGGCCCTGTTTACTACCCCGCCAACACCCAGGTCAGCCGTTATCACGGGCAATTACTGTTCAGCCTGCCACTGGATACGCAAGCCCAGGATCGGCGTAGCGGGTTGCAAATCGAGGGTGGAAACACCGTAGTACAGAGCCTGGAAAGTCAGGTGCTGGGCGTGCGTCCGAGTCGCCGGGCGGGCGATCCGTTTCCCGATGAGATCGTGGTGCCCTGAGGGTCAGTCCCGTATCGGCATGGGGCAGGGCATCTTGAGTACCAATGTATGTTCTTAGCGCCATACACGGCTCCAATGATGATTCGAATGCGCTTCAGTTCGAATGCGGTCAATTGCGACCGACCACTATCGGCCCAAAGGATCGAAATCAGCCACTCTCGACTGACTGCTTTCGGACCCAGAGTTGCCGTTGGTGGAAGATAGCTTAATCACCGATTGCATCCAGATCGACTGGCGCTCTTTGCGGACGGGCAGGTACCCTGCGCACTTCGTTGACGCGTATGGATTGTTGAAGGATCACTTCACATGACCCGGCAAGCCCTCAAATACTGGTATCTAGTGCACAAATGGACCAGCCTGGTCTGTACCGTGTTCCTGCTCCTGTTGTGCTTGACCGGCCTGCCGCTGATCTTCCACGAGGAAATCGAATCGCTATTCGATCCGCATCCGGCGCCCAAGGCGCTGACTGCCGATGCTCCGGTAATCAATTACGACCAGGTCATCGCCGGGGCACTCGCTGCGCGTCCGGATGAGGTCGTGCGCTTTGTCGGCCTTGAGCCGGACGATCCCTACGGCGCGGTATTCACCGGCAAGACCTTGGTACCGCCGCCGCTGGACGGTCATGTGCACCTGTTCGACAAGCGCAATGGCCAACTGTTTGCCCCCGAGCCGCCCCAGACCGGCTTCATGGACGTGGTTCTGCGCCTGCACACCGATCTTTTCATCGGCCTGCCCGGCTACTTGCTGCTGGGTACGATGGGACTGTTCCTGGTGGCTTCACTGGTGTCGGGCGTGGTGGTCTACACGCCGTTCATGCGCAAGCTGGAGTTCGCCACCGTGCGCACCGGGCGCAGCCGCCGGCTGCAATGGCTCGATCTGCACAATGTACTGGGCATGGTGACGCTGGTTTGGGTGATGGTGGTTGGCGTCACTGGGGTGGTCAACACTTTGGCGCTGCCCATCGTTGGACTGTGGCAGAACGGCCAGTTGGCCGAGATGACCGCTCCCTACAAGAGCGCGCCGCCGCTGAAAACACTCGGCTCGCTGCACGCGGCACTAGAAACGGCGCGGGCCGCGGCACCTGAACTGGAGCCGGTGTTCGTCGCTTTTCCCGGTACCCTGTTCAGCAGCCAGCACCATTATGCGGTGTTCATGCGTGGCAAGACCCCGGTGAGCTCGAAGCTGCTCAAGCCAGCTTTGATCGACGCCCAGACCGGGCAACTGACCGACATGCGTGACATGCCGCTGTATGTGCGCGCGCTGCTGATCTCGCAACCGCTGCATTTCGGTGATTACGGACGCTTGCCCTTGAAGATCATATGGGCGGTGCTCGATGTGATCGCCATCGTGGTCCTGGGCAGCGGCGTCTACCTGTGGTGGGGGCGCCGCCGTCAGGTTCCGGGAGCGGAGCCGGCAGTAGAGCAGGGGGCAAGGGCATGAGGCGCGGGCTATGGATGATCTTTCGCTGGCCGGTGCTGATCGGCCTGTTGGCATCGTCAGGATTGTTGTCGGCGTTGCTGGGGGATGGGCTGTACGACGTCGTGTCTTGGCTCGCACTGGGAGGGCCACTGATTATTGTGGGCGGAGTCCGGGTGTGGCGTCAAAAACGCCTCAGGCATCAAGCGCCCCAAGTACAGCGCTCTCCCTTCTAGCATCCGGCCGTGAGGGTTCCATGAGCGGCCCTCGTGCTCGCGCTTGATACTGTGATGACTACAGCGCCTTCTCCCGGCAATGCTGCAGTGCATCGCGAATCATTGCATTTACCAGCGATGGTGACACGCCGAGGATCTTGGCGATCTCCCGCTGCGTCATTCCATGGATCCGGCACATCTCGAAAGCGTCGCGGGTGCGCTCGGGTAGGTCGGCAAGGGCTCCGGAGACGCGTTCCAGCACTTGCTGATCCGATACAAGCGCCTCAGGGCTTTCACCGAGCATGACCGGCGACTCGCAGCTGTCGACGTCTTGGCGCATCAGCCGCTCCTCGAACTGGCGCCGGCGGTAATGGTCGATCGACAGGTTGCGGACCACTCGCGTCAGGTAGGACGCCTGGGAGTGGATCTGCTCCGCTTCGGCAGCATCGTCCACTTTGATGAACGCCTCGTGAACAATGTCTTCGGCATGGCTGCGGCAGCCGATGATCTTCGCGGCAAGCCCGATCAGGCGCGAACGCTGCTCAAAGAACACGTCTAGCAAAGTGGGCCCATTTTGGGCTGCACCGTGTTTCTGCATGAGGCACCTGATCCATTCGTGAGGTCTGGTAGCAAGGCTGGAGAATTTAGTATTACTAAGAATTGTTTGCAACAACTCTCCGCTTATCACGCACTGCATCCATAAACGGACAGAAGCGGGTCTACGGAAGTTATTTCGCACTCATCGTCGTATCAAGAATCGCCCTCGGGCATCAGTGCTAGAAGCTGTCAACCGCCAAGGACAGGACATCAGATGAGCGCTGGGCCTGCGATGTCGGCTTGGCAGGCGAAGCGACACACGCCATCCGGCTCATTCTTAAAAATCGCAGAATTGGGCAAGCAGGTCACAACAAGGCAGTGACATGGAGTAAGCTTGACGAAATTTTCTTCACTTCCAGCCGTACATGCCAATCCCTTCCCAAGCCCCGCACACACCCGCCGAAATGGCCGCCGACTGGTGCGTGCGCTTGCATCTTGATGAGTGCACCGATGCCGACCGCGCCGAGTTCCTGCGCTGGTATGATGCCGACCCGGTGCATGCCCAGGAGTACCGGAAGATGTGTCGCGTGTGGCAGGTCAGCGAACAGTTGCCTGCGCGTATCGCCACGCCAGTGGCATTGTCTGGCCGTCGGCGCCGGCCGACTGCGTGGCTTGCGAGGGCCGCAGTGTTACTGCTGGCTGTGGCAGGTGCCTGGTCCGCAGGCTGGTCCTGGGGTGTGCTGCCGGGCAGCGTGCGTTACTACATGGCAGAGGAAAACCGGCGCCAGGTGCAGTTGCCGGACCATAGCGAGGTGGAGCTGAACCGCCGCACTGGCTTGTTGTACCTGGGTTACCGCGACCAACGCGAGGTGCTGCTGCACGATGGAGAGGCCTACTTCGACGTGCGCCGTGACCTCGACAAGCCCTTCCTGATCAGCACCGACAATGCCCGCGTGCGGGTCACTGGCACTCATTTCAACGTGTGGACCGCGCAGGCGCAGACTACCGTGACCGTTACCGAGGGCACCGTGCTGGTGTCTCGCATTGACGACGGCGAGGGGCACAATCAGGGCGCTGAGCTCACCGCCGGCATGCAGGCGTCGGTGCGTCATGGGGGCATGCCGCAGTTGGGTCGCACCGATCCGTCCCGGGCACAGGCCTGGCGCAACGGCAAGCTGGTACTTGACGACATCAGCCTGCGCGACGCCCTGCCGCAGATCAATCGCTACCTTGATGTGCCGCTTCAGCTGGACGCCAGCAGCGCGGCCGGCGAGTTGCGCTTCGGCGGCATCTACGACACCCGCGACCTTGCCCAGCTGGTTGATGCCCTACCACGGGTATTGCCGGTGAAGCTGCGCCGAGGTGATGGCGTGATCATGATTTCATCGCGCTGAGACCCTAGATTGCGACGGGCCCCTGCAAACCAATCATGGCGCTATCTTCGAAACGTCGCCCTGTGGGCCTTTTCTGCTCAGCGCCATATCGCTAACAGCAATCTCAGATAATCTTCTGAACAAAAAAAAACCTCATTCGTCATCTAGGCAACATCCGCCTGGAACCCGCGACGATGAGCACTTCCCGAACATCCAGCCTGCATGATCTGCCCCAGGTCAGGTGTGCCCTGACCCGTCGCTTCGCTGCCCAACTCCGTTGCCTGCGCGAGCGCTGCCGTTGCTCCTGCAGCGCTGCGTGGGCTGGCCTGGCCAGGCGTCAGCCCCCCATCAACATGCCAACATAACCCTAATGATCAGGAGCATCATGAGCGCCTTCTTGTTGAATCAACCGGCACACCGGCTGCGCCGTTCCATCGCCGCCGCCACCTTGGGGCTGGTCATTACCGCAGCGTTGCCGGCCAAGGCAGAGCCTCTGCGCATCGACATCCCGACCAAACCTCTGGCCTCGGCGCTGAACGACCTTGGCAACCAGGCCAACCTGCAGATCATCTACAGCCAGGACACCGTGTCGGGTCTGCGCAGCCGCGGGGTGTCGGGACAGATGGAGCCTGAGGAGGCCCTGCGCCAACTGCTGCAGGGCACCTCGATCGCCTATCGCATCGAAGGCAACCACGTGACTTTGCTGGGCAGCGGCGGGGGGGACGCGGCGATGATGCTGCCGAGCACCAGCATCTCTGGCCAGGCCTACAGTTCGGTGTCTCCGGACGACGGCTACGTGGCCAAGCGTGCCTCGGCCGGCACCAAGACCGACACGCCGATACTTGAGACGCCCTATTCGGTGTCAGTGGTGACCCGTGAACAGATCCAGGCCCAGCAGCCCAAGACCGTGGCCCAGGCCCTGCGCTACACCCCAGGCATCAACGCCGAGCTGGCCGGTCCACAGTTCGTTACCGACCAGTTGACCATCCGCGGCTTCCAGCAGGGCACCGGACGAATGCTGCGCGACGGCACGCGTACCTTTCTGCCGGACTTCCTCGGTTGGGATGCCCCCGAGCCTTATGGGCTGGAGCGCATCGAAGTGCTGCGCGGGGCCAGTTCGGTACTGTACGGCGCCTCCGATCCTGGCGGCCAGATCAACCTGGTGAGCAAGCGGCCGACCACCGAGCCACTGCGCCAGGTGCAACTGCAGGCGGGCAACCACGACTACCAACAGGCAGCCTTCGACCTGGGTGACGCGCTGGACGAGGAGGGTGTGTGGAGCTACCGTCTGACCGGCCTGTTCCGCGAGGCCGATGCACAGGCCGACCACATCACCAACCGCCGCGAGTACCTGGCCCCGGCCATCAGCTTCCGGCCCAGCGCCGACACTGAGCTGACCGTGCTGGCCGAATACCAGAAGCAGACCGGCAACTTCGCCAACCCGTTGCCGGCTCAAGGCACAGTATTCCATGACCCACGCGGCCGCCTCGACCGTGACACCTACGTCGGCGACACCGCCTTCGACTACATGACCAACGAGAAAACCTCGCTGGGCTATGTATTCGAGCACAATCTGGACGAGGTCTGGACCCTGCGCCAGAACGTGCGCTACAGCGACTACCGCCAGTCCAGCGCAGAAATCGCCCTGCTCATGCCGGTGGGCGACGAATACATGCGCTATGCAGACGAGCGCAAGGGCGACGGCCGCCTGTTCACCATGGACAACCAGGTGCAGGCAAACTTCGCCACCGGCGCTGTGGAGCATACGTTGCTGACCGGCGTGGACTACAACAATGGGAAGTTCGATCAGGACCAGGCGCTGAGCCTGATCAACGGTACCTTCGATGTGTTCAACCCCAACAACAACCAGCCGCTGAGCTTCATCCCGTTCAGCCAGGCCAGCTACGAGCAGAAGCTGTCGCAGACCGGCCTGTACCTGCAGGATCAACTGAAGGTGGACAAGTGGGTATTCCTGCTTGGGGGCCGCTATGACTGGGCCAGCAACCAGAAGGACGACCGTGAGCCGCAGACCCAGAAGGACGAGAAGTTCAGCGGCCGCGCCGGTATCGTCTATCTGTTCGACAACGGCATCGCCCCGTATGCCAGCTACAGCGAGTCGTTCCTGCCGGTCATGGGCGTAACGGCCGACAATTCGCAACTCGACCCCGAGATCGGCAAGCAGTACGAAGTGGGTGTGAAGTACGAACCCCCAGGTTCCAACAGCCTGTACACCGTGGCGGTGTTCGACCTGACCAAGCAGAACGCCACCGAGAACATCAACGGTTTCTCCCGCCAGGAAGGCGAGGTACGCTCCCGGGGCGTGGAGCTGGAGGGCAAGACCGAGATTGCCAAGGGCTTCAATGTGATTGGCAGCTACACCTGGAACGATGTCGAGGTGACCAAGTCGGAGGCTGGCAACAAGGGCAACACGCCGTTTCGCACCCCCGAGCACATGGCCTCGATCTGGGGTGACTACACCTTTCAGGGCGGTCTGATGGACGGCTTGCGCCTGGGCGCAGGTGCCCGCTATGTGGGCAGCACCTACGGCGACACGGCCAACAGCTTCAAGGTCGACAGCTACAGCGTCGTCGACGCACTGGTTGCATACAGTCTGGGCAAGGTGGACAAGTCGCTGGACGGCATGGAGGTCTCGCTGAACGCCACCAACCTGTTCGACGAGGACTACGTGGCCGGATGCTTCAGCAACATGGGTTGCCAATATGGGCAGCAGCGTACAGTGTACGGGACCGTTACCTACAACTGGTAAACCACTTGCCGCGAATGCGCGTGTGCTTCTGCGGGAGCGGCCTTGTGGCGCTACAGGCTATGCAGCGGCTCCACGAAGCCTGCGAGAATGCAGCTATCGTCGGGGCCGCTTTTTGCCGTTTGCGGCGTAAAGCCGCTCCCACGTCCAGGGTTCCTTCTGCCTCTTTCACTAGGTTGGCAAAACTTTTTTTGCCATCACCTCGTCCAGAGCCTGCTCGAGGGTGCTGACCGTGCGCTCGATATTGTGCAGCTTTTCGAGTCCGAACAGACCGATGCGGAAAGTCTGGAAATCGGCCGGCTCGTCGCATTGCAACGGCACGCCGGCGGCGATCTGCAGGCCGTGTTCGGCAAATTTCTTGCCGCTCCTGATGCCGGCATCATCGGTGTAGCTCACCACTACGCCAGGGGCTTGAAAGCCGGCTGCGGCCACGCTCTTGAAGCCTTTGCTGGTCAACATGGCACGCACCCGATCGCCCAAGCGCTGTTGTTCGCCGCGGAGCTTTTCGAAACCGTAGGCTTGCATCTCTTTCATCACTTCGTTGAAGCGCGCGAGGGAATCGCTGGGCATCGTTGCATGGTAGGCATGTCCGCCCTGTTCGTAGGCCTGCATGATCTGAAGCCACTTTTTCAGGTCGCAGGCAAAGCTGCTGCTTTGCGTCTGCTCGATGCGCTCCAGGGCCAAAGCACTGAGCATCACCAGGGCGCAACACGGGGAGGCGCTCCAGCCTTTCTGCGGCGCGCTGATCAGCAGGTCGACCGCGCACTTGTGCATATCAACCCAAAGCGCGCCTGAAGCGATACAGTCCAGCACGAACAGGCCACCCACCGCATGCACGGCGTCGCCGACGGCCCGCAGGTAGTCATCGGGCAGGATGATCCCTGATGAGGTTTCAACGTGGGGGACAAAGACAATCTGCGGCTTCTGCGCCTCAATGGCTGCCAGCACTTCGTCCAGAGGGGGGGGTGCGAAAGCAGCCTGGCGACCCGTGTCGATCGGGCGGGCTTTCAGCACCGTGGTGGCCGCCGGGATGTTGCCCATCTCAAGGATCTGGCTCCAGCGATAACTGAACCAGCCGTTTCGTATCACCAGGCATTGCTGGTCGGTGGCAAACTGGCGCGCTACCGCTTCCATGCCGAATGTGCCGCTGCCCGGGACTACCGCAACGGCCTGGGCGTTGTAGACCTGTTTCAGGGTCGCGGAAATGTTGTTCATCACGCTTTGGAATGACTGCGACATGTGGTTGAGCGAGCGGTCGGTGTAGACCACCGAGTACTCGACCAGCCCCTCAGGATCAATACTGGGATATAGCTTTGACATGGGGTGGTTCCTTTGGCAGGGATGTCAGTGGTATAGACCCTGTCCCAAGCCTTGGGAAATGACAAGATTGCTCGAGACTGATTGCGGCTTCGGTCGAACGGCAGTGACCGACCCAAAGTAGGCATCTGAAGGGTGGGGCCGCTTCGCGGCCCATCGCCGGCAAGCGCGGCTCCCACTGGCAATGCGCAAGCCTGGAGGCTGGTGATACTCCTGTGGGAGCCGGCTTGCCGGCGATGAGGCCGGCACTGACAAAAGCGCTTTGAATCCTCAACATCTCGCCGCGAAGCGCAAGGCCAGCGGCAGTACCAGCGCCCAGATCGGCGCGAGGATCAGCCCGGTGTACAGCGGCCCCAACGGCAACTCGATGCCCGCCAGCCCTTGAGCCAGCGGATCGCGCCGCCCATCACCGGCACATGCTCGTAGAGCAGGGCGCCTGCGTCGAAGTAGTCCTGGTGGAAGTGCACCCGCTCGTGCCAGCGCAGGTGGCTGCAGCCCTGCAGGCTGATCAGCTCGCCACGGGCCAGGCGCGGGTGACGGTAGTGCAGGGTCCAGCGGATGTAGCCGTGGCCGGGCTCCAGTTCGTCTGTGCCCTCGAAGCGATAGTGAACATCGGGCACGTTGGCATACAACTGCGTGAAGTAGGCGCGCAGCGCCGGGAGGCCGCTGATCTCGTGCAGAGGGTCGCGGAACGTTACGTCCGCGCTGTACAGGTCGCCCAGCAGGGCGAGGTTGTGTGTATCCAGCGTGGCAAAGCGGTCGGCGAAGCGTTGCAGGAAAGTGGACATGCACAATACCTGTACAAAAATTAGTCACTGTACAAGGTATAGTGCAGGTGCCCGGATAAATCTATACAGCAAAATTGTTTTGTACAATTTTTCCTGCAGAGCATCGCCAGCACGAAGGGGGCGCTGTGCAGGGGCAGGAACAATTCATCCTCGCAGCGCAGTTCTTCGCTGGCCAAGCGCGCCGCGCCCGCGCAGCCGGCTCCCACAGGAGCTTCTGTGCTCTTCCGGCACGGTCTATCCTTGATACCGCACAGTGTCAGAGGGGCAATCATGAGCAAGGTATTCGTGAACATCGGGCTTAGCCTTGACGGTTACATGGCCCCGGAAGGCATGAGCATCGAGCATTGGGACCACCCCGAGTACAACAATTGGGGTGCCAAGTGGGGCGCCCTGATGAGCTGGATTCTCAAGCAGCAGTATTTCCGTGAAAACCTGCTGTTCGGTTCGGGAGGAGAGACCGGCCCGGTCAACGATAGGCTGCGCAGCACCATGGAGCGTTCGGGGGCCTACATCATGGGCAAGCGCATGTTCGACGCCGGCGAGCGAAGCTGGCCGGAAGAAGCACCTTTTCATGCACCGGTGTTGGTACTCACCCACGAGCAGCGCGAGCCGTGGGTGCGCCCGGGCGGGACGACGTTCCACTTCTTCAACGATGGGCCAGCCAAAGCGCTAGAGAAAGCCCGGGCGCTTGCAGGTAGCCGGGACATTCGCATCTCGGGTGGAGCGGAGGTGATACAGCAGTACTTGAATCTGGGCGCCATTGACGAACTGGAAATTGCCCTGGCCTCGGTACTCTTTGGCAGTGGACGGCGCCTGTTCGAAAACCTGCACGATCCGGCGCCGCTGTTTCGCATCGACACTGTACTCAATACGCCAGAAGCCACGCACCTGCGCTACGTGCGTGCATGAAAGCGCAAGTCATCAATGGCAGCCCGTTTCTGGCATCATGCGTCAGCCCTTTTTCGAACGCTGAAACGAGCCCGGAACCATGGACCCGAATACTTTGCTGGCTTTTACCCTGGTCGCAGCGATTGCCATCGCAAGCCCCGGGCCTGCGACACTGATGGCGATCAACAACAGCCTTGCCCATGGCCAACGCAGCACGATCTGGTCCTCGCTGGGCAATGCCAGTGGCCTGTTCTGTCTCTCGGCGGCAGCGATGCTGGGGTTGGGTGCTTTGCTGGCCAGCTCCGAAATGCTGTTCAACCTGGTGAAGCTCGCGGGTGCCGGTTACCTGTTCTACCTGGGCGTGAAGCAGTTGCTCAACAAGCGGCCGCTGCTGGCCGAGAGTATCCAGGAGGGCGAGAGCCGCAGGCCCACGCGCCGCAAATTGTACAGGTCGGCGTTTTTCACCGCGCTTTCCAACCCTAAGGCGACGCTGTTCTTTACCGCGCTGTTCCCGCAGTTCATCGATCAGGGCGCAGCCTTGTTCCCTCAATTTTTGATCCTGACCGCGATTTTCATGGCGCTCTCGGTGTCGTCGCTGAGCCTGTATGCCGCGCTGGCCTCGCGTGCCAAGGGCATGCTGCTACGGCCCGAGTGGTCCCGCTGGGTGAACCGGGGGGTAGGGATAACGTTCATCGGGTTTGCGGCGGGGATCCTCGCCATGCGCAGGCAGACGGCCTGAACCATGACAGACAGTGCAAAACCCAATCGCGCGATCTATGACCTGGACATGCTCCGGGCCGTGGTGATGGTGGCCGACTGTGGCAGCTTCACCGCCGCCGCCGCCCGCTTGCATTCGACCCAGTCAACGGTCAGCCAGAAGGTCCGTCGCCTTGAGGAAATGGTCGGGCACCAGTTGCTCGACCGCAGCAACCGCGAAGTGCACCCGACCGATGCCGGCGAGACCCTGCTGGGCTATGCGCGGCACCTGCTGGCGGTGAGCAACCAGTTGAGCGAGGCATTGTCGGGTGGGGTGACGGTCACGGTGCGTATCGGGCTGCCCGATGACTTTGTCGCGGGCAAGACGGTGCAGGCGCTGGCGGCTTTCAACCGCTGGAACCCCAAGGTCAAGCTGGAGATTACCGGCGGCCTGAGCCGCGACCTGATGAGTGCCTACGACCGTGGCGAACTGGACCTGGTGCTGGTCAAGCAGCGGCGCCACAGCCGCGAAGCCAATGCCTGCCAGCCAGAACGCATCGAGTGGTTCGACAGCGCCCAGTATCCGTGTTTCGCCCAGGACCCGATCCCGCTGGTGACCTTCCCGCCGCGCGGTTTGTACCGCGACGACATGATCAACGCCATCGAGGCGATGGGCCGCAGCTGGCGCATCGGCTTCACCAGTTCCAGCCTGGCGGGTATCCAGGAGGCGGTGGCCAATGGGTTGGGCGTCAGCCTGCTGCCGTTGCGCGTGGTGACGCCGGAACATCGGATACTGGGGGCCAAGGAAGGGTTCAAGTCGATCAAGGTGTTCGAGGCGGCCATCTTCCATGGGCCCACCGCAGACCCGGTGGTCAAGGAGCTGGCCGATGTCCTGATCGGTATCCTCAGGGCAGAGGCTGAGTAAGCGGGGGGCAACGCGCCCCCCGTCAGGTTGTCAGCGATGCAGTTCGTGGGCGAACTGCGCAGCCTTCAACTGCAGCACCGCAGGCCCACCCCAGAATGCGCCGCGGCGCACGATCACCCGTTCATGGAGCGCTGCCGCCACTGCCGCGGCTGCATTGGGCGCCTTGAACAAGACGAAACTCGCTTCGTTGCCGACCTTCAAGCCGTAGTCCTGCTTACCCATCACCCCGGCACTGGCCTCGGTCGCCATGTGCAACGCCACGCGCAGTTCCTCGTCGGTGTTGAAGCCCGAGCGGTAGCTGACCAGCATGGCCCGTTGCAGCATGTCGCCGTTGCCGTACGGCCACCAGGCGTCCTGGATGTTGTCGTTGCCGGTGAACACCCGCACGCCACCGGCCCGCAGGCGCAGCACCGGCGGGAAGGCATGCTCGCCGGGGGCATTGGTCATGATCGACACGCCGGCCTTGGCCAGCACCTGGGCCGTGCGGTCGACCACGCTGTCGGTCACGTCGCCCAGGCCGTAGGCGTGGCTGACCGCCACCAGGCCTTGCATGCCCAGCGCCTGGGTACGTGCAGCGATGCGTTCGAGTTGGGCGATGCAGATGTCACCAGGTTCGTGCAGGTGGATATCGACCTTCACGCCATGCCGGTCGGCGATGCCGAAGACGATGTCGAGCTGGGCCTCGGCGTCGCCATCCAGGGTCGTTGGGTCGATGCCGCCGACGACCTGGACGCCTTCGCGCACCGCCGCTTCCATGACCTCGGCGGTGCCGGGGCAGGTCACCACCCCGGCCTGGGGGAAGGCCACCAGCTCGATGTCGACCAGGTCCTTGCAGGCTTCCCGGGCTTCGAGGATGGCGCGCAGGTTGTCCAGGCCCGTGGTGGCGTCCACGTCCACATGGCAGCGCATGGCCACGGTGCCGAACGAGGCGGCCTGGCGAATCAGTGCTTGCGCGCGCTCGACGATGGGCGGGGCGCTGGCCAGCTCACGCTTTTCCACGGCCAGGCGTTCACGCAAGGTGGCCACGGGCTGGTGCGGGCGCCAACGGTCACCGACGAAGCTCTTGTCCAGGTGAATATGGCCGTCGACGAACCCCGGCAGCACCAGCAGGCCTTCGAGGTCGATGGTTTCGCGGGCCGCCTCGAGGGCAGGTTGCGCGCGGAGGTGGCTGATGCGCCCGTTCTTCACGGCGATGTGCAGCGGCAGGCCATCGGCGTCGATGGCATTGATGAACTCACGGTCGTTCATGGGAGGCCTTTCTGGAGCAGGGCCGGATCGACAGGACGCGCGCAGGCGAGCGATGGCCCTTCTGGTTGTTAGTAGCGCTACACGGTAGGGAAGAAGCAGGGGCCTCACAAATTAATTATCAGGATCGACCGCAGTGCGTTTCTGGATGCAGCCATCGCCACGTTGGCTGCATTAAAAAGCCCACTGAAGTTGATTCCGATTTTTAACTTTCAAAGCCTTCGAGCAGGGCTCAGGATTGAGCGCGAACACGGTCCGGCCGTGTTCGCTACCGGGCCTGCAAGCTGTCTGCCACGGCGCTTCTGGTACGGTCACCACCCACAATAAAAACAACAGCTGTGTTCGGGGATCTACTCATGATCAATGATTCCAAGCGACTGCGTGCCGCCCTCATTTTCATCGCCTGCACGTCATTCATTGTCTGTGGCGTGCAACCCATCTTCATGGGATTGTTGACCGAGCGACTGAGTCTGCCACTCGACCTGCAGGGCTGGGTCGTCTCGGTCGAGATGATCGGCATGACCCTGGGCACCCTGTTGTGCCCGGTAATGATGAAGCGCCATGGCGGGCGTAGCCTGTGCCTGTTCGTCGGCATGCTGTGCGTGGCCTTGAGCATTGCCACCGCCTTCGCCACGACCCACGCCCTGTTGCTGGCCGTGCGCCTGGCGGCTGGCACCTGCGCCGGGCTGGTCTATGCCTACGCGGTGTCCACCCTGGGCCGAATGCCCAACCAGGACCGTTCTTTCGGGCTGATGCTGTTGCTGCAGACGCCGGAGTACTCGTTGTTTTCCGCCGCGTTGCCAGTGCTTGCCGCCCAGAGCGGGGCTGTGACTGCCCTGTGTTCGTTCGGCCTGTGGTACCTGTTGATTTGCGGTGCCAGCCTGGCGCTGCCACGTCGCCCGGCGGCCTTGCTGGCCAGCGGCGAGGGCTCGCCCGCCCAGGGTGGCTCGGCGCGTACAGGGCGCAGCGCGCTGGTGGGCATGCTGTTCATGCAGATCGCCATCTACTGTGTCTGGGGCTTCATCGACCAGTTGGCGCGTGACCAGGGTATCGATGGGGTCGATATCGGCTGGGCATTCGGCTTGTCGGCCCTTGGCGGCCTGCCGGGTGCAGGGCTGCCGAGCTTGCTGGGGGCGCGCGTGAATCGCCAGCTGATGATCGCCGTGGGGTTGGTCGCGGTATTCATCTCCATCGCCATGCTCACCGGTCATACCCGCACGCCGATGCAGCTGTTCGTGGCGCTGCTGCTGATCAACTTCGGCTGGGTGCTGTCGCTGTCGTACTACATGGCGCTGATCACCACCAACGACCCGACGGGCAAGCTCACCCCCCTGGTGAGCATCACCTTGATGGGCGCTGCGGCGGTGACGCCGGCGCTGATCGCCATGCTGGTGGAGGGGTCCAATCAGCAACTGATCTTCCTGTTGGGGACGGGCGCGCTGGTGGTTGCCTTTGCCGTTACCTGCCTGGGGGGAGGGCTCAGGGGCGTGCGCGACAAGGCGGCATGCTGAGGCTGCGCATTTTCAGATCGAATACCCACAACCGTTGTTCGGTTGAGGGCAGGGAATAATCGATCACTGCAAGTCTCTGTGCCGGAGCAGCGCCTTGGGCGCGATACATTGGGTGGCACGAACCGCCAGGGCGATGACCTTGGCATTGGCATTGGGAGCAGCTTTGGTAAGCGCAACTTCAAGCGAATCGGCGTAGGCTGTGGGTATGAAGGCCGACGTCGAAAGCCAAAGCTATGTAGCGCCCTATGTAGATCGCATCAAGAATATGTCGAGTCTAGCAGCGGTTTGGACGCTAGCTTTCTGATTTGCGAGAGATTTAAGGATTATCCAAGGTGCAGTCATCAAGGGTATTCGTCATAAGCCGTGCTTTATTTATGGTCTTTCTGATCAGCGGCACTGCGCTGGGTGAAACGTCGCAGATCGTGTTGTCGGTATCTGCGCAGGTCAGTCCGGCGACTGCAGCGCCTGACGACATCGTTGGACAAGGGATCCAGGCCGCGCTTGAACCCCTGGTATCGTCATTTCCTCCCTTGATTACCTCTCGCAAGCATCAACGCGCGGACATCAATCGCGTCGTTCTCGATTTCTATTCCCATCGCAACTATCGCGCCGCCTGGACAGACGGGCGCGATATCACCCAGTTGCTCAAGAGCCTGAATGACATACACGCTGACGGCCTGAACCCCGCAGACTTCCGGGGCGACGAGTTGGCCGCGGCTCAATCGTTTCTGCAGGCCTCCGCGCCGACGCCAGCGCAAACGGCGGCTTTTGATATTGCGCTGACTCGCACCTACATCACTGCGCTCCTGCAATTGCGGCGCGGCAAGGTCAATCCGTCGCGGCTGGATTTTCATTGGAACTTCGACCCGATCGGTGTTGATCCCCGTGAAGATGTGAACAGTTTCTTTGCTGCCCTGGATGCTCACGATGTGGCCCGTGCGTTCGCCCAGGCGCCGCCGCAAGAGGCGGTTTATAGCAGCATGCGTGAGGCATTGGCGCAGTTGCGTCAGGTTCGCGATGCCGGTGGTTGGCCGAAAGTCGCCGAAGGGCAGTCACTCAAGCCGGGGATGGACGGCGCTGTGGTCGCACAGTTGCGTGCCCGTCTGGTGGCCGGTGGTTATCTGGAACCGCATAAGGGCAAGCGCAGTGCTTACGACGATAAAGTCATTGCTGCGGTGAAGAAGTATCAGGTCGATCAGTATCTTGGCGTGGATGGCGTGGCTGGGCCGGCGACGCTGGCGGCGCTGAATGTGCCTGTCGAGGCACGGATTGATCAGGTCCGGGTGAACATGGAACGGGCGCGCTGGCTGCTCTACAAACTCCATGGCACTTTTGTCGTAGTCGATATCGCCGGCTACAAAGTGGCGTTCTACCGCGACGGCGAACCCATCTGGCGTTCCCGGGTGCAGGTCGGCAAGCCTGTGCGCAGCACCCCGGTGTTTCAGTCCGAGATCACCTACATCACCTTCAACCCCACCTGGACTGTGCCGCCGACGATTCTGGCCAAGGATATGCTGCCCAAGATTCAGCAGAACCCGGGTTACCTTGCGGCCAGCCGGATCAGGGTCCTTGATCGTGCTGGCAACGAACTCGATCCAGCGAACGTCGACTGGAACAACGCGCGCGGCCTCAGGCTGCGCCAGGACGCCGGCCCTACCAACTCGTTAGGGCAGGTGGTCATTCGTTTCCCCAACGACTATGCGATTTACCTGCACGACACGCCGCATCGCGAGTTGTTCGCCAAGCCCGTGCGCACCACCAGCTCCGGATGTATTCGGGTGGAGAATCCACTGCAGTTGGTCGAGTTGTTGTTCAACGATCCGGTGCGCTGGAACAGCGAGGGGATTCAAAAGCAGTTGGCCAATGGCAGGACCAAGAACATCAAGCTTCCGGTCAAGGTACCGGTGTTGTTGGCCTACTGGACAGTCGACTTGAGCACCGAGGGGCGGGTGACGTTCAAGCCCGACATTTATGGCTATGACACGCCGCTATTGCGGCAGTTGAATTTGCCTTCAGTACTGCCCGCCTTGGCGTTGCCGCAGGCAGAAACGACTATGATGGTCACAGGGCAAAGCCAGATTTCGGCAGCGCATGAGCAACCAGAAATGGCGACGCCCACCGATTGAAGCATGTCCACTTGCGCTGTGCTCGAATACGCTAGCCTAGCGGCAATACAAGATGGTTGATCGGGCGGTAGTTGCCGATGGCAAGAGTGGTGAGCATGCGGTGCGTCCCAGCTTGAACTGAGCGATCGATTGTGATAGCTGAATCCCATGCCTCTCTATTAGCCGACGCTATTGACGCTGGAGAAACGATGATCGAATCACAAGGATGTGCAGGATTTTCCAATCTGGAGTGCCGGCCAGTTGGGCCCTCTGACACAGAAATGATCTGCTCGCATCGCGAGCAAATGTTTCTTGAGGCGGGTGGGAATCCTGAAGCACTGCGCGTCATGACTGAACACTTTCGCCCATGGCTGGAGGAGCGGCTCGGGGACGGTCGGTATTACGGATTCAAACTCCTGGATGGCGAGCAACCGGTTGCCGCCATTGGTCTGATGAGCATTGATTGGCCTCCCCATCCCTCGCACCCAACCCTGGACAAGCGTGGGTACGTGTTGAATGTGTACGTCCAGCCGGCCTACCGCCGCCGAGGCCTGGCTTCAGCCTTGATGCAAGCGGCTGACGCCGAGTTCGCTCGCCGAGGGATCACATTCGCTGTCCTGCACGCTACCGAGACGGGCAAACCGGTCTATGAGCAAAGCGGTTGGGCTGGAACGGCGGAAATGGCCAAATCCATTGCTTTGCAGTGACCATTTTCGACCCTTTGCGCAGGCACACTCATGAGCGACATTAAAGTACTGTCCTTGTCTCCAGACGGTCGCTACCCAGTTCAGGCGACCCCGAGCGATAGCACGCGCATTGAATTAGCCCGTCTGGAAAACACCCTGAGGGGATGCTCGATCTTCTCGGCTGAACACACTTGTCAGCAAGGACCTGAATGATGAATGGGAAAGCTCTGGAACAGGCGCTTTTCCACGCCGCCAGACTGGCATTGCAAACCCTGCTCGATTTTACTCGCCAAGAATCAACCAGGGCCAGCGCGCTCGGTAGCTGGCGGCCTTCACCCTGAACAACTCAGGCTGCGGGTTCAACTCGTTCAGCCTGAGGCGGTCGTTCTGAAGTTCGTCCAGCCCATGGGTGCTGTACAGCTCACCCGTATCGACATCAACGCCCAAGCATGTCGATCTGATGAGATAGCGATCTATGCCATCAGTCACCTTTTGCAACGGCGGGTAATGGGCACCGAATTTCGCCTCGTACCACAAGTGGACGCGGGCCTGATTGCGCACTTCGATATTGGCCCCAAGATGAGCACAGGCCTGGTGAACGCGGGCGATGATCCGGTCTTCGGCCTCCCAGGAAAGGTCTTCATCGAAGTAGGCGATGTCATAGTCCTTGATGCCCCACTCAGCCGGTTGCCCCGACCGATGATTCCAGAAGGTCTGGAAAAGACAGCCGGCCGTCAGCATGCAGTGGGGTATCTGCAAGGTCGGCAATATCGCCAATAACGCCCGGTTGATTGAGTTCTCCTGAATGATCGCCAGCAAACGTTCGTTGCTAAGTGCCTGCATCGTCTACCTTCCCTGATGTTTGCTTCGCGGCGCGCTTGAACTGCCGATACGCCTCAGGCATGCAGACCGCGCAAGGTCGATATCCTGCAGCAACGGCGCAAGCCTCGTCGAGAAAGAACACCCGGTCTTTCACATACCCGCCGCGCGCAATGGCCTGCAGTGCAGCCCGGCAATCGAGCCTGCCATAGCGCTTGCCGCGTCGGTGGCCGCCCAGGGTGCCCGGTTGGGTGCTGGCCAGGCGCTTTCCGTCGCTGCCCAGCAATATCCAGATTCGCTGCTTGGCCATGAGGGGCATTCAGTTGCCGGATTCGCGTTCGAGCAACTCGCGCTTGCGCTCGACACCCCAGCGATAACCCGAAATGTCGCCATCGCGGCGCACTACCCGGTGGCAGGGGATCGCCACCGCGATGTGGTTGGCCGCGCAGGCCTGGGCCACGGCCCGCACGGCTTTTGGCGCGCCGATGCGCTCGGCGATTTCGCTGTAGCTTGCCGTCGTGCCGGGGGGGATCTCCCGCAGTGCCTGCCAGACACGTTGTTGAAACGCGGTGCCCCTGACGTCGAGGGGCAAGTTCAGGCCCAACGAGGGCGCTTCGATGAAACCCACCACCTGGGCGACCAAGGCTTCGAACGAGCGATCGCCACCGATGAGCTGGGCTTTGGGGAACCGGTCCTGCAAGTCGGTCACCAAGGCATCGGGGTCTTGCCCCAAAAGGATCGCGCAGATGCCACGCTGGCTCTGGGCTACCAGAATCGGCCCCAGGGAGCATTCGCCAACGGCAAAGCGTATCGTGCTACCCACGCCACCATCACGATAGGCCCGGGGATGCATGCCCAGCAGTTGCTCGGAAGTGGCGTAGAAGCGGCTGTTGGAGTTGAAGCCGGCGCCGTAGATGGCGTCCGTCACCGAGGTGTCGCCCTGGCCCAGTTCCTCGCGCAGCTTGTGGGCACGGGTGGCCGAGGCATAGGCCTTTGGCGTCAGGCCCGTTTCGGCCTTGAACACACGGTGGAAGTGGAAGGCACTCAGGCCCAGTTGAGCGGCCAGTTCGTCGAGAGTTGGCGGTGTGGGCGCGCTGTCCATCAGGCGACAGGCCTTGGCCACCAGCGCTGCACGCTGTTCACGGGCGCGTGTCTGGTCCCGTGACGGACGTTGGCTAGGCCGAAAACCGGCCGCCTCCGCCTGCTGCGCACTGGCGAAGAACACCACGTTCTCGCGCTTGGGGCGGCGAGACGACGCACTGGGCCGGCAGTACACGCCAGTAGTACGCACGGCATAGACGAAGTGCCCATCCGCGGCGGGATCGCGGGCCTGCACGGCAGCCCAGCGTTGTTCATCTGTGCCGAAGCAAGCGCTCGACGGCTTGAGCTGGTTCATGGCGCGATCTCGCTAAGGTCGAAGTGGAGCCAGTGTAGAAACCCCCTGCCAGTGCAAGCACTCCGGTTCTTGCGCTTGAATTCACCTGGATTGCGGCACGCGCCACAGGTACCAGGCCGCGGTGGTGCGATAAGGGCTCCAGCGCTCACCGATCTCGCGCATCTGTCGCGGTGTCGGCGCTTTTTCCAGCCCTTTCAGCCGGCGGTAGCCCTCACGCACGCCAAGGTCATCGACCGGCAGGATATCCGCGCGCTCCAGGCTGTAGATCAGGAACATCTCCACCGTCCAGCGGCCCACCCCGCGCAACGAGACCAGGCGTTCGATGAGTTCGGCATCAGTCATGGTCTTCGCGTCAGCCAGGGTGGGCACCACATCATCCAGGCGCGCCTGGGCGATGGCACGGATGGTCGCCAGTTTGTTCGCGGAGAAGCCGCAAGCCTTTTGCAGATCGGCGTCCGTGGCCAGCAATTGCTCAGGGGCCGGGAATGCCAGACCCGGATACAGCGCCAGAAAACGCGCCACGATCGCGTCGCCCGCCTTGACGTGCAGTTGCTGGTAGGCAATGGCGCGAATCAGCGCCTCGTAAGGTTCACGGGCCGGTTTCGTTTCATGGCGGCACGGGCCGATGGCGGCGATGTGGCGTGCCCATTCGTCGTCCAGGCTCTGCAAGAACGTCGCGGCATTTGCATAAGTCACGGCGGGCGCTCCAACAGCCAGCGTTAACAGTGTAGGCTGCAAGCGTATCTCTTTTTTTACCGAGCCCACCATGAATCGCCGCAAGAAAATCAATCAGCTGCTCAAAGCCCATGCCAAGAAGGCCAGTGCCAAACTGGCGCCGCGCAGCAAACCCAAGTACATCTGCAAGGCCGATCGCTTGAAAATGGCCGAGCAAGCCGCCCTCGAAGCGGATCCTGCCCCGCAAGCCTGATGCCCAGCCGGGGAACTTCACCACGCACTTGCGGTCGATAGCCTCTTCCTTCAAACCAGACATGTCCTGGATCGGTCGAGTGCTTACCTGATGACGAGCATGCGTAGTTTCCCGGCGCTTATCCTGTTGCTCTGCGCTGCCACGAGTTCACTGACCTTCGCCCGAGAACGGGCCGTGCAGGTACACAGCAACAACGCCTCGACCCAGTTGATTGAAACGGCCTCCGAGCAGTATGCAGAAGGCAAGCTGGACCAGGCCGCCGCAACGCTGGAACGGGCATTGCAGATTCAGCCGAGCAATCCGGCTACCTTGCATTACCTGGGCGTGCTGCGCCTGCAACAGGGGCAGTACGAGCAGGCGCAGGTGCTGGCTACGCGCTCCAACCTGCGCGTGGGCCGCAACACCGCGTTGCGTAACCGCAACCTGCAGTTGATCGAGGCGGCGCGCGATGCTCAGGATTCGCGCCAGTTGCCCACGGCAGTCAAGGTGGGGTTGCAGTAAACCCTATGCCGGGCTCGCTGCCACCACCCGATTACGGCCCGTCTGTTTTGCCACGTACAGGCGCTCATCGGCACGTTTGAGCATGTCCGCGCTGGTGACTGTATCGGCATCCTTGCAGGCGACACCGATGGATATCGTCAAGGCACCGACACCTTCCACCGGCGTATTGGCGATGCTTTGCCGTATGCGCTCGGCCACTTGCGTGGCGGTTTCCAGGCCGGTGTCCGGCAACAGCAGGACGAACTCCTCACCGCCGGCGCGGCAGGCTAGGTCGATAGCCCTGGAGGCGTTCTGGATTAGCTGCGCGATCTGTTGCAAAGCTCGGTCGCCGGCATCATGGCCGTGCACATCGTTGACCCGCTTGAAATGGTCGATATCCAGTGCCAGGGCCGCATACGGCTGGCCGCTCTGCTCGAAATCGGCCAGCGCCGCATCCATGGCCCGACGATTGGCAAGGCCTGTCAACGGGTCGCTCAGGGCCACCTGATGGAGGTGGCCCATCTGTTTGTGCAGCAGTTGCACACCTTTGAGCAGTGCCTGGCGAATCGCCCCAGCCTCGGCGTACCAGCCGCGTACTGCCGCCAGCTGTCTTGGCGTTTCCGGTGCCGAAAGGTCGGAGGCGATCCGGGCCAGTTGACGCAGCGGCCGGGTGATCAGGAAGGTGCCTGCCAGAATCAGCAGCAAGCCCAACACCCCCGCGGGCACGATCTTGAGCAGCATCTCGCGCATCAGCCGGCGCAGCGGTGCCAGTGCCTGGGCCTCAGGCTGCTGGGCCACCACCGCCCAACCGGCTTCGGGTACATAGGCATAGCCGGCAAGCATGGGGATGCCCTGGTAGTTGGGGGCGGCGAGCATGCCCGATTGCCCTTGCAGTGCCGTGTTCATCGTCGGGCTGTTGGTGATGACCTGGCCGATTTGTGCGTGGTCGGGGTGATACAGCAAGCGGTGGTTGCTGTCGGCGATGAAGGCATAAGTGCCGTCGTTGTACGCATGGTCGCTGATCAAACCGTGCATCACGCCGTGTTCCTGCAGATGGACCGACCCGCCCATCAATCCGAGAAACTGCCCGTCCGGGCCGACTACGGGCCTTGAGATGAACACGATCAGTTGCCCTGTTGCGCTGGTGTAGGCATGGCTCACCAAGGGCTGATGCAGTGTCAGTGCTTGCTTGACCTCGCTCGCTATCAGCGTGCTACCGACCATGCCGGGTACTTCGGGGTTCATGGCCATGACCTTGCCCTGACGGTCGAGGATCATCACCACATCGAGTTCGGCGTCCTGGGCCTGCAAACGTATGACCTCGTCCTTGAGCACAGCCGGCTCGTCGAAGTGGCTGGCCACGCGCTGGCTGCTGAACTGCAGGCGATCCTGCGCCGAACGCAGGAACTCGCCAATGCTCGAAGCGACCTTGGAGGCGTAGACCCGGTTCGATTCCAGGGTCGAACTGATCAGGGCATCCCGTTGCACGCTGTAGGCCACGATCAGGCAGATGGCGAGCGTGGCCAGCACGGCCAGTAGGACGAAGATCAGGGTCAGGCCACGCAGGCCGAGGAATTGGCGATTTGGCATGCTCATCGGGCGGGCAGTGAGTCCGTGCTTGCTGGTGCTCAAGCGTAGTCGATCCTGCCTGCTACCGCCGTGCCCCGCGACAGGCTCAGGTCGCGTATTGAGCGATCCCATTGCCGAACGACCAGTTCTCCTTGCGCACCTCGACCAGGTTGATGAAGACATCTTCCGGGCGCACCCCGGCCTCGCGGGCGAGCCCTTGGGCGATGGCCTGGTACAGCGCCTTCTTCTTCTCCACGGTGCGGCCTTCGCTGAGGGTGATCTGGATGAACACCTGGCCATCGGTGCGCTGGATGCCGAGGTATTGGGGATCGTTCACCAGGCGGTCGGCGTCGTGCTCGGTCAGGACCTGGAAGTTGTCGTGTTCCGGGACATCGATGGTTTGACGCAGGGCAGCGTAGACCACCTTGCCGAGGGTTTGCAGGTGAGTGGGGTCTGGGTGTCTTTTGATGTCGATGCGTACCAGGGGCATGTCGGGCTCCTTGAAGGGGGACCAAGCGAGACGCGGGGTTGGTATTGCGTGGGTAACGATAGCTGGCTTGCGGGAATGTGAGCGCTACTGTCCCACAGGAATCGCGTGAACTTTTAGAAATAGAGCAGGACAGTTGCACCCACAGGGTTTGCGCTATTCGACCCCTTGGGTTTTGGTCACTTCAACCCCTCGCGGATCGCCGCCTTTTCTGCTGGTACATGGCGCCATCGGCATGGCTGAGCAGGGTATCGGCATCTTCGCCGTCGGCCGGGTAGCAGGCGATGCCGATGCTGCACGACGGTATTGGCATCTCGCCACAGTCATCCTCCAGTGGCTGCGCCATGGCGGCGAGAATCTGCGCGGTCTTCTCGGCAACGGCGCCGGGCGTGGGCAAGTCGGTGAGCAGCAGGGTGAACTCATCACCGCCCATGCGCGCCACCGTGTCGTGCTCACCCATGCAACCCTCCAGCCGCCTTGCCACTGCGCACAGCACGCGGTCGCCCATGGCATGGCCATGCGCATCGTTGATGACCTTGAAGTCGTTGATATCGAGAAACAGCAGCGCCAGCGGGCGTTGCCGTTGCAGTGCAGCGGCCAGCCGTTGGTTGAACAGCGAGCGATTGCTCAGGCGGGTCAAGGGATCGTGATGGGCGAGAAAACGCAGTTCTTCCTCGGCCAGTGCCTGCGCCGTGACGTCGCGCGCCACGCCGATGCGCGCACCGAGTTCGTCGGACCAGCAGGCCGACCACAGGATGTGCACGATGCCGCCGTCCTTGCGCAGGTAACGGTTGCGAAAATCGAGATGGGGCAGGCCGTTCATCACCCGGATGATCGACGCCCGCGTTGCCTCCAGGTCGTCCGGGTGCATGTAGCGGGTGATCGGCGTTCCGGTCAGCTCGTCGGCGCGGTAGCCCAGCAGCGCTTCGCAGGCGTTGCTGACGAACACGATCGTGTTGTCCCGGTCGACCACGAATACCGTGTCCAGCATCAGGTGGATCAGCTTCGGGTAGAGGGCTTGCAGGTCAACGGCCATGGGCGGGGAGTCCGTTCGGCAGTGCTGGGTCGACGGCAGCATACACAGGGCCTGGCCAGGGCCACCAGCGCCTGACAGCAAATTTTGCAGGGGCCTTTGCCTGGGCTGTGCTGAGGTATCATGCCGGTCCTTGTTCCAGAGCCTGCCGTGCCTTTCATGACTGCCTTCTACCTGAAGTTCCTCATCACCCCCATGCTCATGCTGGCCATTTCCCTGGCGGCCAAACGCTGGGGCACCAAAATTGGCGGCCTGCTCTCCGGCCTGCCGGTTACCTCGGCATTGGTCATCCTGTTCCTGAGCCTGGAGCAGGGCGCAGGGTTCGCCCTGCAGGCGGTGCCGGGTGCGTTGGCGGGGTTGGCTGCAGTCCAGATGACGTACTTGTTCTATTTTCTGGTGACCCGGCGCGTTTCGGCGTTCATCGGTTGCGTGTCTGCGTTGGCGGTGTACGCGGCGAGCGCTTGGCTGATGAGCCGCCTGGGTTGGCTGGCCGCGTCGGTCGCGGTGACCCTGGTGCTGCTCAGCTTGATCATCGTGGTCACTGCGCCGAAGGCGGACAGTGCCCCGGCCAAGGTGGTGCCGTTGCCACGCTGGGTCATCCCCATGCGCATGCTCACGGCCACCTTGCTGCTGGTGGCGATCACGGCCAGTGCCCAATGGCTGGGGCCGGTGGCCAGTGGCATGTTGGCGCCGATCCCGGTGATTGCCTGGCCGCTCGCCGTGTTCGCCCATGTTCAGGGTGGGCACCAGGAACTGGGGGCGATCGTGCGGGGCAATGCCATTGGCGCGGTGGGTGTACTGGGCTTCTACCTGGCCGTGAAGGCCTCGATCGAACAGTGGGGCCCGCTGCCGTCCATTTCCGCGGCCGTGGTGCTGGCCGTGGTGGCCACCTTCCTGTTGGCGCGGTTGCTGGACAAACGCTGAACATTGCCTCGCCAGGCGCTGGCAGGGTGAGCCACGCGCCTGGCGATCAGCGCCTCAGGCGAAGCTGGGTTGCAACAGCGTGCTGCGCCGGCGGACCAGCAGCATCACGCAGGCGAACGAGGTGAACGCCAGCAGCGAGTAGAACACCGCCAGGGGCCACCATTGCCCTGCCGCCTGGCCGGCGATCAAGGTGCCCACCATCGGCGTGGTGCCGCCGATCAGCGCGCCGCAGGCCTGGTAAGCCAGGGAAATGCCCGAGTAGCGCTGGTACACCGGAAACACGTTGACGATGTACCCGGCGATCACCGCATAGAACGCCGAGGAGAACACCTTGGCCAGCGAGATGCCGAGGATGATCATCGTGCTCTGCCCGGTGGACACCAGGCTGAACATCGCATAGGGCACCAGGACACTGGCCCCGGACGTGATCAGCAGGAATCGGCCGGCCCCGACCTTGTCCGCCAGCCAGGCCGCGATAGGCTGGTTGATCAACTGGACGATGGCCACCACCGACAGGCATTCGAGGATCACCGAGCTCTTGATGCCCAGGTACTGGGTGGCGTAGGCAATCATGAAGGTGTTGGTGAAATAGGCCGAGGAAATGCCGATGGTGCAGGCGCCCATGACCAGCAGGATCAATGGCCAGGCATCGCGGACCACTGCCTTGACCGGCGATTGCACGGGCTTTTGTGCCTTGGCCATGCCTTCGAACTCAGGCGACTCGTGCACACCCCGGCGAATCACGAAGGCCAGCAGCAGCAACAGCACGCTGCCCAGGAACGGCAGGCGCCAGCCCCACGCATACATGTCGGCTTCCGGCATTTCGGTGATGAAGCGGAACACCATCAGCGACAGCACCAAGCCCGCTGGGCTGCCCAGTTGGGCGAACGAGGCATAGAAGCTCTTCTTGCCTTCGGGCGCATGTTCACTGGCCAGCAGCACCGCGCCCCCCCATTCGCCACCGACGGCGATGCCCTGCAGGATGCGCAGGGCCACCAGCAGCACCGGTGCCAGCAGGCCGACCTGCTCGAAGGAGGGCAGCAGGCCGATGCCGACCGTGGATGCCCCCATCAGAAACAGGGTCAGGATCAGCGAGTACTTGCGGCCGAAGCGGTCCCCCAGGTGACCGAAGATGATCCCGCCCAACGGCCGGGCGAGAAAGCCCACCGCCAGGGTGGCGAACGAGGACAACGTACCCACCAGCTGGCTGCTGCCGGGGAAGAACACATGGCTGAAGATCAGCGCCGATGCGGTGGCGTAGATGTAGAAGTCGAACCATTCGATCAGGGTGCCGAGAAACGAGCCTGCGGCGGCGCGGATCGGTTGCCGCGCCCGGGGCGATGCGTGGGATGGGATGGACATAGGGCTTCCTTTGACTGTTATTGGCATTGTTCAAAAGGCTTCAAGCCGGCGTTGTGTCTGCGTCTGTCGCGCCTTGGCAGCGTTGCGGGTCATCCAACCAGAGGGCGGTTCACGTAAGGGCGATTGAGCGTCTCCAGCGCCTGGGCAAAGGCCAGCAGCCGTTGCTCGTCCCGGTAACGGCCGACGATCTGCAACCCCACCGGCAGGCCTTGCTCGCTGAAGCCGCAAGGCAGCGAAAGGCACGGGTGACCGCTGAGGGTGATCAGCGAGCAGCTGTTCATCCAGTCGATGTAGGTGTCCATTGGTTGATCGCCGATCTGCCGGACGAAGGGCTGTTCCACCGGGAACGGCAAGACCTGGCTGACCGGGGCCACGAGGAAATCGTACCGTTCCAGCAGGGCCTGGGTATCGCGGAAAATGCGTGCCCGTACCGCTTCGGCGTCGATCACATCCTGCGCGGTGAACTGGCTGGCCTGCTCGATGTTCCACACCACGGTGTCCTTGAGCAGGGGGCGGTGGGTCTTGAGCAGGTGGCCGTAGCCGCTGGCGTAGGTCAGCGCGCGCAGCACCTGGAAGGCCCGGGCACCGCCGCGAAAGTCCGGTTCGGCCAGTTCAACGTCGCAGCCAAGGTCGGCCAGGCGCCGCACACCGGCCTCGGTCACTGCACGCACCGCGGGCTCCACGGGCAGGCCGCCCAGGTCTGGGCTGTAGGCGATGCGCGCGCCGCTGAAGTCGCCTTGCAAGCGAGCGTCCAGGGACAGTGCTGGCGATTGCAACGACAACGGGTCACGGCGGTCTTCGCCTGCGATCACGCTCAGCAGCAAGGCCACATCGGCCACGCAGCGGCCCATCGGGCCTGCCACCGTCAGCTGGCCGAAACTGTTGCTGTTGGGCCAGTTCGGAACGCGGCCGATGGAGGGGCGCAGGCCAACGATGTTGCAGAAGCTGGCCGGGTTGCGCAGCGAGCCTCCCATGTCGCTGCCGTCGGCCAGGGCCACCATGCCCGTGGCCAGGGCCACCGCCGCGCCGCCGCTGCTACCGCCGCAGGTCAAGGTTGGGGCATAGGGGTTGCGGGTTGCGCCGAAGACCTCGTTGAAGGTCTGCGAGCCGGCACCGAATTCCGGCAGGTTGCTCTTGCCCAGCAAGATCGAGCCTGCCTCGGCCTGGCGGCTGACGATCAGCGAGTCCTGGCTTGGCACATGCTCGGCGTACACCTGCGAACCCCAGGTGGTGCGCATGCCTGCGGTCAGGAACGAGTCCTTGTGTGCCACCGGCAAACCGTGCAGCGGGCCAAGCGGCCTGCCTTGCGCCTGATGGCGGTCGGCGGCAGCGGCCTTGGCCAGGGCACCTTCGGCGTCGACGGTGACCAGGGCATTGAGCACGGGGTTGCGCCGTTCGACTTGCGCCAGGCACGCCTCGGTCAGCTCCCGCGCAGACAAGTGTCCTGCGCGAATTTCAGCGGCCAGCTCCCAGGCGGGCCGTGTGGCCAAGTTAGTTGACGGTTGACCAGGCATTCAAACCTCCTTAAAGTATCGCTATGCAATACTAATTATCGTGTAGTGGTACTATGTATATGCCAGGTCGCAGTGAGCGGTCAAGATGGCTATGCTTGGCGCCCCAGCAGGAGGCAATGCGACGTGACCGAAAAAGACGCGCGACAGCAGCACCCACAGTTCATCGAGACCTTGGAGAAAGGCATCCGCGTGCTGGAAATTTTCCGCGATGGCCAGCCCTCGCTCGGTCTGACGGAGCTGGCCGAAGCCTGCGACATGACCAAGAGCGCGGCCCAGCGGTTCACCCATACCTGGTGCGAGCTGGGTTACCTGGCCAAGGACGAACGTTCACGGCGCTACAGCCTGACCCACAAGGCGCTGGAGCTGGGCTTTCTCTACCTCAACGCCTCGCCGCTGGTCAGCCGGGCATTGCCGGCGCTCAAATTGATCCGCGAGCGTTGCAACCTGACGGTCAACCTGTCTGTCCTCAGCGGCCATGACATCGTTTACGTCATGCGCATTCCTGGCCCCAACCAGACCCACGCCGAGATGTTGCCGGGGCGACGCATGCCGGCCTGGTGCACTTCGGCCGGCCGCGTGCTGCTGGCCGACTTGCCGCCTGCACGGGTGCGGGCGAGCCTGGCCGAAGTGGCGCCGGTGGCTTACACCGCGCACACCGAAATCGACCGTGAGGTCCTGTTCGAGCGAGTGCAGGAGGCCGGTCGCAACGGCTACGCATTGACCCGCGATCAAGTGCTGGTAGGGCAGGTGGGCATCGCGGCGCCGATCCGCAACGTGCACTTCCAGGTCGTGGCGGCCATCAACATCACGGCGCAACTCAGCGCCTGGCCGGAGGAGAGGGTGGAACAGGAGCTGGTGCCGCTGCTGATGGAAGTGAGCCAGGCGGTGAGCATCGGCTGAGCCGGTGTATCTCTGTGTATCACGCCCTGCGCATTACCGGTTCGCTTACAAATCGCGCTGCATCCTGATACGCCCCGGATACACACCTGAGGCCAAATGAGCCAGCCCGAACGAACAGCCCGATGGCTACGTTCCCTGGCTCTATCGCCCTAGCGGCATGACCGTACTCAGGAGAAGCACCATGTCCCGTATCCAACGTCCAAACAAAACCCGCCTTGGCCTGCTGAGCATCGCCTTGATTGGCGGCATCAACCTCACCGCTTCGGCCTTCGCCGTCGAATCCCTGCCACAGGGCTACCAACTCGCCGCTGCGCAAAAGGCCGGCGAGGGCAAATGTGGCGAGGGCAAATGCGGTGCCAGCGGCGCCTCGGCCAAAGCCACCCAGGCCGAAGGCAAGTGTGGCGAAGGCAAGTGCGGTGACGCTTCGTTCGCACGTACCGACAGCGACCATGACGGCCGGGTGTCGCGTGCCGAGCTGTTGGCGAAAGCCCCCGGCGCCAATGCCGAATTCGACGCCATCGACGCCGACCACGACGGCTACCTGTCCGAGGGCGAGGTGTACCAGTTCCGCAAGGGCCAGTTCGACGCCAACGGCAAGCCGTTCCCTGCCGACCTGTACGGCAAACTGAGCCAGGCCAAGCACTGACCCTCGCCTGCATCCTCCCCGGGTAGACGCCGGGGAGGGCACTTCGCGTCCAGGAGCCTGACCATGCACACACCTCCTTCCCTGCAGGGCGCCGGCCTTGGCCTGCGTCGCGCGCTGCTGCCCGAGCTGCTGGCCCTGGACAGCGGGGCCGTCGATTTTCTCGAATGCGCGCCGGACAACTGGATCGGCGTAGGTGGCGCCTATGGCCAGGGCCTTGCGCAACTGGCCGAGCGCTTTCCCTTGGCCTGCCACGGCCTGTCGCTCTCGCTGGGCGGCCCCGCGCCGCTCGACCACGCCTTCCTGCGGCAGATTCGCGTGTTTCTCGACCGTTACCGGGTGCCACTGTTCAGCGAGCACCTGAGCTACTGCGCCGATGAAGGCCATCTCTACGACCTGATCCCCATGCCCTTCACCGACGAAGCCGTGCGCCATACCGCCCGGCGTATCGGCGAGGTGCAGGACGCCCTGGGCCGGCGGATCGCCGTGGAAAACATCTCTTACTACGCCGCGCCTTACCAGGCGATGAGCGAGATCGATTTTCTCCAGGCCGTGTTGAGCGAAGCCGATTGCGACCTGTTGCTGGACGTCAACAACCTGGTGGTCAATGCCTGCAACCACAGCTACGACGCCTTGGATTTTCTCGCTCGAGTACCCGCCGAGCGGGTGGCCTGCCTGCACGTGGCCGGGCACTACGATGAAGCGCCGGACCTTAAGATCGACACCCACGGTGCCAGCGTCCAGTCCGATGTCTGGGCCTTGCTGGTCAGCGCCTACCGATACCTGGGCCCGCGACCGACGCTGCTGGAGCGCGACTTCAACCTGCCGCCGCTGCCCGAGTTGCTGGGTGAGGTGCAGCACATTCGCACCCTGCAGACCGCGGTATCGGCACGGGAGCTGCGTCATGGATGAGACCCTGCAAGCGCAGCAGTTGCGCATGAGCCGCCACATCCGCAACCCGCAGGCCAACCCACCGCCACCGGGGATCGAGGCGCGGCCCCTGGCGGTGTACCGGCGACTGTTCTTCGGCAACCTGCAGTCGATGCTGGCGGGGAGTTTTCCGGTGCTGCAGGCCTGCCTCGGGCCAGACTCATGGCGGGCGCTGATGGAAGATTTCTATGCCAACCATCACTGCCAGACGCCGCTGTTCACACAACTGGCGGGTGAGCTGGTGGACTATCTGCACAACCGCGCGGATCTACCGGGGTGGGTGGCGGAACTGGCCCACTACGAATGGATCGAGACGGTGTTGCTGCTCAGCGACGAGGTTGATCCGGCGCACGATCCCGACGCTGACCTGCTCGACGGTGTGCCCGTGCTGTCCAGGCTGGCCATGCCGTTGGCGTATATCTGGCCGGTGAGCCAGATCGGGCCTGGGTGCATTCCAGCGCAGGCACCGCAGGCGCCGACACTGCTGCTTGCGTATCGCGGCGCCGACCTGCAAGTACGCTTCTCACGCCTGGCGCCGCTGGCCCATGCGCTGCTGGTGTCATTGCAAGCGCGGCGATGCAGTGGACGTGAACATCTCGCTGCGCTGGCGCAGATGGCGGGCGTCGAACAGGCCCTGATCGAGCCGCAGGGGCTTGCACTGTTGAATGCCTTCAGGGCCCAAGGGCTGGTGATTGTCCACCGCAGGCACGCGGTCCTTTGTGGGAGCCGGCTTGCCGGCGATGAGGCCGTAGCAGGCGCCCCCGCTCAGCCCTGAGCAAACTGCCGCAGTTTCTCCCCATCCAGGCCATAGCGAATCCACTCATCCTGCGGCTCTGGGGATTGCCCCGCCAAAGAAGGCGGCACAGGATGTAAGATTTTGTAGGATAAATTTCAGCCCAATGTAGGACGCGTCTATATTCCCCCGGAAGGGTGGCCCCCTCAGAAATTGTGCGCCAAGGTTCGGAACTTCACCGCAGTGGAGTTCCAAACAATGGCGCAGCCCTTCTTTGATCACAGCCGGCACAAACTGGACGTCACCGGCCTTGAAGCCAAACTCGACGTCCTGACCTTCAAAGGCGAAGAGGGGCTTAGTCACCCGTTCTGCTACACGGTGACGTTTACCTGCGCCGTACAGGACATCGCCGCCGAGCGCCTGCTCGGCAAGGGTGCCACCTTCAGCCTGCACGGCCCCGCCCAGCCGTCTCTGCCTGGCTTCAACATTCCTCCGGCCAAACCCCTGCGCACGCTGCATGGCGTGATCACCGGCTTCAGGCGACTGTCAGACTCCCCGGATGAAGCCCGTTATCAGCTCACCCTGCAGCCGCGTTTGGCCCTGCTCGATCGCGGCCAGCAGTACCGCCTCTACCAGCACCAGTCGGTACCGGAAATCGTCGAGCACATCCTGCGTAGCCGCCATGAGTTCGAAGGCCAGCACTTTTTCTTCGACCTGGTGCGCGAGTATCCTCGCCGCGAGCAGGTCATGCAGTACGGCGAAAGCGACCTGGCGTTCATCAGCCGCCTGCTTGCCGAGGTCGGCATCTGGTACCGCTTCACCAGCGATGATCGGCTGGGTATCGAGGTGGTCGAGTTCCATGATGATCAGCGCAACTACCAGTTTGGCGTCGAGCTGCCTTGCCGGCCACAGTCAGGCCTGAGCAGCACCGACAAGGACGCCGTGTGGGCGTTGCAGACCCGCCATCAAGTGGTGGAAAAGCACATCAACATCCGGACCTACCAGCATCGCGATGCGGCGGCCTATCTGGATGCCGATGTCGATCAGAGTCGAGGCGCCACCACCACCTACGGTGAAAGCTACCGCTACGCCGAGCCCTACGCGGCGCTGGGGGACGCTCTCGATCAGCACGAAGACCTGCTCAGTGAAAGCGGTTACTTCTACGCCCGCCTGCGGCACGAGCTGTACCTCAATGATCAGACCCGGCTTAGCGGTGCCAGCAGTAGCCCATCGTTGGCGCCAGGGCAGGTGCTGAAGATCTCCGGGGGTGCACCGCAGGCCTTCGAGCCCGGCGCGGTGATTACCGGCCTGGTTATCGAGGCCGCGCGCGACCGCAGCCTGGAAACCACCTTCGAGGCCATCCCCTATTCGCACACGGTGTGCTTTCGCCCGGCCCTGGCGCCCAAACCGCAGATCGCCGGCACCGTGCCGGCCAGGGTCACCAGTTCGCGGAAAAACGACCCTTACGGCCATATCGATCTGCAAGGCCGTTACCGGGTCAATTTCCTCTTCGACCGCGACGAGTGGAATACCGGCGAAGAGAGCGCCTGGCTGCGCCTGGCCCGGCCCTATGCCGGCGACACCCACGGCCTGCACCTGCCGCTGATCTGCGGTACCGAAGTGGCGGTGGCGTTCGAGCAGGGCGACCCCGACCGGCCCTATATCGCCCATGCGCTGCACGACAGCCAGCACCCGGACCACGTCAACCTGCGCAATTACAAACGCAATGTGCTGCGCACTCCGGCCAACAACAAGCTGCGCATGGACGATACCCGTGGGCAGGAGCACATCAAGCTCAGTACCGAGCATGGCGGCAAGAGCCAGCTCAACCTCGGGCACCTGGTGGACGGCAGCCGGAAAAAGCGCGGCGAAGGCTTCGAGCTGCGCACAGACGCCTGGGGCGTGATTCGCGGTGGCAAAGGCGTGTTCATCAGCGCCGATGGGCAGGCCAAGGCCGAAGGTCAGGTGCTGGACATGCACGACGCGACCCGGCGCCTGCAGCAGGCGGGCGAGCAACTGCAACAGCTCTCCGCCGATGCCCAGGCCAGCCAGGCCGAACCTGCGGATGTGCAGGCGCAACTGACGCTGCTGCGCGAGCAGCTCGACGAACTCAAGGCTTCGGTCCTGCTGCTCAGCGCGCCGCAAGGCATTGCCCTGAGCAGCGGCACGCACCTGCAGGTAGCCGCGCAGGACAACCTGATGCTCAACGCCGGTGGTGAAGCGGACTTGAGTGTGATGAAGCGCTTGTTCATCGGCGTTGGTCAGGGGCTCAGCCTGTTCGTGCGCAAGCTGGGGATCAAGCTGATCGCCAACCAGGGCCCGGTCACCGTGCAGGCGCAGAACGACACGCTGGAGCTGCTGGCCCGCAATGGGCTGTCAATCACCAGCACGGAAGACGAAATCAGCATCACGGCCAAGAAGAAGATCACCCTCAATGCTGGGGGCAGCTACCTCACCCTGGACGCCTGTTGCATCGAGGCCGGGACCGAGGGTGATTACAACGTCAAGTCGGCGTACTTCGACTACAGCGGCCCGGCCAGCATGAAGGCTACGCACCCGGAGTATCCGCAAAGCC
Organism: Pseudomonas sp. NPDC089395; assembly: GCF_044749525.1. NCBI lineage: Bacteria > Pseudomonadati > Pseudomonadota > Gammaproteobacteria > Pseudomonadales > Pseudomonadaceae > Pseudomonas > Pseudomonas sp. NPDC089395. The sequence goes on from NZ_JBIVID010000006.1 coordinate 122,219, forward strand.
TCTCAGTACAACCCTTGCGCTTGCGTATCCCCACCGTACCGGGTGCTCTCAACCAGGGCTGGGCGGGTATGCCCTACGAGCTGTATGCCGACGGTGCGTTGCTCAAAAAGGGGGTATTGGACGAGCGTGGCGAGCTACAGATCGATCATCAGGTAGTAACGCAGCAGTACCGCCTGCAGTTCGTCAACGGCACTCGCTTCCAAATCCCTGTTCCCACCGAATACCGCAATCCCGAGCAGGCCAGGCTGGCCAATCTCGGGCTGCTTAATCACGCCGCGCAAACGATATCTCAAGTAGGAATGCCCTCGTCGCATACAGATCATCGAGTCGAGTATGCAGCGGTGCTTGACGGGCTTGTAGGCAACAAAGGGAAATCATGATGAGTCAGTCGGACATTGTTGTACCTATTGCCTTGAAACATACGAACACAGCCACTTGCTCCCCACGCTGGTTCGTCTGCAACACCGAGTACCATCCCGTGGTTGCGACATTCAAACCCCTGATCAATGGTGAGGAAGCGTTCAAGGCGGTGCACTTGGCCATCGCCAATGCAAGCAAGAGTATCGACATCACCTGTTGGGGTTTCCAACCCTCGATGTTTTTCCTTCGCGATGGCAAGTCTCCAAGCATTGGCGAGTTGCTCAGGCGAAAGGCTGCGGAGGGTGTTCGTGTCCGTGTACTGGGTTGGGAGATGCCCGGTAACCTCGCGGGGGTTGGCGGCGAAAGCAATCTGCCCGGAAAAAGCGATCACTTCGGATGGGTGATGCTGAACTGGGATCGGGCACTGCAAAGCTCCAACGAACGGCAATATACCGAAGATATCGATTGGTTCAGGGATTGCGCAGTCAAGGGGAGCCAGGCGGCAAAGCACGCCGAGAATGTTCCGCTATTTGTCAGCCGGGGTTTCAGCCTTGAAGAGCGTCAAAGGATATACGAGGAACTCGGGCGCAGTCTGGACCCAAGTATCAGCACCTCGATGATGTTCGCCCTGGCGGGGGTACCAACTCACCACCAGAAAAGTGTCCTCGTTGACTACGAACTTCCAGAGCAGGCCATCGGTTTTGTCATGGGCCACAACATGCTGGACGAGTACTGGGACACGGATGCACATTCAGCGCTCAATCGTACGGACTCCCAACGACCAGCACCCAACCGAGGGCCGCGTGGTTTTACGCCTCGCCAGGATATCTCCAGCCAAGTTAGCGGGCCGATCCTTGAGCACCTGCATGAGAACTTTGCCACGGCCTGGGCCAAGGAAACCGGCGAAGACCTGCTCACGGCCCGCGACGCCATCGCGGTAGGGCGCAAGCTTAGGTGCATTCAGGGCACGCCGCAGATGGCGCAGCTATTGCGCACTCAGGCGCAAACGGGGCGTCGGGATATCGAGCAGCTTTACCTGCAAGCCGTCAACAACGCGACGCAGTTCATTTACATCGAAAACCAGTACTTCCGCTGGCCACCGCTGGCCGAGGCCATCAAGCGCATCGCCCTCAAGCAGACCGGGGGTGGCCGCGACCCAGGGCTCCACGGGGTGTTGCATTTATTCGTGGTTACCAATGCAACCAAGGACGGTATGGGTGACGGTACGCTGAAAACTCAACAAATGTTAGAGAGCCTTGGGCGAGCTGACACCATTCCTGGCGTGACAAAGTTGATCCGCATTCAGAAGCTCAAGGAGCAGGCAAGCCCACCACTCGACCCGCGAGACCGCCTTGGCAAACTGATAATTGAAGAGCCGGCCAGGGCTATTGAGAAAAGCATGATTGCGCCTGTGGAGATTCCCGGTTTGAAAGTCCATGTGTGCTCGCTGGTAGCACCCGACTCGCCAGCGGGGAAACCGTGGATGCCGGTGTATATCCATACAAAGTTGATGATTATTGATGATGTATTTACGACGCTCGGTTCGGCCAATATAAACACCCGAAGTATGCAGGTGGATACTGAGCTGAACATTGCGCATGAGTGGCCGGGTGTGACGCGGGATATGAGGCGGCGGTTGTGGAAGCTGCATACAAAAGGGGAAGGCGCGCAGGATAAACCGGCTGAGGCATTCGCGAAATGGGGTCAAATACTCGAAGATAACAAAAGCTTTCAAGACGCAAACTCAACACCAAACTGCTCTCTCGTTGAGTTTCATTATGATGAGGCGGTGCTCAAGGATCTTGATTGATGCGTTGGTTATTGTTGGCGGCCAGTTTTCTGCTTTGTGCTTGTGATAATAATGGTGTTTTTTTGATGTCGACCAAGGAGGTTGTAATGAATCCACTAAGCGAGGTGAAAACTAGACTTGCGTTCGAGTGTGCCCATGAAAGGTTTCCAGGTCACCCAGGCCAAGCTGATATCCTATTTCAATACGCACGGTGGCTGCAGAAGAATAACCAGCTTAGACGCGACGAAACTGTTAATGCGGAAATTGAGCGCTTGTATCGTGTTGCCAGTGAACATGACCATTACAAGGCGAGCATAAATTTGCAGAATGGTTCAATGCGCGGGGATTTTACTTTGCATGCTGGGGAGTACCTGCGTTTCAGTCAACGTTTGATTGATGCAGATGTTGCAACGGGCTATTACTTTCTCGCCATTTTTCTGAATCGCGGGGCTGCTGGGCTAAAGCAAGACCAAGATACAGCTTTGAGGTATTATCGTAAAGCTGCAGATGAGGGAAGTGCTTTGGCCCAGTATTATGTTGGAAAAAAATTGGTGCCGAAAAATATTGCACCGGAAGTGGCGTTCAAGATGTATCAGTGTGCAGCTGAACAAGGGCATGGTGGGGCTGCGGTAGCTTTAGGTATGCACCACAAGAGGATGATGAATTATCAAGATGCCCTCAAGGTGTTTCAGTTGGGTGTGGCTGCTGGGAATGAAGTTGCCGCGCTCGTTCTTAAAGAAGGATTTAGTAATCCCCTTACTTCCGATAGGCTCAATTACCTTGGCCAAGAAAAAGATATAGAGCGCGCCGAACGCTACAAGAAAATAGGCAGTATTCTCAGTAACTACTCATACGCAAATCCAACCGTCCCAGAAATCAATGAAATTGTCCCGCTTCCCCCTGCCAAGCTGCCACCATGGGACGGCAATTTGCAATGGCTGGAAACCCGCAAGGCAAACATCCCGCCAGAAAAACCCAGCGAAGCGCTGATCCACAAGTTGGCCAAGGAAAAAGTGCTCGACCCGGCCACGGGTAAACCCATGCCAGGCTCACCCGCCTTTAGCAAGGCCAACTTCCCAGTCATGGTCTGTGCCAGCGGCCAACCCTGTCCGCAGAGCGGTTACTGGAAAGTCATGATCAATAGCTGGGAAGATCATATTCAGCATTTCGAAGAAGGCGAAATTATGCCCACTTACTTGATGGTCTGGACGGAGTATCGACCATGGCCCCTGCGGGACAAGAGCATGCAACGCCAAGAACGCGTCGAGTGGGGGTTGCTGGGATAACGGTACAGTATTTCTGCTGAATGTTGTTTTTGCCGCTGTCCTGAAGTTGGAAGCGCTGACTTCAAGTTGATGCGTTTTGAATTGTTTAGCTTCTATTGAGTATTGGCTTTGTCATTGAAGAGGATGAACTATGCGCGGAATCATCCGTGTCGGCGATAAAACAACCGGGGGCGGCACAGTGCTCTCGGGCTCCAGCACGATGCAGTTCGGCGGTATCGCTGTCGCTCGCCAAGGCGATCCCGTGCAGTGCCCATTACCTGGGCACGGTCGCACGGTGATAGCCGAAGGGCATGCGAAGTTCTGCGACGCCGGTCTGCCAGTGGCATTCAATGGGCATTTGTGTGCCTGTGGGTGTGCGCTGATCAGTTCGCTGCCAGCAGCAGGGGCGAGCTGAGCATGCCCGTCAGAATGGACCAAGTCCTGCCCTTGGCTAAGCGACCATACGCGCCTCGGCCATGGGTTTGGGCGGTCCTCTTGATGCTGTTTCTGCTGCTGGCAGGGGGCGCAGAGGTGCTGTTTGCCGAGCAACCCCTGCACGAGCGGCCGCTGATGTCTTGGGGAATGGCGCTGGGAGGTGCGTTACTGGGCTGGTGCTTGTTGATGATGGGGCGCGTGCTGCTCTTCCTCGGCCAGCACCGCGCAGCGGATGGCTGGGACCAGGCTCGTGAACAGGAGTGGACGGAGAAAATGGCTCAGGGCAGACGCTTCATGCAGGTTTTGAAAGTCAGCCTTTACACCGCGTTGCGGGCACCGGGGCAAACGCCTGAAGCTCAAGTTACTGCGCTGCTCGAAGGAACCAAGGTCATCAAGACCCAGCCTTGCTGGCGAGGCGAAGCAACTCGCCATAGTCGCCTTTGGGACGACCAGAAGAAGGTGCCGGAGGAAAACCTGCTGGACGCGTTGAGCTTGGTTCTGACAGAGCTGAGCGAGACCTTGGCGCTGGTGTCGGATGACACCCCGTTGACCGTGATGTTGGAAAGTGACAGTGGCCTACCAGAAGCCGTTCTGTCTCGTCTGTGGCATCAAGCGTGGAGCGACTCGGGTATCCGGCAGCCGACTTCTGAAGTGCAAGGTTGCGGCCTCCACGGGGTGGATCAATGGCTAGACCAGCGCTTTGAAGATCGGTCATTGCTGATGGTGGTGGCTTTCCAGGTAGCCCCCGAACACCCCACCGAGACCGCTGAAGCCATTGCAGCGCTGCTACTTGGCAATCCTCAAATGCCTTCAGCCCCCGCGCCAAAAGCCCATCTACATCGTCCCCAGCAGGCACTGGAACTTTGCCGCGAAGCCTGGATGTGTGCTGTCGATCAATCCTTGCAATGGGCGTCTGCGCAAGCGACGACTATCGAACGCATCTGGCGCGTGGGTAGCAACACTCAACAAGACCAAACCATCAATGCGGTGATGGCTGATCTGCCATTGGTGCACGACCACAACGTTCACCACGTAGATTCTCTGCTGGGGCATCCGGGCAAGGTGTCACCTTGGTTGGCTGTGGCCGTTGCCGTTCAGGGTATCGAGCAGGGGATTGGCACACAGATCATTTTCAGTGGCAGCTTCGACGGTACGGAATTCTGGAGCACGGTAGTGACACCTGCTTCAGCGCGTGAAATATAGAGGCTCACACATGCAATCTCGACGAACGATAGGCTGGCTTGTGCTGCTGGGCATATTGCTGTTGATGGCGGTTTCGCTTGGCTGGTGGCTTTGGCACTACCAAACGACACGGGGCGTTGTGGCTATCGACCAACCGCAAACCAAAATGCAGCTGAGCTTTGTTGTTTCGCTAGCCCTGGCAATGGTGTGCATGTGCGGTTTCTGGCTGATGGTTCGTTGGCGTGGTCATCGGGCCTACCACCGTCGTGAAGCTGATGGCCTTGTTGATGCACTTGAAGTTTCAAGGGACATTCTCACGAAGAATGATCACTTTGGCGCAATGGTCCAAGCCATGCACGAGCAACACGGTAGGCTCTGGCGCCGCAAGGTGCGTGTGCTGTTGGTCTTTGGCGACGCTGAGCAGATTGATGCCATTGCCCCTGGGCTCGAACAGAAACGCTGGCTCGCAGATCAGCAGACCGTGTTGCTTTGGGTCGGCAGTGCAAGCCAACCCGTCCAACGGTTGATCGTATCCGACCTTCAAGCGTTATTTCGTTGGCGTGCGCCTGACAGTGTCGTTTGGGTGATGAGCCCGGAACAGACCCATGATGCTGCAACGATGAGCCTTGGCGCGCATCATTTGCGAGCTTTCGCCAGGCATCTGCGCTGGCAGTTGCCGCTGCACCTGTGGCAGCTCTGCACAAGTGAGTGGCCGCAGCTCGCTCGCAAGGTAGAACCGATTGGATGCCTGTTGGCGCCGCACGCTCAAGGCAAGGATTTGCAGGCGAGTTTGCAGCAGCTGCAGCCAGCATTGCGGGATCACGGTTTGGCACAGCTTCAAACTAATCTCAGCCATGATTTTCTGCTGCGCTTATCGCGAGATCTTGGGGTCGAGGACGAGAAGCGTTGGCGCGCCGTGCTGTCCTCCCTGTCGGGTCGGTCTGCTGTGGTTTTGCGTGGACTGTGGTTCAGCTTGCCGGTGTTACGACCGGTCAGTACGGGGCTGGATCATCACTGGACTGCTGACCCGGCATGGCTTGGCGTGTGCAATGCCAAGATTGACTATTCAAAGCGTTTGGCTTGGAACCTACCCCAAGTCACTCAGGTCTTGGTCCTGCTCCTGCTCTCGGCATGGGGTTTGGGCCTGTTGCTGTCCTACGCCAGCAACCGCGCCGAAGTCGGCCGGGCAGAGGCGGCATTGGCGACGCTGCAGCAACCGGCTGAAGCCCCCGATTCACGGGGCGCCTTGACCGAAGTGGTCCGCGAGTTGTCGCGCCTGGACTACCGCACAGAACACGGCGCTCCCTGGTACCAGCGCTTCGGCCTGGATCGCAGTGAGGCGCTACGCGATGCCCTGTGGCCGCACTACGTGCAAGCCAACCATCGGCTCCTGCGCGATCCGGCGGCGTCTTCCCTGCAAGCCCAACTCAATGCCCTGGTCAACCTGCCCCCAAACAGTCCTGAGCGCAGCAAGCGGACCCGGGAAGCCTACAACCAGCTCAAGGCCTACCTCATGCTGGCCCGCCCCGAAAAAGCCGAGGCGCCATTTCTGGTGCAAACGCTGGGCGCCACCGAGCCCACGCTGTGGACCTTCTTCGCCGAGCAATTACCCGCCAACCCCGATTGGGCCATCAAGGCCGATGCCAAGCTCATCGCCCAGGCCCGTCAGGTGCTGCTCGGCCAACTCGGTCAGCGCAATGCCGAAAGCAGCCTCTACCAGCGCGCGCTGGAAACGGCAGCCAACCACTACCCCGCGCAGGGCCTGCAACAGCTGGTCGGCGACACCGATGCCAGCGCCTTGTTCAGCACCCAGGCCAGCGTCCCTGGCGTGTTCACCCGCCAGGCCTGGGAAGGCCACATGCGCGACGCGATCGAGGAGGCCGCCAAGGCGCGCCGCGAAGAAATCGACTGGGTCTTGAGCGACAACCCGGACAACCTCACCGCCGCGCTAAGCCCTGATCAGCTCCGCGAGCGCCTGACCGCGCGCTACTTCCAGGACTACAGCAGCGCCTGGCTGGCCTTCCTCAACAGCCTGCGCTGGCAGCAGGGCGGCAGCCTGGAAGAAGTCATCGCCCAGCTGACCCTGATGAGTGATGTCCGCCAGTCGCCCTTGATCGCCCTGATGAACACGCTGGCCTATCAGGGCCAGGCCGGCATCCGTGGCCAGGCGCTGGCTGACTCGTTGCTCAAATCGGCAAAAAACCTGATCGGCCAGGACAAGCCCGCGGTGATCGAGCAACTGCCCCAAGGCCTGAACGGCCCGTTGGACAGTACCTTCGGCCCGCTGCTGGCGCTGTTGGGCAAAGGCCCTGAAGGGCAACGCTTCGATGACAACCTGAGCCTGCAGGCCTTCCTCACCCGCGTGACCAGCGTGCGCCTGAAGCTGCAGCAAGTGACCCAGGCGCCCGACCCGCAGGCCATGACCCAAGCCCTGGCCCAGGCGGTGTTCCAGGGCAAGCGTATCGACCTGACCGAGACCCAGTCCTACGGCCAACTGATCGCTGCAAGCCTGGGCGCCGAATGGGGCGGGGCGGCCCAAGCGCTGTTCGTGCAGCCCTTGGACCAGGCCTGGCAACGCGTCCTGCAGCCGTCGGCCGCAGGGCTGAATCGCAACTGGGAACGTGCCATCGTCAATGACTGGAACGGCGCCTTCGCCGGCCGCTACCCGTTCGCGGCCACGTCCAGCGATGCATCGCTGCCCATGCTCGGGCAGATGATCCGTACCGACTCGGGGCGCATCGAGCAGTTCGTCCGTGAGCAACTGGCCGGGTTGCTGCGCAAGGAGGGCAGCCGTTGGGTGGCGGACCCACGGCACAGCCAGGGCCTGCGCATCAATCCTCGCTTCCTCGCCGCGATCAACCAGCTCAGCGCGTTGGCGGATGTGCTCTACACCGATGGCGGCATGGGCATGAGCTTCGAGTTGCGCGGCAAGCCGGTGCGCGATGTGGTGCAGACCACCTTTATCCTCAATGGTGAAAAGCATCATTACTTCAATCAGCGCGAGCGCTGGCAGCAGTTCCGCTGGCCTGGGCAAAACGACTACCCCGGCGTCAGCCTGACCTGGACCAGCGTGCACACGGGGGAGCGTTTGTTCGCCGACCTCCAGGGCACCTGGGGGCTGATCCGGCTGCTCGAACAGGCCCAGGTTACCCACTTGAACGACGGCGGCAGCCAAATGCGCGTGGTGTTGAAAGCGCCGGATGGCATTGGCCTGACCTGGCACCTGCGCACTGAACTGGGGGGAGGGCCGTTGGCCTTGCTCGGACTGCGGGGGTTCCAGTTGCCACGGCAGATCTTCCTTGAGTAAGACCCAGAGATTTCAGCAGCTCCTTCTGATTCTTTGTTGGTAATGACGGTCCAGGCCACGCGGCCCCATCGCCGGCAAGCCGGCTCCCACAGGTATCGCGTCAACTTTTCAGCCCTGGGCATTGCGCTGATCTTGTGGGAGCCGGCTTGCCGGCGATGAGGCCGGAACAGGCTCTCCTGCTCAGCCCTGAGCAAACTGCCGCAGTTTTTCACCATCCAGGCGATAACGAATCCATTCATCCTGCGCCTCGGCCCCTAACGACTCGTAGAACCCGATCGCGGGCGCGTTCCAGTCCAGCACGCTCCACTCAAGCCGCCCGCAGCTGTTCTCAACCGCTTCGCGGGCGATATGCCGCAACAGCTCGCGTCCAGCGCCGCCACCGCGTTGCTCTGGGGTGATGTACAAGTCTTCCAGGTAAATGCCATTGCGCCCCAGCCAGGTCGAGTAGCTGTAGAAGTACACGGCAAAGCCAATCGCCTGACCCTCGCGCTCGCAGATCAGGCTCTGCACCGTGCTGCCTTTATCGAACAAGCTACGCTCAATATCGGCAACACTGGCGATCACTTCATGGCGAGCGCGTTCGTAGTCGGCCAGTTCGGTGATGAACGCCAGAATCTGAGCGGCATCGGTACGTACCGCGGGGCGAATGTTCAGGCTCATGCTCATGTTCCTTGTGCTCAGAGGTGGCGGTACAGTCATGTGTATCTGCATAATTTATTGCAACTGTACCGGTCGCAGGGCAGGGCGACTCCGTTAGTGTGACAGCACATATAACGATACTGGAATGCCTGCCATGCTTGCCTCTGCCGATCTGCTCACCGCCTTCGTGCTGTTTGCCTTCGTGTCCTCGATCACCCCGGGGCCCAACAACACCATGCTGCTGGCGTCGGGCGTGAATTTCGGCGTGCGCCGCTCGATCCCGCATGCCCTGGGTATCAGCCTCGGGTTCATGGTCATGGTGCTGTCGGTCGGCCTGGGCCTGGGCGAGGTGTTCAAGGCCTGGCCGATGCTCTACACCGTGCTGCGCTACGTTGGCGCCGCCTACCTGCTGTACCTGGCCTGGAAGATCGCCACCTCAGGGCCGCTCAGCGCCGACTCGCCCAATGCGCGCAAGCCGCTGAGCTTCTGGGGTGCGGCAGCCTTCCAGTGGGTCAACCCGAAGGCCTGGGTCATGGCCGTGGGCGCCATCACCACCTACACCCCGGCCCAGGGTTACGTGATGAACGTGATCGTCATCGCCGCGCTGTTCGCCCTGGTCAACCTGCCCAGCGTCGGCGTCTGGGTCATGTTCGGCAGTGCGCTGCGCAGGCTGCTGCAGAACCCGCGTTGGCTGATGCTGTTCAATGTCCTGATGGCCCTGTTGCTGGTGATTTCGCTTTATCCGCTGCTGTTTGTAGAATCGGCGTCTTGACAGACCGCCGAGTACAGTAATCCGATGCAATTGATTCCCTGGTCCCACGAATGCTCCGAAGGCTTCACCCTGCGTGGCTGGCGCTCGCCGGCCAGCGGCAAGCCGTTGCTGCATTTTCTGCACGGCAACGGCTTCTGCTGCCTGGCCTACCAGCCCCTGCTGATGAACCTGGCCGAGCATTTCGACCTGTGGCTGTGCGATGTCCAGGGTCATGGCGACAGCGACTACGGGGATGCGTTTCGTGGCTGGAACCGCACCGCTGAATTGGCCCTGGAAGCGTTCGAAAGCGGGCAGGGCGAGTACGGTGAAGTGCCGCGTTATGCGGCGGGGCACAGCTTTGGTGGCGTGCTCACTGGGCTGATCCTGGCCAGCGCGCCGGGCGCGTTCGAACGTGCCGTGCTGCTCGACCCGGTACTGTTCAGCCGGCGCATGATCGGCGCCATGGGGATCGCAGCACGGCTGGGCCTGCACCGCCGCCATGCGTTGGCGCGCAAGGCCGCCAGCCGTCGCAGCCATTGGCCGGACCGCGAAGCGGCGCTGGCTTCGCTGCAGGGGCGAGGGATCTTCAAGGGCTGGAACGATGCGGCGTTGCGCGCTTACGTCGAACACGCGCTGGGCGATTGTGGCGAAGGCGTGGTGCTCAAGTGCCGGCCCAGCCGCGAGGTGGATATCTTCAGTTCGTTCCCGACGCGTATGTGGTCGCAGTTGGCGACCATCCAGGCGCCGACTCTGGTGCTCTATGGCCAGCAGACCTACCCCTTCGTGCCACACTCGGTGCAGCGTCTGGCGCGTCTGAACCCACGGGTGACGACCCGCGAGGTGGCCGGTGGGCACTGTTTCATGCAGGAAGACCCGGCAATGGCAGCAGAACAGGTGGCCGATTTCCTGCAAAGCTGAGCAACTGTTCCACTGATGGAACGATCAGTGCCATTTTGGCCAGCTACTGACTGATTGTTCGCACTGGTAAGGTGAACCCAGCCAAGAGAGGAGACTTCTCATGAAAAAGATCCTGGGTATCCACCACAGCCCGAATGCCCACTGGGTAGGCGACGGCTTCCCGGTGCGCAGCCTGTTCACCTACGACAACCTGGCCAGCCAGATCAGCCCGTTCCTGCTGCTGGACTACGCCGGCCCGCACGATTTCACCCCCACCAATGCCCGCCGCGGCGTCGGCCAGCACCCGCACCGCGGCTTCGAGACCGTGACCATCGTCTACCAGGGCGAACTGGAGCACCGTGACTCGACCGGCGCGGGTGGCCTGATCGGCCCCGGCGATGTGCAATGGATGACCGCCGCCAACGGCATCCTCCACGAAGAGTTCCATGCGCCGGCGTTCGCCCGCAGCGGCGGCACGCTGGAAATGGTGCAGTTGTGGGTCAACCTGCCGGCACGCGACAAGCGTGCGGCGGCGGGCTACCAGACGCTGCTGGCCGAGGACATTCCGGTCGTCTCGCTGGAAAGCGACGCAGGCACCCTGCGGGTCATCGCGGGTAGCTATGGCGGGCAGGCAGGGCCGGCGCGCACCTTCACCGCCATGGATGTCTGGGACATGCGCCTGACGGCCGGTGCCAGCGTGCAGTTGCCTGTTGCCGCAGGCCGCAATGCTGCGCTGGTGGTGCTGCGCGGCAAGCTGCGGGTCAACGGCGAAAGAGACGCAGGCCCTGCGAGTCTGGTGCTGCTTGACCGGGCGGGCGAGGGGGTGGCGCTGGAAGTGCTGGAGGACACTAGCGTGCTGCTGCTCAGTGGCGAGCCCATCGATGAGCCTATCGTCGGCTATGGCCCTTTCGTGATGAACAGTCAGGAAGAAATCGCCGAAGCGTTCGATGATTTCCATAGAGGGCGATTTGGGCAGATGGCATGATTGCCCGATGAACCCCTTGCTCGCTGTACGGCGTACCTCCAGCCATGACCAGCACACCCTGTGGCTGCGTTACCGTGCGCCGTACCATTGGCCTTCGACCCTGGCCTTTCTGGCCGCCCGCTGTATCCCTGGTATCGAAACCTTCAGCGAAGGCGTGTACCGGCGCACCCTGGTGGTCGCCGGCCGGCACGCTTTGCTGGAGGCCAGGCCCGCCTGTGGTCACCGTTTATGGGTACGGCTGACCGGTGTATCCAGTGTCGCTGTGCCGGCGTTGATCGCGCGCATCCGCCGTGTGTTCGACCTGGACAGCAATCCTGCGCAGATTGCCCAAGGCTTGGTGGCAGACCCGCTGATGGCCAGGTTGCTTGCCGTACGCCCCGGCCTGCGTGTGCCGAAGGGATGGGACGCTGGCGAACAAGCCATGCGTACCGTGTTGGGCCAGCAGATCAGCGTGGCGGGCGCGATGACCCTGGCTGGGCGCCTGGTGGCGCGCCACGGCCAGCCTCTGCGGCTGCAGGCCAGCGGCCTGACCCATGTCTTTCCGACGCTTGAAGTGATTGCCGCCGCGCCACTGGAAAACCTTGGCATGCCCCGTTCACGCGCCATGACGCTCGGCACCCTGGCCCGTGCCTTGTTGGAACAACCTGACCTGTTGCACCCCGATCAGCCCCTTGAAACCGTGCTGACCAACCTCTGCCGTCTCAAGGGCATCGGCCCCTGGAGTGCCCACTACCTGGCCCTGCGCCAGATCGGCGCGCACGACGCATTGCCTTTGGGGGATGTGGCCCTGGTCAAGGCGCTGCGCCTGCAGGAAGGGCCCGACGCGCACCTGGGCGAACGTGCCCTGGCCTGGCGACCTTGGCGGGCCTATGCCGCACAGCACTTGTGGGCTTCGCTGGCCGACTTCAGCCCGACTGCCGCCAACTCACCTCGCTGATGCCGAAGCGCTCGGCCAACGGTTTGCTGACCTTGCGGACTTTCTCGTGGCTATAGCGACCGATGCGGCCGAGGCCTGCATCACAGCTTGCCCAGTGCCACGCTTCGGCGTTGTCCATGCGTTCGGCACGGATGATGAATGTCTTGGGCTTGCCATGCAGCTGATAGTCGATCACGTAGAGTTTGGCGTCGATCATCGGGTATTCGAAGTCCTGCGCAGCGGTGGAAGGTCAGGTGCGAGAAGTGCTCCGGCTTGAAAAGTGGGAGCCTCGAAACGCTGGAAAAGTTTGATCCGGACAGCCCAACGCACGACAGATGGCGCATTGCCGACCGTCTGTCTGCAAGTGCCATCATTCGATCGAACGGTCATGGCCAGCCAGGGTTCTTCCACTAAGGTGCTAGATGATCTCCCGCACTACGATTGCCCCGGCGCATGGACGGCCGCTTGGGCATGCGTATTATCAATTGGCACCCTGCCTGCCAAGGGCGTAACCACATACAACAGGCCATCCAGTACAGAGAGGGTCGTACCATGTCGTTGATAGGAGTTTCGATGCTCGAAATGCGGCAATTGATCGAGCAAGCCTGCCTGCCTGATCGCTGTGAAGTGACCTGCACGGATGGCGTGAGCCTGACCATCCGGCTGGGTCAGGGGCAAAACCTGGAGGAGGGCGTGGTCCTCACCGGGGTGTCGTTGCAGAACCTCAACAGTTGCCGCGATGTCGTGAACCTGGTTGGGCAACTGCACGCATTGCGTTCCAGTCATCCGACGTCGCTCAGGGCCATGGCCTGAGCGACGCGGTGCGCGCCGGTCAGCCGAGGCTGGCCGGGCGCACGTATTCGGGCATCAGCCCGTGGGTCCAGAACAGGATCATCGACACCAGGATGGTCACCAGCAGCAACAGCCCCACTCCCCACACGCAAGTCGAGAACAGCATCGCCTGTTCCTTGCGCAAGCGCAGGAAGGTCTGCAACCCGCCATAGAGCAGCACAGTGGCATAGGCCGACGCAGCCACCAGTACGATCAAGGCCAACCAGCGAATCGGCACCAGGCCGATCACCCCCGCGAAGAACCACGGCGTGGCGCAATAGGCGGCGAAGCCGATGCATTGGTTGAGGCTGGGTTGTGCATCGAAGCCGCGCGACATCCAGCGAATCATCACCCCCATCAGCATCACCCCGACTACCGTGGTGGCATACAACAGCCCACTCAGCTGTGCTGCGCTGCCCATGCTCAGGCGCACGCGTTCATCGCCGGCCAGGCTCCAGCCAAAGGTAGTGGTGCCGACGAACAGGCACAGCGCCGGGATCAGCGCCAGCACCAGCAAGCGCGGCAGGTATTGTTGCGGGTGGTCCTCTTCGGCGCGGCGAATCTCTATCCAGGCATCGGAAGGGTGGGTGAAGAGCTTGAGCAACGGACTGTTCATGGCGTTCTCCTGAAGGCAGAGACCTCTAGTTATGGAGGTACGCCGTTTGCGCCAGGTTCAGCCCGGTTCGCCGCCGTTGATCGGCTACTGCAACTCGACCAGCAGGTTGAGGCCGCCATCGCCGCATTTGCCCTGGTCACGCACTACGCCGTGGTAGCTGCGGCCATCCCAGACGAAGGCCACGCTGTGGGCGCGTTCGACCTTGTCCGGCAGCGGCGGGCAGATGTGCAGGCGCAGGGCGGGGCGCCCTTGCAGGCTGAGGGCGGCGAGCTGGCATTGGCATTCCACGCTCTGGGCCACCGGGCCGAACAGCGTGTCGCGCACATAATCGAGCTGCACCGGGGTGTTGGGGGCGCGGCCGGGCATTTTCATGGCTGCGGGGCTCTTGTGTCTGGGCGCTGAATGGGCATCGGCGGACTCCTCGCAAGCGAAACAGGTATCACTGTTTTGAGGGGTTCAAGCGGCAGATGTTCAAGTGGATTCGTCTAGAATTTTTTGGATCCCAGATGCCAATGAAAATCGTCCCCTGATTCGGGGAATTCCCCTGGGGAATCCTCCCCAATTTCCTCTGCTTCGTCCTGCAACCACCTGAAAAATAACGTTATTACCCTTTGGCATACACCTTGCTGACCTCTCTCCACAGTCCCTGTGTCCCGGAGGTGAGTAATGTCGACCCCGAACAAAGGCCCCGTCCTGACATCACTCGTGCTGGCCTTACTCGGCTGGCAAGCGACCAGCGAGGCGGCTGTGCAATGCCAGCGCACCCTGGTGGCCAATGTGGTGGCCCTGGACCAGCCACTGATGTTCAACCGCCTTGGCGCGCAGAACGCCAACGGCATGATGTTCGCCCTGCGCCAGGATGTGGTGGACGAAAACAACGTACCGCTGAGCAAAGGGGGGGCCGCCGTTCCCGGCAAAGTCACCCTGCGCCCGGACAAGCGCCCGCGGCCGATCGTACTGCGCGTGGCGGCCGGTGAGTGCCTGATGGTCAACCTGACCAACCTGCTGGCCTACCAGGCTAACCCCAACAAACACGGCATCGATCACGAAGAGAACGAAGTCGAGGGTGAGGAAGAGGGTGAGGAAGAGGGCGCTGAAGTCGAAAACGAGGGCGGGGAACACTTCGTCGCCGACGAACAGGTGACCGACCGTCACGTGGGCTTCCAGGTCAATGGCCTGCAAGCCGTCAACAGCATCGGCGACATCGCCGCCAACACCGGCCGCAACGGCAACTTCCTGATCGCACCCGGCAACACCCGCACTTACACCCTCTATGCCGAGCGCGAAGGCGCCTTCGCTGCCACCAGCCAGGGCGCGACCTTCGGCGGGCAGGGCGGGGCGGGCAACGTCGCCAACGGCCTGTTCGGCCAGGTCGTGGTGGTCCCCAAAAATGGGCGTGCCTACCGCAATACCCTGACCGAGGAAGAAATGCGTCTGGCCAGCACCGGTCGCACGGCCACTGGCCAGCCGGTGGTCGACTACGAGGCCCGCTATCCCCAGGCCGAACCGTGGGTCAGTGAAGGCAAGGCGGGCAAGCCGATCATTGCCATGGTCGACGGCAACGAGATCCTCAGCAGCGAGACCGATGCCATCGTCATGGGGCCGAACCCAGACGGCAGTTTCCCCCGCTCGACCTATCCGCTGGAAAGTGTCAACAAACGCAATCCGGCCTTGCCCAATCGCCTGGAAGCGTTCCGTGACTTCGCCTCGCAGTTCGCTGACGAAGTGGCGGCGACCCAGGCATTCCCCGGTTACTGGGCGGACCCGGTGATGGGTCATGTACTGGAGCCCACCCGCGATTCGTTCATGATCAACTACGGCTCTGGAGGCATGGGTGCAGAAGTGGTGGCCAACCGCTTGGGCGTGGGGCCCATGCATGACTGCCTGTCATGCGCCTACGAGGAGTTCTTCCTCAGTGCCCATACCGTGGGTGACATCGGCACGCTGGTAGATGTACCGGCGAACGTCGGTCTGGAAAATATCCGCCCCGGCGAAACACCACCGGCCAGCGCCATTGGCGTCAAGGCTGGCATGGCCTTGTACCCGGCGGAGCCCGCCAACGTTCACCACAGCTACATTGGTGATTTCACCAAGTTCCGCAACACGCACAATGGTCACGAACAGCACATCTTCCACCTGCATGGTCATCAGTGGCTGTTCAACCCCAATGACGACAACTCCGACTACATCGATGCCCAGGGCATCGGGCCGGGGGTCGGCTACACCTATGAAATCGCCAACGGCGGTTCAGGCAACCGCAACCGCGTGGCGGGCGATGCCATCTACCACTGCCATTTCTATCCGCATTTCGCCCAAGGCATGTGGGCCATGTGGCGGGTGCACGATGTGTTCGAAGAAGGTACCCGCCTGGAGGTCAGCGGCCAGGGTGAAAACGGCTTCCACAGCACGCCGTTTGCCCTGCGCAGCGGTAAGCCGGCGGTCGGTGCCCGGGCACTGCCGGACGGCGAAATCGTTGCAGGTACACCGATTCCGGCCATCGTGCCGTTACCTGGCAAGGCCATGGCGCCGATGCCGGGCAAGGTCGTGGTGGTGCCCAAGCTCTCGGAAACGCTGGTGGCCGAACATGATGACGATGAAGGCGAGGAGGAGGGCGATGACGACCATGGTCATGAAGCCGCCCCGCGCAAAGCCGTGGGCTCCCTGGCCCTGGTCGATCGCAGCGAGACCAACCGCAATGCTGACGGCAGCCTGAAAAACCCTGGCTATCCGTTCTGGATCGGCGGCATGGAAAGCAGCGTCGGCCAACGTCCGCCAACCCCACCGCTGGACATGCTCGACCCAGCTCTGGCTCGCCAGCTCAAGGACAGCGGTAAAGCACTGTGGGCCAACCTGGACCCCAACCAGGTCGATGGCTGGGACGGTGGGCTGGGCCGGCATGCGCTGGACGGTGTATCCGCCGGCGGCGAAGCCGTGTCCACCACTACCAAACTGGACTTCTCCAAAGTGGTACACAAAGCCAAGCCGATCTACTTGCCCGAAGAAGGCACCGATGTCGAGCAGGCCGCCATGCAGTATCACGCCAAGGCCGAGCACCCCAGCTATGCCTTGATCCCTGGCAGCCAGCCGGTGGCCAAGGCGTTTCGCACCAATGGCGCGTTGCCCACTGCCGGCGCACCGTTCTACGAGCCGTGCATGGATGACCGCGGCAAACGCCTGACCCAGACGTCCGGCGTGGGTGAATTCGCCAGCGGCGAAAGCCTCACCGGCATGAGCTTCCGCGGTTCGTCCACCTTCACCGCCGATCGCCCGCGCATCTACAAGGGCGCCAACATCCAGTTCGACGCGGTGTACAACAAGGTCGGCTACCACTTCCCGCAGGCGCGCATCCTCGCGCTTTGGGAAGACGCCTGGCCGGTGATCACCAAGCAGCGTCCGCCAGAGCCGCTGGTGATGCGCATGAACACCTTCGACTGCACCATGTACACCCACACCAACCTGATCCCGTCGTACTACGAAATGGACGACTACCAGGTGCGTACGCCAACCGACGTGATCGGCCAGCACATCCACCTGCCCAAGTGGGACCTGACCGCGGCCGACGGCTCGGCCAACGGCTGGAACTATGAGGATGGCGTTCTCTCGCCCGGCAGCGTGGTGGAACGCGTGCACGCCATTCGCGCTTACAACGGTTGCAGCGAGGGGGATAGCCGCGAAGGCACCGCCGCCTGCCCGAAAGCCAAGCAGCATCCGTACTTCGGCCGTTTCGGGCGTGCCGACTGGCTGGGCGCACGCACGGCCATGCAGCGCTGGTTCGCCGACCCGCTGGTCAACGTGTACAACGTCGACCGCGGCCTGGGCACCATCTTCACCCACGACCACCTTGGCCCATCGACCCACCAGCAACTGGGCTTGTATGCCACCGTGCTGGCCGAACCTGCCGGCTCGACTTGGTACCACGCCGAAACCGGCGAGCAGCTGTACAACCCGGCCATGCGCCAGGACGGTGGGCCGACTTCGTGGCAGGCGGTGATCAAGACCGGCGACCACGACGGTGATGGCAAGAACGACAGCTACCGCGAGTTTTTCCTCGAGTACAGCGACTTCCAGCATGCTTACGAGGCGGGCGTGTACGTGGGCGCTGGCCCCGATGGCGTGCCCAACGGCCAGTCGTATCCGGCGACCGCCGACAGCTTCCGCTATGCCATCAACCCGCCTGTACGGCAGAAAGCCTCGACCCTGCTGGAGTCGGTGGTCGAATCCCGTGGCGGGCTGAGCCCAGGTTGCCCGACCCGACCCTGCCCGCAGGCGATCTCGGTGGATGACCCCGGCATGTTCGTCGTCAACTACCGCAACGAACCGCTGGCCCTGCGTGTGTTCGACCCGAACAAGGTCGGCCCGGACGGCAAGCGTGGCATGCAGGCCGACGGCCCCGGCGGTGACCTGGGCTATGCCCTGCAGACCCGTACCGACCGCGCCATCCCGGCGATGAACATGGCACCTTCGGCGATCACCTCGGCCGTTGGCCCCACCGGCGGTACCACGTTGTTCCCGCCGAACATCAACGTCGCCGGCAGTGAACCCGGTGATCCGTTCACGCCGCTGCTGCGCACCTATTCCGGCGACAACGTGCGCCTGCGGATGCACGCTGGCGGTCATGAAGAGGAGCACAACGTCACCCTGCATGGCGTCAAGTGGCTGCAGAACGGCACCGGTTTCGGCAACAGTTCGAACTCGGGCTGGAAGTCGTCGCAGATGATCGGCATCTCCGAGCAACTGGGCTTCATGGCGCCGGTGTCGATGATCTCCAGCTCCGCGGCCACCAACGGCGACTACCTGTACTCGCTGGACGCAGCCCTGGAAGGCTACTGGAACGGCATCTGGGGCATCATGCGCAACTACACCGCGCAGCGCACCGACCTGTTCCCACTGCCGAACAACCCGCAGCCGGTGGCCATGCGCAATACCGTCAACTTCGACGGCATCTGCCCGAAAACCACCGCCAACCCCAATGGCATTGGCTCGCGCACCACGGTCAAGCGCAGCTACGAGATCGTCGCCGCGCTGGCCAACGACATCCTGGAGAACCGCCACGGCGTCAGCATCAACGACCCCGCTGGCATCGGCCAGCATGTCGGCGGCCCGCTCAAGGCCACCGGCGGCACCTTGGTCTTCAACAGCCGCAAGACCAGCATCCCGCAGGTGACGGTGACCGACGAGGAGGATGGCACCACCTTCACCGTGGGCGGCCACAGTTCGCCGCTGCACGACCCGACCGCCGTGCTCTACGTGCGCAAGGCCGACCTCGATGCCAGCACCGGCAAGCTCAAGGCCGGCGTACCGGTCGAGCCGCTGGTGCTACGTGCCAATGCCGGGGACTGCATCAGCATCACCCTGGAGAACCGCCTGCCGATGGTGATGCCGGACCTGCCGAGCACGGCGGTGATGCAGAACGTGGTCAAGCGCAACCGCAACGACAGTGAGGGCTCCACCGCCTTCAACAACAACCTGATGCGCCCGTCCAGCCATGTTGGCCTGCACGCGCAACTGCTGGCCTACGACATCACCAAGTCCGATGGTGTCAACGTCGGTCTGAACCCCGTGCAGACCGTGCCGCCACGGGCAGGCACCAGCGGCGCCTACCCCACCAAGGTGTACCAGTACTACGCCGGCCACCTGGAGCGCGAAGGCAAGCCGGTGCTGCAACTGGGCCGCACGGTGGACAACATCAACACCACGGCCATCGAGTTCGGCGGTCTCAACCTGACCCCGGCGGATGTCATCAAGCAGCCGCAGAAGGGCCTGGTTGGCGCCATGAGCATCCTGCCGCAGACCGCAACCTTCACCGAGGACGCCGCCAGCCGTGCGCAGGCCACGGTCAAGGTCAGCGGGCAGCCCGACTACCGCGACTTCGTCACGGTCTGGCAGCGTTCGATGAACATGCGCTGGGCCGATGGCCGACCTGTGGAGGGCATCGCCACCGAAGGCAACGGTGTGCCGGGCGATCCGAAAGACAACGGCAACATGGCCATGAACTACAAGACCGAGCCGCTGTGGTTGCGCTTCGGCCTGGCACCGGACGCACCGTTCGGTCATGCCGATGGCTTTGGCTTCGCCGATGTGCCCAATGCCCACATGGCTTACAGCAACGCCCTGGTCGGCGGTGATCCGCAAACGCCAGTGCTCTGGGCCAAACCTGGACAGCCTGTGCGCAGCCATGTGGTCATGCCCAGTGGCGGTAGCCGCGGCATCACCTACCAGCTCGACGGGCACCTGTGGCCGCTGCACAACTACCAGGCCGAGAAGAACGACCTCGACGGCTACCCGATGAACCTGCCCGGTATCGGTTCGGTGCGCTTCGGCTACAACCCGATGGCCATGTACATCGGCGCCCAGGAAAGCGTGCTGCCGGCGGCGCACTTCAGCTTCATGCTGCCCAGTGCAGGCGGGGCCAATGCCGTGCCGGGGGACTACCTGTTCCGGGACTATGCTGCCTACGGTAACGCGTCCGGGCTGTGGGGCATCTTGCGGGTCACCAACGACGTGCCGCCGGCAACGGCGCCAGCGCAGTAAGGGAGAGAGCGCATGCGTACCAACAATAAGAAACTTCGCTCGGCGTATCTTGGCTTGGTAATGGGAGTGGGCTTGATCACCTTGGGCGTGGCTTACGAACAGCTCTGGTGCGACCCCCGTGAGCTGCTGCAGGAACCTGCCGACCCGCAGGCCCTGCACCGGCTCAGCCGGGACGGCGTGATCGTGGAGTTCGAGGCGCGGCCGCTGGCGGGCGAAGAACTGCGTGAAGGGACCTTCGCCAACATCCGCTTCAAGGTCACCGACCAGAGCAGCGGCCAGCCCCTGTCGGGCATGGCACCGGGGGCATGGATCGACCCGGCGCTGTCGGCGCCCCAGGAGGGGACCCGCGAGCACAGTTGCAAGGCCCGCGTCGCGCTGTTCCTCAAAAGCAGCATCGGGGCCCGGCCGCTGCTGGACCTCAACAGCTACTTCCTGCTGGTGCTGAACAAGGATGCCAGTCTGACGGTGATCGACCCGACCGTGTCGGTCGGTGGGGTGACCAGCACCATGGCGCGCATCGACCTGCCAGGGCGCCCCATGGACTGGACGGCCACCAGCGACGACAAGCAGGTGTTCGTGTCGATCCCCGAGCGCGGCAAGGTGGCGCTCATCGACACGGAAACCTTCACCCGCGTGGCCAGCGTGGATGCCGGCGAGCAACCGTTGCGCGTGGCCTTGCAACCGGATCAGCGCCGGCTATGGGTCGGCAACAACAGCGACGACCCGGCCAGGGGCGGGGTGACGGTGATCGATGTGCCCAGCCGCAGCATGCTGAAAAGCTTCGCCACCGGCTCCGGGCATCACGAGATCGCCTTCAGCAGCGATTCGCGCTGGGCCTACGTGAGCAACCGCGACGGCGGCACCCTGAGCATCATCGACATCCCCGAGATGCGCCTGGCCAAGACCCTGGAGGTGGGGCCCCATCCACTGGCGGTGGCGTACTCGGCACTGTCCCAGGCGGTGTACGTCACCGATGGCCAGGAGGGCACGGTGCGGGTGTACGATGCCCGCAGCCACCAGCTGCGCCACACCGTCAAGGCCGAGCAGGGCCTGGGCCCGATGCGCTTCAGCAGCGATGGCCGCTACGGCATCGTGCTCAATACCCTGGAAAACCAGGCGTTGGTGATCGATGCCAGTACCGACCAGCTGATCCACCGTATTCCGGTGGCTGCCGAGCCGTACCAGCTGACCTTCACCAAAGGCTATGCCTACGTGCGCGGCCTGGCCTCCTCGAAGGTCAGCATGATCAACCTGAGCAGCCTGGGCGAAGGGCGCCAGCCGATCATCCAGAGCTTCGAGGCGGGTCCCGCTGCGCCGCGCCAGGCCGGTGACCTGCCGCTGGCCCAGGGCTTGTCGGTGTCTCGCGACGACAACTCGGTGTTCGTGGTCAACCCGGTGGACAACACCACCTACTTCTATGCCGAAGGCATGAACGCGCCGATGTCCGGCTACAACAACCGCGGTCACCAGGCCCGCGCGGCGCTGGTCATCGATCGCAGCCTGCGCGAGGTGGCGCCGGGGGTGTACGGCTCGACGGTGAAAATGCCCGCGGCGGGCAAGTTCGACGTGGCGTTCCTGCTCAACCAGCCACAGATCATCCACTGCTTCAGCACCGAGGTGGCGTCGGCACCCGACGCCAGCAAACGCAAAGGCGCGCACGCCGAGTTCATCGGCCTGGACCAACCGGTGCCCCAGCACAGCACGTTCACTGCCAAGGTGCGCATCGTCGGTGACGATGGCCGACCACGCCAGGGCCTGAACGATCTGACCCTGCGCTACTTCCTGGCACCGTCGTCGATGCCGCACAACCAGCAGCTCGAAGAGGTCGGCGAGGGGGTGTACCAGGCGGCGCTGATACTGCCCGAACCCGGCGCCTGGTACCTGCATGTCCAGTCGCCCTCGCTCGGGCGCAAGTTCGCCGAAGAGAACTACACCAGTCTGCGGATCCTGCCGGCCGCAGCGACTACCGCTTCCCAGACCGACGTGAGGAATGTGCGATGAACGCCAAGCATTCTTGCAAGCTGCTGGTGCTGAGCCTGGCCCTGGCCAGCAACTTCGCCCTGGCCCATGCCGGCCACGACCATGGCGGGCCCGCCGAACCGCCAGCGCCGGCCCATCAGGAAAAGGCCAGCGTGCGCTTTGCCGATGTCTCGCTGCTGAACCAGGACGGCATGCCGGTACGCCTGGAAAAAGACCTGGTAGGTGAACACCTGGTGGTCATGGGCTTCATCTACACCAGTTGCACCACGGTGTGCCCGGTGGTGTCGTCGATCATGGGCAAGGTCCAGCAGCAGCTGGGCGGCCGGGTGGGCGAGGAGATCCAGCTGGTGTCGATCAGCGTCGACCCGCAGCGCGATGATGCCAAACGCCTGCAGCAGTACGCCAAGTCCTTCCAGCATGGGCCGGGCTGGAGCTGGCTGACCGGTACGCCCTATGCCATTACCGAAACCCTGAAGGGCCTGGGCAGCTTCAGCGCCGACCTCAGCCAGCACCCGCCGCTGATCCTCGTCGGTGACGGGCGCAGCGGCCACTGGACACGCTACTACGGCTTCACCGACCCGGCCGTGCTGGTCGAGGAAGTCAACCGCCTCAGCGCCCGCCGGGTGCACGCCAAGAGCACCGCCATCGCCGAACACCAACAAGAGGTGCAACCATGAGCAGCCATACCTCACACGCTGCGGGCATGCGCAGCTTCGACTGGCTGGTGCTGACCGGTTGCCTGTGGATCATGGCGTCCGTCGCCATGGCCCACGAAGGCCACGCACCCAGTGCGCCGGACCCACAGCCGGCACCGCAGGCCATGACCAGTGGTGGCGGCACCCGCGATGCACAGACCTGGTTCACCGACACCGTGCTCAAGGACCAGAACGGCCGCGAGGTGCGCTTCTACAGCGATGTGCTCAAGGACAAGGTGGTGATGATCAACGTGATCTTCACCCATTGCACCGATGCCTGCCCGCTGATCACCCGCAAGCTGCGTGAAGTGCGCGACGCCATGGGGCCGGCGCTTGCCAGCCAGGTGACGTTCGTTTCGATCAGCAGCGACCCGCTCAACGACACCCCGGCGGCGCTCAAGGCCTTCGCCCAGAAGCAGGGCGTGGACAGTGCCAACTGGGTGTTCCTGACCGGCGACAAGGCCAACGTCGACCTGGTGCTGGGGCGCATCGGCCAGTTCCTGCCCAGCCCCGAGCAGCACTCGACTCAGCTGATTGCCGGCGACGTGGCCGGCAAGCGCTGGAGCAAGATCCGCCCGGATGCACCGCCCGTGGCCATTGCCCAGCGCATGCAACTGCTGGCCCAACCTTTGGCAGGGCGGTGAGCCATGGAATCCTGGGCAGTCTGGTCGGGCCTCATCGCGGATAAATCCGCTCCTACAGGCTCCACGCCTCCTTGTAGGAGCGGATTTATCCGCGAAGAGGCCCGATCGAGCACCGCAAAAGCCCTTGCCCTGCTCATCGCCTTCAGCCTCACCGGCCAAGCCCTGGCCCTGGACCTCACCCCCCAGGAAGAAGCCGGCAAGCGCCTCTATCGCGAAGGCGTATCGAGCAGTGATGCACAGTTGACGGCCCGTGTCGGTGCCAGCGACATGAGCGTCCCCGCCAGCGTGCTGCCCTGCGCCAGCTGCCACGGCACCGACGGCCGTGGCCGCGCCGAGGGCGGCGTGCGGCCCCCCAGCCTCGACTGGCAGCGCCTGGCCCTCGGCGAAGGCGCCAGGCAAGTCAATAGCCGCAGCTACCCGGCCTACGCCGACGCCACCCTGGCCCGTGCCATCCAGCACGGTGTCGACCCTGCCGGCAACCGCCTGGACCCGGCCATGCCGCGTTTCGACCTGACCCTGGCCGACCAGCGCAACCTGACCGCCTACCTCAAGCGGCTGGGTGAAGAACGCGACCCGGGCGTGGAGGAGGGCGTGCTGCGCCTGGGCACCTTGCTCCCCGACAGCGGGCCGTTGGCCGAGGCCGGCCACGTGATTCGTGCCGTGCTCGAGGACGGCGTGGCGCGACTCAACCAGCAAGGCGGCATTCATGGCCGGCGCCTGCAACTGGTGGTGCTCGACCCGGGGCCCGACCAGGCCAGTGCCGAGCTCGCCCTGCAGCGTTTGCTCGACCAGGAGCGGGTGTTCGCTCTGATCACCCCGTTGGCACCGATGCTCGATCAAAGCCTGGCTACGCGACTCGAACAGCAGCGTGTGCCGTTGATTGGCAGTACCCCGCGCGGCGGCGGCAGTACGCAGATCTTCGACCCGATGCCAAGCGTGGCCAGCCAACTGCTCAGCCTCGCCACCCACGCCCGTGCCAGCCTGGGCCTGGCACCCGATGGCCTGCGCGTCGTCTACGCCGGTGCCGACCAGGCAGCGCTGGCCGAACAGGTCCGCGAACGTCTGCAGGCGCAAGGCTGGTCGCCCGCACCGATCGAGGCGTTCGACGGCCAGGCAGTGGAAGGCGAGGGCATCGTCTTCCTGGGCCGCCCCCAGGCCTTCGCCGAACTGGCCGCCGCGTTGCAGGCGGCGGGGCGCGAGCCCTACCTGCTGGCGGCTTCCAGCCAGGTCGCCAGTGCCGTGGCAGGGCTACCGGCGCAGTGGTCGCAGCGGGTGTTCCTGGCCTATCCCTACGTGCCGAGCGACTGGACCGTGCAGGGCCTGGCGACCCTGTCCAGCCTGGAGCAGCGCCTGGGGCTCGACCCGCGCCAGGCTTCGCTGCAGGTCAACACGCTGTGTGCCCTGCGCCTGCTGACCGAAGGCCTGAAGCAGATCGGTCGTGATGCCAGCCGCGAACGCCTGGTCGCCGCCCTGGAGGGCTTGCACGACATCGACACCGGCCTGACTCCGGCGCTCGGCTTCGGCCCCGGCCGGCGCCAGGGCATGGCGGGTGCCCACGTGATCGCGGTGGGCCTGCCCGGGCCACGCTTTACATCTGTCGCCCCCTACCGGCCCGTGCCGGACAGCCTTTGAGCGGAGGTCCCCATGCGTATCCTGTTGCTGTGCCTGTTGCTGATGGTCGCCAAGGCGAGCTGGGCCGATGTGCCTGCGGCGCGGGTCAATGGCGTGGACATTGGGGTCATGCGCCTGGAGCGTTATTTCAGCGAGTACCTCGAAGCCCAGGGCCGTGCGTTGAGCAGCATCCGCAACCCGACGCTGTACAAACGGCTGCGCGAACAGGCCCTGGATGAGCTGATCGACAAGGAACTGCTGTGGCAGGAGGCGCAGCGCCGGGGCATCATCGTCAGTGATGAACAGGTATCGGCGCAGGTGGGCGAACTGGAGGCGGCTTTCGGCAGCCCGGCACTGTTCGAGCAGCGGCTGGCGGATGCGGGTTTCGATCGGGCAGAGTACGCTGAGTACATGCGCCACGAGATGGCCGCGCAGCAGGCCTATGCCCAGCTCAGCGCGGTCGATGCGCCCAGCTCGGCCGAGGTAGAAGCGTTCTACCAGGCCAACCGACAAACACTGCAAGGAACGCAGAACCAAAGTGATACGCCATCAGTCATACGAGAACAGGGCCTGGCACTGGCCAGGGACGCACTCGTCGCGCAATTGCAGGCCCAGTCCCGCCAGGCCGTTCGCCAACGTTTGCGCGAATCCGCTACAGTGCAGATCGCCAACTGAGAACGCCCACGGCCTTTCCCCAAAGCTGGGGAATAATGGCTTGGCAAAATGCCATCATCTTCCCCGGATGTGGGGAAGTGGGCCTTCGCCTGTTGCGGGGAAACTGGGGCATAGCAGTAAAATCAATGGTTTACAGTGGTGCAACATGACTATTCACGCCTGGCACGAAGCCTGCTCAAGCCTGTACAAGGGCGCACTTCGCAGACCGGGTAACCGGGCAGTACTTGGGAGTCGACCTTGGTGAACAGAGTATTGGTAGTCGATGACGAACAGACCCTTGCGCAAAACCTGCAGGCGTATCTGCAGGCGCAAGGCCTGGATGTACAGGTTGCCCACGACGGTGCCACGGGTATTGAGATGGCTGAACGCCTGGCACCGCAAGTGATAGTGCTGGATTACCGCTTGCCCGACATGGAGGGGTTTCAGGTCCTGGAGACCGTACGCAAGAACAGGCAGTGCCATTTCGTGCTGATCACCGCCCACCCGACCGTCGAGGTCCGTGAGCGGGCCGCCGAACTGGGAGTGACTCACGTCCTGTTCAAGCCGTTCCCGTTGGCGGAACTGGCGCGTGCAATCCTCGACCTGGTGGGCATCAAGCGCCGGCGCAGGGCCACTGACGATCCAGCCGAGGGGTATGTCGAACGACGCCAGAACAGGAACGAATCGTTCCCCTTGCAGTTGTACGATGGCAGCTGGGTGTTGGCCGACCGTCGCCGTAATGGCGCCAAGCCCCCCGGACCTGACGACGAACAACTGCTCACTGGGGAATAGCGGCGCCCGCAGACTGAGCCAGCCTGCGACGCGCCCCCTGAGCGGAGTCGTAGGCCATGTCAGATGTAATCGATCACAGCGTTTCGGCCTCATCGCCGGCAAGCCGGCTCCCACAGGTTCAACACACCCCTGAGCATTGCACCGACCCTGTGGGAGCCGGCTTGCCGGCGATGAGGCCGGTACAGCCAGCGCCTCACGCAGCCTACCCCCGCGACCTGCTCGCCCAGGCTCGCCTGCAAGCCAGCGACGAGCGCCTGCTCAATTGCCTTGAGCGCCTGTCCACCGACACCCCCGACACCTTCCTGCGCCGCCTCGGCCTCACCCTGCATTACCCGGTGCTCGACAGCCAGACCCTGCTGACCAGCACCCCGCGCTTCGACAAGGTCAGCCTGGCCCTGTGCCTGAAGCGCGAATTCGTACTGATCGAGCAGGGCGGCGAAGTGCTGGGTGTGTTCGCCGACCCCTTCGACCCCGCCCGCCTGGCCTGGATCGATGACACCCTGCAAGGCGCGCCGCTGTACCTGGCCCACGCCGCTGACCTGGCGACCTTGCTGGCCCGCCACGAAGAAAGCTTCCACGCTGTCGATGCCCTGGACCACGATACCGAGGCCAACAGCGACACCGATGCCCTGCAACGGCTGTCGCTGACCAGCATCAGCGAAGACCAGAGCAAGGTGGTCAAGCTGGTCAACTCGACCCTCTACGACGCCCTCAAGCAACACGCCAGCGATATCCACCTGGGCATGACCGGCCAGGGCCTGACCATCAAGTACCGCATCGACGGCGTGCTCAACGGTGCCGGCAAGGCCAGCGGCAGTGCCTTCGCCGACCAGGTGATCTCGCGCATCAAGGTCATGGCCGAACTGGACATCGGCGAGAAGCGCGTGCCCCAGGACGGCCGTTTCAAGATCGCCATCGGCGAGCGCCAGATCGACTTTCGCGTGTCGATCATGCCGAGCATCTTCGGCGAGGATGCGGTGCTGCGGGTGCTCGACAAACAAGACCTCTCCGACCGCGTCAGCGGTGTCCAGCTGCAGGCCCTGGGGTTCGCCGATGAAACCCTGCGCGCCCTGCGCCGCCTGGCGGCCGAGCCCTACGGCATGATCCTGGTCACCGGCCCCACCGGCAGCGGCAAGACCACCACCCTGTACGCCATGATCAGCGAGATCAACCACGGCGTGGACAAGATCATCACCATCGAAGACCCGGTCGAGTACCAGTTGCCCGGTGTGCTGCAGATCCCGGTCAACGAGAAGAAAGGCCTGACCTTCGCCCGCGGCCTGCGCTCGATTCTGCGCCATGACCCGGACAAGATCCTGGTCGGTGAGATCCGCGACCCGGACACCGCGCAGATCGCCGTGCAGTCGGCGCTCACCGGCCACCTGGTGTTCACCACCATCCACGCCAACAACGTGTTCGACGTGATCGGGCGCTTCAGCCAGATGCAGGTCGACCCCTACAGCTTCGTTTCCGCGCTCAACGCTGTGCTGGCCCAGCGCCTGATTCGCCTGGCCTGCTCGCACTGCTGCACGCCTTGCGAGGTGGACGACGAGACCCTGGCCGCCTCGGGCCTGACCCGCGAAGCAGTGACCGGCTGGCAGTTCGTGCGCGCCCAGGGCTGCGGCCAGTGCCGGGGCAGCGGATACCGTGGGCGCAGCGCCATTGCCGAACTGCTGCACCTGGATGACGACCTGCGGCAGATGATCGTCGAACGCCGCCCGCTGGCGCAGATCAAGACACTGGCTTGCCAGCGCGGCCTGCGCCTGCTGCGTGCCTCTGCCCTGGACTTGGTCCGCGAGGGCCGCACCACCCTTGAGGAGATCAACCGTGTCACATTTATCGCCTGATCGCTTTTGCGCCGTGCTCGGCGCCGAGGGTGTCGGCCTGGGTCGCTGGCACGCCAATCAACACCAATGGCTGGGTAGCCGCGCCTTCACCTGCGATGCCGCGCAACCGGCCTGGGAACCTGCCCTGCAGGCGCTTGCCGCGCTGCTGGCCGAACACGCCGTACGGGGCGCACAATTGAGGGTGCTGCTGTCGGCCCGCTTCAGCCGCTTCTGCCTGGTGCCGTGGAGCGACGCCATTGGCACCTCAGCTGAGCTGGATGCCTACGCCAGGGCCTGCTTCGAGAACCTCTACGGCCAGTCGCTGGATGACTGGCGCATCGTCCTGTCGCCAGAGCCGGCCGGTGCCGCGCGCATCGCCACGGCGCTGCCCAGGGCGCTGCTGCAAGGGCTGCAGGCGCTGGTCGATGAAAGCCGCCTGAAGTTGCGTTCGGTACAGCCCTACCTGATGGCCGCCTACAACCGCTGCTCGGCGCAGCTGGGCCAGGGCGACTTCCTCTTCGTCCTGGCCGAACCGCGGCGCAGTGTGCTGCTGATGGCGGCCGGCGGGGCCTGGCAGCAAGTGCTGGCGCAAGGTTGCGCCGACAGCGACCAGGCGCTGCAGGCCCTGATCGACCGCACCTGCGAGCTGTACGGCGAGCAGCTGCCACGGGTCTACCTGCATGCCCCGGGCCGGGGCGACGTGTCGCAACTGGCGGCGGTGCAGCTGTGCCAACCGGCCGGCGACAGCGACCCGCTGTGCGCCATGTGGCGAGCGGTGGCCTGAGATGCGCCGCCTCGATCTGGAATTCCAACCCCGGCGCAGCAGCCCGCTGGCCTGGTCGCTGCTGGCCCTGGGCGCTGCCGTGGTCGCCGCGCTGGTACTGCTGCAGCAGCACCTGCAGGCCGAACAGGTCGAGCTGGAGGCCCGTGTGCACGGCCTGGAGCTGCAACTGGGCCGCCGCCCAGCCACCGCCGCGCCGCAGAACACCGCCGCCAGCCGCGAGCAGGCCGAACGCCTGGCACAGATGCGCAGTGTCTCGCAGCAACTGCAACGGCCCTGGCAGCAACTGTTCGCCATGCTCGAAGCGCAACCGCAGGAAGATGTGGCATTGCTCACCCTGACCCCGGACGCCCGCAAGGGCCAGGTCCGCATCACTGCCGAGGCGCGCAACCTGGAGGCGATGCTGCAGTACCACCAGCGCCTTGAGCGCAGCGCCGAGCTCAGCGATGTGTCGCTGCTCAACCATGAGGTGGTGATGGGCCAGCCTGAGCAGCCGGTGCGCTTCAACCTCACCGCCACCTGGGAGACCGGTCATGCGCGTCCCTGAGTCGATAAACCGCCTGATCCTCGAAGAGCACCTGCGCCGCGCAGGTCCAGTGGCCCTGGCGGCGGTTGCCGTCACGGTGCTGGCGCTGGGCGTGGCGCTGGCCGGCGTGCTGCCGCACTGGCAGGCGCTGCGTGAACTGCAAGCCAGCGAAGCGGATGCCAGCGCCCAGGTTGAACGGGTCAAGCGCGGCGAGTTGAAGATTGCCGTCAAACCTGAACAGCAAGCGCTGGACAGCCTGCGCCAACAGCTGCCGGGCCAGCCCGAGGCGAGCGAGTTGATCGAGCGCCTGTATCACCTGGCCAGCGCCGAGCACATCAGCCTGGCGCGGGGGGAATACGCCCTCGGTGTCGATCCCAAGACCCAATTGGCGCGTTACCAGATCGTGCTGCCAGTGCGCGGCAGCTACCCGCAGCTTCGCGGCTTCCTCAAAGGGCTGATCGGCCAGTTGCCGACCCTGGTGCTGGAAGACCTGGAGCTGCAGCGCAAACGCATTGGCGACAGCGAACTCAATGGTCGCCTGCGCATGACCCTTTACCTGTCGAGGTCGTGATGAACACTCAGCGTGCGGTGATGTGGGCAGGGTTTCTGGGGATTGCCGGGGCATTGGCTTGGGCGCCCGGGCACTGGTTCGACCAGGATGACAGCGTTGCGCCCATCGCGGCTAAAGCCGCTCCTACAAGCGCCACCGAACCTGTAGGAGCGGCTTTAGCCGCGAAAGGGCCAGAACAGGCCTCAAGAGACCTGTTCCCCCGCCAGCAATGGACCAAGCCCCAGGCCCTGGCCACCGTCACCGAACAACCTGTGATCGCCGCCCCCGTCGTGGTCGCGGCCGCCACCGCGCCAGCACTGCCATTCCAGTTCGTCGGCCGCATCGGCGATCGCGAGGACCTGCAGATCTTCCTGCAGAGCGGCGAAAAGCTCTACGTCGTGCGCCAAGGCGACGTGATCGACGAAACCTACCGCCTCGATCGGGTCTCGGCCAACGAGCTGGACCTTGTCTACCTGCCCTTGCACCAGTCGCAGACTCTGTCTGTCGGGAGCGCACCATGAAGTTATCGAAGTTGTGCAAGCCTGCTCCGTTCATGCTCCTGGCGCTGTGCGTGGCCATTGCCGGCTGCGGATCGAGCGCGGTGCGCAAGGACAGCCAGGAGCTGATGAAGGAGGGCCAGTACGAGGCCGGCATCGCCCGCCTGGAAGAAGCCCTGCGTGACGACCCGCGTGACACCGAGCTGAACATCGCCCTGGCCCACAGCCGCCAGGAAGCGGTCGAGGCGCTGATCACCCAGGCCGACAGCGACCGCATCCGCCACGACTACGCTGGCGCGCGCATGGGCTATGGCCGGGTGCTGACCATCGAATCCAACAACCGCCGCGCCATGGAAGGCATCCGCCAGCTGGAGCTGATGCGCACCCTCGACGACCGCGTCGCCCTTGGCCAGGCCGCCTTGCGCCAGGGCGATCTGTTCGGTGCCGAGCGCTACATGCGCGAAGTGCTGCGCCTGGACCCGCAGAACCAGAAAGGCATCATGCTGCGCAGTGACATCGAGAACGTCCAGGCCCGCACCGCGCAGCCGTTCCCGCAACTGCGCAGCAAGCTGGAACGCCCGGTGACCCTGGAGTTTCGCGACGCCGCGCTGAAGACCATCTTCGAGGTGCTGTCCCAGGTGGCCGGCATCAACTTCATCTTCGACAAGGACCTGCGCCCGGACATGAAGGCCACCATCTTCGTGCGCGACGTGCGCATCGAAGATGCCGTGGCGCTGCTGCTGGAGCAGAACCAGCTGCACCAGAAGATCGTGAACGACAACACCCTGCTGATCTACCCCGATTCGCCGCAGAAGACCAAGGACTATCAGGAGCTGGTCATGCGCACCTTCTACCTGACCAGCATCGATGCCAACACCGCCTTGAACATGGTCAAGACCATGCTCAAGACCCGCGATGTGTTCGTCGACGAACGCCTGAACACCATGACCATGCGCGACACCCCCGACGCGGTGCGCATGGCCGAGAAGCTGCTGCAGTCCCAGGACCAGTCCAACCCCGAGGTGGTGCTGGAGGTGGAAGTGATGGAAGTAGCCCGCTCGCGCATCCTCGACCTCGGCCTGCAATGGCCCAACACCTTCGGCGTGCTGACCGATGACGGCAACCCGGTCAGCGTGCTCGACCAGTTGCGTGGCATCAACTCCAGCCGCATCAGCATCTCGCCGGCGCCACAGGCCAAGATCAACGCCCAGGACAAGGACATCAACACCCTGGCAAGCCCGGTGATCCGCGTCAGCAACCGCGAGCAGGCGCGCATCCACATTGGCCAGCGCGTGCCGATCATCAGCGCCACCTCGGTACCCTCGACCCAGGGCCCGGTGATTACCGAGAGCGTCACTTACCTGGACGTGGGTCTGAAGCTCGAAGTGCAACCCACCGTGCACCTGAACAACGAGGTGGCGATCAAGGTGGCGCTGGAAGTCAGTAACGCCACCCCCCTGGAGCCGACTCGCCAGGGCACCATTCCGGTTCAGGTCGACACCCGCAACGCCCAGACCAGCCTGCGCCTGCACGACGGCGAAACCCAGGTGCTGGCAGGCCTGGTGCGCAACGACAAGACCTCCAGCGGCAACAAGATCCCAGGCCTTGGCGATATTCCCGGCCTGGGCCGGCTGTTCGGCAGCAACCGCGACGACATGAGCAAGTCCGAGCTGGTGCTGGCGATCACCCCGCGCATCGTGCGCAACCTGCCGTACCAAAGCCCGTCGGACATGGAGTTCGGTACCGGCACCGAATCGGCCATGCAAGTACGCCAGATGGCCCGGCCGTTGCCTGCCGGCGCTGTGCCAGCCGACGCGCCTGAAGATGAACAAAGCGCTCCGGCGGCCGACGCCCAGATGGCCGTTGTGCCGGCAACCCCGAGCCCACGGCCATGAAACGCCGCGCCCAGGGCTTCAGCCTGATCGAAGTGGTGCTGACCCTGGCACTGCTTGGGCTGCTCGCCAGCATGGCCGCGCCACTGACCGAGACCGTGGTGCGCCGTGGCAAGGAGCAGCAGTTGCGCGAAGCGCTGTACCAGATCCGCGACGGCATCGATGCCTACAAGCGCGCCTTCGACGCCGGGTTCATCGAGAAACGCCTGGATGCCAGCGGCTATCCGCCGAACCTGCAGGTACTGGTGGACGGTGTACGCGACGTGCGCAGCGCCAAAGGCGCCAAGTTCTACTTCCTGCGGCGTATCCCCCGCGACCCGCTGGTGGCGGCCAAGGGCGACGACGAGGGTGGCTGGGGCCTGCGTGCCTACGCCAGCAGCCCGGACAACCCACGCGAAGGCGAAGACGTGTTCGATGTGTATTCCAAGGCCCGTGGCAAAGGGCTCAACAACATCCCCTACGGGCAATGGTGACGGCCATGAAACGCAGCCAAGGCTTCACCCTGATCGAACTGCTGGTGGTCATGGCGATCATCGCCACGCTGATGACCATCGCCATGCCGCGCTACTTCAACAGCCTGGAGAGCTCCCGCGAAGCCACCCTGCGCCAGAGCCTGGCGGTGCTGCGTGAGTCCCTGGACCACTACTACGGCGACACCGGTCACTACCCCGACTCGCTGGAGCAACTGGTGGAGCAGCGCTACCTGCGCAACACCCCGGTCGACCCGATCACCGAGCGCAGCGATGCCTGGCAGCTGGTGCCACCGCCCGAAGGCGTGGCCGGTGGCGTGGCCGATATCAAGAGCGGTGCCACAGGGAGGGCGCGTGATGGCAGCCTCTTCGCTGAGTGGTAAGGCCTGCGCCGGCTTCACCTACCTGGGCGTGCTGTTGCTGATCGCGGTCAGCTCGGTGGCCCTGGCCGCCAGCGGCACCCTCTGGTCCACCGTCGCCCAGCGCGAGCAAGAGCGCCAGCTGCTGTGGGTGGGCGGCCAGTATGCCCAGGCGCTGCGCAGCTACTACCGCGCATCGCCCGGCCTGGCCCAGTACCCGCAGGAGCTGGCCGACCTGCTTGAAGACAATCGTTTCCCTCAGGCCCAGCGGCACATCCGCAGGCTGTACCCGGACCCGATCACCGGCAGCGACGACTGGGGCCTGCTGCGTTCGATCGACGGCCGTATCACCGGCGTGCACAGCCGCTCCGACGCTACCCCGTTCAAGCGCAGTGGCTTCGACACCCAGTGGTCCGGGTTCGAAGGGCTGGAGCACTACAGCGACTGGCAGTTCGTCGCCGAGCAAGCGTTCAACGAAAGCGCCAGTGGCGCGCAACCCCATACCGGCGCGGGAGACACGCCATGAAAGGACTCAACGTTTTTTGCCTGAGCATGGGCCTGCTGCTGGCCGCCGGCGTACCCGGCGTGGCGCACGCCGACGCCGAAGACGAGATGAAGGGTTTCATCGTCGACAACACCATCTCGCACATCGGCCACGATTTTTACTTCTACTTCGCCGACCGTCTGCGTGCCACCAGCCGCCTGGATTTCAACCTGGTGGTGCGCGAACGCCCGGATGCACGCTGGGGGAGCTTGGTGACCGTGGAGTTCGAACGCGACGTGTTGTACCGCCGCTTTCTGCCGCCCAATGTCACCCAATTAAAAGAAGAGGCCATCGCGGCCGCCGACCTGGTCAGGCAAGAAGTCGTGCAGCGCAAGCTGCAGCGCCTGCTCCAGGACACCACTGATCTGGAGAGGGATGAGCTATGAACACTCGCATTGCGCAAAGTATCGCGGCTTGCCTGCTGGCCAGCGCCTTCGCCGCCCAGGCCACCGAGCTTGTGTACACCCCGGTCAACCCGGCGTTCGGTGGCAACCCGCTGAACGGCACCTGGCTGCTGAACAACGCCCAGGCGCAGAACGACTATGACGACCCGGACCTCAAGGACCGCACCTCGTCGCTCGCCGGCACCACGGCCTTGGAGCGCTTCAGCAACCAGTTGGAGTCGCGGATGTTGTCGCAGTTGCTGGACAACATCAGCAATGGCCAGACCGGGAGCATGGCCACGGACTCGTTCCTGATCGATGTGATCGACGACTCCGGGGCCTTGAGCATCCAGGTCACCGACCGCGCCACTGGCGAAGTTTCAGTCATCGAGGTCAGCGGCCTGAACCCCTGAGAGGGACAGGATCGTCATTTGGGGAGAGCGCACCATGAAACGACTGCTGAGCACTTTACTGATACTGGCCACCCTGCAAGGTTGTTCCAGTATCCTGCGCGAGCCGATGCCGGCCGAGCAGGATACCGGCACGCCGACCCTGACGCCGCGGGCATCGACTTACTATGACCTGATCAACATGCCGCGGCCCAAGGGGCGGTTGATGGCGGTGGTGTATGGCTTCCGCGACCAGACCGGGCAATACAAGCCGACCCCGGCCAGCTCGTTTTCCACCAGCGTCACCCAGGGGGCGGCGAGCATGCTGATGGATGCCCTGAGTGCCAGTGGCTGGTTCGTGGTGCTGGAACGTGAAGGCCTGCAGAACCTGCTGACCGAGCGCAAGATCATCCGCGCCTCGCAGAAGAAGCCTGACGTTGCCGAGAACATCATGGGCGAGCTGCCACCGCTGCAGGCCGCCAACCTGATGCTGGAGGGCGGCATCATCGCCTACGACACCAACGTGCGCAGTGGTGGGGAAGGGGCGCGCTACCTGGGTATCGACATCTCACGCGAATATCGGGTCGACCAGGTGACGGTGAACCTGCGTGCGGTGGATGTGCGGACCGGGCAGGTGCTGGCCAACGTGATGACCAGCAAGACCATCTACTCGATCGGGCGTAGCGCGGGGGTGTTCAAGTTCATCGAGTTCAAGAAGCTGCTCGAGGCGGAGGTGGGCTATACCACCAACGAGCCGGCCCAGCTGTGCGTGCTGTCGGCGATCGAGGCGGCGGTGGGGCACTTGCTGGCCCAGGGGATCGAGCGCCGGTTGTGGCAAGTGGCGGGGGATGCGGGGGATGGCAAGGCGGGGGTGGACAAGTACCTGAGTCAGTATCAGCAGCAATGAAGGTGTCAATGCCGGCCCTTTAGCGGGGCAAGCCCGCTCCCACAGGTCCAGGAATACGCTGTACCTATGGGAGCGGGCTTGCCCCGCTAAAGGGCCGGTAGCTTCAGCGAAATCCCCTATCATTTCTGCCAGTAGCGGCAGCGTATTTCGAGTGAATTAATGGGCTGACATTCCACAATGGAAGTCAGTCATGACGAACCTGTCCCGCCCGATCGCTGCCCTCTTGATTGCCATTTCAACCCCACCACTACTGGCCGCTGATGCGACGCGTATGCTCAACGAGCGGGCGAAGACGGCTGTGGATCAACTGAACACTTGGTACAACAGCACCACCGATGACTGCGGTGGCTCGGATAAACCCGGCTATCTCTGCAGCGGCATCACCCTGCGTACCACGGCCAGCAGCATCGGCTTCCTGCCCTGGGAGCCCAGCGACAGCCAGATCGAAAAAGGCAGTGTGGCGTTCTCGTGGGTACGCCGAGACAGTAACTTCGGCAAGCCCTTCGGCAACCAGAACGGCCTGATCCTGCACCCACCGCAGTACGCTCCGCCCGGCAGCCTCGCCCATCTGAATGTGTTCTGCACCTTCCCCATCAATGCCAACACCAACCAGCGGACGACTCTGCAAGGCTGCGGCCCGATCAAAGGCTTCGAGGAAACCACCGACACCTGCCAGGCCCTGGCGGTGAACACCGCGCAGCAATGGCTGGACAAGTATCCGCAGGCCAGCAACTACCGGGTGTGCGGCTGGGACCTGCGCTACGCCGCCGCCACCTCGGCCGCTGCCTTCAACACGGCACTGCAGGCCCGCCAGGGCCTGACCGATGCGCTCTGGGCAATCAACAACGAAGTACTGTTGCCAGTGTGGGAGAAGGGTGAAGGCGGCGCCTTGCCGGTGCATTCGTTCTTCTATGTAGAAGGGGAGCGCCAAGCATTAGCCAAGGCCCAGTACGACCAGATTCGCTACCAGCTGCTCTACGAGCAACTGGTCCCGGTGATCAGTGTGCGGTTCCCGACAGAAAAGGCGGGCAGCATGACCTTCAGCTATGCCGAGCAGGATCAGGCCGTGGGCCGGCCAACGCCTACACCTGCCATCGACTTCGAGGATGTGATGCCGGGGTCCTACAGCCGCTTGACCGTGCAGGGCGTCGAATTTCAGTTGGAGCGGCAAATGCGCGAGGTCAGTGACAAGCCGCACGATGAGAGCAACGGCCTGATCAGTGGCAAGCACCTGGAGGTCGACCTTTCGATCAGGCTGGTGCTCGAGGGCGCAGGGCGCCGGCTGGTCAGCTTCGCCTGGGGATGCAACAGCTATTGCGGAGTGCAGGCCGACATCGGTGGCGATTTCGAGGAGTTGTCGGATGAGGGGCCGGGGGCCATGCGTTACGGCACCAAGGAGTTGATCATCGATGGGCCCGAGGTGTTGACGCTGGCCGTCGACACGGAGGAGGAGGGCGCGATGCTGGTGTTCGACAACTTGGCCGTTCAAAAACTGCCGGACAAATGACTTACCCAGCCTTGCGCAAGGTCAGGTTGATCCGCCGCTCACCCATCCTCGGATGTACACCGGGCTTGACCGGCAATACCCCATGAAAGCGCAACCGATCCTCACCCCCCCACACCAGCACATCGCCATGGCTCAGCGGCACCCGCAGGGTCCGGTCCGCACGCTGCAGCCCCCCAAGCAGAAACACCGCCGGCAAGCCCAATGACACCGACACGATCGGCTGCCCGAAATCCGCTTCGTCGCGGTCCTGGTGCAGGCTCAGGCGGGTGCCGGGCAGGTAGTGGTTGACCAGACAGGCATCGGGCACGAAGGCTTCGAAACCTGCCGCCGCTGCCGCGCGCCCCGCCAGGTCGAGCAATACCTGGGGCAGGGCGGGCCAGGGCTGGCCGCTGACAGGATCGGTGGGGCTGTAGCGATAGCCCTTGGCGTCACTGACCCAGCCCAGTGAACCGCAGTTGGTCAGCGCCACGGCCATGTTCAGGCCACCCGGCGTCTGCATGTGCCGGAACGGGGCGGCGCGCAGTACCGGGCGCAGGGCATCGAGCAGCGGCTCGATCTCGGCCAGGGCGAAGCCGGGCAGCAGCACGGTATGGCTGGCCAGGCGTTGTGGCTGGGGGCCGAACAGGTCGAGGTCGGACTGGATCATGGTGGTGGCGCTGGCTTGGTGTCAGGCCATTCTAGCGCTGTGGGCCTGTCTGGCCTATCGCCGGCAAGCCGACTCCCACAGGCTCACCACACCTTTCGAAACCTGCGCTGTACCTGTGGGAGCCGGCTTGCCGGCGATAGGGCCAGCACAGGCAAAAAAGAACCGCGGCACCAGGGAGAGGGAAACCGCGGTTCAAGGGGGGAACCATTAACGCTGGGTAGCGGTAGCCGTGTTGCCGTTGCCCATCTGGCTGATGGTGGCGCTCTGGTTGGCGCCGGCCTGGTCGACGATCGCGTTGTTGCCAGTACCGCCCTGGGTCACGTAAGCGACGTTGGCGGTGTCGGCCTGCTTGATGGTCGCGGTGTTGCCACTGCCATACAGCTGGGTGGTAAAGCTCTGGTTGGCGTAGCCGGACTGATCCAGGGTGATGGTGTTGCCGCTGCCGGTGGTGGAGCCGAAGGCATAGTTGTCCGTGCCGCGCTGGTCGGCGACGAGGATGTTGTCGCTGCCGTTCTGCTCGAAGTACAGCTCGTTGTTGTTGTCGGCCTGCTTGGTCTCCATCGAGTTGTTCTTGCCGGTCTGGGTCAGGGTGGCCTGCTGATAGGCGCCGTTCTGGGTCAGGTTGACGCCGTTGCCGGTGCCTTTCTGGTTGATCGCGGCAGTCTGGTTGTTGCCGAACTGGCCACCGAGCTTGTCACCCTTCCAGTTGCTGGCCATCACCTTGTTGCCAGTGCCCTGGGTGGTCACGGTCAGGCTCTGGTTGTCGCCGGTCTGGTAGGTGTAGTGCAGGTTGCCGGTGCCACTTTGGGAAATGCTGGTTTTCGAGTTGCTGGTCTCGAACTGATCCGACCAGCTGGCGTTGGTGTTGCCTTGCTGGTAAAGCGTCGCGGTGTTGCCCTGGCCGAAGCTCTGGTCGATGTAGGCTTCGTTGAGCTGGCCGGTCTGGCTGACGCTGGCGTGGCTACCCGTCTGGGTGTCCTGCCAGACTTCCGCCGAGTTGCCGGTACCCTGCTGGTCGATGGTGAGCATGCCACCGATTCCGTCGCGCTGGTCACCATAGGCCCAGTTTTCCTTGCCCTGCTGGTAGATCTCGATGTGACCGTCGTTGTGCGTCATGTGCTCGGCGGCGGCGTAGTTGTCCTGACCGCCCTGGGTGATCTGGCTCTTGTTGTTGCTGCCACTGAACAACTGCTCGACGAACGCTTCGTTGCGCTGGCCATTCTGCTGGGTAGTGGCCTGGCTGCCGAGCTGGCTGTCCTGCCATACGGTCGAGCGGTTCTCGCCCCCTTGCTGGACCTGCAGCGACTGGTTGTTCTCGCCCAGTGACTGGCTGGCGAACGCGTCGTTGAGGTTGCCCGTGGCCTGTTGGTTGATATGGCTGCCGTTCTCGAACAGTTGCTCGCCATAGCCTGCGTTGTAGGAGCCGTTGGCCGTCTGGTCGATGTAGCTGGTGCTGTTTTCCTGCACCGCCAGGTGGTTGTGGCCCTTGCCGGTCTGGGTCTGGGTGGCCGCGGCGAAGGGCGCGACGGTCTGCTTCACTTCGGCGATGTTCTGGTTACCGCTTTGCGACTGATTCGAGGTGCTGTCATCAGCCATGACCTGGCCAGCCAAGGCCAAGACAATAGCGGCACTTAAGGGAGCGAGCTTGAACATGGTGGTGCCTCCAGGTCTATCGGTATTGAGTGATCTGAACATGCTGGCCATTGCCAGCCTGGGTCACGGAACTGCTGAGGCCCGAGCCGGCCTGCACGATGCTGGCGCTGTTGTCGTTGCCGATCTGGTCGATGCTGGCGCTGTTGCTGGTGCCGCTCTGGCGGATCGACGCGCTGTTGCCATTTCCCTGTTGGCTGATGCTGGCCATCAGGTCACTACCTTCTTGCAGGATGTACGCCTCCTGCGCGCCCCCGGCCTGGACGATACGGCCCAGCAGGGCCTGACCGTTCTGGTCGAGGGCGGCGCGGTTGCCCGAGCCTTGCTGCTCGATCACGGCCACCTGGCCCGCTCCAGCGGGCAGCAGGCGGATGATCACCGGTTCACCGAGGTCGCTGCCGACGGCGAGGTCGGCGTTGTCCATCAGGTCGTCGGCCTGGGCCTGGCCTACCAGGGCCAGGCACAGCAGCAGCGGGTACAGGCGTTTCATGGCGTTCTCCTTGGCCTTACTGCACGGTCACGGCGACGGTGCGGCTGGTACCTTGACTGCTGGTGACGGTTGCCGTCGGGCTGGCGGTGGGGATCAGCGTGGTGCTGTTGCTGACCGTCAGGCGCCAGCGGCCGGTGACCGGTACCGTGGCGGTGCCGAGGGTCTGCACCCCGGTGGTGGTGGTGACACGCACGGTGATGGTGTTGCCGGTGGTCACCGAGGAGGTGCCGCTGATATCCCAGTTGTAACGGTTGTTCGAGCGCGCCAGTACGCTTGCTGCAGTGACCGCGAAGGTCTCTGCCGCTGGGCGTGGCTGCACGTTGACCGTGACGGTTCCGCTGGGGGACACCGCACCGAGCGAATCACGCGCCTGGTAGGTGAACGTGGTGGTGAAGGCCGTCGGAACACTGGCCGGTGGTGTGTAAGTGATGGTGGTGCCATCGCTGGTCACCGTGCCGCGACCCGGAGCCGGTTGCGAGAAGTTGGCCACCGCCAGCGGCAGGTTGCCTTCTGGGTCGGTGTCGTTGGCCAGCACGTTGATGGTCAGCGGCGCCGCCAGGGTGGTGACGGTTTCGGGGTTGGCGGTCGGCGCCTGGTTGGGCGCGACGTTGATGGTGACGTTGGTGACTGGCGACTTGAGGCCCTTGGCGTCCATGGCGCGGTAGCTGAAGGTGGCCACCAGTGGCTGGGTGGCACCGGCCGGCGGGGTATAGGTCACCTGGGTGCTGCCGTTGAGTACCACCCCACCCAGGCCGGTACCCGGCTGGGTCAGGTCGCTGATGCTCAGTGGCACGTTGCCGTCCGGGTCGCTGTCGTTCTGCAGCAGGTTCAAGGTCAGCGGCACGCCGACACTGGTGCTGCCGACGTCGGCCTGGGCCAGCGGTGGTTTGTTCTCGGCTTCGACCGGCGCATTGCCGACCACCACCACGGGTTCCACGTCACTGCCGCCATGGGCGGATTTGACCGTCACGGTAGCAGGCGGCTGGTTCACGTCGTTGACCGTCAGGGTCTGCAAACCGCCGCCCTTGGACAGGCGGCCATAGCCCTGGGCGAGCATGTCAGGCAGCACGACTTCGTCGCTGGAGCGTGCTTCGATGACCAACTTCTTGCTGGCCCACTCGTAGCGCGCGGTGCTGATCTTGACCACGTCGATCGGTTTGCTCGACAGCGCGGTCGGCTGGGTGGTGGTGCCGTTGCTGGCGGTGACCACCACCACCGAGGGCGGTGCGGCCTGGCTCAACTGTTGGCTGAAGAACAGCCCGCGGTCGTCGGTGAGCATGTTGAACTGGCACGGTGAAGGCGGTGAGCCGACCAGCGCCAGACCGTTGCGCAGGCACAGGCTGGCGCTGGTCGGCGCCTTGGCGAATACCTCCACTCGGGTGCCGGTGCCGTTGCGCGAGTAGGTGGCCCGCTCCAGCGTCACCGGGGTTTGCGCGCGTCTGTCGAGGACCTTGCCGGAAAGCGTGAACAGGTTGGTCTCGATGGTGCCTGCAGGGCCCTGGATGCGCACGAAGTTGGTGCCGTTCGGGCTGCCGGTCACAGGCTCGGTGATGTTCGGGTCGCCGATGAAGGTTTCGACGGCGCCAGTATCCGGGTTGACCTCGGTATAGGCCGGGCCGTCCCGGTGCAGGAAGGGCCCAAGGGCGCCGTTGAGCGCACCGCTGAAGTTGCCGGGCGCGCCGATGCCGATATCGCGGGTGATGTTGATCGCCCGCCGTCCAGGCGCAGTGACGTTGACCGTCTCGACACCGTAAGGGTGGGTGATGGTATAGATGCCGGCGGTGGGCACCGACACGCGGATGCGGATCCGGGCGAAGCTCTGCTGGTCGCCATCGACCGGGTTCTCGGCCGCGAAGGCCGCCTCCAGGCCTGCGACGTAGGCGTCCAGTTCGTAGCCACTGTTGCCGATTGCCGGGATGGTGGCCTCGGCCAGGAACCAGAACATTTCCGGTGGCCAGTTGTTGGGGAACACCAGCGGCAGGGCATCGTCGTAGACGCCCGGTTCCGGCAGCAGGGTGCACATGTAGGACGGTGCGCCCGGTGCACCTGCGACCCGTGAACTGGTGGCGCGCGACTGGCACAGTTCCAGCGACTGGTTGTTGGCGTCCTTGTACCACAGCGGGTAGCCACCGGTGGCGAAGGTGTAGGGGCCTGGGTCGACCTCGGTGAGCTTGGCCCAGGCCGCGCTGGTGACAGTGAGGGAGAAACCGGCGGCTAACAACGCACGGCGTGGCCAAGTGTTCATGCTGCCTCCTTGAAGGCTGAGCCTTTGTCTGTTCATGGCACCAGCACCACGTCTTCGCTGTCGCTTCCGCCGTAGGCGCTGTCGACCTGCACCTTGGCCGGAGGGAGGGGCCTGGGGTTGGCGGTCAACGACTTCACCGCACCGTCACCACTGAGGTTGCCGAGGACTGTCC
Organism: Pseudomonas sp. NPDC089395; assembly: GCF_044749525.1. Classification (NCBI taxonomy): domain Bacteria; kingdom Pseudomonadati; phylum Pseudomonadota; class Gammaproteobacteria; order Pseudomonadales; family Pseudomonadaceae; genus Pseudomonas; species Pseudomonas sp. NPDC089395. The sequence goes on from NZ_JBIVID010000006.1 coordinate 164,933, forward strand.
CGTTGCCGGTGCGCGCGGTGAGTGCGGGTGGTGACGTTTCGTCACTGCTGCTGGCGACCAGGGTCAGTTCGCCCCTGGCCAGGCTGTATTCGGCGCGGGTGATGGTGACCAGGTCGGTCAGCGGCAGGGCGGCGTTGGTTGCACTGCTGCTGGGGATCGCCACGCTGTTGTCGGCATTGATCTGCAGTACGGTGCCGGGGTCCGGGTTGATTGCCGATTGGGCATACCAGGTGCCGGTGCCGTTGGCCTCGGTCAGGGACAGGTTGGGGGTCTGGCTGGTGAGGGTGACGGTGGCAGGTGGTGGCGGCGCCAGCACGAACATGTCTTGCTGGGCGCGCAGGTCGCCGTTCTCCATGTGCCGCGAGTAGGTGCTGCGCTGAGGCATCAGCGGGGTGGGGCGAGCGACATCCGAAAGCTTGCCGGAGATGGAGAACAGCTCGGTGCGCAGGTCGATGCCGTTGGGGCCTTCGATACGCACGAAGTTGGTGTTGAACGGGCTGCCGGTGACGCGCTCCTCCAGGTTGGGGTCGCCGATGAAACGCTCGCCGTTTTCAATGTAGGGGCCGTTGACGCTGCGCAGGAACGGGCCGACATCGCCCTTGAGCGCGCCACTGAAATCGCCTGCTCCGGCGATGCCGATGTCCCGGGTCATGTTGATCGCCCGGCGGCCGCCGGCCGGCACATCGAACACGTCGACGCCATAGGGGTGGGTTACCACGTAGGTACCGGCGACCGGTACGTCGACGCGAATGCGGACCCGGGCGAAACTGACCTGGTCGCCCTCGGCGGGCTCTTCGGCGGCGAATGCTGCCTCGATCGCGGTGCCGAAGCTCAGGTCGATGCCGCGGGCAGCGTCGACGATGGCGGCGTCGGCGGTGAACCAGAAGGCTTCATCCGGGAAGTTGGTGGGGAAGACGATCGGCTGGGTGTCGTCGAACACGCCGGGGGTGGGCAGCAATGTGCACATGTACGCGGGGGCGCCAGGGGCACCGGCGACACGTGAGCTGACGGCCTTGGTCAGGCACAGGTCGAGGGTGCGGCCATGGGAGTCCTGGTACCAGGCGGCGAACTTGCCATTGGCTTGGATATAGGGCCCCGGGTCGACGGCGTACAACGCAGCCTGGGCCGGGAGCTGGAGCATGCTGGCGAAGATCGCTACAGCAAGCGGTTTGGGTAGCGGTCGGTGCATGAGTCAATTCCTCCTGCAAACGGGCCCATGGACTTGGGGCGTTTGGGAGGGGAGCGGCAACAGCCGTGCCAAGTTTTTGAAATGGGGCTGCAGGCCTTGTGCGGTAAGGGTTTTAGGTTGGCTGCCGGGTGGCTGTGGGCCTTCCCCGCATGGGGGCAGTCCCCCAGGATTGGGGGTTTGGGTTGACGGTGGGGCATGCCTTGACGACTCGCGCGATCCTTGTGGGAGCCGGCTTGCCGGCGATGAGGCCGGGGTAGGCACTAGAGGATTAACAGTCTGTTAGGGCCCTATCGCCGGCAAGCCGGCTCCCACAGGTACGGCGCAGCTCTCAAAGCCTGTGGGCAAGGCGATCTTCACGGGTGACGCCCAGAGAAAACTCCCGCACACTGCGGAAAAAAATCCCAAGCCCGTTGCCCCTTACCGTGAGGCGGCACAGCTGGAGTAGAAAATGGCGCGACAATTACCCATAACAAACGCCCAAGACCCGCTGAACGAATCCCGCCAGGCCCGCCTGCGCCTGGCCAGCGAAGGCGAGCTGCCGCTGGGCATGCTGCGCGACGAAATCGACGCCTCCTGGCGCCGCAGCCTTGGCCATGGCCTGGATTGCCTGCAGGGCGAACAGGTCGGCCTGGGCCTGCAGCAAGGCCACGACCTGCGCACCCTGCTTGAACGCAACCGCCTGCTGATGGACGCCGTCACCCCAGAGCTCGACTACCTGGTCGCGCGCCAGGGCAAGGCCGGCATCATCATCCTCGGCGACGCCCAGGCCAACGTGCTGGCCATCGAAGGGCAGAAACACGTGCTCGAACGCGAAGGCCTGCGCGACCTGCACCCCGGCAGCTGCTGGAGCGAATCGCTGCGCGGCACCAACGCCATCGGCACAGCCGTGGTCGAGGGGCGCCCGACCCTGATCAACTGCGGTGAACATTACCTGGACCGGCTCAGCCCGTTCTCCTGCACCTCGGTGCCGCTGCGCGACCCGCACGGCGAGGTGATCGGCGTGCTCGACATCACCCGCGAAGGGGTGATGGCACAGCCCCAGGACAGCTTGTCGATGCTGATGCTGGCCGCCGGCAATATCGAAAGCCGGATGTTCAGCCTGTGCCACCCGCAACACCTGGTGCTGGCCTTCCACAGCCGCCCGCAATACCTCAACAGCGCCTGGCACGGCCTGCTGGCGCTGAGCCTGGATGGCGAAGTGCTGGCCGCCAACGACAACGCCTGCCAGTTGCTGCAGGTGTCACGCCAGGGCCTGCTCGGCCGGCGCAGCAGCGACCTGCTGGGCGAGCGTTCGCCGGCCTTCATCGCGCGCCTGTGGCAGGGCGGGGTGAGCAGCGTGCAGACCGCCAAGGGCGAGTTCTTCTTCCGTGCCTTGCAGCTGCCGCGCCACAGCCAGATCAATGGCGCCAGCGCGCCCGTCAAGCCGACCCTGGCCAACAAGTCGCCGGCGCTGGAGGCCTTGGCCGGTGGCGATGCCCGCCTGACGCGCAACCTGCGCATGGCGCGCCAGGGCCTGAGCAGTGGCCTGCCTGTGCTGCTGCTGGGCGAGACCGGCACCGGCAAGGAGGTGGTGGCACGTGCCCTGCACCAGGCCGGCCCGCGGGCCGACAAAGCCTTTGTGGCGGTCAACTGCGCGGCCATCCCCGAGGGGTTGATCGAATCGGAACTGTTCGGCTACCGCGACGGCGCCTTCACCGGCTCGCGCCGTGGCGGCATGGTCGGGCGGCTGATGCAGGCCCACGGTGGCACGCTGTTCCTCGACGAGATCGGCGACATGCCGCTGGCCCTGCAGGCGCGCCTGCTGCGGGTGCTGCAGGAACGCCGGGTAGCGCCGCTGGGCGCGGGCGACGAGCAGGACATCGACGTGGCGCTGATCTGCGCCACCCACCGCGACCTCAAGCGCCTGGTGCAGGACCAGCATTTCCGTGAAGACCTGTACTACCGGGTCAACGGTGTGTCGCTGCGCCTGCCGGCGCTGCGCGAGCGCGATGACCTGGCATCGATCATCGAAGGTCTGCTGGACAAGGCGGGGGCCAAGGGTGTCAGCCTCGATCCGGCCCTGACCGCGCTGCTCGAAGGCTTCGACTGGCCGGGCAACATCCGCCAGCTGGAAATGGTGGTGCGTACCGCCCTGGCCATGCGCGAAGACGACGAGCCAGTGCTGACCCTCGACCACCTCACCGACTGCCTGCTCGATGAGCTGGCCAGCGGTAGCACGCCTTCCGGGAGTTTGAAGGACACTGAGCTTGAGCTGATCCGCAACGCCCTGGCGCGCCACCAGGGCAATGTCTCGGCGGCCGCCGAGGCGCTGGGCATCAGCCGGGCGACCTTGTACCGCAAACTCAAACAGTTGCGCGGCTGACATGGGCGGCTTGTTCTCAAGGCTGGTGGAGTCCAGCGATCCTGTGCTCATGCGCCAGGCCCTGGCCTGGCTGTATGGTTTCGTGCGCCCGCAGCGGCGTGCCATCGGCGTGTTGCTGGGGCTGTCCCTGGGCGCATCGCTGCTTGCCCTGGCACAACCCTGGCTGGTCAAGACACTCATCGACGAGGGCCTGCTGGCCAAGGATTACCAGACCCTCTGGCACATGGCGGCGATCATGATCGTCGCCGGCCTGCTGGGCACCGTGCTGGCGGGCGTCAACCGCTACCTGCACACGCGGTTGTCCGGGCGCATCCTGTTTGCCCTGCGCGACGACCTGTATCGCCACCTGCAACGGCTGTCGCCGACCTTCTACGGGCGCCGGCGCACGGGTGACATCCTGTCCCGGCTGGATGGCGACGTTGCCGAGATCCAGCGCTTTGCCGTGGATTCGCTGTTCTCGGCGGTGTCCGCGGTGATCGGCCTGGTCGGTGCGGTGAGCCTGATGCTGATGCTGTCCTGGCAACTGTCGCTGCTGCTGGCGCTGCTGATCCCGATCGAGGTGCTGTGGCTGCGCTGGATGCGGCGCAAGGTCGAGCGCGAGGTGCGCAGCCTGCGCGAGCGTTCGGCGGATGTCTCGTCGTTTCTGGTCGAGACGCTGCCGGCGATGAAGTTCATCCAGGCCGCCGGCCAGCAAGACCGCGAAGCCGGGCGCCTGGATCAGCTGGGCCAAGGCTACATGCGCCAGCTGCTCAAGGTGCAGGTCACCGAGTTCTTCACCCAGGCGATCCCCGGCACGCTGACGTCGTGGTGCCGCGCCTGTGCGTTCCTGGTGGGCGGCTGGTGGGTGATCCAGGGCACTTGGCAACTGGGCGCCCTGATCGCGTTTTCCACCTACATGGGCATGGCCGTCGGCCCGGTGCAGAGCCTGTTGGGGCTGTATGTGGCGGTGCAGCGCATGGCGGTGAGCCTGGGCCGGGTGATGGAGTTGAAGCAGGAAGCCGTGGCGGTGCACGAAGCGCCTGCGCCTCGGCCGATGCCGGAGGGGCCAGGCGAGCTGCGCCTGGAAGGTGTGCGCTTTGCCCATGACGGCCGCCAGGGCGCGGTACTGGACGGCGTGGATGCCTGCCTGCCGGGCGGTCTGAAGGTGGCCATCAGCGGTGCCTCGGGCGTGGGCAAGTCGACCCTGATCGACCTGTTGCAGCGCTTCTATGACCCGGATGCCGGGCGCATCCTGCTGGACGGCGCCGACTTGCGCGAGCTCGACCTGGGCGCCGTACGCCAACGCATCGCGGTGGTCAGCCAGGACATCGTGCTGTTCCGTGGCACCGTGGCGCAGAACCTCGCCTACGGTGCCCCCCAGGCCAGCCGCGAGGCGCTCGAACGGGTGGTGCGGCTGGCCCATCTGGACGCCTTGGTAGAGAGCCTGCCGCTGGGCCTGGACGGGCTGCTCGGTGAGCGCGGCCAGCAGTTGTCCGGTGGCCAGAAGCAACGCATCGCCATCGCCCGCGCGGTGCTTCAGGCACCGTCGATTCTGGTGCTGGACGAAGCCACCTCGGCCGTGGACGAAGCCACCGAGCGCGAAGTGATTGCCGCCATCGACGAACTGTTCGCCGGGCGCACGCGCATCCTCATCAGCCACCGTGCCTCGACCCTGGCCGATGCCGACCTGCGCCTGCACCTGCAGGACGGGCAGTTGCGGGTGTTGCCTCAGGAGGCCATCAAGCATGGTCACTGAACTGCGGGTCGGTCTGGTCGACAGCGGCTGCACGCAGGCGCAGGCCGAAGGTATGCAGGCGGCTCGTCGGTTCTGGCTGGAAGAAGGTGTGCTGCGTGAAGGCGAACTGCAGCCGGATCGCCTGGGCCATGGCAGTGCCGTGCTGGCGCGCCTGCATGCCGAGGCGGGCAGGGTGCCGCTGCTGCTGGCCCAGGTGTTCGGCGAACAGGGCAGCACCAGCGCCCTGCAGGTGGCCGCGGCCCTGCTGTGGCTGGCCGAGCAGGGCGCCACGCTGATCAACCTCAGCCTCGGGCTGCAGCAGGACCGCCCGGTGCTGCGCCAGGCCTGCGCCGAGGTTCAGGCCGCGGGCGTGCTGCTGTGCGCGTCGAGCCCAGCGCAAGGCGCGGCGGTCTACCCGGCCAGCTACCCCGGGGTGATCCGCATCACCGGCGATGCTCGCTGCGCGCCGGGCCAGTGGTCGTGGCTGGGCAGCGCCCAGGCCGACTTCGGCGGCCATGTCGGCGAACGCAGCATGGCCGGCGCCAGCCTCGGCTGCGCGGCCGTGGCCGGGCGCATCGCCGCGCTGCTGCAGCAACAGCCGGGCCTTGAGCGTCAGCAGGTGCTGGCCTGGATGCAGGCCCACGCCAGCTTCATCGGCCCGGAGCGGCGGGGGGCTGGGGATGCCTGAACCCCGCATTCTGGTGCTGGGCGCCGGCCCGGCCGGCGCGGCCACGGCGCTTGGCCTGCGCCGCCTGGGCTACCCGGTTACCGTGGTTTCCGACTGGAGGCGTTTTGCGGCGCTCGAAGGGGTTTCCCAGCGGGTCCTGGAGGGGCTGCGTAACGCTGGCCTGGGCGCCGCCTTGGCAGAAGCGGCGATGCCGGCGACCCGCGAGGTGCGCTGGAACGGCCAGCACCTCAAGCTGAATCAGGAATTTCTGCTCGACCGGCAGTGCTTCGACCGTGCCCTGCGTCTTGACCTGGAACGGGCAGGGGTGTCCGTGGTCGGGGGGCGCGTTCGCGAAGTTACCCGCAAGGGCGTGTACTGCATCAGCCTGGACGACGGGCAGGTGCTGCAGGCGGAGTTCCTGGTCGAAGCGCGTGGCCGCCAGGCACCGCTGGCGGCAGATCGGCTGCGCGGCCCAGAGACCGTCAGCCTGCTGAACCTCTGGCAGGGTGAGCCGGGTGCACCGGCATCGGCTGTGGAAAGCCTGGATGAGGGCTGGGCGTGGATGGCCAGGCGTGCCGATGGCCGCTGCTACTGGCAGATCACCCTGGAGGCCGCCGGGTTGCCGGGCAAGGCCGGGCTACCTGAATACTGCGCCGAGCGCCGTCGCGGTTCGGCGTTGGTGGCCGAACTGTTCGGCGCCCGAGCGCTGGAGCCTGCGCACGTGCATGCCCGCAGCAGCACGGCGATCCTCGCTGGCGAGTGCGTGGGGGATGACTGGATACGGGTGGGGGATGCCGCCATGGCGGTTGACCCATTGTCGGGGAATGGGATTTTCCAGTCGTTGTCTTCGGCGTTGCAGGCGCCTGTGGTGGTCAACACGCTGTTGCGCAAGCCTGAGCGGGCGGCGTTGGCCCAGCGCTTTCACCAGCAGCGGGTCGAGCAGCTGTTCCTGCGTTTTGCCCGGATCGGGCGGGATTTCTATGGCCAGGAGCAGACACGTGCGGGGCTGGCGTTCTGGGGTCGGCGTCGGGGTTGGCCGGATGCGCAGCCGCTGCACCTGGACGCGGATTGGGCGGCGGTGCGGGTGGAGAAGCGGCCTGTGTTGCGCGACGGCTTAGTGGATGAGGCCGAGGTGGTGGTGACGGCGGATCAGCCGTTGGGGATCTGGCATTTGCAAGGGGTGGCGCTGGCACCGGTGGTGCGCGGGCTTTGCAATGGGCTGGGGATTGAGGACGTGTTGAAGGGTCTGCCTTTGCAGCAGCAGGGGATGGTGCGGCGGTGGCTGGGGGAGCAGGGGTATGGTTGAGGATATTTGGTGTTGCCAGGTGCATGTCTTGGGTTTTGCGGTGGGGCGTAAATCGAGCGCCGCCCGCGCGGCGCATCGCGGATAAATCCGCTCCTACATTTGTTGCAACGTGCCACGGTCTGTCAGGCCATGGTTGTCCGCCCTTGGCGCCCGCCGAAGCATCGCGTCGTACCCACAAGGTTGGCAACTATGGCCTGGTGCAACACCTGTTGGAGCGGATTTATCCGCAATCGATCGAGTTGAATTTCACTCCAATACTATCAGTTTTGCCAGTGGCGGTTCTCAAGTTGAAATGTGAGACTGAAGCGTCAAGACCTTAATGCCGGAATCATGATTCTTTCGGATCGGGTGGGTTGAATTCATTCGGTTAATGCTCGGGGTGATAAATTTCCGAGATCCAGTTTGGTGCTTTCCGGTCCCAAATTTTTTATCGAAAAACAAAGGTAAATGCAATCAGCGATAGCGAAGTCTGCCTCCGCGCCGTCACTCCGTTTGCGGTACAGAATATGATGGCGTGCAGTTGCAGCTCTTTGTTATGGATATTTTCTATGAAAGCAAGTTAACTTTCTTGGAGCGTTTTTATGACAAATAATACGCTAATGCAACGGACCCTGAACTGGGGCGCCCAGTCACAACAGCCCATTGCTTACACACCTTATGGTCATCGCTTGTCAGGTTCTGGGTGGCTCGGCTTCAATGGTGAGCGGCCAGATCCGGTGACGGGTCATTATTTGCTTGGCAGAGGCTATCGAGGGTTTAATCCCATTTTGATGCGTTTCAATTCCCCGGATAGCATGAGTCCGTTCGGACTCGGAGGCCTAAACCCTTATGGTTATTGCCAACAGGATCCAATAAATTTTCGAGATCCAAGTGGGCATGTGCCATTCGGGAGGTTCTTTTCCAGATTGTATGGACGGATCACCAAAAAATTGGGTGGGCATAAAATTCCGAAGAGAGAAGGGGCAGTTTTCAAAGAAAAGCGTCGTTTTACTGAAACGTCCCGAACGTATGAACAGAGAACCATCGAGGCGCCATTGTGGACGCGCGGAGGCATTGCAGTAGATGACTACGATTTTGTGGGGTATCACGGTAGTCAAATAGGGCACGCATCCTCTTTGCAAGAAAAAGTTAAGCTTCAATCTGGCAAGCGAAATGTTTTTGGGCCGGGATTTTATTTTTCACAGAGCCGTGATGTAGCTGAGATGTACACTGGAATGATGTCCCGTGAGAAAGGGCAAGGGCATGTGTTTGGCGTTTTTATAAAAGACTTCAAGGGCCTGAAGGCGGGCGTTGATATTGATAACATTAGCGATGGTATTAGAATTAGAGATAGCTATGTGGTTCGTGAGGCGGCTCTTGATAGGGTGGTGGTTCGGACGGAATTAGGAGCTTATCTTGTTCGTAGAAATTCCTATCGCAGATGAATGAGCGAACTGGAAAGGTTGATTGCTGCCGGTTAAGTTGCCTTCGGTACCCAATGTCTTGTGTCATGGTGGATGTACCGCGCGTGCGGCGCTCGATGCTTTGTATGTCTTGGCTTCGTGGAGCGGCGTAAGTCGAGCGCCGCGTGGGCGGCGCTCGATCTCCAGAACGCTACAAATGCCTGATCAGAGCTTGATGAGCACCGACTTCAGCTCGGTGTAATGCTCGATCGCCGCCGCCCCCATCTCACGCCCCACCCCAGACATCTTGTATCCCCCAAACGGCAGCGCCGGGTCCAGCGCGCTGTGGCAGTTGACCCACACCGACCCCGACTTGATCCGCGGGATCATCCGATGCACCGCCGCCAGATCATTGGACCAGATGCTCGCCCCCAACCCATACGGGTTGTCGTTGGCCATGCCGATCACTTCATCCAGGTCATCGAACGGCATCGCCACCAGCACCGGGCCGAAGATTTCTTCCTGCACCAGGCGATGACGCTGGTCGACATCGACGATCACCGTCGGCTTGACGAAGTACCCCGGGCCAAACCCTTCGCCACCGCAGGCAATGGTCGCGCCCAGCTCGCGGCCCAGCTCGATGTAACCGGTGACCCGGTCCTGCTGCTTGGCCGAGATCAGCGGGCCCATCTGCACCGACGGGTCCAGGCCGTTGCCCAGTTTCATACCGTTGGCGATGCCGGCGATGTCCGCCACCACGTTGTCGAAGTGCTTGCGGTGCACGTACAGGCGCGAGCCTGCGCAGCACACCTGGCCCTGGTTGAAGAAGATCGCCGTGGCGGCGCCGGCGGCGGCCTGTTGCAGGTCGGCGTCGGGCATGACGATGGTCGGTGACTTGCCGCCCAGCTCAAGGGTGACGCGGGTCATGTTGTCCATCGCCGCCTTGCCGATCAGCTTGCCCACTTCGGTGGAGCCGGTGAAGGTCAGCTTGTCCACCCCGGGGTGGCGGCTCAGTGCGGCGCCGGCGTTCAGGCCGGTGCCCGTGATGACGTTGAGCACGCCGGCCGGGTAGCCGGCTTCATCCACCAGCTCGGCGAGCTTGAGCACGGACAGCGGGGTTTCGTCGGCCGGCTTGAGCACCACGGTGCAGCCGGTGGCCAGGGCCGGGCCGAGCTTCCAGCAGGCCAGCAGCAGCGGGAAGTTCCAGGCGACGATGGCGCCCACCACGCCTACCGCTTCGCGGCGCACGAAACCATGGAACTGGTCGTTGGGCATCAACGGCATCGAGGCCTCGACGGTGCTACCCTCGATCTTGGTGGCCCAACCGGCCATATAACGCAAAAAATCGATGGCCAGCTGCACGTCCATGACCTTGGCCACGGCAGCGCTCTTGCCATTGTTCAGGCACTCCAGCTCAGCCAGCTGCTGCGCATCGCGCTCCATCAGGTCGGCCAGGCGCCATAGCAGGTTCTGCCGCTCGCGCGGGCGCAGGCGGCTCCAGGGCGAATCGTCGAAGGCCTGGCGGGCGGCGCGCACGGCGCGGTCGACGTCTTCGGCCTCGGCGGCCGGGACTTCACCGAGGATCTCGCCGGTGGCCGGGTTGCGGAACGACAGGGTGCGACCGCTGGCGGCGTCCTGCCAGTCGGCGCCGATGCGCATCTTCAGCTTGCGCTCGAGGAAGGCGCGGGTGGCGGGCAGGATGGGCAGTTCGGAAAGCATGGGGCGGTGCCTCTTGTCATTGGATGTGGCGGGGGCTGGCGCAATGGCCGTGCCAAGGTGGTGCAATGGGCGCAAAGGCCTGTGCTGCCTTGGGTTTGCCTGTGTGCAAGGGCGCGATTGCGTGGTTGCGCTGTTGCACATTGAGACGGTGTGAGACGGTGGTGAAACAGTGACTGTTCGGGCCCATTCGCGGGCTTGTCCCGCGAATGGCCTGCGCAGCAGGCCCTGTCTCAACCTGAAACACCCTGTCGCGAAATGGCACGGTCCTACTCGGCCTCACCCAGCGCACAAGGGCCTTCAAAAGCCCTTAAGCGCCTGAAATACAACGAATTCCAAGCATGTGGCACAGTTTCTGTATCACAACCGTCACATGCACACCTGCTGTACCAAAGCGTGCGAAAACGATAAGAACAACACCGTGGAGGTCTGACCTTGAAGACGACTCGACTCCGGCAGCATGCGGGCAAACTGGCGCTTGTCGCCGCCGCTCTGCTGGGCACCCAGGCCATGGCGGCCGAACAGGGCCCGAGCCTGTTGCAGAACAAGTGCATGGGGTGCCATATCCCCGAGGGCAACGATACTTACAGCCGCATCAGCCATCAGCGCAAGACGCCCGAGGGCTGGCTGATGAGCATCGCCCGCATGCAAGTGATGCACGGCCTGCAGATCAGCGACGACGACCGCCGCACCCTGGTCAAGTACCTGGCCGACAAGCAGGGCCTGGCGCCAAGCGAGACCGACGGCGTGCGCTACGCCATGGAGCGCCGGCTCAACACCGTCGAGCACTTCGACAGCATGCTCAGCGAAACCTGCGGCCGCTGCCACTCCGGGGCCCGCGTCGCCCTGCAGCGCCGCCCGGCGCAGGAATGGGAGCACCTGGTCAACTTCCACCTCGGCCAGTGGCCGTCCCTCGAATACCAGGCCCAGGCCCGCGACCGCGACTGGCTGAACATCGCCTTGACCCAGGTGGTGCCGGAGCTGGCCAAGCGCTTCCCGCTGGAAAGCCCGGCATGGGCCGAATGGCAGAAGGCCAAGCCCAAGGCCGATGCCTTGCCGGGGCAGTGGGCCTTCAGTGGCCACATGCTCGCCAAAGGTGACGTGCGCGGCGTGATGACGGTCAGCCCCGACCAGGGCGACACCTTCAAGGTCGACGTCAAAGGCACCTACGCCGACGGCACGCCGTTCAACGGCAGCGGCACGGCGATTCTTTACAACGGCTATGAATGGCGCGGCAACGTCAAGGTCGGCGAGGCCAACCTGCGCCAGGTCTTCGCGGCGCTCGATGGCGAGATGAAAGGCCGCATGTACGAGGCCGATCACGATGAGCGCGGGCTGGACTTCACCGCCGTGAAGGCAGGCAAGGCCCGCCTGCTGGCGGTGCAACCGGCGTTCATCAAGGCCGGCGGCGAAAGCGAGATCACCCTGGTGGGGACTGGCCTTGACGGCAAACCAGACCTGGGCGCAGGTGTCGAAGTGACCGAGGTGCTGGAGCAGACCCCAACCCTGGTGCGGGTCAAGGCGCGTGCCGCCGCCGATGCCAAGCCAGGTCAGCGTGAAGTCGCGGTCGGGGCGTTGAAGGGCGTCAACCTGGCGGTCTACGACAAGGTCGAGGAAGTCAAAGTGGTGCCGGCCTTCTCCATTGCCCGTATCGGCGAGAACGGCGCTTCGGTGCCGAAAGTCCAGGGCCGTTTCGAGGCCGAAGCCTGGGGCAAGGACGCCAGCGGCCAGCCGCTGCGCATCGGCTACCTGCCGGCGACCTGGAAGGTCGAGGCCTTCAACGAGCGTGCGGTCGAGGACGAAGACGTCAAGTTCGCCGGCCAGATGCAGGCCGACGGCGTGTTCGTGCCAGGCGGCGCGGGTCCGAACCCGGCGCGCAAGATGATGACCAACAACGCCGGCAACCTGAAGGTTATCGCCACCCTGGCTGACGGCGGCCAGACGGGCGAGGGGCACATGATCGTCACCGTTCAGCGCTGGAACAACCCGCCCTTGCCATAAGGGGCGGTTACCAAGCGCACATCTAACGGATCGATTACTCGGAGGTCGCCATGGGCGCACTACTGAACCTGGTCGAGCGCAACCTGCACGAAGTGCAAGTCGACGCTGACCGCATGCTGTTCCATATCCCTAGCAGTTCGCTGTTCGCCACCGATGCGGTGACCGGCAGCATCATCGACACCCTGCGCCAGCAAGGCTGCAGCGCCGAGGAGCTGACCCAGCGCCTCGGCCAGCAGTTTGCCGGGCAGGACATCCAGGAAACCCTGCGCGAGCTGATCGCCCTGGAGCTGGTCAGCGACGGCTCGCCGCTGACCCCGGAAATCGCCCTCAAGCAGGTCGAGCGCACTGCACTGAACACCGTGGTGCTCAACGTTAACACCGGCTGCAACCTGAGCTGCACCTATTGCTACAAGGAAGACCTGGACAAGCCGTCGGCGGGCAAGAAAATGAGCACCGCCACCGCCGAAGCCTCGGTGGAGATGCTGCTCAAGGAGTCGCCCGACGAGCAGCGCTACAGCGTGGTGTTCTTCGGTGGCGAGCCGCTGTCCAACCGGCCGCTGATCGAGCACATGGTGGCCTACTGCGAGCGGCGCTTCGCCGAGGCGGGCAAGCAGGTGGAGTTCATCATGACCACCAACGCCACGCTGCTCACCGAAGAGATCGTCGACTGGCTCAACGCCCACCGCTTCGGCCTGTCGGTGAGCATCGACGGGCCCAAGACCGTGCACGACCGCAACCGCATCACCGTGGGCGGGCAGGGCACCTATGACGTGGTACGGCGCAAGGCCGACATGCTGCTGTCGCGCTACACCAGCCGCCCGGTCGGCGCGCGGGTGACCCTGACCCGCGGCATCACCGATGTCGAGACCATCTGGAACCACCTGTTCAACGAGATGGGCTTTGCCGAAGTCGGCTTCGCCCCGGTCACCTCTGGCGACATGTCCGACTTCAACCTCACCGGCGAAGAACTGGTCGAGGTGTTCGCCAACATGAAGGCGCTGGGCCGGCGGTACCTGGACGCTGCGCTGGAGCACCGCAACATCGGTTTCTCCAACCTGCACCAGTTGATCACCGACATCCACGAGGGCCACAAGAAGGCCCTGCCGTGCGGCGCCGGGCTGAAGATGCTGGCCGTGGACCACGAGGGCGAGCTGAACCTGTGCCACCGCTTCACCGGCTCCAGCCTGCCGACCTTCGGCAACGTGCACCAGGGCGTCAAGCAGGCGCAGCTCAACGACTTCCTGTCCCAGCGTCTGGACCGCAGCAACACCGGCTGCGAGAGCTGCCGTATCCGCAACCTGTGCTCCGGTGGTTGCTACCACGAAAGCTACGCGCGCTACGGCGACCCTCAGCACCCGACCTACCACTATTGCGAGCTGATGCGCGACTGGGTCGACTTCGGCATCGAGGTCTACAGCCGCATCATGGCCGCCAACCCGGCCTTCATCGATCGCTACATCACTCCGCGGAAGGCGCACTGACATGAAGCACTTGAAGCCCCTCAACAACAAGGCGCGCATCCTTGAGCAGGCCGCCGCCGAAGACCGCGTCGAAGAAGTCATGGCCATGAGCGCCGTCGCCGGCTGCACCGCCACCACCGACCCGGGTTGGGAAGTGGACGCCTTTGGCGGCGTGAGCTCGCTGTGCCAGCCGATGGAGGCCGACCTGTATGGCTGCTCCGACCCTTGCTGGTGGCCGGCCCAGGTGCCGGACATGATGAGCACCTACCAGGACTGGAACGCCCAGGCGACCAACTCCCAGGACGACTGGCGCAACCTCGGCACCGTGTTCCCGAAAGACAAGTGACCGGCCCGACAAGAATGACAAGGGGAAACCGCATGAATGCTGGACGCTGCGCGCAACTCGCGCTCACCATCGCCGCCACGGCCTGCGCCTGGGCGGTACAGGCCGATGACACAGGCAAGGCCCTGAAGGCCGGCCAGGAATACCTGGTCACCACCAACTACCCGAACAACCTGCACCTGATCGACGTGGCCAGCGACACGCTCTACAAGAGCTGCACGCTGCCCGGCAGCTTCGGCCCCGGCACCGCGATGATCGCGCCGGACAAGCACACGGCCTACGTGCTCAACAACCACTATGCCGACATCTACGGCGTCGACCTGGACACCTGCAAGACCACCTTCCACGCCGACCTCTCGAGCGTGCCCGGTGAAGTCGGCAAGTCGATGTACTCGTTCGCCATCAGTCCGGACGGCAAGGAAATCTATGCCACGGTCAACCCGACCCAGCGCCTGAACGACCACTACGTGGTCAAGCCGCCACGCCTGGAGGTGTTCAGCACCGCCGACGGTGTCAACGCCAAGCCGGTGCGCACCTTCCCGATGCCGCGCCAGGTGTACCTGATGCGCGCTGCCGATGACGGCAGCCTGTTCATCGCCGGGCCTGACCTTTACAAGATGGACGTCAAGACCGGCAAGTACGAGGTGGCCTTGCCGCTGCGCAACTGGAACCGCAAGGGCTACAGCGCACCGGACGTGCTGTATTTCTGGCCGCACCAGAGCCCGCGCCACGAGTTCTCGATGCTCTACACCATTGCCAAGTTCAAGGATGAAAAACAGGACCCGAACACTGCCGAGCTGCTGTATGGCTACCTGAGCGTCGACCTCAAGACCGGCAAGTCCCACACCCAGGAGTTCGCCGACCTGACCGAGCTGTACTTCACCGGCCTGCGCTCGCCGAAGGACCCGAACCAGATCTACGGGGTGCTCAACCGCCTGGCGCGGTATGACATCAAGCAGCGCAAGCTGATCAAGGCCGCCAATCTGGACCACACTTACTACTGTGTGGCCTTCGACACCAAGGGCGACAAGCTGTACCTGGGCGGCACCTTCAATGACCTGGCGGTGTTCGACCCGGAAACGCTGGAGAAGGTGAAGAACATCAAGCTGCCGGGGGGGGACATGTCGACCACTACGCCGCAGGTGTTTATCCGGTAGATCGCTGGGGCTGCTGCGCAGCCCTTTCGCGACACGAGGCCGCTCCTACAAAGGCAGCGGCGTACCTCTGTAGGAGCGGCCTTGTGTCGCGAAAGGGGCGCACAGCGCCCCCGACAATCTCAAAGAGTGCGCTCTGATGACCAAGCCCAGTCATACCCAAGGCAACCAGGACAAAGCCCTGCTCGACCAATGCATCGGCGATGCCTTCGACGCCACCGTCGCCCGCTTCCCCGACCGCGAAGCCCTGGTGGTGCGCCACCAGGCCCTGCGTTACACCTGGCGGCAACTGGCCGACGCCGTCGACCAGCACGCCCGCGCCCTCATGGCCCTGGGCGTGCAACCTGGCGACCGTTTAGGCATCTGGGCGCCCAACTGTGCCGAGTGGTGCATCACCCAGTTCGCCAGTGCCAAGGTCGGCGCGATCCTGGTCAACATCAACCCGGCCTACCGCGCCAGCGAACTGGACTACGCCCTCGGCCAGTCCGGTTGCCGCTGGGTGATCTGCGCCGATGCCTTCAAGACCTCCGACTACCACGCCATGCTGCTGAGCCTGATCCCAGGCCTGGCGCAAGGGCAGCCCGGCGCGTTGATCTGCGCGCGCTTCCCCGAGCTGCGCGGGGTGGTCAGCCTGGCCATTGCGCCGCCGTCGGGCTTTCTCGCCTGGCATGACCTGCAGGCGCGCGCCGAAGCGGTCAGCCACCAGGCCCTGGCCGAACGCCAGGGGCAATTGCGCTGCAGCGACCCGATCAACATCCAGTACACCTCCGGCACCACCGGTTTCCCCAAGGGCGCCACGCTCAGCCACAGCAATATCCTCAACAACGGCTACATGGTCGGTGAAAGCCTCGGCCTGACCGAGCACGACCGCCTGGTGGTGCCGGTGCCGCTGTACCACTGTTTCGGCATGGTCATGGCCAACCTGGGCTGCATGACCCACGGCAGCACCCTGATCTATCCCAACGATGCCTTCGACGCGCTGGCCACCCTGCGTGCCGTGGCCGAAGAGAAAGCCACGGCGCTGTACGGCGTGCCGACGATGTTCATCGCCGAACTGGACCACCCGCAACGCCGCGACTTCGACCTGTCGAGCCTGCGCACCGGAATCATGGCCGGTGCTACCTGCCCGATCGAAGTGATGCGCCGGGTGATCGACGAGATGCACATGGCCGAGGTGCAGATCGCCTATGGCATGACCGAAACCAGCCCGGTGTCGCTGCAGACCGGGGCCAACGACGATCTTGAACGCCGCGTGACCAGCGTCGGCCGTACCCAGCCACGGCTGGAGAACAAGGTGGTCGATGGCGACGGCAATACCGTGCCGTGCGGCGAGATAGGCGAGCTTTGCACGCGGGGTTACAGCGTGATGCTGGGTTATTGGAACAACCCCAAGGCGACGGCGGAAAGCATCGATGCCGAAGGCTGGATGCACACCGGTGACCTGGCAGTGATGGATGAGCAGGGTTATGTGCGCATTGTCGGGCGCAGCAAGGACATGATCATTCGCGGGGGCGAGAACATTTACCCGCGTGAGTTGGAGGAGTTTTTCTTCACCCATCCGGCGGTGGCCGACGTGCAGGTGATCGGGGTGCCGTGCAGCAAGTACGGGGAGGAGATCGTGGCCTGGGTGCGCCTGCATCCGGGGCATGTGGCCAGCGAAGACGAGCTGCGCGAGTGGGCGAGGGCGCGGATCGCGCACTTCAAGGTGCCCAGGTACTTCCGCTTTGTCGATGAGTTCCCGATGACGGTGACGGGCAAGGTTCAGAAGTTCAGGATGCGCGAGATCAGTATCGAAGAGTTGTCTGGCAGTTGATGGGTTGGATTTGATGGCCCCATCGCCGGCTTGCCGGCGATGGGGCCCTCAGCCCTGCAACAAGTCCGGGCTGTTGAAGTTGCTCAACCGAGCATCCCCTTCGGCGCATTCCAGCCCCTGCACCGCCTCGACCAGCAGGGCCTTCTGCAAACTCCGCTCACCCGCCGCCCAGGCCTGCTCCAGCCCCGGCAGCAGCCGGCGCGGCAATACACTGAACATCGGCTGCCAATACCCCCCCTGACGCACCATGGCTGCACTGTCATTGGCAACCGCCAACTTCAGCAAATCCTCGATCAACCCCCGGTCAACCAACGGCGCGTCGCAGGCCAGCACCACCACCCACTCATGCCGCGCCGCCGCCAACCCAGCGATCACGCCGGCCAATGGCCCGGGGAAGTCCGCTTCGGCATCGCCCACCAGTTGATCGGCAAATGGGCGATAGAGGTCCTGGTTACGGTTGCATGAGATCACTACATCGTCGCTGAGTGGCTGCACGATGCGCTGCACATGCGCCACCAGCGGCTCGCCGCGCCATTGCACCAGGCCTTTGTCACGGCCGCCCATGCGCTGGCCACGGCCGCCGGCGAGAATCAGTATTGAGCAATGCGAAAGGCAGAAAGGTGAAATGTCATTCATTTTGTGGTGTCAGTACATGCTTGATGGCGGTTGCGAACGGATGATCGGTAATGAGCGAGAGCTCGTCAGCAAGGAACGGCAGCCATTCATCTACGGGATACTCTTTGGCCAGCTCTGCGATCATCACTGCTGTATCAAGGTGGCCACGTATCTGCTCCAGCCTGATCTGCGTCAGTGCGCCGTTCAAACCGAGTATTCGAATGGTCTGCTCGGCTCGGTTCCTGTCTCTTGCGCTGAGATTGGCTCTTGGTTGGACGGAACCATTAGGGGTGAAAACTAGAAAGGCTTCAGGGTCCTCCACATCTGGCTTGATCAGGTCCTCATGGCGGTAGGCACCACAATTGTCCTTGTGCTTCCCGCAAGTGCTTGTGCGGTTACAGGAGCCGAAGAGATTGTGCCAGTCGAATGTTCCTCGGGGGTAGCGGTCCCGTTGGCGAAAGTGCTCAATGTGCCGTCTTTCGTGGTTGATATCGGCTTCGCAATAGGCACATCGCTTTCCTTGCATAGCGTCCAGCTTGTCCCATATCTCTTGGCGATTATCGAGTGTGATACTGGCCCACTGATCGCGACCGTGACGATAGCGGCTCAGGCCCTCGGGCGGTTCTACATCTCTGTTCAACCGTCGCACCTAGCGTCACTCCTTGCCTATGGCTTTGGGCAGTCGCTGCTTGAAGCTTTGCAGACGTATCAAGCGATCACACTCCAGCATGATGGGGTGCCCAGCGCCGAAATGCTGCTCCAGCTTTGCGCGCAGTGCAGTTCCTTCGGCCGAGCCCTGCAGATTCTGCTGGATCAGAGCCTGGAACTGGTTGATCCAAATCGCTTCGGGTACGTCGGGAACCGGATTGACGTCCATGATGCGTGCTAGCAAGTCCGTGCTGGCAACACCACGGGTCTGCCACTGCGGGCTTTCTATCAATGTGACCATCCGACCCGACTCAGTGTCGCGTCCGCTGCGGATCATCCGCACCGATTCGCTACCAACGGTGCTGAGCACCTGAGGGCTGTGGGTGGTGACGATGAACTGTATCTTGGGAAAAGCCTTGGTTAGCGAAGGTATTACTGCTTGTTGCCATTCTGGGTGAAGGTGCATATCCACTTCATCGATCAGCACGATTCCGGGAGTTTCCCGGGCTGCCAAGGCACCCAGCTGACCATTGAGTTTGGTGGCGCGGAATGCAATGTCTGCGACCATCCCAATCATATTTCGGATGCCATCGCTCAATAGTTCCACAGGAAGCTGGCCGAATTCGGGATGATAGGAAACCAGTGCTTCCTTGGCCAGTGAGTACTCAATCCCCTGCCAACCCGCAGGGGACATACAGATATCAACGGCGGTGCTCACCGACTCGATGTAGTCGTCGAATTCTGAAGAGCGTGGTGGCTTTTCAAGTTCCATCGCTTTGTAGCGGTACTCTTTGGCGCTGATGCTCCAGTAGCGGAACCAATCCACGAAGGATTTGTAGCTGGAGGCCGGATCCAGGCAGTCGGTGTAGCCAACCGTCCGCGAAGTGCGCTGCAGGGGAGCTGATTCACGTTTCTTGTTCTTCTGCTGCCATAGTCGACCAGTGCCGTAGTAGGCGATGAGTGGTAGTAACACCTCATTACCTGGTGTGCGAACGGCCTCCTGGAGCCTTTTGCCATAATCACTCAGCTCCTTGGCATCCTTCACCGTGGTCTTGGTCTTCGTCGCACTCGAAAGGCTTCTGCGCCAGGCACTAGTCAGCCCTATATCCAGAGAATGCATGAGGCTTCCCGGAATAGTACCTTCTGCCTCCATGCTCACACCTTTGGCGGCGTACTCCATCTCATTAGAGGATGTCTTACGAACTGCGAACTGGCGTATGTCTCGAGGCTCGAAATGGCTGCCAACCGCTTCGTCGAACGCACCGACAAACGGGCCGTAAGCTACTGCGATGGCATCAAGGATTGAAGTTTTGCCCACACCGTTCGAAGCGACCAGAACAGTCACTTGAGGGTGGAAATCGATATCAAGTGATTCGAAGCAGCGATAATCGCGCAGTCGTAGCCGGGAGAGCTTCACAGGGGTCCTCCACTGAGTTCAGGAACTCCCAGCCTACAAGGTGCGGGGAAGTGCAAAAGGCTGACAGTTTAGCTGTTCAAGCCACCCATTATCCATTCAGTGAGGATGACGCTTGGGATTTAGTACCAGGCATCGTTTCAATGAGGCGTTCAGTACTCGATTGCTCGCGCAGATAGCGGGCCTCCAACTGCAGAATCTGCTGTTTGGACAAAATGCCTTTCTTCTTGAGTGACACGAGCATTCTCTCGAAGGTTTCGAGCGCTACGGCATCGCCAGAGAGGCGGGTAATCGTGGTAGCCAGATCGCTGACGTGATCCTTGTCGCCAGTCACGCCATGCCGCCTTGCGAGCGAATGGACTTGGCTGCTGATACTGGCATCGCGATTTTTTTTCATTTTAGGTCCTCCATTGATGCCAGCATCATTGACTTAACGACTTTTACCCCTACGAGCAGCTCTGTTACGAGCCGCGCTCTTCACTCATGGCTTGGTTGGCCGCTTGGCCACGCTTAGCCACACGCATCACCACCACGAAGAAGACCGGCACGAACACCACCGCCAGGGTGGCGCTGAGCATCCCGCCGATCACCCCGGTGCCGATCGCCTGCTGGCTCGCCGAGCTGGCGCCGGTGGCGATGGCCAGGGGCACAACGCCAAGGATGAAGGCCAGCGAGGTCATGACGATCGGGCGCAGCCGCAGGCGGGCGGCCTGTACGGCGGCGTCCACGGCGTCCACGCCCTGGTCCACCAGGCTCTTGGCGAACTCGATGATGAGGATGGCGTTCTTCGCCGAGAGGCCGATCAGGGTGATCAGGCCCACCTTGAAGAAAACGTCGTTGGGCATGCCGCGCAGGGTCACCGCCAGCACCGCGCCAAGTACGCCGAGCGGGACCACCAGCAGCACGGCGGTGGGGATCGACCAGCTTTCGTACAACGCCGCCAGGCACAGGAACACCACCAGCAGCGACAGGGCCAGCAGCAGCGGTGCCTGGCTACCGGACAGGCGCTCCTGCAGCGACAGGCCGGTCCACTCAAGGCCCGCTCCAGCTGGCAACTGCGCGACCAGGCGTTCGACTTCGGCCATGGCTTCGCCAGAGCTGTAGCCGGCCGCCGGCTCGCCGGAAATCGACACCGCCGGGTAGCCGTTGTAACGGGTCAGCTGCACCGGGCCGCTGACCCAGCGGGCCTGGCCGAAGGCCCCCAGCGGCACCATCTTGCCGCTGCTGTTGCGCACGTGGATCTTCAGCAGGTCCTCGACCTGGCTGCGCTGGTCGCCTTCGGCCTGCACCACCACCCGCTGCATACGCCCCTGGTTGGGGAAGTCGTTGACGTAGTTGGAACCCACGGCGGTGTCCAGCACTGCGCCGATGTCGGCGAACGACACGCCCAGGGCGTTGGCCTGGCGGCGGTCGATCTCCAGTTGCACCTGCGGGCTCTCGGCCAGCGAGGCTTCGCGCACGTTGACCAGTACCTTGCTCTTGCGCGCGCCTTCCAGCAGTTCGTCACGCGCGGCCATGAGCTCGGCATGGCCCATGCCGCCACGGTCCTGCAGGCGGAACTCGAAACCGGTGGACTCGCCCAGGCCGTCGATCGACGGTGGCAGCACCGAGAACGCGACGGCGTCGCGGATCTGGGAGAATGCCGCACTGGCCCGGTCGGCAATCGACTGGGCGCTGTCGTCGGCGCCGCGTTCGGACCAGTCCTTGAGGGTGGTGAAGGTCAGTGCCGCGTTCTGCCCGCTGCCGGAGAAGCTGAAGCCGAGGATCACCGTGGTGTTGCCAACGCCGGGCTCTTCGGCGTTGTGCGCTTCGATCTGCGCGGCCACCTGCTCGGTCCGCATGCGGCTGGCACCCGGCGGCAGCTGGATGTCGGTGATGGTGTAGCCTTGGTCCTCGGTCGGCAGGAACGCCGTGGGCAACTGGCTGAAGCCATAGCCGAGCACCGCCAGCAGTACGCCATACACCAACAGGTAGCGCCCGCTGCGTTTGAGTGCCTGTACGACCCAGCGCTCGTAACCGTTGCTCAGGGCGTCGAAGCGGCGGTTGAACCAGCCGAAGAAGCCTTTGCGTTCGTGGTGCTCGCCTTTGGCCAGGGGCTTGAGCAGCGTGGCGCACAGGGCCGGGGTGAGGCTCAGGGCGAGGAACGCCGAGAACAGGATCGACACCGCCATCGACAGCGAGAACTGCTGGTAGATGACGCCCACCGACCCCTTCATGAAGGCCATTGGCAGGAACACTGCCACCAGCACCAGGGTAATGCCGATGATGGCGCCGCTGATCTGGCCCATGGCCTTGCGCGTGGCCTCCTTGGGCGGCAGGCCTTCCTCGGCCATGATCCGCTCGACGTTCTCCACCACCACGATGGCGTCGTCCACCAGGATGCCGATGGCCAGCACCATGCCGAACAGGGTCAGCACGTTGACCGAGAAGCCCAGCGCCAGCATCACCGCGAAGGTGCCCATCAGCGCCACCGGTACCACCAGGGTCGGGATCAGGGTGTAGCGCAGGTTCTGCAAGAACAGGAACATCACCGCGAACACCAGCAGCATGGCCTCGAACAGGGTGTTGATGACCTGCTGGATCGACACTTTGACGAACGGCGAGGTGTCATAGGGAATGTCGTACTTGACCCCGTCGGGGAAGTAGCGCGCCAGCTCTTTCATCTTCGCCCGTACCAGCGTGGCGGTTTCCATGGCATTGGCACCCGGCGCCAGCTGCACGCTGAAGGCACTGGCCGGCTTGCCGTTCAGGCGCGTGCCGTACTGGTATTCCTGGGCGCCGATTTCGACCCGGGCGACATCGCCAATGGTCACCGTGGAACCGTCGGGGTTGGCACGCAGGACGATCGAAGCAAACTCCTCGGGCGTGCTCAGCTGACCCTTGACCACCACGTTGGCGGTGATTTCCTGGGTGCCGCGGGCAGGCAGGTCGCCGATGCTGCCAGGGGCGACCTGGGCGTTCTGCGCGGCGATGGCGACCGCCACGTCGTTGGGTGTGAGGTTGAAACCGACCAGCTTGGCCGGGTCGATCCAGATCCGCATGGCGCGCTCGGCACCGTACAACTGGGCCTTGCCGACGCCCTTGAGGCGACGGATTTCGTTCATCACGTTGCGCGCCAGGATGTCGGACAGCGCGGTTTCATCGAGGCTGCCATCCACCGAGGTGAGGGTGCCCAGCAACAGGAAACCGGTGGACACCTTTTCCACCTGCAGGCCTTGCTGGGTGACCGGGCGCGGCAGGCGTGACTCGACCACCTTGAGGCGGTTCTGCACGTCGACCTGGGCCATGTCCGGGTGGGTGCCGGGCTCGAAGGTGGCGGTGATGGTGGCGCTGCCCAGGCTGCTCTGCGACTCGAAGTACAGCAGGTTGTCGGCGCCGTTGAGCTCCTGCTCGATCAGGCTGACCACGCTCTCGTCCATGGTCGCCGCCGAGGCGCCGGGGTACACGGCATAGATTTCCACCTGCGGCGGCGCCACGTTGAGGTACTGGGCCACCGGCAACTGCGGGATGGCCAGCGCGCCGGCCAGCAGGATGAACAGTGCGACCACCCAGGCGAACACCGGGCGGTCGATGAAGAATTGCGGCATGGATCAGGCCCTCACTGGCCGTTGTGCTGGGCGATGGGCTGGCTGCCCGGGGTGGCGTCGACCTGGACCTGGTCGCCGGCCTTCACGTGCTGCAAGCCTTCGACCACCACGCGCTCGCCGGCGGCCAGGCCTTCGCTGACCACCCAGCGGTCGCCCTGGGCGCTGCCCAGCTGCACCGGGCGTTCGCCGATGCGCGCCTGGGCGTCGACCACCAGCACTTTCGGTACCCCGGCGCTGTCGCGCAGGATGGCCCGCTGCGGCACGCTGATGCCCTTGGGCTGCAGCGCCTGCTGCAGGCGCACGCGTACGTAGCTGCCGGGCAGCAGGTCGAGGTCGGGGTTGGGGAACTCGCTGCGCAGGGTGATCTGGTTGGTGCTCGGGTCGACGCTGATGTCCGAGAACAGCAGCTTGCCGGGCAGCGGGTAAGCGCTGCCGTCATCCTGGATCAGCGTGGCCCGCGCCTCGCGGGCACCCACCTGCTGCAGTTCTCCGGCGCGCAGGGCGCGGCGCAGGGCATTGAGCTCGCGGGTCGACTGGGTGACGTCGGCGTGAATCGGGTCCAGCTGCTGGATGGTGGCCAGCGGTGTGGTCTCGTTCTGCCCCACCAGCGCACCTTCGGTGACCAGGGCGCGGCCGATGCGTCCGGAAATCGGCGCGGTGACCGTGGCGTAGCCGAGGTTCAGGCGTGCCCGTTCCAGGGCGGCTTTGGCTTCGGCGACCACGGCATCGGCTTGCAGGAAGGCGGCGCGGGCGTTGTCGTACTCCTGGCGACTGACCGCCTTGTCGTCCACCAGTTCGCGGTAACGCTGCTCTTGCAGGCGCGCCTGGTACAAGTTGGCCTGGGCCTTGGCCAGGGTGGCGCGGGCACTGTCGTGGTCGGCCTTGAAGGGCGCCGGGTCGATAAGGAACAGCACATCGCCCTGCTTGACGTCGCTGCCCTCACGGTAGACCCGCTTGAGCACGACGCCGGCGACGCGGGCGCGGACTTCGGCGGTGCGCGGGGCGAGAATGCGTCCGCTCAGCTCGGTGGTAATGGCCAGCGGTTGCAGTTGCAGGGTTTCTACCCGCACCTGGGGCATGGGGGCTTTTTCGGCCTGTTCGGCGCTGTCGTTGCAACCGGCCAGGGGCAGGGCCAGCAGCGCCACGAGCGCCACGGGGCGCAGGCGAGGGGAGAGAATGGTAGGCATACGGATCTTCCGATGATGATGGCTGTATGCTACGGCAGTCGTTCCCTGGGTGCCTGTTAACAGCTGTAGGACGTGTGTGAAAAAGTGTGATGAATAATCCTGTCGGCTTGTAGGATTCTATATTCTGCTTGCTGATATCGGTGCTGGTCCTTTCGCGGGACAAGCCCGCTCCCACAGGGGCCAGTAAGGTCCTCTCTAAATTCTGTCAAGCGCCTATGCCAAACATTCTCCTGGTCGAAGACGACAGCGCCCTGTCCGAACTGATCGCCAGCTACCTGCAACGCAACGGTTTCCATGTACAGGTGATCGCCCGGGGCGATCACGTGCTGGACAGCTTCCACCGCGACAAACCGGATCTGGTGATCCTCGACCTGATGCTCCCGGGCCTCGACGGCCTGCAGGTGTGCCGCCTGCTGCGCCAGGCCTCGCAAAGCGTGCCGATCCTGATGCTGACCGCCCGCGACGACAGCCACGACCAGGTGCTGGGGCTGGAAATGGGGGCCGACGACTACGTCACCAAACCCTGCGAGCCGCGGGTGCTGCTGGCGCGTGTGCGCACCCTGCTGCGCCGCAGCAGCGTCAACGAGCCGCGCCTGGACAACGAACATATCCAGGTGGGCGGCCTGCACATCGACCTGGCCGAGCGCCTGGTCAGCTGGCGCGGCGAAGAGGTGGAGTTGTCCAGCGGTGAATACAACCTGTTGGTGGTGCTGGCGCGCAATGCCGGCGAAGTGCTCAGCCGTGACCGCATTCTCCAGCAACTGCGCGGTATCGAGTTCAATGGCACCGACCGTTCGGTCGACGTGGCCATTTCCAAGCTGCGCCGCAAGTTCGACGACAGCGCCGGCGAAGCCCGCAAGATCAAGACTGTGTGGGGCAAGGGCTACTTGTTCAGCCGCGTCGAGTGGGAGTGCTGAAGGGGTGCTGAAGATCCTGGTGCGCCTGTACCTGGTGATCATCGTCGCCTATGCCGGCGCGTTGCTGTTGATCCCCGACGCCATCGTCGGCCTGTTTCACGAGCGCTTCATGGCCTACAACCTGGACCAGGCCAAGGGCGTGCAGTCGCTGATCGTTCGCCAGTTCCGCCAGGCGCCCCGCGAGCAATGGCCAGCGGTGGAAGAGGAGCTGGCGCAGGCGTTTGCGCCGTTACAGGTCAGCCTGTTGCGCAGCGACCAGGCCGATTTGAGTGCGCCTGAGCTAGCACGTGTGGAACATGGCCTGTACGTGGTGCGCATTGGCGACTGGGGTTACTACCGGACGGTGCTGGCACCGCTGGACCAGGACTGGCTGGTGAGCCTGCATTCACCGCCTGACCCGCTGGACATCAATGTCCTGTCCTGGGGCGTCACCGTGCTGATCGTCGCCGCCATGCTCGGCTGCCTGTTGCTGTGGGTATGGCCGCACTGGCGGGACCTGGAGCGCCTCAAGGAAACCGCCCGGCGCCTCGGCCAGGGGCAGATGGCCGAGCGCACGCACATTTCGCCGCACTCGAACATCGGCGAGCTGGCAGGGGTGTTCGACACCATGGCCAGCGACCTGGAACGCCACGTCAACCAGCAGCGCGAGTTGCTCAACGCGGTGTCCCACGAACTGCGCACACCACTCACCCGCCTGGATTTCGGCTTGGTGCTGCTGTTCGACGAAGTGCCACCGGCCAGCCGCAAGCGCCTGCTGGAGCTGGTGGGGCATGTGCGCGAGCTGGACGAGCTGGTGCTCGAACTGCTGTCCTACAGCCGGCTGTACAACGCCGACCAGGCCCGTGAGCGGGTCGAGGTGTCGTTGCTGGAGCTGGTCGACAGTGTGCTCGGTGGTTTCGCTGAAGAGCTCGATGCGCGGGGTATTCGCTGGGAGGTTCAAGCCGACGACCCGCTGCCACGCTTCGTGCTCGACCCGCGCCTGACGGCCCGAGCGGTGCAGAACCTGGTGCGCAATGCCATGCGCTATTGCGATGAGAGCTTGCTGTTGCGCCTGCGCCTGGAAGAGGACGGCGCCTGCCTGTTGACGGTCGAGGATGACGGCATCGGAATTCCGGTGGAGGAGCGGGAGCGGATTTTTCAACCGTTCTACCGCCTGGACCGTAGCCGAGATCGCAACACCGGTGGGTTCGGTCTGGGCCTGGCGATCAGCCGGCGGGCGATCGAGGGGCAGGGCGGGACACTGACCGTGGCGCAGTCGGCGCTGGGTGGGGCGCAGTTCAGGATTCGTTTGCCTGCGGGTGGGTAGGTGGGCAGGTCCGGCCCCTTCGCGGGCTTGTCCCGCGAAGGGGCCGAACCTGCTAGGCGCTGTCGGCCAAACGGCTGGTCCACAATACAAAGCGGTCTTTGCCGCTGTGCTTGGCCTCGTACAACGCCTGGTCAGCCTTGACCAGCGCCATGGTCAGGCTATCTGCGCTTTCGACCCGGGCAAGCCCGATACTGATGGTCACCGGATGATCCCCAACATCCTCCCGGACCCGCGTGCACAAACCCGCCACCTCCCGCTCGGCCCCTGCCTGGTCCAGGCCCTTGAAGAAGATCACGAACTCCTCGCCGCCGAGCCGGGCGAACTCGTAGGCGCCCATGGTTGCCTTGATATGCACGGCCACGCGCTTGAGCACTTCATCGCCAATGTCATGGCCAAAGCGGTCGTTGACCTTCTTGAAGTTGTCGATGTCGATCATCGCCAGGTACTGCCCGGCCGGGGCGTCCTGCAGCTGGCGCTCGGCCTTGGCCATGAACGATCGGCGGTTGGGGATCTCGGTCAGCACGTCGACATACGCCTGGTCCAGCAGCACCTTGGACATGTAGAAGTTGTACAGCTTGGCCTGGCGGATGCGCAGGTAGCTGTAGATCACCAGGCCGCTGAGGAACACTGCATAGCTGAGCAGCATGGCGGCTTCGAGGTCGTCCAGGTCGATGTTGGTGCTGAAGAACGGGTTGAGCATGGCCCAGGTGATGGCCATGGCACAGAAGAATGACCAGCGCCGAACCGGCAGTACCGACACGCTGTACAGCACGGTTGACGTGCCGAGGACCAGCCAGAGCGGGCGCTGGGCAATCGGGATGCCTTCGATGAGCAGGCGCATGCCCAAGGTGATGACGGCGACGAACAGCAGGTTGAGGACGTCGAAGTGGTGGGACTTGCGGGTGAAGCCCAGGACCACCGTGAGGCTGCACATCAGTGCCATGAACGCGCCTGACAGCCAGGTGAAACCCTGGCCGCCGAGGTAGCTGACGATAAGGTCGAACACCAGCCAGATGGTGATGCTGACGCAGAAGATCAGTTGGCAGAAGCGCCGTGAGTTTTCGAACTCGTGTTGGCGGAATTCTGAACGCAGCGCGGCAGGGGCGACCTGTTCGCGCACGTGTTGCTCGATGGTCCTGAGCATCGGTGGGTTCCTTGTGAAACTGCTTTTGCCTGCCGTGGCCTATCGCCGGCAAGCCGGCTCCCACAGGATCCCCACAGCCAGGGAGTCCTGTGCTGTACCTGTGGGAGTCGGCTTGCCGGCGATAGCGCCCGTACAGACACTCAATTCAATGGCAGAATACCCCGGGCCCAAGGCCGGTAGCGCAAAGAAAACACCGCCTCTGCATGGCACCCGCCAGCGAGCTTCGGCTCGGCAGGCTCCGCGCGAAACGCCTGCCCCTGCGCACTCACCTGGCGAAACGCCTCGCGCACCACGCCCACCCGACATGGCAACGCCTGCTCGTAGCCCTGGCGCACTAATGGCGGCAACCGCCCTGTCCCGACACCATCCTGCCACCACACAGTCAAGCCTAACCCGGCGAGGTCATCCAGCCATGCGGCATTCAGTCGCGGTGCCAGCTTGCCGGCGCTGAAGGCGCTGATATGCAAGGGCTTGTCCAGCTGCCGGTTGAAGGCCTGCAGCTGCTTGTGCAACGCCTCGCGGCGGCTGGCGTCACGCAAATGCAGGTCATCCAGCTCCAGCGGCAGGTACCAGCCCGCCACCGGCAACTGCCACTGCTCGCGCACCTGCCGGTACTGGCCGAGCGAGCGACCCAGTTGCGCCTTCCAGTAGTTGCTCAGCCCGTCACCGTCGATTTCATCGATGCGTTGGTAGTAGGCCGGGTCCATGTACAGCCCCAGCACCAACGCCAAGCCCTGGGCGCGAGCCTCGCGCAAGCTGTTCGCCAGCCAGCCCTGAGGACCGCCGAAATCACTGTCGCCGTAGGCGCTCCATTGCACGATCAGGGTCTTGCCGCCTTGGGCGACCGTTGCCCGCCACAGCTGCTGCCACTGGGCAGCGGTCACGCCGGCATCGCGGTTCAGCGGCTGATAGAACAGGCGCTGGTCGGCCATGGCCGGCAGGCACAGGGCAAGCAGGCAGACTGCCAGGAAGGTACGCATCAAAAGCTCATCTCCGCGCCAACCAGCACGCCATTGGCGCGCTCGTAGAGGTTGCCTCCCAGCGACTGCTGGTACTCGGCGCGCACTTTCAGCGAGCCGCGATAGGCGTTGTAGCGGTCATCGTCGAACCACCATTGCCAGCGCACGCCGACCCCGGCGCGGGCATCCTGGCGCCAGTCGTTGCTCGGGTCCTGGCTGGAGAATTCAAGGAAGCCGTACGGCATGAGGGTTTGCGGCGAGGTGCCGGGCAGCTTCCAGGCGTGGCCCTGCTGGTAGCGCGACAGCCAGGCGTGGTCACCGGCGCGGGTCCACCAGGCGGCGTCGAGGTAGAGGAAGCGTTCGTTCCAGTCGTCTTCGTCGACCCGCCAGTCGTTGCGCCAGTCACCCTGGTCGAGGAACGAGGCGGTGGCGCGCAGCAGCAGGTCGTTGCTCGATTCGGCGTTGTGGCGCAGATCGCCCCAGTTGCTGCCAACCTTGGCCGGGCTGAGCAGCTCGCCCAGGCTCAGGCCGCTGTAGTGCTCATCATCGATCTGCCGTTGGTGGTACAGCTCGGCATACAGGTTGAGGTTGGCCTGGCCCAATGGCTTGTAACGCAGGCCGACACCGGTGCCCATGCTCTGGGCATAGTCGGTGCGACTCTGGCCACCGAACAGCACCCGGCCGTAGACCGACAATGTACTGCCGTTGCGGCTGGGTTCCTCGCCCAGGGCGTGGTCCCACATGGCCAGTTGTACGTTCTGCGACTGGGCCCGCCGTGAACTGCCGCTGCGCTGGCCGTTGTCGAGGAAATTGTCGTTGGTCGAGGTGCCGGCGGGCGACCAGGTGCTGGCCAGGGTGATGGTGTCGCGCCGCGACAGGCTCTCGTGGGCGCGGCGCTGACGGTACTTGCGTGCTTCCAGGCTGCCGTACTCGTCGTCGCCGTCGACCAGGTTGTCTTCCACGTCGATGATCCGGCGCAGTTCCCGGCGCGCCGAGGCGCTGTCTTCGGCTTCGTCGTAGCGCAGCGCCAGGGTTTCGCCCAGGCGGTAGTCTTCGGGGAAGTCGCGGGTGGCCCGTTCCAGGTAAGGGATCGACTGGCGGCGTTGGGCTTTGTCGGCCGAGCCGGCCAGGCGCATGCCATAGTCGGCGCGGTAGCGGGGCTGGTCGGGGGCCAGGCGCACGGCTTCGGCGAGCCAGGCCGTGCTCTGCGCACTGTCGCCAGCCCATTGCGCGGTACTGGCAGCGGCATAGTAGTGATCGGCGCGCGGGTTGTGCGCCAGGGCCTGGCGCTGGAATTCCAGGGCTGCCTGGGGGTCGTCCTGGCGCTGGGCGATGGCGGCGCCCAGCGCCCAGTCATCGGCACTGTGGTGCTGCGCGGCATCCCAGTAGCGGCGGGCGGCCTGGGCATCACCGTTGTTCAGGGCGCCGCTGGCAGCGGTCAGTCGGGCATTGTCGGTCCAGGCACTGTTCGGCAGGCTGCGCCAGAGCGGCGCCGCCGACTGCGAGTCGCCAGCGGCTTCCAGGGCATAGGCCAGCGGCAGGCGGTCGCCAGGGCCGCCAAGGCGTTCGGCGGCCTGGTAGTAGACCACCGCTTCACCGGGCTGGTCGGGCATGGCGCAGCGACCCAGGGCGCGCAACTGGCCGGCCTCGGTCGGCGTGGCCGGGATGGCCTGGCGCACCGCGTCGCACTGTCCGTTCTCGGCCAGGCGGCCGAGCAGCTGGGCGCGGGTAGCGGCATCGACCCTGGGCACCAGGCTGAGCATGCGACGACTGTCCAGCGGGCTGTCGTTGCGCGCATAGAGATTGCCCAGGCGTTGCAGCAGCGACGGTGTCAGCCGGCCTTGGCGGCGGTCGTAGGCTTGTTCCAGCAGTGACCTGGCACGCTCGCTGTGGCCCTGCTGCAGCAACAGGAAGGTGGCTTGCTCCAGCGCCGCCAGGTCACCGCTCTGGCGATAACGCTGCTCCCATTCGGCTGCGGTGCGCGGTTGCGGCGGTTGCACCGGGTCGCCGTACAGGCGCTGCTTGAGCACGGCGTAGGCGCGCGCGTCCGCTGTGGCGGAGCAGCCTTTGAACTGTTCGCGGGCAAGGTCCGGGTCATGCCGGGACAGCCAGTCCACGGTCTCGAGGCAGGGGCGCTGCAGCTCGTTGCTCAGGCGCATTACCAGCGGCGCGTCGTCGCCTTCACGGGCCAGCTCCCACAATTGCTGGCGCTGTTCCGGTCGTTGCAGTTGCTCGCTCGGCAAGGCTTGCAGCCAGCGCTGCGCCTGTTGGTTGTGGCCCACGGCGATGGTTCGGTTGGCCATGGCCAGGCGCGCCTGATTGGCTGCCTCGGCGGAGGGGGCACTTTCCAGCAGCTTGCTCAGCCCCTGCTCGTCGACTTGCTGGATATAGGCATTGGCCAGGCGCTGCCAGTCCTGTGCGGGCAATTGGCCCTTGTCGGCCAGCGGTTGCAGCTGTTCGACGGTTTCATTCCAGTCGCGCAGTTGCTCGGCGAAATTGGCCCGTGCCAGGCGCAGTACCTGGCCATCGTTGCGCGGGGGCAGCTGGTTGAGCCACTCCAGGGCTTTGCCGGCGCCGCCGAACTTGGCCAGGCTCAGGCTGTAGGCCTGCCACAGGCGCACGCGCTGTTTGCCTTCGGCGCTGGCCAACCAGCTTTCCACCTGGCTGGCCGCTGGCGGGTCCTGTTCGATCCAGGTCAGGCGCAGCTCCAGCAGGGCGTCGGCATGCTCGGCGCTGGCGTCCATCTGCTCGGCCGCCGCTTGCGCTTCCTTGTAGCGGCGCTGGTGGGCCAGGGCCTCGACCAGCAGGGCGCGGGCTTCGTCGTTGTTCGGTACGCGGCCGAGTACGTGGCGGGTCAGGCGTTCGACCTCGGCCCAGTTGTCCTTCTTCGCTTCGCGGTAGCTGCGCTCCATGAACGGGTAGCTGGTGAAGCGTTGGAACTCGGTCATGGGCGCGGCCAGGGCGGGCAGCGCGGTGGAACACAGCAACAGGCCAGTGAAGGTCAGGGTAAAGCGCGGCTTCATGCCACCTCCCGGATCAGGTCATAGGCGGCCCGCTGTTCGCTGGCCTGTTCGTCGAGGGCCTGCTGCAGCACGTGCTCGGTGATGATGCCGCGGGCGATCAGGTGCTCGCCGAGGCTCTGCCGCTCGGGGTCGAAATCGATCAGCGCCTGGTTGAAGAGGGTCACCGGGACCATGCCGCGTACCTGCAGCAAGGTGCCGAGCATGGTCTGGTGGCTGCTGACCTTCTCGATCAGCTCGGCGTTGTCCTGGTGCTGCTCCAGCACCTTGAGCATGTGCCGGGTTTCTTCTTTCTGCCACGGGCTGGGGTAGTGGTAGCGCAGGCCCAGGGTCACCCGGCCCTGGGGCGCCAGGCGGCAGCTGACCGGGCGCTTGAGCTGACGGCTGATCACGCCCAGCGATACCTGGCTGACCGGGCTCTCGCTGGCCAGCACCAGGGTGTCGCCGTCTTCGTCCACCGGCAGCACGCCATAGTGGGTGGCCAGCCGACGTGGCAGGGCGGCGATCAGCCGGGCATCGAGCTTGAACGGATTGAGCGGTGCCCAGGGCAGGTCGAGTTGCTCGGCGAGCGTCTGCACCAGCTGTTCGCTGGTCAGCCAGCCGCGCAGCAACAGTTCGCGGCCCAGGCGCCGACGCACCGGGCTGGTGATGGCCTGCTCCAGCTGTTGTTCGCTGATGTAACCCTTCTCCACCAGGCGGTGGCCCAGTGGGGTGCGCGCGGGCGTGGCGAGGGCGGGGAACTCGTGGGTGGTCTTGTCCCAGGCCACCCGGCGCGAATCGCCCATCTCCATGACCTGGCGCAAGGCGCGCAGGTTGGCGAAGAAGTTGACGAAGTTGCTCCACATCATCCGCGGCGCCGACAGCAGGCCCTCGCCAATGCCGTAGTAGCGGGTGACGAACCAGCCGCGCTGGAACAGGCGGTTGATCAGCATCAGGCCGTTGAGCCAGAGCAGGGTGGTGAGCAGCCGGCTGTCGCCGAGAATCGACATGAACTGCCACGACTGCGGCGCGATCACGGTCACCAGCCACATGGCCAGCAGCACCAGCAGCAACAGGTTGACCAGGAAACTCAGCAGGTAGGCGAACAGCCCGCGGCGGTCGCGCCAGAGGAAGTAGTTGAGTGCGCCGGTGCGGCTCCAGCCAAGGTTGCTGGTGCCCTGGAAGACAATGCCGACGATCCACCGCGACTTCTGCCGGATGGCATGCTGCCAGTCCCGCGGGAAGTGCTCGCGCACGCAGATCACCTGGGAGAACTCGCGGCTCATGCCCGGGCGCCAGTCCTGCTTGAGGGTCAGCGCCGGGTCGGTGATGGAGTAGCGGGCGAAGATGCACTTCATGCCTTTCTGCTTCAGGCGAAAGCCGATGTCGTAGTCTTCGGTGAGGCTTTGCACGTCGAAGGCGATACCGTCGCCGTCTTCGAGCAGCGCGCTGATGGCGCGTCGGCTGAAACAGGTGCCGACCCCGGCGCTGGGCACCTGGCCGGTCAGCGCTTCGCGCACGATGACGTCTTTGCCGTGGTTTTCCGCGAACTCGTCCACATAGTGCCCGGCGGTGAAACCTTTCCATTCCGGTGCATAGGGGTACACCGGGATCTGAATCATGTCCTTGTTGGGCAGCAGGTAGTTGAACAGCCGCAATTCCATGGGCGAGATCACGTCTTCGGCGTCATGCAGGATGAAACCGGCGAACTCGATGCGCGCATCGTCCTGAAAGCGCAGGATGGCGTCGATGATGTTGTTCAGGCAGTCGGCCTTGCTGGTCGGGCCGGGACGGGCGCAGACCACCTTGTGCACGTTGGGGTAGTGCAGGCACACGGCGTCGACATCGGCCTGGGTCTGCGGGTCGTTGGGGTAGGTGCCGACGAAGATCTGGTAGTTCTCGTAGTCCAGGGTCGACGCCGCCAGGCGCGCCATCTCGCCGACCACACCCACCTCGTTCCAGGCCGGCACCATGATCGCCAGGGGTTTTTCGGGCACTTCGTACAGGCGTTTCTCGTCAGCCTTCTCGTACTTGTCGTAGATGCGAAAGCGCCGGATCAGCTTGCGACCCCAGTAGCACAGGTCGATGAACAGGTCATCGAGGCCCAGCAGGAACATCAGCGTGGCGAGGATGATCGCCAGGATCTTGAGGCCGAACAGCACATAGGTCAGGAAGTCGATAAACGCCAGGCTCATGCGTCGTCCCGTTGATTGGCAGATTCCTCGAACCAGCGGCACAGGCGCTCGGCAATGATTTCGCTGGCGTGGCCGTCACCGAACGGCGTGAACACCCGCGCCATCTGCCGGTAGGCCGCGTCGTCGTCGAGCAAGTGGCTGGTTTCCTTGACGATGCGCTCGGTCAGGGTGCCGACCAGTTTCACCGTGCCACCTTCCAGCACCGAGGGCCGCTCGGTGACCTTGCGCAGCACCAGTACCGGCTTGCCCAAGGCCGGGGCCTCTTCCTGGATACCGCCGGAGTCAGTGAGGATGATGTGCGCGCGGTTCATCAGCCAGACGAAATGCTGGTAGTCCTGCGGCGCCACCAGGAGGATGTTGTCGCGCCCGGAAAGCAGCCCGTAGACCGCTTTTTGCACATGAGGGTTGAGGTGCACGGGGTAGACGAACTGCACGTCGGGGTGGCGCAGGGCAAGTTCGGCCAGGGCCAGGCAGATGCGCTCGAAGCCTGCGCCGAAGTTTTCCCGACGATGGCCGGTGATCAGCACCATGCGCTGGTCGTCGCGCAGGGCGTGCAGCGGCGAGTCGGCGGCCGGGTGCCAGCTGCTGGTGGTGAGGTATTCGCGCATCCACAGCAGGGCGTCGATCACGGTATTGCCGGTGACTTCGATGTGTTCAAGCGGCACGCCTTCGCGCAGCAGGTTGTCGCGGCTCTTGGTGGTGGGGGAGAAGTGCAGGTCGGCAATCACCCCGGTCAGGCGCCGGTTGGCTTCCTCGGGCCAGGGCTGTTGCAGGTTGCCGGTGCGCAGGCCGGCTTCGACATGGCCGATGGGGATATGCCGGTGGAAGGCGGCGAGGGCTGCGATGAAGCTGGTGGTGGTGTCGCCGTGAACGAGGACGATATCCGGTTTGACCTGTTCATAGGCCTTGTCGATCTTGTCCAGCAGGTCGCGCGCCAGGCCGTTGAGGGTCTGGTTCTGAGTCATCACCTTGAGGTCCTGGTCGACGCTCAGGCCGAAGGCCGTGAGCACCTGGCCGAGCATTTCGCGGTGCTGGCCCGTGGAGCAGATATGCAGGTCGATCTCCGGCCATTCGCGCAGGACCCTGGCCAGAGGCGCCATCTTGATCGCCTCTGGGCGGGTACCGAATACCATCATGATTGTGTTAGCCATCGTCGTGTTCCTCGTGAGATTCCCCGGACGAAGCTGTACGACTTATCGCCGCATGCAATGGATAGATACAAGCAGTCAGGGGCAGGGTTGTCCAATGCGCACCCTTGACTGAATGGTCAGCTAAATATGTATTTCAAGCTTTTCCTTGCAGGACGCATCTAGTAATTTGGTAAGCCTTTTCGATACGGAGCTGCGCATGCAAGGCAAGGCACGCAAGATCGTCCAGGCCATTCTCTACGAGGTCATTGCTGTGGCCTGCGTGGCGCCGGCGCTGGAGCTGGCGTTCGGGGCCGGCATGGCCCAGTCGACCCTGCTGTCGATCCTGATGTCGGGCATCGCGATGAGCTGGAACATGGGCTTCAACTGGGCGTTCGAGCGTTGGGAAGCCCGTCAGCAAAAACGCGAGCGCACCTTCATGCGCCGACTGCTGCATGCCCTGGGCTTCGAAGGGGGGCTGGTGGTGATCCTGTTGCCGCTGGTGGCGTACTGGCTGGATGTCAGCCTGTGGGCGGCGTTCCTCACCAACCTGGCGCTGTTCGTGTTTTTCTTCGTCTATGCCTTCGTCTTCCAGTGGGGCTTCGACAAGGTGTTCGACGTACCGCTTTCGGCCCAGCAAGCCAAGTGTTGACTTGCTGGCATCCGGCAGGATAAGTTCCCACCCCATGAATACTTTCCCACGTGTGAACGCCATTATTATTACCGCCATTATCAGTTTGGCGGGCTAGCGCGCACGTGCACCGAACCCGCCCTGGAGGCGGGTTTGTTCTCTCTGACTCCTGGGCAACGTGAATACAGCCAAGGAGTTGCCTCGATGTCCAATCTCAACGTCAGCCCACGTACACCGCTCACCCCGCAGCAGCTGCTGTCGGAGCAGGTACGGCGCATCCTGTCTGCGCCGGTGTACGACCTGGCCATCGAGACGCCGCTGCAACCGGCCCCGGCGCTGTCCGCCAGCCTGGGCAACCAGGTGCTGCTCAAGCGCGAAGACCTGCAACCCACCTTCTCGTTCAAGATCCGCGGTGCCTACACCCGCCTGTCGCGGCTGAGCCCGGCCCAGCGCGAGCGCGGCGTGATCACCGCCTCGGCGGGCAACCATGCCCAGGGCGTGGCCATGGCGGCCGCACGGCTGGGCATCAAGGCAACCATCGTGATGCCGACCACCACCCCTTCGCTCAAGGTCGAGGGCGTGCGTTCGCGGGGTGGCCGGGTGGTGTTGCACGGTGAAAGCTTCCCCCATGCCCTGGCCCATGCCTTGACCCTGGCCGACAGCGAGGGTGCGACCTTCGTGCCGCCCTACGATGACCCGGATGTCATCTCCGGGCAGGGCACCGTGGGCATGGAGATCCTGCGCCAGCAGCCGGGTGCGCTGGACGCGATCTTCGTGCCGGTGGGCGGCGGCGGGCTGGTGGCCGGTATCGCCGCGTATGTGAAGTACCTGCGCCCGCAGGTCAAGGTGATCGGCGTCGAGCCGCAAGACTCCAATTGCCTGCAGGCCGCACTGGCCGCTGGCGAGCGAGTGATACTGCCGCAGGTCGGCACCTTCGCCGACGGCGTGGCGGTGGCTCAGGTCGGTGCTCACTGCTTCGAGCTGTGCCGGCATTTTGTCGATGAAGTGATCACGGTCAGCAGTGACGAGCTGTGCGCGGCGATCAAGGACATCTACGACGACACCCGTTCGATCACCGAGCCGTCCGGTGCCCTGGCCGTGGCCGGGATCAAGAAGTACGTGGCCCGCGAAGGCGTGCAGGGCCAGACCCTGGTGGCCATCGACTCAGGCGCCAACGTGAACTTCGACCGTCTGCGCCATGTGGCCGAGCGTGCCGAGCTGGGCGAGCAGCGTGAAGCGATCATCGCCGTGACCATCCCCGAGCAGCCGGGCAGTTTCCGCGCGTTCTGCCAGGCGCTGGGCAGGCGGCAGATCACCGAGTTCAACTACCGCTATTACCCGGGCAAAGAGGCGCGGCTGTTCGTCGGCGTGCAGACGCACCCATTGCATGACCCTCGCGAGCAGCTGCTGGCAAGCCTGGGCGAGCAGGGCTACAGCGTGCTCGACCTGACCGATAACGAACTGGCCAAGTTGCATGTACGCCATACCGTGGGCGGGCATGCGGCGCCGGGGGCGCAAGAGCGGGTGCTGCGTTTCGAGTTTGCGGAGCGACCGGGGGCGTTGCTGGGGTTCCTTGAGCGGTTGGGCAAGCGCTGGAACATCAGCCTGTTCCATTACCGCAACCATGGTGCGGCGCAGGCGCAGGTGTTCGCGGCACTGGAGGTGCCGGTGGAGGAACAGGCGGGGTTGGCGCAGGCGCTGGATGAGATGGGGTATCGGTATTGGGATGAGACCGAGAATCCGGCTTATCGGTTGTTTCTTGGCTGAGATTCTTCAGTGTCAGAACGGGCCCTATCGCCGGCAAGCCGGCTCCCACAGGTAAAACACAGTCTTCGCGGCTTGCGCCGTACCTGTGGGAGCCGGCTTGCCGGCGATAGGCGCGACGCGGTCTCTAGCGCTCGCGCATGAAGAACCCCGCCACATACTTGCGGAAGGTCTCCAGGCTCTTGAAGTCGGCAAAGCGCTTGAAATTCTCGGCATCCGGCTCCGGCCCGAGGGGTTGTTCCAGCAACGAGACCGACAGCACCCGGTCCTGGTCCGACGTCAGCACCAGTTCATCCATCACCTGGCCACCGATCACCGGCCGGCGCATCTGCACCTTCACACCCTTGCTGGCCATCCAGTCGATCAACGAGACCAACGCCTTGAGCGGCTCTCGTTCTTCATCGCGGTAAACCGGGAACAGGTGCGCGCGTGACAGTACCGGTACGCTGGCCACATGGATCAGTTCATAGAAGTGGCTACCGGCCGTGGCAGGGGAGTACACCGCCAGGGCCAGCAGCGGCCCCGACGCCCGGCTGCCACCCCAGTACAGATGGTGCCCCTGGAAGTCGAAGCCGTCCTCGCTGCGATTGTTGAACAACTTGCGCCCGCGGATCTGCTCGACGCAATCGAGCATCAGCCCATGACGACGGTGGTTGCCGAACACCGTGGCTTCGCGCAGGCGTGCCTTGAGCATCATCATGTGCTTCATGTCCAGCCGGGTTTCCAGGTAGTTGCTGGCGGGCACCCGTTCGAGCAGGGGGTAGCGGCTGGCGACGCTGCGCAGTTCGGCGAACTGGGCGGTAAGGTCTTTCTTCAGGTGCGTGGCGTACAGGTTCAGGCCACTGGTTTCCAGCCAGGTCAGCAACAGCGACAGCAAGCGTTGCTGTTCGCGGCGCTCGCTGCCTTCGCCGCTGCCAGCAGGGTTGTCGCTGGCCTTGGCAAAGTCGCCGATCAGCCGCAAGGGCGTATCGGGTGCCAGCCAGGCGGCGGGCGTCGTGGGCTGCGCCTCGCGCTCCGCCTCCTCGCGTTCGTCCTTGGTGAACGGGCAACCGGGCGCGTGCTCGGCGGTACCGGGGTTGTTCTTGAGAAACAGCGTGCCGGTGTTGCCGTTGAGGGTGACATTGAGCACCGGCAGTGCGTCCTTGCGGCAGTCGCAGGCCAGCCACTGGTTGGCGCTACGCACCTTCATCAGCAACTGGTTGGCCTGCAACAGGCGGGGGCCGGCAAGGTTGCCGCTGGCGAAACCCGCCAGCAGTTCCTCTTCGGCCGGTGTCAGGCTGCGCACCTGCGCGGCGGTTTTGTCGATGATTCGCATGAGGCAGCTCCCAGCTACGAGCCCCAAGCTTCAGGCAAAGTCGCGCCGCTTTCAACCTGGCGCTCAGCTGCCGCCGAACATCTTGGCGGCGCGGGCGCGGATTTCTTCGGGGCTGAGGTCTTCCTTGTGGGTGGAGACGAACCACAGGTTGCCGAACGGATCCTTGAGCGTGCCGCTGCGGTCACCGTAGAACTGGTCCTTCACTTCGTGCAGCTGGGTGCCACCGGCGGCAAGGGCCTGGGCATAGACCTTGTCGCAGTCCTCGACGTACAGGTGCAGGCCAACGGCAGCGCCGTCGAGCTTCTGGCTGGCGGTGAGGCCGCCTTCCATGTTGTCGCAGGGGTCGGCCAGCATCAGCGACGAATCGCCGATCTTGAGCTCGGCATGACCGACTCGACCGTCCGGGCCTTCGAGGCGGAACATCTCCACTGCGCCAAAGGCTTTCTTGTAGAACTCGATGGC
This sequence comes from Pseudomonas sp. NPDC089395, assembly GCF_044749525.1. Lineage (NCBI taxonomy): Bacteria > Pseudomonadati > Pseudomonadota > Gammaproteobacteria > Pseudomonadales > Pseudomonadaceae > Pseudomonas > Pseudomonas sp. NPDC089395. The sequence continues at coordinate 204,310 of NZ_JBIVID010000006.1, forward strand.
CTTGGCGGCGTCCTTGATGGCCAGGTAAGGGGTGATGCTGTGCTGGCCTTCGGGAATGGGTTTGGCTGCCATGTTCAGTGCTCCTTTTGACGGGGTTGCAAAGGGGGCACGTCGCGTGCCCCTGTTGCATAGAGTCGTTTGCACGGGTGAAAGATCGACAGGACTGCTAGACCGATTGTCTATAAATGGCCGACGTTCAGAAGATGTAATCGGTGGTCAGGAAGCTCGACTGGCGGTTGCGGATGATCTCACTGATCAGCGTCTTGTTGGCCTCCTGGAAGCGGGTCGCCACCAAGGTGCGGATCGAGAACACGCGCAAGGCGTCGTGCACTGACAGCGTGCCTTCGGCGCTGTTCTTGCGGCCGTTGAATGGGTAGGTGTCAGGGCCGCGCTGGCACTGGGCATTGAGGTTGATGCGGCCAACCTGGTTGGCGAAGATGTCGACCAGACTGCCGATGGTCTGCGGGTCGTTGCCGAACAGGCTCAACTGCTGGCCGTAGTCGGAATCGAGCACGTAGTCGATCACAGTCTGCAGGTCGCGGTAGGGCACCACCGGCACCACTGGGCCGAACTGCTCCTCGTGGTACACGCGCATGTCACGATTCACCGGGTACAGCAGCGCCGGATAGAAGAACGAACCACGGCTTTGCCCGCCGCCTTCATTGAGCACCCGCGCACCCTTGGCGGTGGCATCGGCCACCAGGCCGTCGAGGTAATCGACCTTGCCAGGCTCCGGCAGCGGGGTCAGCGCCACGCCCGGCTCCCAGGGCATGCCCGGCTTGAGCGCGGCGAGCTTGCGCTGGAACTTGTCGAGGAAGGCCTCGACCACGTCTTCGTGCACGAACAGGATCTTCAACGCCGTGCAGCGCTGGCCATTGAACGACAGCGCGCCGGTCACGGCTTCGTCGACCGCGTTGTCCAGGTCGACCTGGGGCAACACGATGCCGGGGTTCTTGGCATCCAGGCCCAGGGCCGCACGCAGGCGGTGCGGGCGAGGGTGGAGCTTTTTCAGGTCGCTGGCGGCCTTGTGCGTGCCGATGAAGGCGAAGACGTCGACCTTGCCGCTGGCCATCAAGGCGCTCACCGTTTCCCGACCTCGGCCATAGATGACATTGATCACCCCCGGCGGGAAGCTGTCGCGGAAGGCTTCTAGCAACGGGCGGATCAGCAGCACGCCGAACTTGGCCGGCTTGAACACTACCGTGTTGCCCATGATCAGCGCCGGGATCAACGTGGTGAAGGTTTCGTTCAAGGGATAGTTGTAGGGCCCCATGCACAGTGCCACGCCCAGCGGCGCCCGGCGGATCTGGCCGAGGGTGCCTTGTTCGAGCTCGAAACGGCTGGAGCGGCGGTCGAGGTCCTTGAGCGCGTTGATGGTGTCGACGATGTAGTCGCAGGTGCGGTCGAATTCCTTTTCCGAGTCCTTGAGGTTCTTGCCGATCTCCCACATCAACAGCTTGACCACCGCCGTGCGCTGTTCGCGCATGCGCGCAAGGAAATTTTCCACATGCTGGATGCGTTCGGCCACGCGCATGTTCGGCCAGCTGCCGCGGCCCTTGTCGTAGGCCTGCACGGCGGCGTCGAGGGCGGTCAGGGCGGTGTCGGCGTCGAGCAGCGGGGCGCTGCCGAGGATGACCTGGCGTTCGCCGTCGGCCTGCTTGAGCCACACGGGGCTGCGCACCGTGGCCAGCGGGCCGTCCCAGCGCCTGAGTTCACCGTTGACCAGGTAATCGCGTTGCTCCAGGGGGTCGCCCAGGTGCCACGCCTCGGGGATGTCGTCTGGGCTGGGAAACAGCGAATCGAGCAGGGGATCCATGGGTGCCGCACCTCGCAAGTCTAGGTAGGTGAATCGCTTCAGCTTCGAGCATGCACCTGGCCAAAGAAAAATACCAGTCTGGCTCAACATTGCCGGACGTGCGCCGATACAGAAGCAATCGACCGCGCTCGCAGGCTTATGATCCCGTCCAATTCCCCCTCTCCAGAAGAGCAGAAGCCGACCGTCGGCACGCTGCGCCAAGCCTTTTGCCGCTGCTTGCCGGCGGGTTTCGCCGTGGCCGGCGTCGGTGCATCGGCATGGCTGGGGCAGCAGGCCATCCAGCGGCACGAGGACGGATTGCAGGCCGGTCTGTTCGTCTCACCCGTGTTCTGGTTCGCCCTGGCCTGCACGGGCCTGACCTGTCTGTTCATCAAGCAGACCCACCGCAAGCAACGCCTGCTGCAGCAGCGCAACCAGGAACTGCGCCGCTCCCAGGCGCAACTGGAGCGGTTGGCCCACTACGACACCATCACCGGCCTGCCGAACCGGGTGCTGTTCCAGCAGCAGCTGGCCGAGGCGATCCTCAAGGGCGATGGCCTGGCCGTGCTGCTGCTGGACATCGATGGTTTCAAGCAGGTTAACGACAGCCTCGGCCACGCCATGGGCGACCTGCTGTTGCAGCAAGCCACCGCGCGCTTTCTGCAAGAGCTCGATACGTCCGACCGGGTGTGCCGCCTGGGCGGCGACGAGTTCGTGTTCATGCTGCGCGGCACCCAAGGCCAGATCAGCCACCAGCTGGCCCACTTGCTGCGCTGCCTGCAGCGGCCGTTCGACCTCAATGGCAACGCCGCGCTGGTCACCGGCAGTATCGGCCTGGCCTGGTGCCCGCAGCACGGGGCCGACGTCGGCAGCCTGCTGCGTCACGCCGACACCGCCATGTATGCCGCCAAGGAAAGCGGGCGCAACGCCTGGCGCCCGTACCATGCCGACATGACCGCGCGCCTGCAGCAGCGCCTGGACCTGGAGCGCAACCTGCGCCGGGCCTTGCAGGCGAACGAGTTCGAGTTGTGGTACCAACCCAAGGTCGACCTGTTCAGTGGCTGCCTGGAGGGCGTGGAAGCGCTGCTGCGTTGGCGCGACCCGACCCATGGCCTGGTGTCGCCTGCCGATTTCATCCCGTTGGCCGAGCGCACCGGCCTGATCATTCCCTTGGGCGAGCGGGTGCTGGAGCTGGCCTGCGCGCAGATGGCCGCCTGGCGCAGCCAGGACCGGGTGCCGGGGCCCATGGCGATCAACGTGGCGGCGCTGCAGATCGAGCGCAGCGACTATGTCTCAAGCCTGGCCCAGGCCCTGGAGCGCCATGATCTACCGCCGAATTTGCTGGAGGTGGAAATTACCGAAAGCCTGCTGATGGAGAGCCAGCAACAGGCCTGCGCGGTGCTGGCCCAGTTGCAGGCAATGGGCGTGACCACGGCGGTGGACGACTTCGGCACCGGGTATTCTTCCCTGGCCTACCTGCGGGCACTGCCGATCGACCACCTGAAGATCGACCGCGCCTTCATCAAGGACCTGCCCCACGACGACGATGCCGTGGCGGTCGCCAGGGCGATCATCGACCTGGGCCATGCGCTGGGCTTTCGCATTACCGCTGAAGGTATCGAAACGCAGGAACAGTACGACTTCCTGCGCAACGCTGGCTGCGACCAGGGGCAGGGATACTTGCTGGCCCGGCCGATGCCGGCGGCGGACCTGGCGCGCTGGCTGGCAGCCCGCCGCGAGCAGGGCCGCCAGGCCGGCGCATGAGCTTTCAGAGATCCAGCAACAGCGAGGCCGACGTGGCCAGCGCGCGATCCCGGAACTCGGCGTCTTCATCCATGCGCTGGAGCGCTGACCAGATCGCCTGATGGCTGGCAGCGACATCGTTCTCCTCGGCAACGTCATCGATCAGCAGGCGCAATTCACGGCGGTAGTGCAGCGGTACGCGCGACCACAGCTGCCGCTGGTTCGCGCTCGCGTCCAGTAGCAATGGCTCGTACTCGAAATCCGAAACCAGCAGATCGGTGCCGTGGCGCTGATAGTAGTCTTCGATCTGTTCGCGGATTGGCAAGCCCAGCGTATCGCTCTCCAAGCTCAGGGCATTGGCGGTTGCAGTGGGCAACACGAACCCTGCGGGCAATCGCACGAAATGGTTGTCCGACAGATCGATGACCCTGGGGGCGGTGAAATGCTCCAACCCCCTTGGCAGGTCCGAAAGGCTGCACTGAACCATGAACAACGATCTGATCGTGGTCATCCGTGTCATGTCGGGTGCATTGATCAGCCGGTTCAGTGACAAGTCAAGCACCTGCAGTGAGCTCATCTGTTCCAGCGTCGCCTGGGCCTGGGCATCCCATGTGAGACGGTTGCCCTCCATGTCCAGCCAGGTCAATTGGTAGGCATCGGGAACCTGTGGCAGCCGCTCGAACCCGCAACGACCCAGGATCAGCCTACGCAGGTTGGGCAGGCGCTCGAACCAATGCGCCGGCAACTCGCTCAAGGGTGAGTTGCCGCCAAGGTCCAGCTCGACCACATGCTCCAGGCCGTTGGGCATGGGCAGTGTGGCCAGATCGAGGTTTTCCAGTCCGAGGCCAGCCAGGTCCAGGTTAGGGATCAGCTCGCCATCGGGCAGGCGCAGCATCGAGTTGTACCGCCAGCTGTTGAGTAGGGCGGTACTGGCACGTTGTCGACGCGCCGCGCCGGCAGCCCACTGCTCCAGGTAAGTGCGCAATTGCTGCAAAGCGGTTTCGCGTATCCGCAGTTCAAGCTCCGGCGAGCGCATGGCGCGTTGCCAGTCACTGCGCAGCTGATCGACTTGTTCCGGTGTGATGGCCGGGTATAGCCGGCGCAGGCGTGCTGGCACCGAGTCATTGAAAAACGGTGAAGGTGGCGGTAACGGATCCAGCGGAGCGCCACCGAGCAACCTTAGGCGCGGCGCCGTGCGGTTGGCCGCCGATCCCCACAGGCGAGAGGGCCAGCTCGAACGTTCCGCGCCAGCCACTTGCTGCACGCGTTCGCGCAGCGCGCCGACTTCGCCCCATTGCTGCCTGAGCGCAGGCGGCACAGCGGCATACAGTGCCTGGAAGCGGTCAGTGAACAAGGGGCCGGCTGCCGGGCGTTCGCCCCGATACACCTCATACCCCTGATTCGATTTGATCAGCACGGCACGCTGGCTGGCCTGGGGAGAGCCGAAGCTGACGAGCAACTCGCCGCCAGGGCTGGCGGCGCGAATTTCCAGGTGAAACTCACTGGGCCATTCGCCCAGCCGTTGGATACAGGCAAGCAGCAAGCGATCGCTGTCGACACTTCCCAGGCCGGGCTCATACAGGCCCTCCAGGGCTCTGGCCAGTGCACGCTCATGCCCGGTTTCAGCCAGCGCTGCCAACGGCGATTGCAGGCTCTCCCGTTGTGCAGCCGAGAGTTCCGGCAGGCGCTTGGCCAACGCCAGGCGCTGCAAGGTTTCGGTCAGCAAGGGGGGCGTGGTGGCCCCCGCCAGGTGGACGGCCTGCAACTTTGCGCGATCCACGCCGCTGATGATCAACGCATGTCCTAGCGCAGTGTCATCCAGTGCGCCTGTATCCAACCCCAGGCGTCGCACGGCCTGGCTGTCAGACCAGGCCTGTGGCACTTCGTGTTCTTCGCGCCAGGCACCCTGGCCATTGTGTTCGAGCAGCGGCTGGTAGGCCTTCGGGTTGTCAGGGTGGACGATGCGCCAGCGCAGCGTCTTTTCGTCAAGACGCACCTGACACAGCTCATCCCCCAGGCGGATGAACCGTGAGCCGCCCTGCAGAAACTGGCCCGTGCTGTCGGCTGCAAGCGCCTCGTGGAGCTGGACGGCGCTTGCATAACGCGAGAGGTCCGCATCCCAGAGGCGCCTGCTGCCATCCGCCAGCTCCACCGGGTTCAGTTTTTCCATCAATGGGCTGCTGAACAATGTGGGCAGTACCTGGCCGGCCGCGTGCAAGCCGCCAACCAGCGCGAGGTTGAGGCCTACGGACTCCAGATGCCGCAAGGCCAGATGGCGATCGCCGATGCTCCATGCCTCGTAGCCTTCGAAGACCTCGCCCAGCAGTTGGCACACCATGACCGCTGTCATGCAGGTACCCAGGCCAGGGATGAAGAAGCCGGCGAGCATCAGGGTGTCCATGCCCAGGCTTTGCCACTGGGCAACACGACGCTGGCGGGCCTGCTCGTCGACCTGAGCGGTGGGGACTGCCAGCAGTGCGGCTTCAGCCTTCAGGCGTCGGACATGCTCGGCGTAGCGCCAGGGGAACAGCGGTGAGTCGAGCGTCGTCAGGCTCAGGTGCAGGTCGAGGGTGTCGCCATCCGTGTTCTGCTGCAGCAGATCGAGTAAACGATAGTGCTGTGCCCTCTCCACATAGCGCAGGAATGCGTTTCGAGTGGTGGGTTGCAACAACCCTGTGGCCAGATGCTGGCGAAGGGACGTAACGCCGCTGAAGTGCAACAGGCTTCGCTCGCCGCCCGGGCAGTAAAACAGCAGTCCATCGCGCCCGTCGTCGACGACCAGCACTTCATGCAACGGAATATCGAACAGGGTGGGCTGCCAGCAACGCACAGGGCCTTCAGCTGCCAACGCGGCGATGACATCCCGTGCCAGGCCGTCGATGTCGTGACGCATGAAGGCCAGGTCAGCCGCCAGTTGCAGCTGCTCGCGCTGAACGTCGATAAACGCGGTGCTCACGGTGTCCGAATGGGTGTCGAAGCATGCCAGCAGGTGTTCCTGATAGCGCTGGCCAATATCCAGCTGTCGGCAGGTGCTGGCGAACACTTCGGGGGGCAGGTCAACTGGTTCGATAGTGACCGATTCTGAAGGCAAGTCGATATCGACCACTGTGTCACTGTCACCCAGGGTGGTCTGGCCGACCACGGTGATGGGGGTGAATTGTGCATTCCCCGCCAGCGCCAACGCGCTGTCGCGACCAAACTCGGCGCCGTATTCGAAATTGTGCAGGGCTGCTTCGAGCAGGCTCACCGTCGTGTGTTCGGTGACATAAGTACCGAACGTGAAGAGGTGCCGGACCAGCACCAGTTCGGTGGTACGCGCGGGTACGGATAGCCCGTGTTGAGTCTGCAAGGTGTGCATGAGCAGGCTTTCGGCGAACTCTGCAATGTTGCGCAGGTCTTTGAGCGTAACGGCCAAGGCCTGCTGAGCGCGATGCAGCCGTAGCTGGCTGGCGAGCACGGCCTCGCGCAGGTCGGGGAGGGCATTGGCGAACCAGGGCGCTTGCGCGTCGTCCAGGCCTTGTTCGGGCAGCAGACTTTCGCGCAGTGTGCGCCATTGTTCGACGTTGGCATGGGCAGACCAGGAAGGTAGTTGCTCGGCAATCAAGTGATGATGCGGATTGAGCGGGGACATGGCACGGCTCCTGCTGAAATGGACCTGCAGGAAGCCCTGAAGTGATGCCTCAGGCGCAGTAGATAGTTATCAATTGAATAAATGAATGGACAACGCGTAGGTGTCAGTATGTTTGACGTCATAAAACAAGGCTGGGTACTAGCAAAATGCCGCTTGCCAACCCGCGCGCTTGCATCTTAAATTGTTACTGAATATTAGGGCGGCAACGGTTAAATGTTACTGATTAATCAGTAAGTTATGTGGCTGTTTTTAAAAACCATCATAGTCTTTTGCGATACCACCAGTCGAAACATACAAAGGACGTCAAAAAAGAATGAAAGCGCATTTGGTGGCAGTGGCCCGCAAACTCATCTCGCCCTCCCTTCGTTACGAGATCAGAACCGTTTCAAGCATGTTACGGGACATGGCCGGTCGTGCCTGTTTCTGGCGGTGGGAAATCGCCCGTTTCCGGCTGCAGCAGACCAGCCCTTATGAAATTCTCTACATCGGCAGGAAGCAGCAGCGCGAAATGGCCAAGCTGCTGATCGGCGGCAAGGCGCCGCGAGAGGCCGGGGAGGTGACGGACCCCGAGGCACCCGCGGCGCAAAACCATGTGGTGGTGGTGAGCGAAGTGCCCACCGCCGGTGCGCTGTCGGTGCCTCATTACCTGAGCGCGGTGGTACCGCTGGGGCGCTCGCTGGACGACATCACCGGGCGCTACGACAGCGAGCTGCGCCGCAGCATTCGCAAGAACCGGCCGCTGTACCAGATGCGCCAGACCTTTGACGATGCTGAAATCGCCATGGCCGACCGCGACCTGTTGCGGCCCTATGCCACGGCACGCCAAGGCATCCATGCCGCGCAATTCGCCACCGAGGAAGTCTTCAGGTTGGCCAAGGGCGTGGGCCGGCTCGACCTGATCACCCTGAACGACGAAGTGGTGGCCTGCCACCTGGGCTGCGAGATCACCCGCGGCGGCAAGCGCTACTGGAGCACCTTGCGTTTCGGTTACTGCGAAGCGGTGTTTTCCGATGCCAAGCGCTTGCGCGAGGTCAACTCCATCACCACGTTCATGGCCCTGGAATGGGCCCTGGAACACGGTTATGACTACTACGACATAGGCCTTTGCCTGGCACGGCCCGATGATGGCTTGCTCAAATGGAAGCGCCGCCGTGGGGGCGATGTCGATTCCCTGGGCAATCACGCCTACCTGTTCGTGCGCTTGCCCCGAAACGGCACCGCGCAATTTCTGTGGGACACGCCCTTGTTCGCCATGGAGGGCAACAAGCTGACATTGCACCTGGGCTTGCCCGAAGGCACCACGGATGAAGAAGTGGCCAGCCGTTATCACGAAATGGTCTTTGGCGGGCTCCACAAGATCTATCTCTATGGCGCCAAAAGTGCAGGAGAGTCGTTCCTGGAAACCTTGCGCGCACGCTATGCCACCTTCCACTCACCGCCCCAGATGGAGCGGGTGCCTTCCAGCTGAGCACCCTGCCGGGCCGGTAACAGACCCTTTGCGCCAGATCCTTGACCCGTCACCCGTGGAGGCCGCGTCATGCAAAGCGACATCTCGAAACTCAGTGATTATCCGGTTGCCAGTGGCCATGCCTGGACCATGGCGGCCTACCGGCACATGGCGCGAAAGCGCCTGGCACGCCAAGCGGATATCGATCTGAAAAGCCTCGCTGAAAGAACCTGGGATGTCGCACCCGGTGAAATGACGTGTTCGCCGCCGGCCCTCTACCTGCCCAACCAGCTGGAGCGGGTCACCGGTTGGGAGGCCAAGCGTTTCTATCCCTATGTGCACCCGGTACGCACCATGGAAGGCGGCATTCGCGCGGAGCAGGGGCCGACCCGCGGCTACTTGCTCAAGGACGTCTGGCTGATCGATGGCGCCCTGTACAAAGGCAATGCCAGCCATTGGCTGTCGCTCAAGCCCAGCACCTTCCCGCGCATCGTCGTGGAACATGAAATAGACCGAGGCGCCGCCTACTGCACGCAAAATGGCAACACCTGGTTCGGCACTTGGCTGATGGAAGATTGTCCCACCTATGCCTTGGCCTGCAACGAGGGCGTACCTGTGACCACCGCGCCTTCGGCACGCTATCCCCTGTTCGCCCAGGGGCCGGCTTACGAGCAGTGGCTTGGCATGCAACCGTTGCGTTTGCGCAGTGCCTTCTTCCATGAACTGGTGCTGTTCGATGATGTGAGCAACAACCGCAGCAGGCATCAACGCTACCGTGCCATGGGCGACAAACTGTTGTCGCACGTGGATGCAGCGCCGCACCCAGGGGTGTTCCTCCTGCGGGGCAGCGACGGTGACCTGCGCTTGCTGCGCAATGAGTTGGAACTCGCCGAACACCTGCGCAAGCATCGCGGATTTCGCGTGATCAACCCGATGAAATCCGATGTGCCGACCATCGTGGCAGCCTGCGCGGGGGCGAGGACGGTGATCGGGGTGGAGGGCAGCCAATTGGTCCATGGCGTCAATGTGCTGCAAACCGGCGGTAATCTCCTGGTGCTGCAGCCACCGAACCGCTTCGTCAGCTATTACAAATACCTGACGGATCGTGATGGCCAGCACTTTGGCTTTGTCGTCGGTCAGCCCCAGGGGGAGGGTTTTACCGTGGACATCGACGAAGTCGAACGGACCCTCGACCTTTTTCCGTCATAAGCAGGGTGGTAAACGCAACGATTCGCACCTGTTCTCGCTGATGAAACACTTTAGTGATGGTCAAGGGCTGCTCAAGTCGCGTTTGACAAGCCTCGGAAACGGAACCATGAAACAAGCAATATTTCTGGATATCAACGACTTGCTATCGTTCGTTAGCGCTCGATCTGCGCTGCATTTTCTGCATGGCGGTAAATTGACGAGGCACAGGCTGGTCCATTGAATTTTATTATGGTGTCGGATCATTGACGTAGTGTCATTGTGCCCATAAGCTCCATTCAACAGCAGTCAAATCTTCAAACCAATCAACGATAATTGTCCTCTTTCAGGAGGGGAACATGCGCTCGACTTTGTTCATCAAATCGATCTTTTTGTTGGTGTTATTGAGTGGTGCGGCACGAGCAGCTGATTCCTACATGAACCAGTCGAACATTGTTCCCTTGACGACGGCGGGTTGGCTTTTTGCCTTTGCAGTCATTGGCTTCGTGGCGGTAGCCAATAGAAAGAAGATTTAAAGTTTTACCCTGTTCATTTAAATAAGTTTGTTTGATTTTACCGCGACGCCAGCAGCTTGATGCTTCAAGAATGTTTTCAGAAGGGTAGGGCTGGTGTGCGCTTGTCAATTTTCCAGCCATTGCTATATTCCACTAGCCAGCGCCTGAGGCGAGTGGTGGCAGAGGCAGGCAAAGCGGCATCGCGGTAAAGGGCCTCCAGGATTGGCAGGCCAGCGCAGCGGGTTTCACGTTGCGCAGTGGAGCGAGAGGTTTGCGGTTGTTCTCATTCAGTGCTCTTAACCTGGGCCGTTTGGCCGGAGGGATCCCTCATGGCGCGTTTGCTGATTTCCATGCTCTGCGTTCTGTGCGCCTGGTCTGGCGCGAGTGTCGCCAATGACCAAGGTGCGGCGTACCTGCTCAGCCCCGGCGACAAAGTGTTGGTCTCGGTCTGGCAGGAAGACACCCTGCGCCAGGAAACCGTTGTCCTCCCCGATGGCAGTATCACCTTCCCCCTGGCAGGCCGCATCGATGTGGCAGGCCTCGATGTGACCGCGGTGGCCAAGAAGGTCACCGACGGCTTGAAACCCTATCTCGCCGACCCGAACGTCAGCGTTGTCGTCACCGGCACTGCCGGCAACCTGGTATACGTTCAAGGCAAAGTGATCAAACCCGGCCCGGTGCCGATGGCAGGCCCTACCGCGGTGCTGCAGGCCTTGAGCATGTCGGGTGGAATGGACAAATTCGCCGACGAAAGTGCCATCAAGGTGATCCGCGGCAGCGGCCCTTCGCAAAAGGTACTGCCAGTGCGCTACAAGGATCTGGTTTCCGGGCGAGACATGTCCACCAACTTCCAACTCCAGGCTGGCGATACGCTGGTCGTACCTTGAATCTTCTAATAATTAAGAATTCCTAGTGCCTATTTTTCGACCGAAGCGTATGGCGGCGGCAATCATGATGATGCCGTTCGCGGGGGTGGTTAATGCCGCCATTTGGCAGTCCTCAGTTGTGGTTCCCACGACTGTCGAGTACGACAGTAACCCATTGCTCCTGACGTCCGAGGAGAAAGGTGTGACGCGTACCATCATTGCACCTGACTACAACCTGATCGGTCAGTTCGACCGCGACCAGCTGCGCCTGGGCATGGGGATGCATCTGCTGCGCTCATCCGACCGTTCGATCGTCGACGACCGCGAAGACCCCAACCTGAGCCTGGGCTGGCAACGCCAGACCGAAACCGGCGGTTTCGGTCTGCTGGCGCAGTACAACGAGAGTTCGACGCTGTCCGGTACGGTGCTCGATACCGGCGTGGTGACCACCGACGGCACCCAGAAGATGTCCTCGCTGACAGCCAACTGGAGCAGCACGGTCACCGAGCGCAGCACCCTGGCCAACGAAACCCGGTACAACCACGCCCGCTACGACATCGATACCCTGACCGGCTACGACGAGTACTCGAACTACTCGAGCTGGACCTACGCGTGGAGCGAGCGCACCGACATCATCAGCGGTTTCGAAGCCCGGCGTTATGAGCCGCAGGACACCACCACGGCCCTCGCCAGCAATAGTTATGTGCCGAGTATTGGCCTCAAGCACCAGTTTTCCGAGCGTTTCGAAGGCGCGATGCACGCCGGCGTCAATAAAACCACCGGCTCCGGCGGCGGGCGCCGCGGTGAGGGTGGGATGTCGCTGTTCTACCGTGGCTCGCGTGCCGAGGCCAGCCTGAGCGCCGAGCGCAGCACCGTCGCCAGCGCCGAGGGCGGTTTCGCCGAGCTGGACATGGTGCGCGGTGGCTGGAGCTACCTGGTCACCGAAACCAGCCGGTTGGGCGTCGATGCCTCCTGGCAGGACGCCAAGGGGGAAACGCCCAATACCTTGCAGACTTACAGTGTCTGGGCCAGCCGGGAACTCTCGCGGGCCTGGGACATGCGGTTTTCGTTGATGTACAAGGAGCGTCAGCAAGATGGCTTGCCAGATGCTGAAGCAACGATCGTTGGAATGACGCTGACCTACCGATATCCCGACATCTGACTTTTGCAAGGGCGGCCACTTATGAAATCCGAGTACGAGCTTTCCCTCAAAGATTACATCGCCATCATCAAGGACCGTGCCTTGTTGCTGGGGGTGAGCATCGTAGTCGTGCTGGCGGCGACCGTGGGCGTCGCGCTCAGTGTGCCGCCCATCTACCAGTCGACCGGCACCGTCCTGGTGGAGTCGCAGCAGATCTCGCCAGACCTGGTGTCGGCGGGCAACAACAGCTTTGCCGATGAGCGAATCGAGGTCATTCGCCAACGCGTCATGACCCGCGAGAACCTGCTGCGGATCATCGACAAGTACAACCTGTTCGCCGACAAGGGGAGTCGGTTCAGCGAAACCGACAAGATCGAACAGATGCGCAATGCGATCGTGGTGGCCACGCTCAGCACCTTCATCAAGGGGCGAGGCGAGGCCACCGTGGCCTTCACCGTGTCGTACGAGGACAAGCACCCGGAAGTCGCCAAGGAAGTGGCCGACGAGTTGGTGACGCTGTTCCTCAACGAGAACATCAAGCAACGAACCGAACGGGCCACCGAAACCACCGAGTTCCTGTCCCAGGAAGCGAACAAGCTGGGCGCCGAGCTGGCCGACCTGGAAAACCAGCTGGCTGACTTCAAGCAAGCCCACGCCAATGCCCTGCCGGAAAACCAGCAACTGCGCATGAGCATGCTGTCGCGTTCGGAGCTGGAGTTTCGTGAAGTCGACCGCGATTACAAATCGGCCCAGGAAGAACTGCGTTACCTGGAGCTGGAACTGTCCGCCGCCAATGCCGGGGCGAGCACCCCGGCTGCCAATGGCAGGTCGACAGCGGTCGACCAGGCGCAGGACCTGCCCAGCCTCAAGGCCGAGTACGCCCGGCTGTTGACCAAGTACAAGGAAGCGCACCCGGACGTGCAGGCGGTCAAGCGCAAGATCGACCTGCTCAAGGCCTCGGGTGAAAAGGGCATCGCTGCCGCAGCGTCGATGAACCTCGATGCGGCCCGGGTGCGGACCAAGATGGCAGCGGCGCAATCGCGCATCGCCTCGTTGGCTGAACAGAAACGCCAGCTGACCACCAAGATGGAAGGCTACGAGGCAGACATACTCGAGGCGCCGCAAGTGGAGCGCGGTCTGATTACCCTGATGCGCGACCACGACAACGCACGCAAGAAATATGAAGAAATTCGCAACAAGGAAATGGGCGCGAAGATCACCGAAAGCCTGGAGCAGGAAAACAAGGCCGAGCGTTTCGTACTGCTCGAGCCGCCGCTGATGCCGGAAAAACCGATCAAACCCAACCGCAAGAAAATCGTTGCCCTGGGCCTGGTGCTGGCACCGGCGGTGGGCGGTGGGCTGGTGATGTTGCTGGAGATGCTCAACCAGCGGGTGCGCGGCGTCGGTGCACTGGAAAGCGTGCTGGGCAAGCGGGTGCTGGTGGCTGTGCCGTACATCGCTACCCAGGCCGACAAGGCCAAGCGGCGAAAATGGCTGATGCTGATGATCGTCGCCAGCTTGGTTCTGGTGGCTATGCTTCTGGTGGTCGTCCATGTGTTCTACATGCCGTTGGACGTCCTGCTGTTTAAAGCTATGGCGCGGTTTGAATAGGGAACTCAGCAATGGACAGAATTACGCCGGCTATTGGAAAGAACCTTCACCAGATTTCCCCCACACCCATAGAAACACCGAAAGCGCCGTTGCTGGCGGACAAGCCCGAACCCCTGGGCCAGTTCGACTACGTGCAGACCAAAGTGGTACCGCTGCGTGCGGAGCACCTGGAGCGCAATCGGATCGTGTCGTACAACAAGAATTCGAACATGAGCGGGGCCATCGACCTGTTGCGCACGCAAGTGCTCAAAGCCATGGACGAGAACGGTTGGCGCACCCTGGCGATCACCTCGCCGACGCCTGAGGCCGGCAAGACCGTACTGGCGGTGAACCTGGCCATGAGCATTGCCCACCACACCACCAAGACCGCCTTGCTGGTGGACTTCGACCTGCGCCGGCCGCGGGTGGGCAGCAGCCTGGGCCTGCCGATGGACAAGGCGCTCAACGAGGTGCTCAGCGGCAAGGCCTGGCTCGAAGAAGTGCTGGTCAACCCGACGCTGCCACGCTTCGTGGTGCTGCCGACCCGCGAGCCGATCCCGATGTCGACCGAGATGCTGTCCTCGCCCAAGGTGGACAGCCTGATCACCGAACTGCGCGACCGGTACGATTCGCGTATCTGCATTTTCGACCTGCCGCCGCTGCTGAGCTCCGATGATGCGATCACCGTGCTGCCGAAGTTCGATTGCGTGTTGCTGGTGGTGGCCAACGGCATGAACAGCAAGAAGGATATCGAAGATTGCCTGTATCACCTGGCGAACGCGAACCTGGTTGGGGCGGTGTTGAACAAGGCGGATGAGCCGCTGCGGACTTATTACTGATCCAGCCTCGTCTGTGCTCTTGAGATCGAGCGCCGCCCGCGCGGCGCATCGCGGATAAATCCGCTCCTACATTTGTTGCAACGTACCTATGCCTGATAGGCCATGGTTGCCTGCCTTGTGGGTACGACACGATATCTCGGCGGGCGCCAAAAAACAGACAACCATGGCCTGACAGACCGTGGCACGTTGCAACAAATGTAGGAGCGGATTTATCCGCGATGCGCCGCGCGGGCGGCGCTCGATCTCGTACACGCTACAAAAACCAAGGCAACCGCGCCCGTCGCATTCATGCGCTTCACCGCCAAGGAAACTTGCACTCCCAGCGCCACGCATGGCCGACAATTTCTTCCAGCGTTGCAAACCGTGGTTGCCATCCCAGCACACGTTTCGCCCGCTCGGCATCCGCCACCAACCGCGCCGGGTCACCCTCCCGGCGTGACGCTTCGATCACCGTGATCGGCCGCCCCGTGACAACCCGCGCGGTATCGACCACTTCCTGCACCGAAAACCCCAACCCATTGCCCAGGTTGAAAGCCGCACTGGCGCCACCGTCCAGCAGATACGCTACGGCCAGCGCATGCGCCGACGCCAGGTCGGCGACGTGCACATAATCGCGGATGCAGCTGCCGTCCGGCGTGTCGTAGTCATGGCCGAACACGGTGATTGCCTCACGCCGCCCAGAGGCCGCCTGCAGGATCAACGGAATCAGATGGGTTTCCGGCTCATGGCGTTCCCCGAGCGATCCCTCGGGATCGGCCCCGGCCGCATTGAAGTAGCGCAAGCACACCGACTTCAAGCCATACGCCCGGTCGAAGTCTTCCAGTATCTGCTCCACCATCCATTTGCTGCGCCCATACGGATTGATCGGCGCCTTGGGGTGTTGTTCATCGATGGGTATGTACTGCGGGTCGCCATACACGGCAGCGCTGGAAGAGAACACGAGGTGCTTGATATCGGCGCGGACCATGGCCTCAACCAGGGTCAGAGTGGCCGCGACGTTGTTCTGGTAGTACTTGCCGGGCTCGCTGACCGACTCGCCCACCTGGATGAAGGACGCGAAATGAAACACCGCGTTGAAGTGGTAGTCGGCGAACAACCGGTCCAGTGCACCTGCGTCGGCGATATCCAGCTCGACCCATTCGACATCGGGCGCAGGTGGCTCGATATCTGCCACCACCACTTCATGCCCCTCGTTCACCAGGTGCTTGACCATGTGTGAACCGATATAACCTGCACCGCCGACAACCAAGTACTTCATCCAATCCTCCTGGAACAGACGCAGCGTCGAATGCCTGGAATACAGGTCTGAATTGACTCTAGATGGCTATTTCAAGAACAGCCAGTTGGCCATGTTCCGGCCGTCGAAGGTGATCAGGTAGCGCCCATCCTTGTAGGTCGAAGCCAGTGCCTGTTCGCTGCCGTCGGCCTGGCGGCTGTACAGTTTCAGGCCCTTGGGCGCCTGGATGCTCAAGGTGCCTTCCAGCGGTTCGACATGGAACGGGGTCATGTCGTCGGGCCTTGGCACGGCACGGCTGCCCAGCGAAATCAGCAGGCTGTGCGACTGCTTCAACGGCTTGGCGTCCAGGCTTTGCACCACCACGCTGGCGTAGGCGGTTTTCAGCTGCACCGCGATATCGCCGAGGCGCAAGGACTGGCCGCCGAGCCAGCCGGTTGCGGCCTGGGTCAGCGGGGTGTCGATGGTGTAGAGGCCTTGTTGCCAGTTGCGCTTGAGCTCGCCGGTGTCGCTGGTCGACTCGCTGGCATTGGCGTCCAGCAGCGACTGGTCAGGGTCGCGCAAGACCTGCGCATCACTGGGCATTGTGCCCGCCTGCAACCAGGGCAGCGCGGGCGTTTGCGGCAGGGCGATCTGCAGCCGGCCTTTTTCCATGGCGGTGCGCAGCAGCACCGAGTTGGCGGGTGTGATGGCCCGGTTGAACAAGGTTTCGGCGCTGGGTGCGAACACGTAGTGAGTGGTGGCCAGTTGCACGTCTTCACGGCGGTAGAGCAAGGCTGCGGCGGGGAGGGTGGCGATCATCGCCGGGTCGTTGTAGGCATTCCAGTTGTCGGCCCGGCGCCAGCCTTCGATGAACGCTTGCTGGCTGTAGGCATATTGCATGATGGCGTCCCAACCTTGATGGCTCGCGGTGCCGGCCACGTACAGCGGCAGCGAGTGGCGGTCGGGCAGGGGGAAGGGCTCGGCGTTCCATTCGGTGACGGTCATCGGCATGCCCAGCACCTGGGCGGCGCCCAGCCAGTTGATCATGCCGTCGCTGGTCAGCGGGTTCTTCTCCAGCTGGCCGATGCCCCCGTAGCCATGCGCATCGATCACGTTGCCTGCGGTCAGTGCCGGCAGCGCGGCAAGGCCGTTGCCACCCCAGGTGCTGGTGGTGACGATGGGCACTTTCACCCCCAGGGTGCGCAGGTGGTCGATCATGTCGACATTGAAACGATGCTCCAGCTCGTTGAGGAACAGCTTGCCAGGCCCAGGCTCCCAGGTGCGCCAAGTCTTGTCGGCAGGCAGGTTGGCGCGCGCGGCGAAGGCGTTGGCCTGGTCCATGAACAGCTGGTTGTGCTTGGGCACGCCCTTGTCCGGCAGCAGGGCGTTGCCGAAGTGCTGGGTCACGTCGTTTTCATTGGTGATGAGCACGGCGGCGACCGCCGGGTCATCCTTGTACGCCAGGCCGGTGAAGCTGTTCACATGGGTCAGGTACTGCTCGGCGAAGCGCTTCATCGCCTGCTGAATGGCCACGTTCACATAGGCATAGCCCTTGATTCCGGCGTACTGCTCGCCCTTGGCGAGCTCGTCGAAGGCATAGATGCCGTCATTGACGGTGACGATGCGCTCCACATGCAGGTCGAGCCACACGTAGATGCCTTCGTCTTTCAGGCACTTGATCCACCAGTCGATCTTCTTCAGCGATGCCGCGCTCAGCTGCTGGGTATCACGCAGGGTTTTGACGTCGCCAAAGATGTTCGGGCTGACCCAGGGCGAGTCATGGTGATGCAGCCGCACCAGGTTGAACCCCAGCGCGGACAGGCGCTTGGCCTGTTGCTTGATCTCATCGTCGGGGGTGTTGAACAGGGCGTAGGCCGAGAGGTTGGTGCCCCAGAAGCGCGCAGGCGTGTTGTCGGCGAACTGCAGCTGCTCGCCGGCAGCCTTGACGAAGCCGCGTTTGCCGGCGGGTTTCTCTGCCGCGTTGAGAAACGACAGGTCTACCGGCGAGGTGCGCCAGCCCAACTGGTCGTCTGGCCAGCGTGTGGTGTCGGCCAGGCCGAAACGTTCGGTCGCGGTCGGGCCCAGCTCGATATCGCCCGTCAGGTTCAGCACCGCCTTCACTTGCTGTTGGCCGGGCACGATCGGGTCGGTGTAGAAAAACGCACGGATTTCCGAGGTGTCGCCGCGCTCGAAATACACCTTTGCCAGCGCCGGCTCGAAACGCAACTCGATGCGCCTTGCAGCGTTGCCCCACGACCAGCCGCGGTTGCCGGGCAACAGCTGCGGTTCACCCATTTCTGCGCTGAACAGGGCAGGGTCGAAGCGGAACACCATGCCGCCGCCCATCACACCACGGCGCAGGCTTCGGGCGTTCAGGTCGAACGCCCAGCTCAGGGTCTGTGGCTGCGGCTTGCTGATGTCTGCCGCCAGCTCGAAATCCAGCTGCGGGTTCTTGCCGTTGAGCGTGTAGCGGTAGGGCGCGTTGACCTTCAATGCCGTGCCGAAGCCGGTCCAGCTCCAGTCGGGCCCCCAGAAATCGAAGCGTGCCTGCATGGCGGGGCTGCCGCCGCGGGTCACGCTGGGCAGACCATTCTGTTCGTCGACGCTGACGGTCCAGGCCGAGGACCAGGCGAGTGCCGGCAGCGACAACAGACCCACGAGTAGCGAAGCCCTGACCTTCGGGCGCAGACCAATCCTTGTCATGAAAGTACCTGGTTGGTGGGCTGGGCAGTGCCCAGCACGGTGGATTCACTGCTCCTGAGCCTGCGCACCATCTGCACGTAGGCCACGCCCAGCCCGCCCACCGACCAGTACACCACCGGGATGACGGTAATGCTGCTGACGGTGAAGATGATCACCAGAATCCCGAGCAAGGTTGCCAGCAACGTTCGGCCCAATCGTCGGTGTTCGTCCTCCTTGTCGGGAAATGCCCGCAAGGCTTTGTACAGCGCCAGCAACACGCTGGCGAAGAACGCCACGAACAGCGCCAGCCCGACCAGGCCAAAGCGCAGCGCCAGGCTGATGTAGCTGTTGACGATGTCGATGATGCCTTCGCCCTGGATCATCGTTTGCATCTCGGGGGTGTTGCGGAAGTCGAACGAGCCAAACATCGGGTTGCGCTGGATGGTGATCCAGGCGTTGTCGAGCAGGCGCTGGCGGTAGGTGATGTTCTCTTTTTCCAGGTTGCCGACGAACGGCAGCAGGTCGAGCACTTTCTCGCCGCCGGGCAGCAGGGTCAGCAGCGGCAACGCCAACAGGCCGGCGCAGGCCAGCAGGGTCAGGCGCTTGACGGCGCCTTTGCCGGTGGCGATGAACACCGCAACGATGATCCCCGCGCCGATCCAGGGCCCACGCGACAACGGCACGACCAGCCCTGCGGCCAGTAGCAGGGCGCCCATGTAGCGCTGCAGGCGGTTGCGCACATAGCCTTGCACGAACAGGTACATGCCGATCGCCACGCTGATGACGTAGGCCAGGGCGATCGCCTGGCCGGTGGTGGCGCTGGCCCGCAGCGAGCCGCCGCGGCTGAGGTAGCTGGACATGCTCCACTGCATCCCCATGGCGCTGATCAGGCCGTTGTACAGCAGCCAGTGACGGGCGAACTCGGCCACCGCGATGATGGACAAAAGGAACGCGGCGAGGACGAAGGCGAGCAGGGCGTCCTTGAAATCCTGCACGGTCTTGAGCCCGCGGCTGGCGACGTAGTAGGGCAGGAACACATCGAGATACAGCGACACGGCCTGGCGCAGGGTATCGGTGACCGTGGTTTCGCGCAGGTAAATCAAGGTCATCAGCACCAGGCTTGCGGTCAGCAGCTTGTCTGGCAAGAGGCGGCCGAAGCGCACGGTGTCGTTCTGCTTGCTCAGGGTCAACGCCGTCGGCAGCAGTACGCACAGGGTGAGGATACGAATATGGTTGAGTTCGATCACGTAATTGATCACGCCAAACCCGGGGATATTCATCGAGGCCGGCGGAATGGCGAACACCAGCATGAAGAACAGCGCCATGGGGTTGTGTTCCCGGCGCCTGGCCAGCACCAGCGTGACGATGGCCGCCGCGGTGTAGACCCAGAAGCTGAAGGAGAAGAACGCCAGCAGGGTAATCAGCAGCCACAGATTGCGCCGCCGCTTGAAGTCGCGGTCGGGAATCAGGTCGCTGGCCGGTCGGCGGGCCAGGAAGAACACCACGCTCGCGACAAACAGAATGACGACTAGCGCACGAAATTGTTCAGGCATGGGCTACAGGCACCTATAAATTCTGTCGGTGGACGACGGCTAGCGTCATGGCTAATTGAAACTATAGTGAGTTCTAGCCATTCAGTCAGAGATTGAAGTCATGCCGTCGATTGAAGCGTCAGCAGCTGGGAGTCTGCGCAAGCGTGCAATGGGTGCCGGGGCATGGAACCTGGTGTCTTTGCTGGCCTCACAGGGCATGCGCCTGGGTGGCAACTTGATCATGGCACGTCTGTTACTGCCGGAAATGTTCGGGGTAATGGTCATCGCCACCACCGTTTCGGTACTCCTGCATCTGCTTTCCGACGTCGGCTTGCGCCAGAACATCATCCAGAGCCCCCGTGGCGACGACCCGTTGTTCCTCAATACCGCCTGGACCGTGCAGATTCTGCGCGGCCTGGTGCTGTTCGGCCTGACGCTGGTGCTGGCGGTGGCAGCCTGGTTCGCCCAGCAGGCCAACCTGTGGCCCGCCGCGTCCACCTATGCCGCGCCGGAACTGCCCCTGGTGCTGGCGGTAACCGGCGTGCAGGCGATCATCTGGGGGTTCCAGTCGACCAAGATGGATGTCGCCGTGCGAACTTTCCAACAGAAGCGCGTGGTCCTGATCGACCTGGCTTCGCAGGTCATCGGTCTGGTCGTGATGCTGGTGATCGGTTGGTTCACCCGCTCCATCTGGTCCCTGGTCGCCGCAGGCGTAGTGGCCGCCCTGGCTGGCACGGTACTTGGCCATACTGCCTTGCAGGGGCCGGGCAATCGCTTGCAGTGGGACCGCACTGCGCTGACCGAACTGGTCAATTTCGGGCGTTGGATCCTGCTGTCATCGGTGGTCGGCGTGCTGGCGATGTACGGTGACCGGATCTGGTTCGGCGCCAGCATGACGGTGGCGGAACTGGGCGTGTATTCGATTGCCGTGCTGATCCTCGGCTCCCTCCAGACCGGCCTGATGAAGCTGTTCGGTGCGGTGGCCCTGCCGGCGTTCAGCGAGGCGACCCGCGACGGCGACAAAGACCGCCTGCGCACCCTGTACGATCGCTTCAAGCTGCTGGTCGACCTGGTCATGCTGTTCGTCTGCGGGGTGTTCCTGACGGGCAGCCCGCTGCTGATCGGCTGGATGTACGACGAACGCTATGTCGACGCAGGCCCCATGCTGGCGATCCTGTCGCTGTCGTTCCTGACCCTGCGCTATACCTTGACCCACCAGATCTGGATCGCCCTGGGGCACACCAAGTACCAGGCCATGGACAACATCATCCGCGTGGTCTCGCTGTGGGTGCTGCTGCCCCTGTTGCTGGCCATCGGCGGGCCGCGCCTGGCGATCTGGGGGGTGGCGCTGCATGCCTTGCCGACGTTGGTGCTGATCGTCTACGTCAATCGAAAACTGGACATTCTCAATATCAAACGCGAGCTGATGGTGCTGCCGATGGTGCTGATAGGCGCCCTCTGCGGCGAGCTGGTGGTGCGCTTCTTCGACTGGATCTAGCGGACCCGACGAAAAGGGTGACCCGAGCGATGGGCAGGGTAGCGCATCGCGGATAAGTGACTAGGATTCTTAAGAAAATGGCACGGGTCTGGGGATCATGGGGAAGCTTAAGTACTGC
The DNA here is from genome assembly GCF_044749525.1 of Pseudomonas sp. NPDC089395. Taxonomy (NCBI): domain Bacteria; kingdom Pseudomonadati; phylum Pseudomonadota; class Gammaproteobacteria; order Pseudomonadales; family Pseudomonadaceae; genus Pseudomonas; species Pseudomonas sp. NPDC089395. Next base: position 226,108 of record NZ_JBIVID010000006.1, read on the forward strand.
GCTGCGCCGGGTCGTAGGGGCTTTCTGCGCAATTGTGTCCTGTTGGGGGTAGGTGGTGCGTTGTTCGGCGTGGCGCCTGGCATTGCGCGCGCCGCCGCAGATGAATCCGTCGAGCCGAAGGGGTTTGTCGTGATCAACGGTTGGGTGTTGCCGTCCCAGTACTTCCGGAATCAGTAAACATGATCAACGACTACCAGACGCAGAAGACCCTGCGCGAAGACTACGACGTGTGCATCATCGGTGCCGGGCCAGCAGGCATCACCCTGGCCTTGCGCCTGGCACAGCGAGGCTGGCGCGTGGTGCTGATCGAAGGCGGTGGCCATGAGTACGCGCCACGCTCGCAGGAATTGTACAAATGCTCGTCCTCGGGGCTTGAGCTGTACGCCGAGGAAACCCGCCTGCGTTTTCTGGGCGGTACCTCCAATCACTGGGCCGGGCGTTGCCGGCCCTTCACCCCCTCCGACTTCGCCGTGCAGCCCCCGGGCGAACTGCCGGGTTGGCCGATCCCCTATGCCGAAATCGAGCACTACCTGCCCGCCGCCATGGACATCGTCGACCTGCCCCAGGGCAAGGACTTCCAAGCGCTCAACGGCGGGTTGAAGGGCGGCGACTTCGAAGGCGACCGCTTTCTGCTCAGCCCGCCCACGCGCTTTGCGCAAAAATACGCGACCGCGCTCAACGAGACCGACGGCCTCGATGTGTTTATCAACTGCAATTGCGTGGACCTTGAGTTCGACAAGGCCTCGGGCAGTTTGACGTCGGTGCAGGTGTCCGACTACGACCGCCATCGCCAAAGGCTGGTCGCCAAACACTTCATCCTCGCCACTGGCGCGATCGAGAACGCTCGCCAGCTGCTCAACAGCCAGTCACTGTCGGCGGCCGGTGTGGTGAGCGGGGACGGCCTGGTGGGGCGCTGCTTCATGGAGCACCTGAACATCGACATGGGCACGTTCATCCTCGGTGAGGGGCAGGACACCGGTACCCATCAGTACTACACCACAGACGCCTTCATCGCCGAGTACCACGCAGGCAAAGGCAATGTCACCACGTCGGTGCTGGACGATGTCAGGACCTACGGCAGAACGGCCGAGGTGAAATATTTTCTGGAAAACCTGGCCTGCAAAATGGGCGTGGCGAGCAAGATCGCCTTCATCGCCAACTTCAGCTGCCCCGGCGACGGCGTCATCGGCACCATGATCGAGCAGTTCCCCAACTTGCACAGCCACCTCTCGCTGCTGGATGAAAAGGATGCGTTGGGGGTCGGCAAGGTCAATGTCAACTGGGAACTGAGTGAGGGTGATCGGCATACGATCAAATGCATCGGCAGCGAGCTGGCCAAGCAATTCGCCGAAATGGGCCTTGGCTTCGTCAAGTTGCACGACTTCGTCTACGACACCACCGTGCCCCTGAAAATCCAGCCGCATGCCCACCATATGGGCACCACGCGCATGGCCGCGACGCCCGAGTTCGGCGTGGTCGACCGCGACTGCAAGGTATTCGGCACGCAGAACCTGTATGTCGCCGGTAGCAGCATCTTTGCCACCAGTGGCGCGTCCAACCCGACGATGCCACTGCTGCAGTTCGCCCTGCGGCTGGCTGACCACCTCGACGAGAAGATGAAATCCACCCGCAAGGCGGCGGTATGAGCCGCAAGGGAGCGTGCCCCGGCGTGACGTAACGGCAACAGTGTGGTTGACAAGGGTTGAGTGCGATGCGGTCAGCAACAAGAAGAACGAGACCGGGTTCGCCTCAGGAGCAGTCCAGGAAATACTTACGAGGCAAACAGCATGTTCGGATGGCTACGGAACGCCGTGTACCACTACGCCAACGCAACTGGGCGGGGCAGCTCGCTGTGGAGGAAATTCTGCAACCCCTCGCCCTTGCAATGGGGCACTTACCAGGCGCGGTGGGGCAAGTTTCATTCGATAGGCAACAACGTGCACATCAACTGCGGCGTTTGTGTCACGGACCCGACGCTGGTGCGCATCGGCAGCAACGTGGGCCTGTCGGACTGCACGTTGATCGGTCATGACGGCGTGGTTGCGCTGATCGAGGTCTGTTATGGCAAGCAGCTCGATTCGGTGGGCTACATTGATATACGTGACAACTGTTTTGTCGGCCACGGCGCCATCGTCATGCCGCGAGTGACCATCGGGCCTGACTCGGTGGTTGCCGCCGGTGCCGTGGTGACCAAGGATGTGCCACCGGGCATGGTAGTGGGGGGCAACCCGGCCAAAGTGATCTGCTCCACCAAGGAGTTGATCGAACGGGTTGAGGAGCGGTGCAATTCGTATCCCTGGATTGACCTCGTCAAGCAGCGCAAGGGGGCCTTCGACCCGGCGCTGGAACCGACCTTGGCGGCAGTGAGGCGGCAGTATTTCTTTGGGGACGGCAACAATGGATAGAAAGCCCGTTGATGTGATGGTCGTCAATTTCAACACCGCGTCGCTGCTGCAGCCGATGTTCGACGCGCTGCGCCAGGCCGACAGCGAACGGCTGGCGAGCTACCTGGTGGTGGACAATGCCTCGGCCGACGATTCGCTGGCGCGCATGGCCCAGGTCTGCCCCGAGGCGCTGCTGCTGAGCAACAAGCAGAACGTCGGCTTTGGTCGCGCCAACAACCAGTTGCTGGCGCACCTGCAGGGCAAGTACGCGTTGCTGCTCAATACCGATGCCTTCGTCGCCAGCGACAGCCTGGAAAAAACCATCGCCTACATGGACGCCCATCCCGAATGCGGCGTGCTGGGCGTGCGCCTGGAAGGGCGCGAGGGTGATCTGCAACCGTGTTGCCGGTACTTCCCGACCCCGTTGAACATCTTCGTCGCCCGCACCGGCCTGGGGCGTTTGTTCCCCGGGCTGAAGATGGTCGACGAGATGAGCTGGGACCACGCTTCGGTGCGTGAATGCGACTGGTTGCCGGGTTGTTTCTACCTGGTGCGCCGCGAGGTGCTCGACAAGGTTGGGCTGTTCGATCCGCGCTATTTCCTCTACTACGAGGAAGTCGACCACTGCAAGCGGGTCAAGGAGGCCGGCTGGAAGGTGGTGTTCTACCCGCATACCACGGTCGTGCACATTGGCGGCGAAAGCTCCAAGTCGGTCGCCGAACTGGAGGCGGCCAGCCGGCAGATCTCCGCCTACCAGATCGAAAGCGAATTGCTGTATTTCCGTAAGCACCATGGCGCGGCCGGGCTGGCCTTGCACATGTGCCTGGTCAGCCTGGGCGACCTGGTGCTGGCACTCAAGGCCCTGTTGAAAGGGCGCGGCTGGGCTGCCATCAAGGCCTGCTGGCAGCACACCCGCGCCACGTGGTCGCTGCTGTTCAAGACCCGCTACGCAACCCAGCCAACACGGTAGGTGAAGCCATGTTCGAGAATATCCGCGCGGACTTGCGGGCATACGGTGGTGATTGGGGTGCCCAGGGTTTCTGGGTGATGCTGGTGTACCGCTTTGGCCGCTGGCGCTACGGCGTGCGCCCGGCGTTGCTGCGCAAGTTCTTCTCGTTCGTCTACAAGGTGCTGTTCAAGTTCGTGCAGATCATCACCGGGGTCGAGTTGCCCTGCGAGGTGGTGGTGGGCCGCAACTTCGTCATCGACCATTTCGGCGGCATCGTCATCAGCGGCTACGCCCGCTTCGGCGACGACTGCAGGATCCGCAACGGCGTGGTGGTGGGCCTGAAGAATGTCAGCGAGCCGACCGCGCCGGTGATTGGCAACAACGTCGATATTGGTGCCGGGGCCAAGGTGCTGGGCAACATCCGCATCGGCGACAACGTGGTGATCGGCTCCAACGCGGTGGTGTTGATCGATGTGCCGGACAATTCGCTGGCAGTGGGTGTGCCGGCAACCGTCAAGGCCCGAAAGCATAGTGAGGCAGCGCAGTACTCATGAGCCGGCCTGCAGGGCGGTGGTGAACGGCTAATGACGTGCAGGGGTGGCGAGTGAGGCGCATGGTGACAGGCATCGGAGTCGTAGTGATTGGTCGTAATGAGGGCATGCGCCTGGAGCGCTGCCTGGCGTCACTGGCACAGGGGGCGGATCAGGTTGTGTATGTCGATTCCGGTTCCACCGATGACTCGGTGCAAAGGGCGCGCAATCATGGCGTCGAGGTACTGGCGCTGGACTTGAGCACACCGTTCACCGCAGCGCGGGCGCGCAACGAAGGCTTCGCCTGTTTGCTGCAGTTGTGCCCGGACCTGCGTCATGTGCAATTCGTCGACGGTGACTGCGAAGTGGTGACGGGCTGGCTGGCCCGTGCCCAGAAGTTCCTCGATGCGCACCCTGAGGTGGCGGTGGTCTGTGGCCGGCGCCGCGAGCGCTTTCCGGAGCGGTCGGTGTACAACCTGTTGTGCGACCTGGAGTGGGATACCCCGGTGGGCGAAGCCAAGGCCTGCGGCGGCGATGCGCTGATGCGCGTCGATGCGTTCATGGCCGTGTCGGGCTATCGCCCGGGACTGATTGCCGGCGAAGAGCCGGAGCTCTGTGTACGTTTGCGCGCCCGTGGCTGGAAGATCTGGCGTCTGGGCGCCGAAATGACCCTCCACGATGCTGCCATGACCCGCTTCAGCCAGTGGTGGCGGCGCTGCGTGCGGGGCGGTTACGCCTTCGCCGAAGGCACCTATCTGCACGGTTACCCGCCCGAGCGGCATTGGCGGCGTGAGTCGCGCCGGGCCTGGCTGTGGGGCCTGGGTATCCCGCTGGCAACGTTGTTGGCCTGTGGGGTGTTCGGCGGCTGGGGGCTGTTGCTGTTGTCGATCTATCCCTTGCAGGCCTTGCGCCTGGCACGCCGCGGCGAGCGTTCGCTGCGCGAGAACGGGCTGCAGGCGATCTTCCTGGTGCTTGGGAAGTTCCCTGAAATGATCGGGCAAGTGAAGTTTCTGCTGGACAGATTGACCGCCAGCAAATCGGCCTTGATCGAGTACAAGTGAGATGACCATGAACCTTGTATCACTCGCCAGGAGCCTGCCAGCGGTGCACCCTGGCTATTCGCCGCGAGCGCTGAAGAACAGGCTCACCCTGAGCCTGCTGATGGTTCGCCAGTGGCCGCAGCTCAGTGCCTTCATGCAGCGCCTGAGCACGGCGCTGGGCGATGACGCCTTCGCAGCGCTCGGCGACGACTGCGTCGGCATCCTGCAGTGGCCCTACATCAGCAAAGGCTGGGATGCACCTGAGCGGCTGGCCGTGGTGGCCTCGCACTATGAAGTGGTGGCTGGGCAATTTCCTTCGCTATTGCTGCGGGGGCGTGAACAACACCGCACCCTCGCTGACCTGTCCGCGTATTCCCAGGGTTGCACGCTGGTGCTGGACCGACCGATCTGGTTCAAGCGCGAAGGGGAGCTGGTCCTCAATCTGTTCCAGGGCGAGTTGCGGGTAGCCTCCCTGGCCTTCAGCCTGCACCGGGCCGACGGTGAACTGAGTCTGTTGATCGGCGCCGTGCAGGGAATACACAAGGGCATCGACAGCGAAACGTCGCTGAACATCTACCGCGACCTGACCAAGGATTTCGAAGGCCTGCGCCCGCGCAGCCTGTTGATCGAAGCCATCAAGTGCGTTGCCCGGCTGGTGGGCGCGGCGCACATTCATGCCGTCAGCGATGCCTACCGGCATCATCGCCATCCCTATTTCGGTGCTGACACGGGGCGCGAACTGGCCGCCAACTACGACACCATCTGGCAGGAGAGCGGTGCCGAGACGTTGTCGCGTGAAGGCTTCTTCGCCATTCCGTTGACAGCAGCCAAGCGCTCGGCAGAAGACATCGCGCCAAAGAAACGCGCCATGTATCGGCGCCGGCATGCACTGCTGGACGATCTGTTCGGCCAGCTTGAGGCCGCGCTGCCCGACCACGATCTTGCGCAGCAGCTGAACGTGCACCGCCAGCGCCTGGCCAGTGCGCTGGCGGTGCAGCAGGACGCGATTGCCAGTGCACCTGTCAGCCTCCGGTCCAGGCTGGCGGGCTTGCTGCGTCAGATCAGGCGCGAGCCCCGCGCGGACCAGCGCTTCATTGCCTACCTGCGCAAGGCGGGCGTGTACCCGACGGCGAAGAAGGCCGTTCGCGAACTGCTCAAGCATGGGCCGGCACTCTTGTGGAAGCCCGCCGACAGCAAACGCAAGAGCCTGCCGCTGGACGACCCCAGCGTACCGGCCAGTGAACTCTTCCCGCGCGAGCTGCTGGTGATCTGCGAAGGCAACCTGGCGCGGCCGCCCAGCGGTCGGCCGGCCTGGTTGCAGCAGGCGCTCCAGTTCCTTGGCTACCATTGCCAGGTGCTCGACTGGCGCGACGGCGCAGCCTGTACCAATGCGTTGCAGACTGCCTCTGCGGTGATTTTCCATCGCCTGCCCGCCACGGCCGACATGCTCCAGCTGGTCGAGGAGGCCAAGCGGCTGAAGGTGAGCACGATCTGGGATGTCGACGCGCTGATCTTCGACCCGCAGGCGTATCGGTTGCACAACGACCTGAGCGCCTTCAACGAGGAAACGGTCAACCCGTTGATGGCAGCGGTCACGCTGTTCCAGCGGGCCTTGCTGATGTGCGATCGGGCCATTGCGTCAACCTCGGCACTGGCCAAGGCCATGCTGGACATGGGCGCCGGCCACGTCACGCTGGTCGAGTGGGACAACGCTGCCCAAACGCTGAACGACGAGCAGCTTGGTCAGTTGTTTCCGCGGCTGCCGCGTGATCGCACTCGGCGCGTGCTGGCGGCCAACATCTTCTTCGCCCCGCGCAGTTTCGGTGGGGCCACGGTGGTGGCCGAACAGATGGCGCGGTTGATGGCGGCGACCACAACGTTCCAGCAGTTCATCTTTACCTCGCTGCCAGAAACCGACGCGGCGCCCTACAGCCTGTACCGCTATGAGGCGCACGGCGCTGCGGTGATCGGCATGGGCCTGCCAGACAAACGCAGCGCCCAGGAGGATTTCGAAAACCCCGCGACGTTGCCCGTGTTCGACACCGTGCTCAAACGTGTGGCCCCGGACCTGGTGCACATGCACTCGATTCAGGGGCTGGGTGCGTTGCTGGCCGACAGCTGCCGGCGCGCAGGCTTGCCTTTCGTGGTGACGCTGCACGATTGCTGGTGGATCTGCGGCCGCCAGTTCATGATCGACAACCAGGGCAAGTACTGCGGTCAAACCACCATTCGCGCCGAAGTCTGCGCACGCTGCGTGGACGACCCGGTGCTCAATGTCTATCGCCAGTCGTTCCTGGCCAGCACGCTGAAGCAGGCCAATCTGCTGCTGGCGCCCAGCCACTTCGCGCGCAACCTGTACATCGCCAATGGCTTCGAGGCCGCGAAGCTGCGCGTCAATCGCAACGGCATCCTGCCACCGGCGGCCGACTACCAGCGCCACCCCGGCAAGGCCATTCGCTTCGGCTTCGTCGGCGGCAATGCAACCATCAAGGGTATCGACGTGATCACCCGCGCCTTCGCCGGGCTTGCGCGTGCGGACTATGAACTGAAGGTGGTCGACAACCTGCTGCACCTGGGCTTTCGCTCCTTGAACCGGCACAGCATCAAGATACCGGGCACCGTCAGCATCGTGCCGGGCTACACCCAGGCCAACATGGACGAATTCTTTGCCGGTATCGATGTGCTGCTGTTCCCCACGCAGTCGAAGGAAACCTTCGGGCTGGCGGTACGCGAGGCGTTGGTGCGCGATGTCTGGGTGATCAGCACCCATGCCGGCGGCACCGTGGAAGACATCGTCGACGGGGTCAATGGCACGCTGATCCCGCTCAGTGCCGACGAAAAATACCTGCGCGAGGCGCTGGTCGAAATTCTCGAGCACCCCGAGCGCTATCGGCAGCACCGCAACACCTTCAAGCAAGGCATCACCTTGTGCAGCGACCAGGCCCTGGAACTGCAGGCCATGTACGACGACGTGCTCAAGGCGAGCGCGACGGCCAAGGGCCTGTGCCCGCAACGCTGAGCACGCTGCTCATCCATCACGCAGGTAGAGATCTGGATTCCTATGCGCATTGCGTACTTCATCAATCAGTATCCGAAAGTCAGCCACAGCTTCATCCGCCGCGAAATCCTGGCGCTGGAGCGCCAGGGCGTGGTGATTCAGCGTATCGCCCTGCGCGGTTGGGATGGCGAGCTGCAGGATGCCGAGGATCTGGCCGAGCGGGAGAAGACCCAGTACGTGCTGCAGGGCGGCATCAAGGGCTTGCTCAAACCGGTGTGGCAGGTGCTGCGGGCCGAGCCGCGGCGCTTCGGCTCGGCCCTGTGGCTGGCCCTGCGCCTGGGCCTGCGCGCGGATCGGCCGTTGCCCTACCATCTGGTCTACCTGGCCGAGGCGTGCTGTGTGGTGCAGTGGCTCGAGGCGTTTGGCGCCGAGCACGTGCATGCGCACTTTGGCACCAACTCCGCCGAAGTGGTGATGCTGGCCAATGCGCTGGGGGGGCCGGCTTTCAGTTTCACCGTGCATGGGCCGGAAGAGTTCGACAAACCGCAGTTCCTGCATGTAGGCGAAAAGGTGCGCAGAGCGGCCTTCGTCGCCTCGGTCAGCTCGTATGGCCGCAGTCAGCTGTATCGCTGGGTGGCGCATGAGCACTGGGACAAGGTCAAGGTTGTGCATTGTGGCCTGGAACCCGGCTTTCACCAGGTGGCGGCGCAGGCGACACCCACCGCGCCGCGGCTGGTCTGCGTGGGTCGGTTGTGCGAGCAGAAGGGCCAGCTGTTGCTGCTCGAAGCGGCGCACCGGTTGGCCGATCAGGGCCTGGACTTCGAACTGGTGCTGGCCGGTGACGGCGAAATGCGCGCGCAGATCGAAGCGTTGATCGCCCGATACGGGCTCCAGGCCCAGGTGCGGATCACCGGCTGGATCAGCAGCGCGCAGGTGCGCGAGGAAATCCTCGCCGCACGCGCCCTGGTGCTGCCGAGCTTCGCCGAAGGCTTGCCGGTGGTCATCATGGAGGCCATGGCCTTGCGCCGGCCGGTACTGACCACGTATGTGGCGGGTATTCCCGAGTTGGTGCGTCCGGGGGAAAACGGCTGGCTGTTTCCCGCCGGAGCCGTCGACGAACTGGCGGCAGCGATGGCCGACTGCCTGGCGCAACCGGTCGAGGTGCTGCAGCGTATGGGCGAGGCAGCGCGCCAGCGCGTGCTGGAGCGCCATGATATCGACACCGAAGCGGCCAAGCTGGCCCACTACTTCAAGGCACCCGCATGAGCACACTCATCAGCTGGCTGTTGAGCGCCCTGGCGTTCCTGATCCTGGTGCCGGTGACGGTACTGTTCGCGCAGGTGCTGCTGGCCTGTCTGCCTGCTCGGCCACGGCCACCGGCCACGACAGCACGGCCACGGGTGGCCGTGCTGGTGCCCGCGCACAACGAGGCGTCCGGCATCGTCGCGACGGTGCAGGGCATCCGCCGTCAGTTGCTGGCGGGCGACCGTGTGCTGGTGGTGGCGGACAACTGCAGCGACCAGACCGCCGCGCTGGCCCGAGCGGCTGGCGCGCAGGTCGTCGAACGCCAGCATGGGCGATTGCGCGGCAAAGGCTATGCGCTCGATTGCGGCGTGCGGCACCTGGCCGAGGCGCCGCCGGACGTTGTCGTGATCATCGATGCCGATTGCCAGGTGAGCGCAGGCGCCATCGAACATTTGGCGCAACGCTGCATCGAGTCTGGGCGCCCGGTCCAGGGCCTGGACCTGATGTGCGCGCCGGCGGGGGCGGGGCTGAAAGTGCTGATCGCCGAGTTCGCCTGGCGCGTCAAGAACCTGGTGCGCCCGCAAGGCTGGGCGCGTGCGGGGCTGCCGTGCCAATTGATGGGCACGGGCATGGCGATTGGCTGGCAGGACATCGCTGCCGCCAACCTGGCGACCGGGCACCTGGTCGAAGACCTGAAGCTGGGGCTGGACTTCTGCCGTGCCGGCAAACCCCCGTTGTTCTGCCCGCAGGCGCAGGTCACCAGCTTGTTTCCGACCAGCCAGGAAGGCCTCAGCGGCCAGCGCACACGGTGGGAACATGGGCACCTGGGCGTGTTGCTGGCGGACGGGCCGAAGCTGGTCATCAGCGCGTTGGCCAAGCGTAACTGGCCCTTGCTGGCCATGAGCCTGGACCTGATGGTGCCGCCGCTGGCGCTGCTGACCTTGGCGTTGGTGGGGCTGTTCGTCGTGGCATGGCTGGCGTTCCTGCTACTGGGCGTGGCGCTCCCGGCAACGCTGGCGACGCTGGCACTGGCCATGTTGGGCTGCGCGGTATGGCTGGCCTGGAGCCGCTTCTCGCGGGAGGTGATCCCGTTTTCGGTGTTGATCTATGCGCCGCTCTACGCGTTGAAGAAGATCCCGCTCTACCTGGGGTTCTTGGTCAAGCGTCAGGTGGAGTGGGTGCGTTCCAAGCGGGATGACGGCTGATGAGCAATCCAGGTTGGCAGGGCCGCTGGAAGGCGGTGACCGAGAAGATGCGCAGGGTAGTCGACCCTGCCGATGAACAGCGCGTGCTCCATGCGTTGACCGCCCCCGAGCGCCCGCTGGTACTGGGTTTCGTCAATGCTCACGCACTGAACCTGGTGGCCCGGGATGCCGCCTTTCTGCAAGCGCTCAGCGCTGCCGATGTGCTGTTGCGCGACGGTTCGGGCATGGCGATGCTGTTTCGTCGCATGGGGCAGGATCCCGGGCTGAACATGAACGGCACCGACTTCATTCCCAAGTTGTTGGCGGCATACAAGGGCCGCCGCGTGGCGTTCTGGGGCACCCAGGCGCCGACATTGGCAGAAGCGGCCAGGCGCAGCGAGGCGTTGTTCGGTGTCGCGCCGGTGTCGCTGCACCACGGATTTGCCGAAGCCCACACCTACCTTGAGCTGGCGCGGGACTTGCAGCCTGAACTCATCGTGCTGGGCATGGGCATGCCCAAGCAGGAGCTCGTCGCGAGCCAACTGGCCGCCAGCGGTGCGCCGTGCGTGATCGTCTGCGGTGGCGCGATTCTGGACTTTCTCGGCGGCAAAGTGGCCCGGGCGCCACAGTGGATGCGGCGGTTGGGCAGTGAATGGATATTCCGACTGATGAAAGAACCCAAACGTCTGTTCATGCGCTATGTTGTGGGTAATCCAATGTTTATTTGGCGCACTCGGATGTTTACGGCGCAGCGTCAGAAAGACGTCACCGATTTACAGCAATAAAACCGACAGCATGAGGGAGCCGGCGTGATGGCAAGGTACTGCTACAGTCATATCAATTGACATGATTCGAATAACGATCATGGACGATTTAGTCATATGGAGCAGGTGGTGCTTTTGTTGTTGTGACTTGGTGAATTGTATTTGCTGCGCCTAATTTGATGAGGCCTGAGAATGGTTTTCGAACCCAGAAGCAGTCGTTCCTTGCTCCAGCGAAGAAGCAGCGTCAGCAACGCCATCCAGGCGGGCCTCGACGGCATTGCCGTGACCGGCGTGGCCTGGTACCTGATCTACGATCAGATCGGCTACATCACCTCCGACTACGTGATCATGCTGCTGCTATTGATCGGCGCCCTGGCGGTGATCTACGACCATTACGCCATCTACCGCACCAATGTCGGCTTGTCCATCAAGGCGTTCAGGCTGTTCAAGGCCTGGTCGGCGACCTTCTGTTTTCTCGTGGTCCTGGCATTTCTGACCAAGCAAAGCGAGACCTACTCGCGCCTGCTGGTGGGGCAGCTGTTCGTGATCGGCTACGTGGTGCAGCTGTTTCTGCACTATGCCGTGCGCGAGGTGCAAAAACGGTTTACCGCCCATGCCCGGCTGGACAATGCCCTGATTATCGGGGCGGGTGACCTGGCCAACTTCCTTTATCAGAAAATCAGTAACAACCCGTGGTTCGGCGAGCGGGTAGTTGGCTGCGTATTGATTGATGAAATGATGGAGCCGGGCAAGGAAAGTCATGACAATAAACAGCGCTTGCCGGTATTGGGGCATGTTGACGAGTTGGATGAACTTGTGGCGCGGCATGGAATAAGAACGGTTTATCTGGTGACCCCGCTTGGCGGTTCGGAAGTTATTAACGAAGTGTATTTGAAGTTGCTCGACAAGTGCATTGCGGTCAACTGGGTGCCGGACATCTTCTCGCTACGACTGATCAACCACAGCGTGCGTGAAATTGCCGGCATTCCCGTGCTGACCTTGTCGGAAACCCCACTGACCGGCATGAGCCTGTTCCTCAAGAACCTCGAGGACCGGGTGCTGGCGGCGCTGATTCTGTTGTGCGCATCGCCGGTATTGCTGGCCGTTGCCCTGGCGATCAAGTTGGACAGCCCGGGACCTGTGTTCTTCCGTCAGGAACGTACCGGCTGGACAGGCGAATCTTTCCGCATCTGGAAGTTCAGGAGCATGCACGTACATCAGCCCGAGCAGGGCGTCGTCAAACAGGCACAGAAGAACGATCCGCGTCTGACGCGCATAGGGGCGTTCATCCGGCGCACCAGCCTGGATGAACTGCCGCAACTGTTCAATGTGCTGACCGGGGAGATGTCCCTGGTCGGGCCGCGCCCCCATGCCTTGCAACATGACTCGCTGTATTCGCAGGACATCGTCGACTACTTTGCCCGCCACAACATCAAGCCGGGCATGACGGGCCTTGCCCAGGTGCGTGGGTTCCGTGGCGAAACCCGCGACATCGAGCAGATGATCCAGCGGGTCGATTCGGACATCGAGTACATCAACAATTGGTCGCTGTGGCTCGATTTCGTGATCCTGGTGCGCACGCTCAATGCGTTCACCGGCAAGCAGGCGTATTGAGCGCTGCGCGCGGGTTATCAGCCTAACGGGTGCAATGCCCTGAACCCGCGCGCTTCCTCTACCAGCCAATCGTGCACCGCCCGTGCGCCTGGCTGGTTCAGCCCACCCGGTGGGTAATGCACCACATAACGCTTGTAGTTGGCGATCGGGACCCCGAACGGCACGATCAGCGCCCCGCGTTCGAGCTCGTCATTGAGCAGCGTGCGCCGGGCGATGGCTACGCCGATGCCGGCAATCGCCGCCTCGATGGTCAGGTGGTTGCGGTTGAAGGTGTGCCCGCGGCGCACATTCAACCCGCTCGCGCCGATGCCATCCAGGTAGAACTCCCACTCGGCGTATTCCGAGCTGCCGCGCCAGGCGGTGATGTCGTGCAGCAGCGGGTAATGCACCAGGTCCGCTGGGCCATGCAAGGGCGGGCGGCCGCGCAGCAGGGCGGGGGAACAGACCGGGAATATCTGCTCGTCCAGTAGCGGTGTCGAAAGCATGCCCGGGTAGCTGCCGTCGTTCAGGTCGATGGCCAGGTCGAAATCGCCTGGGTGCAGGGCCTGGGCGCTGTCCTCGGCGACCAGGCGCAATTCGATGTCCGGGTAGCGTTGCTGGAAGCGCGGCAAGCGCGGCGTCAGCCATTTAGCCAGGAACGAGGGAATCGAGCGCAGGCGCAAGGTGCCACGGATCTCTCCGGCGTCCAGGCGCAACAGTTCGGCCTCGATGCTGCCATAGGCCTCGGCCACCGTTTGCGCCAGCCGCTGCCCTTCGGCGCTCAGTTCCACCCCACGCGCCCGGCGCAGGAACAACCGATAGCCCAGGCGCTCTTCGAGCTGACGCATCTGCTGGCTGACCGCGCCCGGGGTGATGTGCAGTTCTTCGGCGCAGCGGGTGAACGACAAGTGCCGCGCCGCACAGCTGAAAACATGCAGCCAGACAAACATCTGGCCATTGATTTGCCGTCGCATCGTTTAGTACCGCTAAAGGCATGCTTAGAAAGTTTCGTTGGTCATCCGCGGATGAGCGCGGCAGTATCGCTTAAATCAGCAGTACCGTTCAATTTTCCCAGAGAGCCGTGTAGCAGCGCACATGCGCTGGCGCGGCCAGGCATTAGCATGGCTATCAGTGTTTTCGACCTTTTCAAAATTGGCATCGGCCCGTCCAGTTCCCACACCGTGGGCCCGATGCGGGCTGCGGCGACCTTCGCCCAGGCCTTGCGTGAGCGTGGCCTGCTGGCGCAGGTAAGCCGCGTTCAGGTGCGCCTGTATGGCTCGCTGTCGGCGACCGGCGTCGGCCACGCCACCGACCGCGCCTGCCTGCTCGGGTTGATGGGCCAATGGCCGGACCGTATCGACCCGGCGACCATCGAATCACGCATCGGGCAGGTCATGCAGGAGCAGTGCCTGATGCTCGACGGCAGCCACCCGCTGGCGTTCGATTACGCCCACGACATGTTGCTGCTGGACGAAAGCCTGCCTTACCACCCCAACGCCATGACCCTGGAAGCGGCGGGCGGGCAGGGCGTGCTATTGAGCCAGACCTATTACTCCGTCGGCGGTGGCTTCATTGTCGAGCAGCAAGAGATCGAAGCTCCGCAGGCAGAGCGCAGCGATATTTGCCTGCCTTATGAGTTTTCCAGTGCCGCCCAATTGCTGGCCCTGTGCAAGGCCCACAGCCTGAGCGTCAGCCAGTTGATGCTGGCCAACGAATGCGCCTGGCGCCCTGAAAGCGAAGTGCGTGAAGGCTTGCTGCGCATCTGGGCGGCCATGCGCGAGTGCGTCGACAACGGCCTGCGCCACGAAGGTATCCTGCCCGGTGGACTCAACGTCAAGCGCCGCGCCGCGCGCTTGCACCGCAGCCTGCAGGAGCTGGGCAAACCCAACGTGATCGGCTCGACCTTGAGCGCCATGGAATGGGTCAACCTGTTCGCCCTGGCGGTGAACGAAGAGAATGCCGCAGGCGGGCGCATGGTCACCGCGCCGACCAATGGCGCCGCCGGCATCATCCCGGCAGTGTTGCACTATTACATGAAGTTCAACCCGGAAGCCTGCGACGACGACGTGGTGGCCTTTCTACTTGCGGCGGCTGCGGTCGGCATCCTGTGCAAGAAGAACGCCTCGATTTCCGGTGCCGAAGTGGGTTGCCAGGGCGAGGTCGGCTCGGCCTGCTCGATGGCCGCTGCGGGTCTGGCCGAAGTGCTGGGCGCCACGCCACCGCAGCTGGAGAACGCTGCCGAGATTGCCCTGGAACACAACCTGGGGCTGACCTGCGACCCGGTGGGCGGGCTGGTCCAGGTGCCGTGCATCGAGCGCAACGCGATTGCCGCGGTCAAGGCGATCAATGCCGTGCAGATGGCCTTGCGCGGAGACGGCGAGCACTTCATCTCGCTCGACCGGGTGATCCGCACCATGCGCGACACCGGGGCTGACATGCATGCCAACTACAAGGAAACCTCGCGGGGGGGGTTGGCTGTGGCCTTTGTGGAGTGCTGAGGCACTGCACGTCACTAGCTTAGGAAACTTCCTACGATTCGACAGGCATGTGCTGTCTTTGCATTTGCCATGCCTGTTGGAAAACTATGCCCGTTACGGGTATGGTTTGGAGAATCCTCATGGAAGTTTTCAAGCGCAAGGATTTCGCGCGTTGGCAAGTGGCTCAACGGCTCTCGGACGGCATGTTGTGTCAGGCGGTGGAGGAGATGCGCCGAGGGTTGGTGGATGCCAACCTTGGTGGTGAGCTGTACAAAAAACGCGTGGCAGCACACGGCATGGGCAAACGAGGCGGTTATCGTACTTTGCTGTCGGCTCGCATCGGCGATCGCTATGTTTTTCTGCACGGCTTTGCCAAAAGTGACAAGACCAACATCACCGTGGAGGATAAGAAGGCCTTGCAGTTTGCGGGCAGGGTTTTCTTGGAGCTTTCACCTGTCGCGCTTGGCCGAGCATTGCAGTCGGGTGTGTTAATGGAGGTCTGTTGTGAGCAGCAAACTTGTTGAGTCGTTGCGTGAAGACCTGGTTGCCCTTCATGAAGCTGGGGCAATCGGCAAGGTCACCCTGCGCGATTTCGAAATGCTCTGTCCTGCGCCTGTGCATGAGTTCAGTGCGCTGGATATTCGTCGTTTGCGCGAGGCGCTGAACTTCAGCCAGCCGGTCTTTGCCTTGCACCTGCATACCAGTGCCTCGACCATTCGCAAGTGGGAGCAGGGCGAGACACGGCCGGCAGGCCCGGCGTTGAAGTTGCTGAATGTCATCGCTAGCAAAGGGTTGCAGGCGATTCTATAGCACTTAAAGGTGTTTCGAGATTAAGTGCTTTATTTGTTTTAAAGCAGTTGCTTAGGTTGTAAACCTAAAGTCGTTTCTTGAATGAGAAACCGCCACGGCACGACGCTTCGGTGACACCTCACTCACTTAATGCAGTGGTTTCTCCTGTGGGAGCCGGCTTGCCGGCGATAGGGCCCGAACAGCCTGCCCAAGGCAACAGGGCGGCGACTGGGATCATCTTGATCCCCCGCTTTTGCCTATCTTGGCCTCATCGCCGGCAAGCCGGCTCCCACAGGGCCGGTACTAGCCCAATGCTTCACGCAAGCGATACCACAACATCCCCATCGCCAGCAGCGGCGAGCGCAACGCCTTACCCCCCGGGAAGGTCAGGTGCGGCACGGCGCTGAACACATCCAGCCCCTTGCTCTGGCCGAGCGCGATACCTTCTGCCAGCAGCTTCGCCGTCCAGTGGGTCACGTTCAGCCCATGCCCGGAATAGCCTTGGGCATAGTAGACATTCGGGTGCTGACTCAGCCTGCCCACTTGTGGAAAGCGGTTGGCGGTGATGCCGATCATGCCACCCCACTGGTAATCGATGCGGACATCGGCCAACTGCGGGAACACCTTGGTCACCTTCGGCCGCATATACGCCGCGATGTCCTTGGGATCGCGCCCTGAATAGTGGCAGGCACCGCCGAACAGCAGGCGGCGGTCGGCGGTCAGGCGGTAGTAGTCCAGGCCGACTTTCTGGTCGCACAGCGCCATGTTCTGCGGGATCAGCGTGCTGGCGAGCGCCTCGGGCAGGGGTTCGGTCGCCACCACGTAGCTGCCGGCCGGCAGCACCTTGCCGCTCAGGCGTGGTTCCAGTTCATCCAGGTGGGCGTTGCAGCCCAGTACCAGGCTTTGCGCCCGCACCTTGCCACGCGCGGTGTGCAGGGTAACCGTCGGGCCGTGCTCGATGCGCAGCACCGGGCTCTGCTCGAAGATGCGCACCCCCAGCCCCTGCGCCGCCCGTGCTTCGCCCTGGACCAGGTCCAGCGGGTGCAGGTGGCCCGAGCCCATGTCCACCAGGCCGCCGGCATACTGGTCACTGGCCACCACCTCTTGCATGCGGGTGGCCGGAATCAGGCGCGTTTCGTGGCGGTAACCCAGTGCGGCAAGGTCATCCTGTTCCTCTTTGAAGGCGGCGAACTGGGCAGGGGTGTTGGCCAACTCGCAGAAGCCCCAGCGCAGGTCGCAGGCGATGCCGTATCGCTCGATGCGGCTGGCCACCAGGGCCACCGAATCGATGCCGGCCTGCTTCAGGTAGCGCACGCCATCATCGCCGACGAAGCGGGCAAAGCCGCTGACGTCATGGCCGATGCCGCGGATCAGCTGGCCACCGTTGCGCCCACTGGCGCCCCAGCCGATGCGTCGGCCTTCCAGCAGGACCACCGAAAGGCCCCGCTCGGCCAGCTCCAGGGCAGTGTTGACGCCAGTCAGGCCGCCGCCGACCACGCACACGTCGGCCGCGAGTTCGCCGTCGAGGCTGGGGTAGGGCGCCGTGTTGCGCGCCGTGGCGGCATAGTACGACGCGGTGTGTTGGGTATCGAAAGGCATGGCGCGTTCTCGGCTCAGCGGTTGGACTTGATCTTGCTCCAGGAGCGGGTCATGACGCGCATGATCTTCGGGCTTGGGGTACTGGAGATGTACAGCTTGTCCAGCACTGCCTGGGGCGGATAGATCTCGGGGTTGTCGACCAGCGCCTGGTCCATGTACGCGTTGGCGTCGGGGTTGGCGTTGGCATAGCCGACGGTGGCGCTGACCTTGGCGATCACTTGCGGCTGCAGCAGGTAGTTGATGAAGGCCAGGGCCTGATCAGGGTTTTGCGCATCCTTGGGAATGGCCAGCAGGTCGAACCACAGGTTGCTGCCTTCCTTCGGGATGCTGTAGGCGACTTTCACGCCGTTCTTGGCTTCGATCGCACGGTTGGCTGCCTGGAATACGTCGCCGGAGTAGCCGAAGGCCACGCAGATATCGCCGTTGGCAAGGTCGGAGACGTACTTGGAAGAGTGGAAGTAGGTGATGTAGGGGCGCAGTTCGAGCAGGCGTGCTTCGGCCTTGGCGTAGTCGCCCGCCTTCTCGCTGCGTGGGTCCATGCCCATGTAGTTGAGCATGGCGGGGAACAGCTCGTCGGGCGAGTCCATGAAGGCGACGCCGCATTGCTTGAGCTTTTTCAGGTTTTCGGGCTCGAACAGCACCGCCCAGGAATCGATACGGTCGATGCCCAGCGCGGCCTTGACCTTGTCGACGTTGTAACCGATGCCATTGGTGCCCCACAGGTAAGGGACAGCGTACTGGTTACCGGGGTCGTTCTGTTCAAGCTGCTGCAGCAGTTTCGGGTCCAGGTGCTTCCAGTTCGGCAGCTTGCTGCGGTCCAGCGGCAGGAAGGCGCCGGCCTGGGCCTGGCGGGCGAGGAAGTGGTTGGAGGGCACGACCACGTCGTAGCCGGTGCGGCCGGCGAGCAGCTTGCCCTCCAGGGTTTCGTTGGAGTCGAACACGTCATACACCACCTTGATCCCACTGCTGGCCTGGAAATCGGCCAGCGTCGTGTCACCGATGTAGTCGGTCCAGTTGTACACGCTGACGGTGGGCGTGGCCTGCGCGGCGGCGCCGAACAGCAGGGTGAATGCTGCGGGTATCAGGGATTGCAGATGACGCATGTCGACACCTCGTTGGTCTTGTTCTTCGAGTTCGGTGTTTTGGGGCTGCGTTGCAGCCCATCGCCGGCAAGCCGGCTCCCACAGGTACAGCGCTGGCAACACCGGCCCCTGTGGGAGCCGGCTTGCCGGCGATGCGTTACACGCTGAGCAGCAGGAACTCACGCTCCCAGGAGCTGATCACGCGCTTGAAGTTTTCATGCTCGGCACGCTTGACCGCCACATAGCCCTGGACGAACTGCTTGCCCAGATACTGCTGCACGGTCTCGCAGTCCTCCATGTGCTGCAGGGCATCCTCGATGGTGATCGGCAGCCTCAGGTTGCGTCGCTCATAGGCGCGCCCTTGCACCGGTGCGCTCGGCTCCAGCTTCTCGACCATGCCCAGGTAGCCGCACAACAGGCTCGCGGCGATCGCCAGGTACGGGTTGGCGTCGGCGCCTGGAAGGCGGTTCTCCACCCGCATCGCGTCGGGGCTGGAGGTGGGCACACGCAGCCCCGCGGTGCGGTTCTCTTCGCCCCATTCGACGTTGACCGGCGCAGAAGTGTCCGGCAGGAAGCGGCGGAACGAGTTGACGTTCGGCGCGAACATCGGCAGCAGCTTGGGGATGTACTTCTGCAAGCCGCCAATGTGGTGCAGGAACAACTCGCTCATGCTGCCATCGTCATTGGCGAACACCGGCTTGCCGGTGGCGATGTCGACCACGCTCTGGTGCAGGTGCATGGCACTGCCGGGCTCGTCGGTGATCGGCTTGGCCATGAAGGTGGCGGCCACGTTGTGCTTGAGCGCAGCCTCGCGCATGGTGCGTTTGAACACTGTGATCTGGTCGGCCAGGTCCAGCGCGTCGCCGTGGCGGAAGTTGATCTCCATCTGCGCCGGGCCGTCTTCGTGGATCAGCGTGTCCAGGTCCAGGCCTTGCAGTTCGCACCAGTCGTAGACGTCCTCGAACAGCGGGTCGAATTCGTTGGCCGCATCGATGGAGAACGACTGGCGCCCGCTTTCGGCGCGGCCCGAGCGGCCCAGCGGTACTTGCAGGGGCAGGTCCGGGTCTTCGCAGCGCTGGGTCAGGTAGAACTCCATCTCGGGCGCGACGATCGGCTGCCAGCCCTTGTCGGCATACAGCTTGAGGACTTTCTTCAGCACGTTGCGCGGCGACAGCTCGATGGGGTTGCCGTGCTTGTCGAAGGTGTCGTGGATCACGATGGCAGTCGGCTCGATGGCCCACGGAATTTGGTACACCGCGGTCGGGTCGGGCCGGCAGACCATGTCGATGTCGGCGGCGTCGAGCAGGCTGTAGTAGATGTCATCGTCGACATAGTCGCCGGTAACGGTTTGCAGCAGCACGCTTTCGGGCAGGCGCATTCCGCGCTCGTGGAGGAATTTGGCGGTCGGCGCAATCTTGCCGCGGGCGATGCCGGTCAGGTCGCTGATCACGCATTCGACTTCGGTGATGCGGTGCTCTTTCAGCCAGGTGGACAGCTGATCGAAGGGGGCGTTCATACAGACCTCTTGGTTGGGTTTTTATGGCACTTGCGTGTAGGAACCTTCCCACACGGCGTGCTGGCGACTATCTTGGTCGCAGCCCCCACAGGCGATCTATCCACTTTATTCGACAATGAATGCACCAAAAGAGTGCAAATAGGACCAAGCGTGAATACGCCCAATGCCTTGCAAGTCCAGGCTTTTCACACCACCGATGTCACCGAGCTGGTGCGTGCTACGCCGGGTTGGCAGCAACAGTACCGGCAGATGTCGCCGGGCCACTTCAGCGGCCAGTTGCGCTGCCTGGGGCTCGATGGCGTGGAGGTGTACGAAGAGCGCCTGAACACCCGCGTCGAGCAGTTCTTCCGCGCCCCGAGCGGCGCCCTGGCGTTCTGCTTCGATCGCAGCGAGAACAGCCTCTACCTGCTCAACGAGCAGAGCCGCAATATCTGGATCACGCCGGAGAACTACCAGGAAGTGGCGGTAGTGTTCGACCAGGCGTTCCTGGCCCGCCACGGGCTTGACCCGCAGCGCCTCGAAGGGTTGTTCATGGTGCCGTTGGGCAGCGGTCAGAACGCGCTGTTCGGCAGTTGGCTCAGTGCCACCCTGACGCGCCTGGGTGATGCGGATTGCCCGCTGGAGGGCCAGGCGCTGGCCGAGCAACTGCTGGAAGACTGCCTGTTCATTCTCGACAACGCCTGTCAGCGGCTGCAGGGCGGTGCCCTAGGACGGCGTGGGGTGGAGCGGGGCATCATGCAGCGGGTCAGCGAATGGGCAGCGGACTGCCCGGAGGAGACCCTCAACCTGGTGGAACTGGCGGCGGTTGCCGGCGTTTCCCTGCGCCAGCTACAGGAAGCCTTCAAGGCCTTTACCGGCATGCCACCGGCGCAGTGGTTGCGCTTACGCCGGTTGAACGGCGCACGGCGTGACCTGCTGCGCGGCGGTGAGCTGACAGTGGCGGAAGTGGCGATGCGCTGGTCTTTCTGGCATTTGGGAAGATTTTCAGAGAGTTACAGGCAATTGTTCAAGGAGTTACCGAGCGAGACGCTCAGGCGCAGCAGGGCCTGAAACCTGCTATCGTGCCTGGCAGTTTCCACCCGAGGTTTCGATGTTCTACCTGCCTTTGCCCAGCGACCAGGCCGACCGCCTGGCCAGCGAGCCCACCGACTTCTTTCACACCGCCAGCCTGTTCGAGGCCGCCGCTGTGCTGTTCGTGCAGAACCTGCCACGGCAACCCGCCAGCGCCTCGGCCGATGCGCAGGAGCGGCGATTCGCCGAAATCGTGCGCATTGCCAATGAAGTCGAAGCGGCCGCCCCGGGCCGTTTCCAGGGCCAGGTGGCGCAGCATTTCGACCGCGAAGCCTTCGCCATGGGGCTTGGCATGCTGGGCGAGAATGGCGTCGGCCTGGTTTCGCCAGAGGTCGAATACCCGGTCGATGAGTTTCAGGACGACGAGGGCCAGTGGAGTTTCCAGTTCGCCGACAGCTACCGCCAGCGCGTGACGCCGCTGCACCCGGTCTACCTGCCGTCGCTGGCCAGCGACCTGCTGCTCAGTGACCAGCAGAACCGCCTGCTGCGCGAGTTCCTTTCCGGCGTGGACGAGTCGGTGGCGGTGCAGGGCTTCGCCGGCACCGGCAAGACCTTTCTGATCGAGCAGTTCGCACGCCTGCTCGATCCGCAGCGTACCTTGCTGCTGGCCCTCACCGAAGGCCAGCTGCGGGCGTTGCAGGCACGGGTCAAGGACGCCGCCGCCTACACGGCGATGACCTTCGGCCAGCTGGCCGACGAGATCCTCAACCGTGACCTCACCAGCAACGGCTGGCGCCTGCGCGACCCGTACCGTACCAAGCTGTCATGGCGCCCGCAGGAGGCGCAGGTGGTGAGATGGCTGGCCATTCCCGACATCGGGCCGTTGGCCGCGCGTGACGTGGTGGCCTTGTGCATCAAGGCCGTGCGAAGTTTCTGCCGCAGCGGCGACAGCCAGCTGCAGTTGCATCACCTGCCCTGGGCCGGCCCGGGGACCTCGCCGCTGGATCAGGAAGTGCTGCTGGAGAAAGCCCGGCTGTACTGGCAAGAGTTGATTCGCCCCTCGGCCCGCGAGATCCAGCTGCCGTTGCGCGATTACCACCGAGTCAAGCTGTTGTCGCTGACCGCCGAGGTGATCGACAGCCGCTACACCCACGTCATCGTCGACGAAGCCCACGAGCTGTCCGCACCGATGCTTGCCGTGCTCGACCGCAGCCCGCAGTCAGTCATTGCCCTGGGCGATGAGCTGCAGAACCTCAATGGCTTGAGCCCGCACCACGGCAGCTTCATCCGCCAGCGCTACATCGACCACTCGTTGCGCGCAGGTCCAGCCATGGACAGCGTGCTCAACCCGCTGATCCAGGCGCACCCGTCCGCCATCCAGGCCGCGTTCAGTGGCAGTGCCGAGCATTACACGCGGGTCAGCTTCTTCGACGCGGTGACAGTGCCCGAGCAGCCTACGGCGCTGATCGTCGACGACGAGTGGGGGCTGTTCGGCTGGTTCCAGCGCCTGACACACCAAGGCGTGCCGTTCGTGCTGCTGAAAAGCGCGCGCAAGGACTTCGAGCTGTTCGTCGAGGACTGCATCGAGCTGTACCGCTACGGCACCCGGGCGCGCCACCCGATGTTGTTCCGCTATCCCAGCTGGCAGGCGTTGGAGCAGGACAAGGGCGACGACAAGGCTTTTGCTGCCGTGGCCGGCATGCTGCGCAAGGGCTACACCCCTGAGCACTTCGCCAAGGCCAAGAGCCGTTATCGCTGGGACAAGGCGCCGAAGTTGTTCCTGGGGCGGGTTCGGGATGTGAAGAACATGGAGTTCGCGCGGGTGATGGTGTCGCCGGAATTGATGGTTGCACCGACAACGGCGGGCAACCGCAATGAACGGGCGCGGATGTTGGCGGGGTTGTACACCGCGTGTTCACGGGCGCGGCATGAGCTGATCGTGCCGGGGGGGATGCTGGACTGGGTCAAGGACCAGGTCAGGGATTGAGGTCGTTGGGGCCGCAAAGCGGCCCCAGGCAGCAACTCAGTTACGATCCAGCCAAACCGTCTGCGCATTGGTGAACTCACGCACGCCAAAGTGCGACAGCTCCCGCCCGAAACCACTCTTCTTCACGCCACCAAACGCCACACGGGGGTCAGAGGCGCAGTAACCGTTGATGAACACGCCCCCAGTCTCCAGCGCCGCCGTCATGCGCTCGGCGAGGGCATAGTCGGCGGTGTAGATGGTCGACGCCAGACCGAACTCGCTGTCGTTGGCCAGCTCCACGGCGTGGTCGGCATCACGGGCGGTGATGATCGCTGCCACCGGCCCGAACAGCTCCTGCTTGAACGCCGTCATTTCCGAGGTCACGTTGGCGAACACGGTCGGTGCGTAGAAGTTGCCGACGCCTTCGACCTTGCTGCCACCCAGCAGCAGGGTGGCACCTTCGGCGAGGGTCGCCTGGACCTGGGCATCGAGCTCGTCGCGCAGGTCATAGCGGGCCATCGGGCCGATGTAGGTGTCGTCCTGCAGCGGGTTGCCGACGTTCAGCTGGCGCGTCGCCTCGACGAATTTGCGTGTGAACTCCTCGACGATGCTTTCTTCGACGATCAGACGCTTGGCGGCGGCGCAGACCTGGCCCGTGTTCTGGTAGCGGCCAATCACAGCAGCTTTGACCGCGGCGTCCAGGTCGGCGTCGGCCAGCACGATGAACGGATCGGAACCGCCCAGCTCGAGCACACACTTCTTCAGCGCGGCACCGGCCTGGGCACCGATGGCCATGCCGGCGCGCACGCTGCCGGTGAGGGTCACGGCGGCGATACGCGGATCGTTGATGGCGCGGGTGACACCCTCCGGCGTCACGTTGAGCACTTCGAACACGCCTTCAGGGACGCCTGCGTCCTTGAACAGTTCACCCAGCAGGTAAGCGCTGCCCATCACGTTCGGGGCGTGCTTGAGCACGTAGGTGTTGCCGGCCAGAATCGCCGGTACCGCGCCGCGCAGCACCTGCCAGATCGGGAAGTTCCACGGCATCACGGCCAGGATCGGGCCCAGTGGACGGTATTCGATACGCGCCTTTTCCACCTGGGTCGGTTCTGCGGCCAGCATGGCTGGGCCGTGCTCGGCGTACCAACGGCACAGGCCGACGCATTTGCTCACTTCACCGCGGGCCTGGCTGATCGGCTTGCCGATTTCGTGGCTGATCATCTGCGCGAAGGCTTCGGCCTTGGCTTCCAGCGTGCTGGCCAGGGCGAGCAGGTATTCGCTGCGCTGCCCCAGCGACACTTGGCGCCACCGGCTATAGCCCGCCTTGGCGCGTTGCAGCGCCGCTTCCAGTGCGGCGTCGGTGTCGAAGGGGTAGGCGCCGATCTGTTCGCCGCTGAAAGGGTCGACGGAGATGGCGTGGGTCAGGCTGCTGATCGCACTCATGGCGGGGCACTCTTTGTTGTTAATCAGTGACGCCAGACTAGTGGGCTATAGCTTTAATGAAAACTGAATAATAATGAGCGAAACATTCACGTTTGGAGAATGATTGTGGACCTGGTGCAACTGGAGATCTTCAAAGCCGTGGCCGAGCAGGGCAGCATCAGCGCCGCCGCCCAGCACATCCATCGGGTGCCGTCGAACCTGACCACCCGCATCAAGCAGTTGGAGGAAGACCTTGGCGTCGAGTTGTTCATTCGTGAAAAGAGCCGCCTGCGCCTGTCGCCAGCTGGCTGGAATTTCCTCGAATACACCCGGCGCATCCTCGACCTGGTGCACGAAGCACGGCTGACCGTGGCCGGCGAAGACCCGCAGGGCACCTTCGCCCTGGGATCATTGGAGAGCACGGCGGCGGTGCGCATTCCGGCGCTGTTGGCGGCGTACAACCAGCGTTACCCCAAGGTCGACCTCGACCTCTCCACCGGGCCTTCGGGGACCATGCTCGAAGGCGTGCTGTCCGGGCGCCTGGTGGCGGCGTTCGTCGATGGGCCGGTGCTGCACCCGACCCTCGAAGGCATGCCGGTGTTCGAAGAGGAGATGGTGATCATCTCGCCCCTCAACCATGCGCCGGTGAGCCGCGCCCAGGACGTCAATGGTGCGAGCATCTACGCCTTCCGTGCCAACTGCTCGTATCGCCATCACTTCGAGAACTGGTTCGTCCAGGACCAGGCGGTGCCAGGCAAGATCCATGAAATGGAGTCGTACCACGGCATGCTCGCCTGCGTCAGCGCCGGCGCGGGCCTGGCCATGTTGCCGCGCAGCATGCTCGACAACATGCCCGGCTGCAGCACGGTCAGCGCCTGGCCGATGTCGGAGGATTTCCGCTACCTCAAGACCTGGCTGGTGTGGCGGCGGGGCACCGTGTCGCGCAGCCTGAGCATGTTCGTGAAACTGCTCGAAGAACGCCGCGCGGGGTGAACCCCGCCGCTGGCCGGGCATCCAATGTAGGTGAGCCATCTCCACAAGGAGGAGCTAACCATGCGTCATCATCACTACGCCCTGGGTGCAGCACTGCTGGTCACCTTGGCATTGCCCTGGACCCTCGCCGCCGCCGCGGACCTGAATGCCCCGGTCGACATGCAAGCGGTGCAACTGCAACCGCAGGAGCAGAACGGCATTCGCTACCTGGAAGGCGGCATCGGGCAGGACGAAGCCAATGCCCTGCGCAAGACCCCAGGCTACGACCTTCACGTAGAACTCTCGACCGGGCCCGACGGCAAGTTCCAGAGCGGCGCTTCGGTGGACATCCAGAATGCCCAAGGCAGCTCGTTGCTCAGCTTGCAGGATGCAGGGCCATTGCTATACGTACAGCTGCCGCCGGGCCAGTACCGCGTGATCGGGCAGGCTGACGGCACTACGGTGCAGCAGCACGTGACCGTCAACGGCAAGGCACCCGCCACGGTGAACCTCAACTGGCGTTAAGAGGGCAGATACGGCGCGGAGTACAAATGTACTCCGCGCATGGAGGAGCACATCGCCATGGGACTGGACGTTCAGTTGAAGCAGTTGCAGGAGCAGGGCTACGTGCTGC
Organism: Pseudomonas sp. NPDC089395; assembly: GCF_044749525.1. Classification (NCBI taxonomy): domain Bacteria; kingdom Pseudomonadati; phylum Pseudomonadota; class Gammaproteobacteria; order Pseudomonadales; family Pseudomonadaceae; genus Pseudomonas; species Pseudomonas sp. NPDC089395. The sequence continues at coordinate 252,263 of NZ_JBIVID010000006.1, forward strand.
TGCCCCGTGTGCTCGACCCCCTGCAGGTGGCGTTGCTGCGCTGCGCCATCGATGACCTGCAGCCTATCCACTGGGATTACCAAGGGCTGCTCGAACACTACAAATGTGTCTTCAATCGCAACCCGCTGTGGCTGCCGTTTCTCGACCTGCCCCCGCTGATCGCCCTGGCCGAGGCAGCGCTGGGTAGCGATTGCCACGTGATCGGCCAGACCGCCTGGCGCAGCCACCCCGGCTACCCGGGGATGGGCTTGCACCTGGATCATCTGCCCATGCAACTCCCGGCGTGGATCAGCGAGCGTGAAGACTTCGTCCAGCCTGTACACATTCTCACGGCACAGCTGTACCTCTGCGACATCGACCCTAGCATCGGGCCGACCTGCATCGTGCCCGGCAGCCACCGTGCGGCGCGACCGCCGCAAGACGGCGAGCAGCAATGGCAGGGGCGCGAGGCGCAATCGGTGTTGTGCCAGGCGGGCGATGCGCTGGTGTTTCGCAGTGACGTCTGGCACAGCGCGGCAGCCAACTGCAGCAACACCCGCGAGCGCGACATGCTGCAGGTGCACTACGGGCGGCGCATGGTGGCGCAAAAGTTTTCGCCGTACTTGAGCTGGCAGTTCAACCCGCACGTGTTGCAGGCGGCCACGCCCCGGCAGCGCCGTTTGCTGGGTGAACATGAGGAGGCCGAGTACGATTGAAACCCGGCCGCTGAGGGCGGAAAAAGAGATTAGCCATTAGTGGCAAATCACTTTCAACTTTCTGATTATCTGAACAATAATCAGAAAGGTATTACATCGTGTGACCCGTTGAATGTACGGGTCACCGAAAAAATCGAGGGGCCCAAGCCCCCGCTTGCCGTGTTGACCATCAGGAGAAGTCATCAATGAATACCCGACTAGCCGCTTCGCTGGCTGCCGCCGTATTGGCATTCACCGCGACCAACCTGGCTCAGGCTGCGCAGGTGTCCGGGGCCATTGGCGCCACCGGCCAGGGGGACATGACCTACCGTATCGGCATGTCCTTCGACTGGGACAAGAAATGGCTGGAAAGCAACACCGGTTACGTCACCGGCTACTGGGATGCGGCCTACACCTATTGGGAAGGGGGTGACTTCAGTGGCGCCCACTCGCTGTCATTCAGCCCGGTGTTCACCTACGAGTTCAGCGGTTTCACCTACACCCCGTACATCGAGGCCGGTATCGGCCTGGCGGCGTTCTCCAAGACCGATGTGGGCAATCAGCAACTGGGTTCGTCGGTCAACTTCGAAGACCGTATCGGTTTTGGCCTGAAGCTGCCGGGGGAGCAGAAGATAGGCCTGCGTGTCATGCACTACTCCAATGCTGGTATCAACCAGCCGAACGACGGCATCGAGTCGTACTCGCTGTTCTACAGCAAAGGATTCTGAGTAGCAGGGGGCCGCAGCGCGGCCCCAGCCCTTCAGAAGGTGTAAGACACTCCGGCCTGTACGGTGCGCGGTGCGCCTGGGTAGACGTAGGTATTGAACGCCCCTTCGTCATAGCCTTTGTTGAACAGGTTCTTCACATCCAGGTTCAGCCGCACGTGCTCGTTGACCTTGTAGAAGCTGAGCAGGTCGACCACGCTGTAGCGCTCCATGGTGTAGGTGGTCGCGGCAGTCTGCCCGGCGCGGTCATCGATGTACTTCACCCCAACCCCCAGGCCCAGGCCCTTGGCCAACCCATCCTGGAACTCGTAGGTGTTCAGCAGGCTGAAGCTGTTGCGCGGAATGTTCGCCAGGCGCGTGCCGGTGGGCACGCTGTTGTCCTCGGTCACTTCAGCATCGACGTAGGCATAGCCACCGATCACTCGCCATTCGGGCGTGAGGTTGCCGGCAATGTTGATGTCCAGGCCACGGCTACGCACTTCGCCTGCGGCAATGCTGTAGGTGCCGGTCGGGTCGTTCGGGTCGCGGGTCAGCACGTTCTCCTTGACGATGTGGTAGATCGCCGCGTCGATGCTCAGCTGGCGATCCAGCGCCTGCCATTTCACGCCCAGTTCATATGACTTGCCTTTCTCCGGGTCGAAGCCACTGCCTTGCAGACTGGCACCGCTGTTGGGCTTGAACGAGCGCGCGGTGTTGGCATAGACCGCCACGCTGTCGGTGAGGTCATAGATCAGGCCAAAGCGTGGGGTCACGCCGTTTTCGCCCTTGCTGAAGTCACCGGCATTGTTGAGCTTGTTGTCGTAGTCATGCTCGTAGCGCTCGAAGCGCACGCCGGCGAGGGCCTTCAGGCGCTCGGTCAAGGCAACCTGGTCCTGGACGAAGGCGGCCCAGGTCTTGAGGTTCTCCTTGTCGAAGGTGGTGGTACGGGTCAGGGCAGGGCGGGGCTGGCCCAGCACCGGGTCGAAGATGTCGATCGGGTAGGCGCCGCTGCCGGCGGCCGAGCGCTGGATGATCGAGTTGTAGTCGTAGTCTTCGTATTCGATGCCGGTCAGCAGCGTATGGGCGAAGCCGCCGGTGTCGAAGTGGCCGGTGAGGTTGAGCTGATAGTCGCGGTCGGTCCACTCCAGCTTGCGGTAATTGAAGTTGCGCCCCAGGGTGCGGCCGTCCGCCTGCAGGCCATTGGCTTCGACGGCGTTGCCCTTGAGCGAGCCGTCCAGCCACTGCAGGCCGCCGCCGAGTGTCCAGTTGTCGTCGAGGGCGTGCTCGAAGCGCAGTTGCGCCATGTCGTTGTCGTTGTGCAGCAGGTTGTCGCTGCCTTTCTCCCAGATGTAGGTGTCGCGCGAGGCCGTGCCGCGCTGGCCGGGCAGGCGGGTCAGGCCACGGTCCAGCGGGTGGTTGTTGCGCATGAAGTCGCCCTCGAAGACCAGCCTGGTGGCGTCGTTCACCTGCCAGCTGATCACCGGCGCGACGTCGTAGCGTTCGCTCTCGACATCATCGCGGAAGCTCTCGCCACCTTCGCCCAGCACGTTCAGGCGATAGGCCAGCGAACCGTCCTGGTTGAGCGGCCCGGTAGCGTCCAGGGTGGCGCGGTGCATGCCCTGGTCATCGAACTGGCTACCCAAGGTCACCTTGGGGTCGGCCAGCGGCTGTTTGCTGACCACATTGAAGGTGCCGCCAGGGTCGCCACGGCCGTACAGGCTGGTGGCGGGGCCGCGAATCACTTCCAGGCGCTCGACGGTATTGGCGTCGGGGGCATTGGGGTAGCCGCGGTTGATCGGGAAGCCGTTACGGTAGAACTCGCCGGTGGTGAAGCCGCGCACGGTGAACGTGGTCAGGCCCTGGCCTCCGAAGTTGTTGGCGCGGCCGACGCCGCCGGCGTAGTCCAGGCCATCCTGCAGGCGCGTGGCGCCGGTGTCTTCGAGCACATCCTTGGGCACCACGCTGATCGACTGCGGGGTTTCATGCAGGGCGGTGTCGGTACGCGTGGCGCTGGCCGAGCGGGTGGCCCGATAGCCCTCGACCGGGCCATCGGCGCGCTCGCTGTCGGCGCTGCTGGTGATGTTCAGGGCCTGCAGCTCGATGCTTGCAGGGTCGCTGGCAGGTGCAGGCTCGGCAAGGGCTAGGGGGGAGATGGCTTGAAGCACACAAAGCGAAACGAACGTGCGACGCATCGACGGTACGATCCTGAAGTAGGGCGCTGAGGGGGTGGGGGAGCGCCGTGAAACTACTACGAATCATTATCAAATACATTATATTTAAGTGGAACTGGTGTACCACATACCATGGTCGGCGCCGCCCGAGTCCTTTCGCGTGCAAGCCTGCACCTGCACGAGAAAGGTGGGCGCCGATGAGCCGCAGAAACCTATTGCGCCCCCTTGATCGCCAGTACGTTGCACAGTGGATGCTCCAGCACATGGGCCGTGGTGCCGCCGAGGAACGTCTGCATGGCATCGTGCCGGTGGCTGCCCATCACGATCACATCCATCCGGCTGTGGCTGACGAACTGGGCGATCGCCCGCGTCGCGGCGCCTTCGAGGAAATGCCGGCGCTCGAGCGCGATCTGATGATGGTCGCCAAGCCGGTTGAACGCCGCGCGCTGGCCGCTGCGCACGCTGGCATCGAAGCCAGGCATGGTCACCGTGCCGGCGCCGAAATCGGCGATGTGGGTCTTGCTCGCATCACACACATGCAGCAAGTGCAGTTCGGCGTTGCACTGCAGGGCCAGGGCATGGGCGCAATGGATCACCTGCTCGTCCAGGTGTTCGCCGACGCCATGGCTATTGAGGTCGACCGCCGCGGCGATCTGCCGGGGCAGCGGCAGGCGGATGTCGCTGACCAGGTGCACCGCCACCGGGCTGTCCTTGAGCAGTTGCCAGTCCAGTGGGGTCACCAGCAGGCGCTTGAGCACCGGCTCGTGCTGCACGTCCTTGACCATCAGGTCGCAGCCCACTTGTTCCATGCGTTCGAGCACGCTGCCCAGCGGGTCGCGGGTCAGCAGCAGCTCGGTGGACACATCGAGCCCGGCATTGCCCAGTTGCTCGGCCTGGTCGGCCAGCCACTGGCGGTTGTCGGCGAGCAGTCGCTCGCGCTCGTGACCGTCGCCCATCAAGCCAAAGGTGTCGACATCGTCGACGAACACATTGATATCCAGCAGTGCACCGTTGGACTCCGCCAATGCCGCTGCGCGTTGCAGGGCTGGCGTGTGGCGCATCTGCGGGCCGAGCATGACGAACAAACGCTTGAACTGGCTCATCGCACACCTCCTCGTGTGGGCAGCCCCCCGGTTCATGCCTCGTGGTCTGTTCAGTCTAGACCCAGCTGCGGCTAGCACGCAGGCGCTGGCCACTCGGGTATGATGCGAGCCCCAACTTCTACCTCGAGGTCCCGCCCCATGTCCCTGAATGCCGAACAGATCGCCGAATACCGCGCCTTCGCCGAGCAGTTGGCCGATGCCGCTGCAGCAGCGATCCAGCCGTACTTTCGCGCCAGCCTGGACGTCGAGGACAAGGGCGGGCGCTTGTACGACCCGGTGACCGTGGCGGACAAGGCGGCCGAAGACGCCATGCGCGCGCTGATCCAGGCACGCTACCCCGAGCACGGCATTCTCGGTGAAGAGGCGGGCGTGGCAGTGGGCAGCAGCCCGCTGACCTGGGTGCTCGATCCTATCGACGGCACCCGTGCGTTCATCACCGGCCTGCCATTGTGGGGCACGCTGATTGCCTTGAACGACGGTACGCGCCCGGTGCTTGGGGTGATGAACCAGCCGTTCACCGGTGAGCGCTTCGTGGGTACGCCCGAAGGCGCCTGGCGCAGTGGTACGCCGCTGAAAACCCGGTCCTGTGCGGACCTGGCGTCGGCCACCCTGATGTGCACCACGCCCGACATGTTCGACACGGCCGAGCGCAAGTCGGCCTTCGAAGCCGTGGCTGGCAAGGCGCGGCTGATGCGTTACGGTGGCGACTGCTACGCCTATTGCATGCTGGCTTCGGGCTTCGTCGATGTGATCGTCGAGGCGAGCCTGCAACCCTATGACGTGCAGGCGTTGATGCCGATCATCGAAGGGGCGGGTGGGGTGATGACCGCCTGGGATGGCAGTTCGGCGCAGGATGGCGGGTGCGTGGTGGCCTGTGGCGACCCGGCGCTGCATGCACAGATGGTGGAGATGTTGCGTCACGCCATGTAAGTCTTGGGTTGCCTGAACCGGCCTCTTCGCGGGACAAGCCCGCTCCCACAAGTACTTTGCAGCCTTGAAGTAAGTGGAGAACCTGTGGGAGCGGGCTTGTCCCGCGAAGAGGCCATCACAGACAAGCACATCACCCCCATCGCACTTTTTCCCATTTCCGGGCTCTATGCTTGGCCAGGCCACGCCGATCCCCCGCGCGGCCGCCGATTACGTCCCGGTGCCGATGGTTGCAAACAAACCCGAATTCTTCCCCCGCCTGCTGTTGGCAGGCGTCCTGATCAGCCTGGGCGCCTGTACCCAGCAACAAGGCCATGACATCGTCAGCCAGTTCGGCAACGGCAAGCCCAGCGAGCTGTTCCAGACCAGCGTCGATCGCCTGGCGACGCTGTCGATGCGCGACAACCTGCAGAGCCTGTACCTGCTGATGAACAAGCTGTACCTGCGCAACCCCAACCAGTGGAAGATGTCCGGCTACCTCGATGCCGCCACCGCCGAGCGGCAGATTCGCATCGCCATCGAACAGCGCCAGCCCTTGGCGCAGCTGGGCAACCGCCGCGACCTCGCAGCCCTGAGCTATGCCCTGAGCCCGGAGTTTCGCGGTGACCGGGTCGGCGCCTTCATCTACGCCATCGGCAGCATGCTGATCACCGCGCACGGCGGGCGTACCGAGTTCTACATGACCGATACCATCGACCCGCTGTTCGTCAACAATGCCGCGCGCAACATCGAGAAGGCAACCTGGATGCTCAGCCAGCGCCAGGATGCCAATGGCGTGCTGCTGCTGTTTTCCAACGAGATTTCCGAAGAGGGCAGCAACCTGAGCTTCGCCGTCGAGTTCGGCAAGATCGTGGCACGCCTGGATCTGCTCGCCGAGCTACTGGATGAACGCTACCGGCGGATCGGGCTCAACTATGCGCAAAGCCTGTTGCTGATGAACTTCCTGCCGGTGCAGTGACGGGTGTCAGGCGATGCGGTGCTGTCGGGTGGCCTTCGTCCTGCGCCAACTCGATGATGGCCTTCACCGCCCCCCCCACAAATTGCAAAACCGTTCGATTATCGCGCAACCCCGCCCGCGCCCCTGTCCGCTATCCGCCCACCCAATCCACAGGTCGCATTGCCCAACCCTCACCTTTTGCTTAGTGTATCGTTCAATGACCGTGACCGACCGCGACCACAGGCCCCCGAGCCAGTAGGAAGCGGCACCCAGAACAATAACGACACCGAGTGCCTTGCCTATGGAAAGCCGCCTGCTGAGCGAGCGCAGTAGCGTGTTCCATCACGCCGACCCGTATGCCGTGTCCGACTACGTCAACCGGCACGTCGGCCAGCACTGCATCGGCTTGTCACGCACCACCCATCCTCAAGCCAGCCTCAGCCACCGCAAGTTCGCCGACCTCGACCTGTGCCGCATCAGCTACGGCGGCAGTGTGCGCGTCACTTCACCGGCACTTGAATCCATCTTCCACCTGCAGGTGCTGCTCAACGGCAACTGCCTGTGGCGCGGCCACCAGCGCGAGCACCACCTGGTGCCGGGCGAGCTGTTGCTGATCAACCCGGACGACCCGGTCGACCTGACCTACTCGGACGACTGCGAGAAGTTCATCCTCAAGGTGCCCACCCGGCTGCTCGAGTCGATCTGCGAAGAACAACGCTGGCAACGGCCGGAGGGCGGGGTGCGGTTCTTGCGCAACCATTATCGACTGGACGAGCTGGAAGGTTTCGTCAACCTGCTGGGCATGGTCTGCCATGAGGCCGAGGTCAGCGATTCGCTGCCGCGCGTGCAGGGGCACTACAGCGAGATCGTGGCAAGCAAGCTGTTGACCTTGATGAGCACCAATATCCGCCGCGAGCACTTGGGCAGCCCTGGGGTGGGGCTGGAGCGGATACTTGATTATGTCGATCGCAACCTGAAGCTGGAGCTGGCGGCCGAGACGCTGGCGGAGCAGGCGTGCATGAGTGTGCGGTCGTTGTATGCGCTGTTCGACCGGCAACTGGGCACCACGCCCAAGCAGTACGTGCGCCAGCGCAAGCTGGAACGGGTGCATGCGTGCCTGAGCGATGGCAGTTGCACGGTGCGCAGCGTGACCGAGTTGGCCATGGATTATGGCTTTTTGCACCTGGGGCGGTTTTCGGAGATTTATCGACAGCGGTTTGGCGAGCTGCCTTCGGAGACTTTGCGGCGGCGGTAGGGCTTGCCTTGAGTCTTGTAGGGTTTTTGAGATCGCGCGCCGCCCGCGCGGCGCGCGATCTACGCATCCCCACCAATCCCAAGCCGAGCCCTACAACGGATAGTGCTTCAACTCCCGCGCAATCAGCATCCGCTGAATCTCGCTGGACCCTTCATAGATCTGGGTAATCCGCGCATCCCGGTAATGCCGCTCCACCGGGTAATCCTCCAGGTAGCCATACCCCCCATGCACCTGGATCGCCATCGAACAGACCCGCTCAGCCATCTCCGAGGCGAACAGCTTCGCCTGTGAAGCCTCCGACAAGCACGGCTTGCCAGCCGTGCGCAGGCGCGCGGCATGCAGAATCAGCAACCGCGCGGCATTCACCTGGACCTGCATGTCGGCCAGCAGGTTGGCGATGCTCTGGTGCTCGTTGATCGGCTTGCCGAACTGCACCCGGTCACGCGAGTACACCAGCGCCGCCTCGAACGCCGCACGGGCAATCCCCAGCGCCTGGGCGCCAATGCCGATACGCCCACCTTCGAGGTTGGACAGGGCAATGGCCAGGCCCTTGCCGCGCACCCCCAGCAGGTTGGCGGCAGGGATACGGCAGTTGTCGAAGGTCACGGCGCAGGTGTCGGAGGCGCGAATGCCCATCTTGTGTTCGCTGCGGTCGACCTTGAAGCCTGGGTTGTCGGTCGGCACCAGGAAGGCCGACAGGCCTTTCTTGCCCAGGTCCGGGTCGGTCACCGCAAAGACGATCGCCAAGCCCGCACGGCGGGCGTTGCTGACGAACTGCTTGGCGCCGTTGATCACCCATTCACCGTCAATCAGTTCGGCCCGGGTACGCAGGTTGTGCGCCTCGGAGCCAGCCTGCGGCTCGGTCAGGCAGAAGCAGCCGATCACCTCGCCACTGGCCAGTCGTGGCAGCCACGCCTGCTGTTGCTCAGGCGTGCCGTAGGCCAGCAGCGGGCCGCAGCCCACCGAGTTGTGGATGCTCATCATCGCCCCGGTAGCGCCGCAACCAGCGGCGATTTCCTCGACGGCCAGGGCATAGGCGACGTAGTCGGTGTAGCTGCCACCGAACGCCTCCGGCACCACCATGCCCAGCAGGCCCAGTTCGCCCATCTTGCGCACCACGCCGTCGTCGATCCAGCCGGCCTTTTCCCACGCCTGGGCGTGCGGGGCGATCTCGCCACGGGCGAAGTCCCGGGCCATGTCGCGGATCATGATCTGCTCTTCGCTCAGTTCCAGGTCTTGCATTGCTGTACTCCCGGGCTCACAGGCCTTCGAAGAATTGCTCGACCCGCTGGCGTTGCAGGCCGGCCAAGGTTGGCGGATTCCAGCGCGGCTGCTTGTCCTTGTCGATGATCAGGGCGCGCACGCCCTCGATGATGTCGCCGTACTGGAACCACTGGCGGTCCAGGTGCAGCTCCAGGGCGAAGCAGTCTTCCAGCGCCAGGTGACGGCCCCGGCGCAGCATTTCCAGAGTAACCGCCATCGCCAGCGGCGAGCGGCTTTCCAGCTGGTCGGCAGTGGCCAGGGCCCATTGATGGCTGTCGCCGAGGTTGACGGCACGCAGTTGTTCGATGATCGCCGCCGGGTCGGGCAGGGCGAAGAAGTGGTCGATGGCCGGGCGCAGCTTCTCCAGCGGCGCGTCGCCCAGGGTCTGGCTGCCGAGCTTGGCCAGCAGGTTCTGCAGGTCCTTGAGCGGCTGCTCGGTGAAGGTCAGGCGGTCCAGGCCTTCATCCAGCGCCGCGAGCTTGTCGCTGGGCAGGTACCAGTCGGCAAGCCCGCAGTACAGCGCGTCGTCGGCCTGGATCTGGGCACCGCTGACGCCCAGGTAGGTGCCCAGCTCGCCCGGAATGCGCGACAGGAAGTAGCTGCCGCCGACATCCGGGAAGTAGCCGATGCCGACCTCGGGCATGCCTAAGCGGCTGCGCTCGGTGACGATGCGCAGGTCGCAGCCCTGGGCCAGGCCCATGCCGCCACCGAGGGTGAAACCGTCCATCAGCACCAGCACCGGCTTGCGGTAGCGGTGGATCAGCAGGTCGAGGGCGTATTCCTCGACGAAGAAGTCTTCATGCAGCGTGTCGCCGGCCTTGTGGCTGTCGTACAGCGAGCGGATATCGCCACCGGCGCAGAAGCCCTTGGGGCCTTCGCCGCGCAGCACCACGGCCAGCACCTGCGGGTCTTCGGCCCAGCGGTCGAAGTGCTGGCGCAGGCTGCGCACCATGTCGAGGGTCAAGGCATTGAGGCCGGTGGGGCGGTTGAGGGTGAGGTGGCCAATCTGGTTGCGGACCTCGGCCAGTACATGAGCCGTTGCCGAGGTATGAGCGTGCGCGGTCATCGCGTTCTCCCTGCTTTGTTATTGATTTTCCAAGTGAAGTTTGGAGGGCGCTGGAGTATCGCGAGATCGTGGCATGCGAATTTGTCGTCCACAATCGGCAAAAATGCAGGGGTGGCCTGCATTTTTGCCTGGGTCGAGTTTTTCAGCGCGGTCAAGATCGAGCGCCGCCCGCGCGGCGCATCGCGGATAAATCCGCTCCTACATTTGTTGCAACGTACCACGGTCTGTCAGGCCATGGTTGCCCGCTTTGGGTGCCCGTCGAAAAATCGCGTCGTGCAAACAAGGCTGACAACCATGGCCTATCAGACATAGGCACGTTGCAACAAATGTAGGAGCGGATTTATCCGCGATGCGCCGCGCGGGCGGCGCTCGATCTCAACCGCGCCGCCGAACCTCAGGCGGTCGCCAGGACTGCAGGAACCTGCTCACGGCGAATGCTCGCCAAGGGGATAGCCACCAGCATCAACGTCAGCACCACGGTAACCCCAATGCCCCAGGCCGCCAGACTGAACCCGCCCAGCGAGATCAACCCCCCGGAAATCGCAGGCCCCACCGCCAGCCCCAGGCTAAGAAAGCTGCTCGCTGCAGCCACCACACGCCCTTCGCGGTCCAGCGCCGCAGCCAGCCCGGTCAGGTAGCTCAGGGCATAGAAGTAGGTGATGCAGATGGTCATCACACCGATGGTGTACATGGTCTTGGAGTGCTCGCCCAGCACGTAGCACAGGCTGGTCGCGCCGGTCAGCAGAATGGCCAGGATCACCGGAGTGCTGAGGCCGAAGCGCTTGCCGATCATCGCCGCCAGCAGCGGACCGATCAGGCCGACGAATGATTGGAACGACAGCAACACGCCCAGTTCGTCACCGTTGTAGCCGACCAGGGTGCCGATGCGCTCGACGAACGCCCAGCCCATGGTGTCGCGGGCCTGGAACACGAACATCGCCAGCATCATGCAGATGGCCGGCAGGCTCAGCAGCACATTGCCAGGGCCTTTGCGCGTCGCCACCGTCGCTTCGAGTACCGGTGCACGCTGCTCCATCACCGGGATCGCCAGCAGCATGACCGCCATGGTCGCGGCCATGGCGTTGTACAGCCCGGCCAGGCCGTACAGCGCCATGACCTTGGCGTAGCCGAGCATGACCACGATCATCAGCAGCACCGAGAGGATGTTCATGTGCCCGGCGATACGGTCGGGCTGCTTGGCACTGGCCACGCAGGCGTTGCCGCACGCCAGCGCAAGGCCCGCGCCGACCCCGGCCACACAGCGCACGGCGCCCAGGGCATAAAGGTCGGTCATGTGCGCACTGACCAGGTTGGCGGCGATCGCCAGCAGGGTGCCACCCAACGCCAGGGTTCGGCGTGGGGCGCGGCCCATGAGCGGCGCTACCAGCAGCGAGGCGAGCATGGTGAAGATGAATTCGGCCGACATCAGCAGCCCGGCCTGGGCCTCGTTGAGCTTGAGGTCATTGATGATCGCGCTGATCAGAAACGGTAGCGCCCAAAGACCGAGCAGGCCCACACCATAAGCGGAGGCGGCGGAAGAGAACACCAGGCTCCAGCTCTCGGGCAAGGCATTGCGTATTGTTGTTTTCATCGGGGTAATCCCTGGTTGGCATGCACAGCGTTACGAAAAAGCGCGCCAGTATGGCGCGCTCGTGGAGAAAAGGCTTACTGCTGCAGACTTTCGTCGACAGGCGTACCGTCGTCGTACTGCGACAGCCAGGTGACCATGGCGTCGCGGTAACGGGTGAAGCCCTTGTAGTCGACCAGTTCCTGGTCCAGGTCGCGGATCACCCGGTGCATGCGCTTGGCCCACTGCGGCGCGGCCTCGGCCAGCTCCTTGAGACTGACCAGGTAGGTGCGCACCGGGAACAGCACGGCGTTGCTGCGCGGCAGGCGGTGCAGCGGTTGCAGTTCGATGCGCAGGTTGACCAGCTCGCCGGCGTTTTCCGCGGTCACGGTGGTGCGGTCCGGGGCCCAGTCCGGCAGGGTCTCGGCCGAGGTTTCCAGGCGCGGGTTGACGGTGATCGACCAGTTGGTGCGGCGCACCGGGTGGCCTGGGCGCAGGCGCAGCAGGAATTTCAGCGCGCGCTGCAGGATGCCCATCTCGTGCAGTTTCGGCACCGGGCCGTGGAACTCCATGAAGCTCATGCCCAGGTTGAAGCGCAGCGAATAGTCGGCGCGCTGAGTGGCCATGCCGGCGCCCATCACCAGGGTCTCGTCACGCTCTTCGAGGAGGATGAATTCGCCCTGGGCCTGACGGGTGATGTATTCCATCGGCTCCATCGGCAGGGTGCTGGCGTCGCCGAAGGTGAAGGTCTGGTCGATCTGCAGCGGACGATTGATCCAGTGCCACTGGCTGCCGTTCTTCTCCAGGGTGAAGTGCTCGGGGAAGTCCCGCGAGTAGGACTCCATCAGCAGCTCCAGCAAGTCCCACTGCGCTTCCATCATGTGCGGCAGCGCGGCGTAGTGCACGCCCGGCTGGCTGTCGAGGGTCTGCGCGCGGTGGTGGCACTCGGAGATGTAGTGCTCGTCGATGTCGAACTGGGCGCGCAGGGCACCGACGCCGAACGGCACATGCGGCTCGACGTTCATCGAGTACATGTACTGGTCTTCCGGGTAGGGGAAGGGCAGGCGCAGGATGGCGTCGCGGCTGTTGCTGTAGGAGTAGTCGTCGGAATAGGTTTCGATCGGCTTGAACACGGTCATGGTTTCTTGTTCTCGTCTCAGAGGTCTACGACCAGGCGGCTGCAGGAGGCCCGGGATACGCACGGCATGAATTTGCGTTGGCTCAGCTTGTCTTCGTCGCTCAGCCAGTCGTCGCGGTGATCCAGCTCACCGTCGAGGTCCAGCACTTCGGTTTCGCAGTAACCGCAGGCACCGCCACGGCACAGGTAGGGCACCTTGTAGCCAGCCTGTTCGGCGGCTTCGAGCAGCGACTGGTCCGGCGGCACGTCGATGGTCACGCCCTGGCGGGCCAGGGTGACGCTGAACGGCTGGCCGGTGGAGCCTTGCTCGGTGAAGCGCTCGAAGTGGATGTGGCTGTCGGTCCAGCCCAGGGCGTGGGCGCTGTCGACGGTGTCGTCGATCATGCTGTCCGGGCCGCAGACGTAGACGTGGCTGCCCAGCGGACGCTCGGCGAGGATGCCGCGGATGTCCATGCGCTCATCCTGGCCTTGCACGTATAGATGCACACGGGCGCCATAGCGGGCTTGCAGTTCCAGGCCCAGCGCGGTGTGCTCCGGGCCGCGCACGGCCAGGTGCAGCTCGAAGCTGGCCTGCTTGGTATGCAGCTCTTCCATCTGCGAGTAAACCGGGGTAATCCCCACGCCACCGGCGATGAACACGTGCTGGCGGGCATGCTTGGCCAGCGGGAACAGGTTGGCCGGCTGCAGGATCTGCAGCAGCGCACCCTCTGTCACGGCTTCGTGCAGGTGACGCGAGCCGCCGCGGCCGTCTTCGACTCGGCGCACGGCGATCTGGTAGGCGCTGGAATCGTACGGCGAGCCCATCAGCGAATAGGCATTGCGATGGGTCTTGTCACCGTCCTGCATCACCACGACCACATGGCTGCCGCCAGAGAACGCCGGCAGGTGCTTGCCGTCCGGATCGACGAACGTGAAGCGCTTGATTTCCGGGGTGAGCGTCTCGATGCGGGTGACCCGCACGCTGAGGGTTCCGTTGTGGGTGTTCATGTGTCGAGCTCCTCGGCAGCTGGCATTTCGCCCGGGACTTCACCGTCAGCCTTGATACCCTGGAACGCAGCCAGGCGGCGGGAGTAGTGGTCGCGTACCACCAGGTCCAGCTGGCAGCCGGGGCAGGTGAAGACGCGGTGAGTGACGTTCTCGGTGTAGGTGTCGCAGTGGGCGCACCAGACGCGGCGAACCAGGGTGCCGCTGTGTTCGCGCAGCACTTCGTCACGGTTCAGGTCCACCGCGTTGGCGGCCTGCATGGTGGTGCCGATGAAGCTTTCCGAACCGCTCAGGTACAGGCGGGTGCCCATGTACGCGCTTTCCAGCAGGCGGCGCAGGCCGCCGATCAGCGCCTGGTTGGTGTCGAACACCTGCAGATCGCCCACCTGGGCCTGGCGCAGCTCAGCCAGGTGGTTGTGCCCGGAAAACGACTCGGTGGAGTAGAGCAGGGTGCTGGCCTGGCGCTGGCTGGGGGTCATGTCGCCGATCAGGCGCAGCATGGCCGCGCCGCCGCTGCCCTGGCCGGCGACCAGGTGGCGCAGGCCCCCTGTCATCGGTTGCAGGCGGTCATAGACCGGGCGGCTCTTGATGCCGGTGATAAGCATGGGTGTCACACCTCGTTCAGGTGATGGCAGGGCGCACGGTCAGTGCGTAAAGCCATATTACCTATTGTGTTATATGTTTTATGGCGAAAGCGAAGCTGGCTCAGTGCTTGAACATCACGTGGCGCACGCAGGTGTAGTCTTCCAGCCCGTACATGGACATGTCCTTGCCGTAGCCGGACTGCTTCATGCCGCCGTGGGGCATTTCGCTGACCAGCATGAAGTGCGTGTTGACCCAGGTGCAGCCGTACTGCAGGCGCGCGGCCAGGCGGTTGGCGCGGCCGACGTCACGGGTCCAGACCGACGAGGCGAGGCCGTAGTCGGAGTCGTTGGCAAAGGCCAGGGCCTGGGCTTCGTCGCTGAACGGGGTGACGCTGACCACCGGGCCGAAGACTTCGCGCTGGACGATCTCGTCGTCCTGGCGGGCATCGGCCAGCACGGTCGGCTCGAAGAAGTAGCCGGGGCCCGGTACACGGTTGCCGCCGGTGATGACGCGAATGTGCGGCTGCGCCTTGGCGCGCTCGACAAAACCTGCCACGCGCTCCAGGTGGTCGCGGGTGATCAGCGGGCCCAGCTCGGTTTGCGGGTCGTCCTGCAGGCCATGGCGAATGCTGCCGACCGCTTCGCCAAGCTTCTGCACGAAGGTCTCGTAGACGCCTTGCTGCACATACAGGCGGCAGGCGGCGGTGCAGTCCTGGCCGGCGTTGTAGAAGCCGAAGGCGCGGATGCCTTCGACCGCGGCGTCGATGTCGGCGTCGTCGAAGATCAGCACCGGGGCCTTGCCGCCCAGTTCCATGTGGGTGCGCTTCACGCTGCTGGCGGTGTTGGCGACGATGCGCGCGCCGGTGGCCACGGAGCCGGTCAGCGACACCAGGCGCACTTTCGGGTGGGTCACCAGCGGCTCGCCCACGCTCGGGCCTTTGCCGAAGAGGATGTTGACCACCCCGGCCGGGAACAGCTCGTTGATGATCTCGGCCAGCTTCAGTGCGGTCAGCGGGGTCTGCTCGGAAGGCTTGAGCACCACGCTGTTACCGGCGGCCAGGGCAGGGGCGAGCTTCCAGGCGACCATCATCAGCGGGTAGTTCCACGGCGCGATGGAGGCGATCACGCCCAGCGGGTCGCGGCGAATCATCGAGGTGTGGCCGGGCAGGTACTCGCCACCGGCCGAGCCGTTCATGCAGCGGCTGGCACCGGCAAAGAAGCGGAACACGTCGGCAACGGCGGGAATTTCGTCGTTGAGTGCGGCCTGGTAGGGCTTGCCGCAGTTCTGCGACTCCAGGTAGGCAAACACCTCGGCCTGCGCTTCGATCCGGTCGGCAAGCTTGAGCAGCAGGGCGGCGCGGTCCTTGGGCGGGGTTTGCGACCAGGCATCGAACGCCTGATCGGCCGCCTGCACAGCGGCATCCACCTGTGCACTGCTGGCTTCGTTGATTGTGACCATGACTTCGCCCAGGGAGGGGTTGTACACAGCATGGCTGGCGCCGTCACCTGCGATCAGCTGGCCGTTGATCAGTAGTTTCGTTTGCATGGCGGTTCCCTTGAGGGGTTTTATCGTTGTGGTAAACCGTAAACATATGAAAACATATCTTAATGTTTGAAGTTTGCCAACTCCCCTGGCGATAATAGGTCGTGCGCCGCATTCAAGCGGTTGCAGCGGCGTTGCAGCGACCGTATCAGCCACCGCCCATTCGCTATAAGATACGGAACTGAACGTTTAACCCGTTGCCCCAGGGCCTGGTCGAACACACTGAATAGGGAGAGTCAATGAGTGCCCTGAATACTGCCCGCAGCACCGCTTTCATTCGCCTGCGCCAGGAAGGCCGTACCGACGAAGTGGCGCGGCGACTGGTGGAGGCCATCGAACTGGGGCTGTTCACCGAAGGCCAGCAACTGCCCAGCGAAAGCGAACTGGCGCTGCAGTTGGGGGTGGCCACCGTAACCTTGCGCGAAGCGTTGGTGGTCCTGCGCCAGCGCGGGCTGATCGAAACCCGTCGCGGGCGCAACGGCGGCAGCTTCGTCTGCGCGCCGGTGGAACTGCCCGAGCCGCTGTTGCTGAGCCGCCTGCGCGAAATGAGCGGCCCCGACCTGCGCGACCTGGGCGATGAGCAAATGGCGATTTCCGGCACCGCCGCGCGCCTGGCCGCCCAGCGCAGCTCCCGCGAGCAACAGGCGCGCATCGCCCAGCACATCGAGTCGCTAAGGCAGGCCACCACCCGCCTGGCCCGGCACCGCGCCGATGCGCGGTTCCATATCGAAGTGGCGGCAGCGGCCCAGTCGTTGCGCCTGACCCATGCCGAGATGCGCCTGCAGTCGGAAGTCGGCGAGCTGCTGTGGATGGAGGCCGCCGGCGGCGGCGAAGTCAGCGTGATCGAACACGAGCACCGGGCGATTCTCGACGCCCTGGTCAATGGTGACGCGGTGCTGGCCGGCGCGCTGGCCGAGGCCCATGTCAGCCGCGGCATCAAGCGCCTGATGGCGCTGCGCCTGGAGTTGCTGGCCGGTGGCGAAACCCCGGCCTGACCCTTGACCACAACACTCTACAAAAATAACTGCGTGAGGAAATGCCATGTCTACCGCGATCGATAGCGACCCTCTGCTGCTGTGTGCCCAGCAGCTCAACAGCACGGTGGGCACCGTCTTTGGCCAGGTGCGGCAGTTGGTGGATGTGGCGGTCGAGCAGTGGACGCGGGTACTGGCCGAAGGGCGCCAGCCGGCCTCCAAGGACCTGGCCTTGCTGCGCCCGGCCATCGACGAGCAGCTGCTGGCCACCGGCGCGTTCGGTTGCGGGGGCGGGGTGATCGTCGAGCCCGGTTGCCTGGCGGACCGCGAAATGCACCTGGAATGGTGGTACCTGGCCGACGGCGGCAAGACCCTGCCGCTGCGCCCGAACTTCGACCGGCGCCGGGAAAACTTCTACGACTACACCAACATGCCCTGGTACGCGCGCCCGCGCGACTCGCGCAACAGCAGCGTCGAAGGCCCCTACGTCGACCTCTACGGCACCAACATGTACGTGCTGACCTTCACCATGCCGATCATTGTCGAGGGGCAATTCATTGGTGTCGCGGGGCTCGACCTGTCGCTGCACAACCTGGAGAAGATGCTGGTGTGCAGCCTCATGCGTCTTGAGCACGAAGCCGTATTGATCAGTGCCGATGGACGCATCATCGCCGCCAACACCGCCAACTGGATGGTCGGCGACCTGGCGCCGAAGCTGCTCGATCCCACGCCGCTTGGCGGCGTGCGCCTGGTCCTGGAAGAACCCGAGGCCGGCTGGTCGCTGATTCGCTTGCCATCCCCCCGGCGCTGAAAATCGCGTATCCGTTAACCTGAGCGTAACGAACGCGCACCCGGCTTGATTGATCGGGTTGGCTAGCCCGTCCTACTGTGCCTCCACGACAGCGAACCCGTGGAGTCACAAATGACCATAACGAAGAATCCACCGCCGCAATGGTCCAGGCGGCGCGCCGAGAAGCAGCGCCGCCTGGAACGCGTCCGCCACCTCGCCGACGGTGTGGTGCTGCCGACCGAGCGCATCGTCGAAGCCCTGGAACTGCTGATCGCCCCCGGCGACCGGGTGGTGCTCGAAGGCAACAACCAGAAGCAGGCCGACTTCCTCTCACGCGCCCTGGCCAAGGCCGACCCCGAACGCCTGCACGACCTGCACATGATCATGCCCAGTGTCAGCCGCGCCGAGCACCTGGACCTGTTCGAGCGCGGCATCGCGCGCAAGCTCGACTTCTCCTTCGCCGGCCCGCAGAGCCTGCGCATCGGCCAGTTGCTGGAAGACGGCCTGCTCGAAGTCGGCGCCATCCATACCTACATCGAGCTGTACTCGCGGCTGCTGGTCGACCTGATCCCCAACGTCACCCTGGTCGCCGGTTTCATGGCCGACCGCGAAGGCAACCTGTACACCGGCCCCAGCACCGAAGACACCCCCGCGCTGGTGGAGCCGGCCGCGTTCAGCGACGGCCTGGTGATTGCCCAGGTCAACCAGCTGGTGGACCGGGTCGACGACCTGCCACGGGTCGATATCCCGGCCTCGTGGGTGGATTTCGTGGTGGTCGCCGACCAGCCTTTCTACATCGAGCCGCTGTTCACCCGCGACCCGCGCCACATCAAGCCCGTGCACGTGCTGATGGCGATGATGGCGATCCGCGGCATCTACGAAAAACACCAGGTGCAGTCGCTGAACCACGGCATCGGCTTCAACACCGCCGCCATCGAGCTGATCCTGCCGACCTACGGCGAATCGCTGGGCCTGAAGGGCAAGATCTGCCGCAACTGGACCCTCAACCCGCACCCGACGCTGATTCCGGCCATCGAGACCGGCTGGGTCGAAAGCGTGCACTGCTTCGGCACCGAGCTGGGCATGGAAGATTACATCGCCCAGCGCCCGGACGTGTTCTTCACCGGCCGCGACGGCTCGTTGCGCTCGAACCGCATGATGTGCCAGCTGGCCGGGCAGTACGCGGTCGACCTGTTCATCGGCGCCACCTTGCAGGTCGATGGCGATGGCCATTCTTCCACCGTCACCCGTGGCCGCCTGGCCGGCTTCGGCGGGGCCCCGAACATGGGCCACGACCCTCGCGGACGCCGCCATGCGACCCCGGCCTGGCTGGACATGACCGTGCCCGACACGATGCTCGAACGCGGCCGCAAGCTGGTGGTGCAGATGGTCGAGACCTACCAGGAAGGCGGCAAGCCCACCTTCGTCGAGACCCTCGACGCGGTCGAGGTGGCGAAGAAGGCCGGCATGCCGCTGGCGCCGGTGATGATCTATGGCGACGACGTCACCCACCTGCTCACCGAAGAGGGCATCGCCTACCTGTACAAAGCGCGCAGCCTGGAAGAGCGCCAGCAGATGATCGCCGCCGTGGCCGGCGTCACCGCCATCGGCCTGCGGCACGACCCCAAGGACACCCTGCGCCTGCGCCAGCAAGGCCTGGTGGCCTTGCCTGAAGACCTCGGCATCCGCCGCACCGACGCCAGCCGCGAACTGCTCGCCGCGCGCAGCATCGCCGACCTGGTGGACTGGTCCGGCGGCCTCTACAACCCCCCCGCACGGTTCAGGAGCTGGTAATGAATGCCCTCAACACGCTCCCTGTGGGAGCCGGCTTGCCGGCGATAGGGCCAGCAAAAACAACCCCAATCCCGCTGACCGATCACCTGGCCGACCTAGCCGTTGAATCCCTGATCGACGAAGCCGAGCTCTCCCCCAAACCCGGCCTGGTCGACCGCCGCAGCAGCGGTGCCCACAGCGACATGACCCTGGCCCTGATGCACGCCTCGGCCCTGTCCTTGTGGCCCTGCCTGCGCCAGATGGCCGAAGCCGCCGAGCAGCATGGCCAGATCGGCGTCCCCCTGCGCGCCGCCTTGGGCCGCATCGGTCGCGACGGCGAGGCGGTCATGCTGACCACCACCGGCGGCGTCAACACCCACCGTGGCGCAATCTGGGCCCTGGGCCTGCTGGTGGCAGCCCGCGCCCTGGACACCCGCGCCGATGCCGCCTCGGTGGCAGCCCGCGCCGGCCGTATCGCCCTGATCGACGACCCGCAAGCCATTGCCCCCGACAGCCACGGCAACCAGGTACGCCGCCGTTACGGCGCCAGCGGTGCCCGCGAACAGGCCCAGCAAGGCTTCCCCGCGGTCATCGAACACGGCCTGCCGCAACTGCGCCGTAGCCGCGCCGCCGGTGCCAGCGAAAACCACGCCCGGCTCGATGCCTTGCTGGCGATCATGGCCGCCCTGAGCGACACCTGCGTGCTCTGGCGCGCAGGCCCACAAGGCCTGCAAGCGCTGCAGCAGGGCGCCCGTGCCGTACTCGCCGCTGGCGGTTGCGCCAGCCTTGACGGGCGCCGCCAGCTGCGCCTGCTCGACACCCAGTTGTTGCACATGAATGCCTCGCCAGGAGGCGCCGCCGATCTGCTGGCCGCCTGCCTGTTCCTCGACAAGACCGGGAGCCTGTGACATGGAAACCCTGACCTTTCAATTCCCCGCCGCCGAACCTGGCCGTGGCCGCACCCTGGTCGGTTGCGTCAGCTCCGGCGACCTGGAAGTGCTGATCGAACCCGGCACCCCCGGCCAACTGGACATCCAGGTGGTGACCTCGGTCAACGGCAGCAGCGCCCGCTGGAGCCAGCTGTTCCAGCGCCTGTTCGACGGCCGCAGCGTGCCGGCCGTGAAGATCGACATCCATGATTTCGGCGCCACCCCCGGCGTGGTGCGCCTGCGCCTGGAGCAAGGTTTCGAGGAGATCGGCCATGACTGACATCGCACGTCTGCTGCAGAGCCGCAGCTTCGTCGAACTGGGTGCACGCCAGCGCGCCCGTGCCTTGCTCGACCCCGGCAGTTTCCGCGAACTGCTTGGCCCATTCGAACGGCTGATGTCGCCCTGGCTGCCGCGTCAGGGCATCGTGCCCCAGGCCGACGACGGCGTGGTCATTGCCAAGGGCCTGCTCGAGGGCCGCAACACCGTCATCGCCGCCATCGAAGGCGCCTTCCAGGGCGGCAGCAT
Source organism: Pseudomonas sp. NPDC089395 (assembly GCF_044749525.1). NCBI lineage: Bacteria > Pseudomonadati > Pseudomonadota > Gammaproteobacteria > Pseudomonadales > Pseudomonadaceae > Pseudomonas > Pseudomonas sp. NPDC089395. Next base: position 273,171 of record NZ_JBIVID010000006.1, read on the forward strand.
GGGGGAGGTGGGTGGGGCCAAGATTGCCGGCGCTCTGGAGCTGGCCATCGAAGACAACCGCAACGGCATCCCCACCTGCGCCGTGCTGCTGCTGGAAACCGGCGGTGTGCGCCTGCAGGAGGCCAACCTGGGCCTGGCGGCGATTGCCGAGATCCAGGCAGCCATCGTCGAGCTGCGTGCCTATCAGCCGGTGGTCGGTCTGGTCGCAGGCTCGGTCGGCTGCTTCGGCGGCATGTCCATCGCTGCCGGCCTGTGCAGCCACCTGCTGGTCACCCGCGAAGCGCGCCTGGGCCTCAACGGCCCGCAAGTGATCGAACAGGAAGCCGGCATTGCCGAGTACGACGCCAAGGACCGCCCGTTCATCTGGAGCCTGACCGGTGGCGAGCAGCGCCATGCCAGCGTCCTGGTGGACGGCTACGTGGCTGACGATGTCGACAGCATTCGCCAGCAGTTGCTGCAGCTGCTGGACACCGCGCCCGCCGACCGCGCCGGCCAGCACGCCTGGTACCTGGAGCGGCTGGCAAGCCTGGGCGACGACTGCCCGCAACTGGATGCCGCCGCCGTGCGCGCCCTTTACCAAGGAGATGCCCCATGAACCGTGCCTTGAACTGGCTGCCGGGCCTGGCCGGTGGCGAAGCCCTGCTGGGCTATCCCGCCTCGGTGAAGGTCATCGACGGCGAACTGGACCACCGCCTGGCGCGCTTCATCGCCGTGGTGCCGGATGCGCACAACCCGTTCCCCCGCGCCCGCTCAGGCGAGGTCGGCCTGCTCGAAGGCTGGGGCCTGGCCAAGGCGGTGAGCGAGGCGGTCGAGCTGGACCGCGATGGCGAGAAACGCGCCATCGTCGCGGTCATCGATGTGCCGAGCCAGGCCTATGGCCGTCGTGAGGAGGCACTGGGTATCCACCAGGCCCTGGCCGCAGCCGTGCAGGCCTATGCCCAGGCGCGACTGGCCGGGCACCCGGTCATCGGCCTGCTGGTGGGCAAGGCCATGTCTGGCGCCTTCCTTGCCCATGGTTATCAGGCACAACGGCTGATCGCCCTGGATGACAGTGGGGTGATGGTGCACGCGATGGGCAAGGCGGCAGCGGCGCGCATCACCTTGCGCAGCGTCGAACAGCTCGAAGCCCTGGCCGCCGACGTGCCGCCCATGGCCTATGACTTGGCCAGCTATGCCTCGCTGGGCCTGCTGTGGCGGCGCCTTGGCGTAGAAAACGCTGACGCGCCGAGTGCAGCCGACCTGGCGCAGGTCCGCGCCTGCCTGGCCGAGGCGGTGCGCGATATCGGCGGTTCGACCGACCTGTCTTCACGCCTGGCCGGTGAGCATCGCAGCGCCTCCCGTGAGGTGCGTGCACGCCTGCGCAGCCAATGGCAGGAGGCCTGAGATGAACGCCCCGCAGCCCCATGACCTGCTTTGGGGGATGACCCCGGCGGCGTTGCCTGCCGATGCCCCGGCCTGGGTCGCCCAGGTGCTCGCGGCCGGGCAGCCCGTGGTGGTGCGGCGTGCCGTGTGCGCCGCAGGCTGGTTAGCAGTGGGCGTGCGTGGGCAGGGGCGGGCGCAGCGCCTGGGCGTGGAAATGCGGCTGGCCGACATCTGTCGCCAGCTGAGCCCCGAAGCATTGCGCTGGCAGGGCTCCAGCCCTTGGGCTGCGTTGCAGGCACTGGCAAGCGTGGCGCCTGTACTCGACGCCTTCGGGCTGGAGTGGGGGCCAACGGGCGGGGTGGGTTACCAGCTGGCGACCGGGGTCGATGTGCTGCACGCGGCCAGCGACCTCGACCTGGTGATCCGCACTTCCAAGCCTTTGGCGCGGGCCAAGGCACGCGAGCTGCTGGATATCCTCGACTGCGGCCCGTGCCGCATCGATGTGCAACTGGAAACCCCGACCGGTGCCGTCGCCCTGCGCGAATGGGCCGGGGTGGCGCGGCGCGTGCTGCTCAAGTCGGCGCTGGGGGCACGGCTGGTGGCCGACCCGTGGAACCGGCTGGAGTGCGCAGCGTGAGCAGCCTGTTCGCCTTCCCTGGCCAGGGCGCCCAGCAGGCGGGGATGCTGCAGCGCCTGCCCGAGGGCAGCGCAGCGCTGCTGGAGGAGGCCAGCGATGTACTGGGCGAGCGGGTGCTCACGCTGGACAGCCCGCAGGCCCTGCAGGGCACCCGCGCCGTGCAGCTGTGCCTGCTGCTGACCGGGGTGGCCTGGGCGCGCTGGTTGATGCAGCGCAGCCCGGCGCCCGACTATGTGGCGGGGTTGTCGATTGGCGCCTATCCCGCTGCCGTCGCCGCCGGCGCCCTGGCGCTGCCGGACGCCGTGCGCCTGGTGGCGCTGCGGGGTGAGCTGATGCAGCGCGCCTACCCTCAGGGTTACGGCATGACTGCCCTGAGCGGCCTCGACCAAGCCAGCGTCGAGCACTTGCTGGCAGAGGTGGGCGGCGAGGTCTACCTGGCCAACCTCAACAGCGATAACCAGATCGTCATTGCCGGCAGCGACACGGCCATGGCCGAGGTCGCCGCCCGTGCCCGCAGCCGTGGCCAGGGTGTGGCCCGGCGTCTGGCGGTCAGCGTGCCATCCCATTGCGCCTTGCTCGACGGCCCGGCCGCCGAGCTGGCGGCGGCCTTCGCCGACGTTGAACTGCGCCGCCCGCGCATCACCTACCTGAGCGGCAGCAGCGCCCGGCCGATCCACGACCCGCAGCGCCTGCGCGACGACCTCGCCGGCAACATGGCGCGGTTGGTGAATTGGCGTGCTACGGTGCGCAACGCCTATGAACGCGGGGTGCGCCTGCACCTGGAGATGCCCCCTGGCAGCGTGCTCAGCGGCCTGGCCCGGCCGGTGTTCGAACAGGGCAGGGTGGTGGCGGTGGAACAGACCCGACCCGACAGCATCGACGCCCTGTTGCGTCAGGAGGGCCGCCAGCGCCGATAACTGCCGTGTTTTTCGAAGGACAACAACAAGCAACTTCGACCCAACGCGAGGACAACAACAATGATTATCTACGGTGTGGCCTTCCTGGCCCTGTGTACCCTTGTCGGCCTGTTCATCGGCGAACTCCTGGGCAAGCTCCTGGGGGTGCCGGCCAACGTCGGCGGCGTCGGCATCGCCATGCTCCTGCTGATCTTCATCGGCAGCTACCTCAGCAAGCGCGGCTTGATCAAGCCCAAGTCCGAGCAAGGCGTGGAGTTCTGGAGCGCCATCTACATCCCCATCGTGGTGGCCATGGCGGCCCAGCAGAACGTGCTCGGGGCACTCTCCGGCGGCCCCATGGCGATCCTGGCCGGCGTGGTGGCCGTGGTCGCGAGCTTCGCCATGGTCCCGCTGCTCGACCGCATCGGGCAAAAGAAGCCTGAGGCGGGCACCGACAAATCCCTGACTGCCCCACAACGGTGACCGCCATGTACGAATCCATGATGAAAGTGATCAACGGTTATGGCCTGGTCAGCGGTTTTGCCGTCATCGGCGTGACCATGTGGTTGTCCTACTGGTTCTCCGACAAGATCACCCGGGGGCGCCTGCACGGCTCGGCCATCGCGATTTTCCTGGGCCTGGTGTTGTCCTATGTGGGCGGGGTGATGACCGGCGGGCAGAAAGGGCTGGTGGACATTCCGTTGCTGTCAGGCATCGGGCTGCTGGGTGGCGCGATGCTGCGTGATTTCGCCATCGTCGCCACGGCGTTCGGCGTCAATATCGAGGAACTCAAGCGGGCCGGGGTGTCTGGCGTGGTGTCGCTGTTCTTTGGGATCGGCACGTCGTTCGTTGCCGGGGTCGGGGTGGCCATGGCTTTCGGCTACACCGATGCCGTCAGCCTGACGACCATTGGCGCCGGTGCCGTGACCTACATCGTCGGCCCGGTGACCGGTGCGGCGATCGGAGCGAGTTCCGAAGTGATGGCGCTGTCGATCGCCGCGGGGTTGGTCAAGGCGATCCTGGTGATGGTGGTGACGCCGTTCGTGGCACCGATGATCGGGCTGAACAACCCACGCACGGCGGTGATTTTTGGTGGTCTGATGGGCACATCCAGTGGCGTGGCCGGCGGCCTGGCGGCGACCGATCCGAAGCTGGTGCCCTACGGCTGCCTGACGGCGGCATTCTATACCGCCCTGGGGTGCCTGCTGGGGCCATCGCTGTTGTTCTTCTGCATGCGTGGATTGGTGGGCTGACGAACCTGGGGCTGCTTTTTTGCAGCCCATCGCCGGCAAGCCGGCTCCCACAGGTACAGCACAAGGCCTGAGCGCGATGCTGTACCTGTGGGAGCTGGCTTGCCAGCGATGGCCGCACCTCAATTCTCCCGGCTGTACATCCGGCATTCAGCCAGCAACGCCAACAGATTCGGCTCCCGCTCCCGAGCTTTCAGAAACACCACCCCGATATGCTGCTGCAACCGATACCGCGCCTGCAGCGCAATCAACTTCACCCGGTTCTCGTAAACCGCCGCAATCCTTCCTGGCAACAGCGCAAACCCCACCCCCGAACTGACCATGCTGAGCAAGGTGAAGATATCGTTCACCTGCATCGCCACCTTCGGCTCGAACCCCGCCTGCTGGAACACGCGCGCACCATCACGGTGGGTGGCGAACCCCTGGGTCAGGGTAATGAAGGTGGAGTCGGCCAGGTCCGCGAGGTCGACTTCCTGCTGTTCGGCGAACGGCGAGTCGGTGGGCACGGCCAGGAAGATGTCGTCGGAAAACAGCGGCAACTGCTCGCAGGCAGGGTCGGCCACGCTTTCGTCCAGCGATACCAGGATCGCCTCCAGTTCGTGGTTCTTCAGGCGCTGCAGCAAATCGATGTTCGAGCCCAGGGTCAGGTCGATGTTCAGCTCGCTGCGCCGCAGCTTCAGGCCCATCACCAGCTTCGGCACGGTTTTCACGGTCAGCGAGTACAGGGCCCCCAGGCGAAAACGCTCGGCGTAGAAGCCGGCGGCCTCGCGGGTCTGGCGCACCATCTGTTCGGCGTCCTGGATCAGCTGGCGGGCCTTTTTCTCCAGCACGTAGGCGCTTTCCAGCGGGATGAGTTGCCGGCCTTCGTGCTTGAACAGCGGGCAGCGCAGGGCGCTTTCCAGGGAATGGATGGCCCGGTGCACGCTGACCGCACTGGTGGACAGCTCGGCGGCGGCGCGGCCGAGGTTGCCGCAGCGCATGAAGGCGAGGAAGGTCTCGAGCTTTTTCAGGGTCAGTTCTTCGTCGATCAGCATGGGGCGGGGGGTCGCAGAGGATGGGCGGATAATGATGACATAGGGGCGGAATGTGCGTGGGTGTTGTGGGTGGAAGGGTTGAGATTTTTTGTGGTCATGAGATCGAGCGCCGCCCGCGCGGCGCATCGCGGATGAATCCGCTCCTACATTTGTTGCAACGTGCCTATGCCTGATAGGCCATGGTTGTCAGCCTTGTTTGTACGACGCGATATTGCGGCGGGCGCCAAAGGCGGACAACCATGGCCTGACAGACTGTGGCACGTTGCAACAAATGTAGGAGCGGATTCATCCGCGATGCGCCGCGCGGGCGGCGCTCGATCTCATGGGCGCCCCAAAAACCACGCCATGCACCCCAGGCTCACCCCGAAGGGTGATGGCCGCCCCCCTCAACCCATGCAAGAATCCCAACCACAACAACCCCGACATGGGACCACGACAATGAGCAAAGACCGGCTGAAATCGCCCGACTGGTACGCGCAGATGGCGCGTGTCATCGACGCCCAGGGCGCGCCGGGCTTCGTCGAGTCACTGTTCGCCGCACTCAAGCTGCTCGCCCCGTGCCAGGCCATCACGGTGTTCCTGTACCCGCGCAAGGGCCTGCCCTCGGCGCTGTTCGTCAAGGACGAGGAGGGCCCGTGGCTGCCTGAAGGCAATGTGCAGCGTTACCTTGAAGGCTATTACCTGCTATGCCCGTTCTACCGCGCCTGCATGGACGGCGTGGCGCCCGGTTGCTACCGCCTGAGCGATGTCGCGCCCGACCACTTCAAGCGCAGCGAGTACTACCTGGCGTTCTACCAGCACGCGCACCTGGAGGACGAGCTGAACTTCATCGTCCCGCTGGATGAGCACCTGACCATCGCCGTGGCCCTGGCCAGCACCCAGCGCCTGGACCGCCAGCAGGTCAACGACCTCAAGTGCGTGGCACCGTGGGTGGTGGCCGTGGTGCGCCGGCAATGGGGCCATCTGGACATCGACGCCCTCGGCGGGCGCTTCGAGAGTGCCCTGGGCCGGCAGATCAACGCGGCGCTGAACAACTTCGGCTCGTCGTTGCTCACCGAGCGCGAATGCCGCATCGCCCAGTACCTGCTGCGCGGCCACTCGACCCGTTCGCTGGCCGAGCGCCTGGGGATCAGCGAAGACACGGTCAAGACCCACCGCAAGAACCTCTACACCAAGCTCGACATCGCCAAGCAGTCCGAACTGTTCTCGCTGTTCATCGACTCCTTGGCCCAGGCCCAGGAAGGCCTGAGCAAGGACCCGCTGGAAAGCTACCTGCGAAGGCGCTGACGCCCGCGCGACACCTCATTCGAACGACAAACCGGCCGCCCGCGCGGCCGCAAGGGAGACCTGCGTGCACACGAAAAGCGATTGGCAGCAGCGCGCTGCTCGGCAAAGCTTCATCACCTCGGCGCTGATCGATGGCCGCCCGCTGTCGGCCCGCTCCGGGGAAACCTTTGCCGCCATCAACCCGGCCACCCAGCAACTGCTGGCCCAGGTGGCTGCCTGCGGCGAGGCCGAAATCGATCAGGCGGTGCGTTCGGCGCGCCGCGCTTTCGAACAAGGCCCCTGGGCGCGCATGGCACCCTCGGCGCGCAAGCAGGTGCTGTTGCGCCTGGCCGAGCTGATGATGGCCCACCGCGAAGAACTGGCCTTGCTCGACTCGCTGAACATGGGCAAGCCGGTGATGGACGCCTACACCATCGACGTGCCCGGCGCCGCCAACGTGTTCGCCTGGTACGGCGAGGCACTGGACAAGGTCTACGACCAGGTCGCGCCGACTGCCGCCAATGCCCTGGCCACCATCACCCGTGAGGCACTGGGCGTGATCGGTGCCGTGGTGCCGTGGAATTTCCCGCTGGACATGGCCGCCTGGAAAGTTGCCCCGGCCTTGGCGGCCGGCAACAGCGTGGTGCTCAAGCCCGCCGAGCAGTCGCCGTTCTCGGCCTTGCGCCTGGCCGAACTGGCCCTGGAGGCGGGCGTGCCGGAAGGTGTGCTCAACGTGGTGCCGGGCCTGGGCGAAAGCGCTGGCCGCGCCCTGGGCCTGCACCCGGACGTGGACTGCCTGGTGTTCACCGGCTCCACCCAGGTCGGCAAGTACTTCATGCAGTACTCGGCGCAGTCCAACCTCAAGCAGGTGTGGCTGGAGTGCGGCGGCAAAAGCCCGAACCTGGTGTTCGATGACTGCCAGGACCTGGACCTGGCCGCCGAGAAGGCCGCGTTCGGCATCTTCTTCAACCAGGGCGAAGTGTGCTCGGCCAACTCGCGGCTGTACGTGCAGCGCTCGATCCACGACGAATTCGTCGAGCGCCTGCTGGCGAAAGCCCGCAACTGGCTGCCTGGCGACCCGCTGGACCCGGCCAGCCGCGCCGGCGCCATCGTCGACAGCGCCCAGAGCGCACGCATCATGGCCGCCATCGAGCAGGGCCAGGGCGACGGTGCACGCCTGCTGTGCGGCGGCCAGCGCCTGAGCTTCAACGGCTCGGACAACTTCATTGCACCGACCGTGTTCAGCGACGTGCGCCCGGACTCGGCCTTGGCCCGCGAGGAAATCTTCGGCCCGGTGCTGGCGATCACCGCCTTCGACGACGAAGCCCAGGCCCTGCGCCTGGCCAACGACAGCGTCTACGGCCTGGCTGCCTCGGTGTGGAGCGACGACCTCAACCGCGCTCACCGCGTGGCTCGCCAGCTCAAGGCCGGCACCGTGTCGGTGAACACGGTCGACGCCCTGGATGTGGCGGTGCCGTTTGGCGGCGGTCGCCAGTCGGGCTTTGGCCGCGACCTGTCGCTGCACGCTTTCGACAAATACACCCAGCTCAAGACCACCTGGTTCCAGCTGCGCTGACCTACATCACGGAGAACGACAATGAACGCACCTTTCCAGCCGCAACGCGAAACCCGCGATTACCAGGCCAGCGACGCGGCCCACCACATCCACGCCTTCCTCGACCAGAAGGCGCTGAACGCCGAAGGCCCGCGCGTCATCACCCGGGGTGAAGGCCTGTACCTGTGGGACAACGACGGCCGCCGCTACCTGGACGGCATGTCTGGCCTGTGGTGCACCCAGCTCGGTTACGGCCGCAAGGACCTGACCGCCGCCGCCGCCACGCAGATGGACCAGCTGGCCTACTACAACATGTTTTTCCACACCACCCACCCGGCGGTGATCGAACTGTCAGAGCTGCTGTTCAGCCTGCTGCCGGGCCACTACAGCCACGCGATCTACACCAACTCTGGCTCCGAAGCCAACGAGGTGCTGATCCGCACCGTGCGCCGCTACTGGCAGGTGGTCGGGCAGCCGAGCAAGAAGATCATGATCGGTCGCTGGAACGGCTACCACGGCTCGACCCTGGCCGCCACCGCGCTGGGCGGCATGAAGTTCATGCACGAGATGGGCGGGATGATCCCTGATGTTGCGCACATCGACGAGCCGTACTGGTACGCCGAGGGCGGCGAGCTGACCCCGGCCGAGTTCGGCCGCCGCTGCGCGCTGCAGCTGGAAGAGAAGATCCTCGAACTGGGCGCCGAGAACGTCGCAGGCTTTGTCGCCGAGCCGTTCCAGGGCGCTGGCGGCATGATCTTCCCGCCGGAAAGCTACTGGCCGGAAATCCAGCGCATCTGCCGCCAGTACGACGTGCTGCTGTGCGCCGACGAAGTGATCGGTGGCTTTGGCCGCACTGGCGAATGGTTCGCCCATGAGTATTTCGGCTTCGAGCCCGACACCCTGTCCATCGCCAAGGGCCTGACCTCGGGCTATGTGCCCATGGGTGGCCTGGTGTTGAGCAAGCGTATCGCCGAGGCACTGGTGGAGCGCGGCGGGGTGTTCGCCCACGGGCTGACTTATTCCGGGCACCCGGTGGCGGCGGCGGTGGCGATTGCCAACCTCAAGGCGCTGCGTGACGAAGGGATCGTGCGCCAGGTGAAGGACGATACCGGGCCGTACCTGCAGCGGATTCTGCGCGAGGTGTTCGCCAACCATCCATTGATTGGCCAGGTGCAGGGGGCCGGGTTGGTGGCGGCGTTGCAGTTCGCCGAGGACAAGGGCAGCCGCAAGCGCTATGCCAACGAGAACGATCTGGCTTGGCAGTGCCGGACGTATGGCTTTGAGGAGGGGGTGATCATTCGCTCGACCCTGGGCCGGATGATCATGGCGCCGGCGCTGGTGGCCAAGCGTAGCGAGCTGGATGAGCTGGTGGAGAAGACCCGCATCGCCGTGGACCGCACTGCACGGGGCTTGGGGATTCTCTGAGGCTGTAAAAGGGGCCGCTTCGCGGCCCATTCGCTGTAGGAGCGGCCTTGTGTCGCGAAAGGGCCGCAAAGCGGCCCCCGGATTTCTGCAGCGCTGCTGATATCGCTAGGGGCTGCTTTGCAGCCCTTTCGCGACACAAGGCCGCTCCTACATGTCCGCGATCAATGCGGCGCGCGCGGGATGGTCTTGAGCAGGTCTTCCGGGCTGATGTGTCCCACCACCTGAGCCACCGCGCTGCCCGGTGTCGGCAGGTCGATGATGTGGCCTTTCATCTTGCCGATCACATGCATCTCGCACGGTTTGCAGTCGAACTTCAAGGTCAGCACTTCATCGCCCTGAATCAGCTGCATCGGCGCCACCTTGGTCCGCACACCCGTCACGCCCTTGGCCTGCTTGGGGCACAGGTTGAACGAGAACCGCAGGCAGTGCTTGGTGATCATCACCGGCACTTCGCCGTGTTCCTCGTGCGCTTCATACGCCGCATCGATCAGCTGCACACCATGGCGGTGGTAGAAGTCGCGGGCCTTCTGGTTGTAGACGTTGGCCAGGAACGACAGGTGCGACTCGGGGTACACCGGCGGTGGCGTGGTCTCGGCCTTGCGCGCACCGCGCGGGTGGGCCTTGATACGGGCTTCGGTCAGCGCCTCGATGGCTTCGCGGCGCAGGGCCTTGAGCTGCGAGTTGGGGATGAAGTACGCCTGCGGCGCGTCCAGCTCGATGGCATTGGCGTGGTACATCGTGGTACCCAGCTGGCCGAGCAGGTCATGCAACTGGTCCAGCGCCTGCTGCGGCTTGTTGGCCGCGCCGAACGGGCCGTCCAGGGCGACCTGCACGCTGACGCCTTCCTCGCTGCTGACGCTGAGCATCAGGCGCTGCTCGGTCAGCACCGCGTGCCACTCGACGCCCACCCGGCGCTCGGCTGAGGTGCGCTGCAGGGCTTGCTGCCAGTTGTGGTCGAGGTTGCGCGACAGCGGATGGTTCGGGCGCAGCTTGTGCAGGCCTTCGGGCATCTCGTTGGGCTCGACCCGGTAGCGGTAGCGCTTCTGGCCGTCTTCCTCGAACTCGCCACGGGGCTCGGCGATGTTGGCACGGAAACCCACCACCTCACGCTTGACCAGCACGTTCAGGCCATCGCCGTTGGTCAGCGGGACCTCGGTGACCACCTGCATGTCGCGCTTGCCGACTTTTTCAACCACGCCCACCGGCAGGCCGGTGAAAGTCGGCGAGTCGAAGGCGCCGATGTCGACCTTGCGGTCAGTGACGAAGTAGTCGGTGCTGCCGCGGTGGAAGGTCTTGTCCGGGTCGGGCAGGAAGAAGTGCTCGGTACGGCCGCTGGAGGCGCGGGCCAGGTCCGGACGGTCTTCGAGAATGGCGTCGAGCTCTTTGCGGTAGTGGGCGGTGATGTTCTTCACATAGCCCATGTCCTTGTAGCGGCCCTCGATCTTGAACGAGCGCACGCCAGCATCGACCAGGTCACGCAGGTTGGCGGTCTGGTTGTTGTCCTTCATCGACAGCAGGTGCTTCTCGAACGCCACCACACGGCCCTGATCGTCCTTCAGGGTGTACGGCAGGCGGCAGGCCTGGGAGCAGTCACCGCGGTTGGCGCTGCGGCCGGTCTGGGCGTGGGAGATGTTGCACTGGCCGGAGAAGGCCACGCACAGCGCGCCATGGATGAAGAACTCGATGGCGGCATCGGTTTCGGCGGCGATGGCGCGAATCTGCTGCAGGTTCAGCTCGCGCGCCAGCACCAGCTGGGAGAAACCGGCCTGGTCGAGGAACTTGGCCCGCTCCAGGGTGCGGATGTCGGTCTGGGTGCTGGCGTGCAGCTCGATGGGCGGGATATCCAGCTCCATCACCCCCAGGTCCTGCACGATCAGCGCATCGACGCCGGCATCGTAGAGCTGGTGGATCAGCTTGCGCGCCGGCTCCAGTTCGTTGTCGTGGAGGATGGTGTTGATGGTGGTGAACACGCGCGCATGGTAGCGGCGGGCGAACTCGACCAGCTCGGCGATTTCGCCGACCTCGTTGCAGGCGTTGTGGCGCGCGCCGAAGCTCGGGCCACCGATGTAGATGGCGTCGGCGCCGTGCAGGATCGCTTCGCGAGCGATGGCCACGTCACGGGCAGGGCTGAGCAGTTCCAGGTGATTCTTTGGAAGGGACATGTCGTTATAGGTTCGGGCTGTCACGGTTAGGGCGGCATTGTAACGGTGAAATGCCTTGCTGGCACCTTTGGCTGCCCGGAGGGCGCTTGTCATCAAATGTGACGGCGCTGTCGCGGGATGAGACGCACCCGGCAAGCCCCGCGCATACATTTCCTTCAACGCCATTGCCGCCTGTCGGCAGGTCAGAACAATAAAGGAGATGATCATGCAGTTTTTCGACGATTCCCTGCACCCGGACAACATGGACAAGGTGGTGATCACCGTCGCCCCTTACGCGCCGCAGTGGATGCCCGACGACTTCCCCGAGGACATTCCGCTGACCATGGACCAGCACGTGCAGGCCGCAGTGGACTGCTATGAAGCCGGCGCCACGGTGCTCCACCTGCATGTACGGGAACTGGACGGCAAGGGCTCCAAGCGTCTTTCCAAGTTCAACGAGCTGATCGCCGGTGTGCGCGAAGCCGTGCCGGAGATGATCATCCAGGTCGGCGGTTCGATCTCCTTTGCCCCTGAAGGCGAGGGCGCCGAAGCCCTGTGGCTGTCCGACGATACCCGGCACATGCTGGCGGACCTGACGCCGAAGCCGGACCAGGTCACCGTGGCCATTAACACCATCCAGATGAACATCACCGAGCTGCTGTTCGCCGAGGGCATCGAAGGCACTTCCTTGCTCGACCCGGCCATCCACGCCGCCTACAGCGAAATGACCGTGCCGGCCGGCCCGGCCTGGGTCGCCGAGCACCTCAAGCGCCTGCAGGCAAGCGGTATCCAGCCGCACTTCCAGCTGACCGGCATCCATGCCTATGAAACCCTTGAGCGCCTGGTGCGCAAGGGCATTTACAAGGGCCCGCTGAACCTCACCTGGATCGGCATCGGCGGCGGCTTCGACGGCCCCAACCCGATGAACTTCATGCACTTCGTCAACCGCGTGCCAGATCGGTGTACCCTCACCGCCGAATCGCTGCTCAAGAACGTGCTGCCGCTCAACACCATCGCCCTGGCCATGGGCCTGCACCCGCGCCTGGGTAACGAAGACACCATCATCGACCAGCACGGCAAGCGCTTCTCGTCGGTCGAGCAGGTCAAGCAGACGGTGCGTATCGCCCACGAGCTGGGCCGCGAAGTTGCCAGCGGCAAGGAAGCGCGGGACATCTACCGCATCGGCCAGCAGTACGCGACCATCGAGCAAACCCTGCGGGCCAACGGCATGGCGCCGAACCGCGTAGCAGGCCAGCGTGGCGTCCCCCAGCGCTAAAGCAGTGTAGGAGCGGCCTTGTTTCGCGAAAGGGCCGCAGAGCGGCCCCCAGGATTTCTGCAGCGCAGCGTGAACCTTGGGGCTGCTCTGCAGCCCTTTCGCGACACAAGGCCGCTCCTACACCACGGGCGTGTGAATCGGCTGTTAGCCATAACAACAAGAACAACTGAGGAGGCAGCATGGCCACCCATTACGCCGGTGCGGCAGAAGCAGAAATCGATACTTCAATCGGCATTCCCCGGCGCTACGCCTGGGTCGTGTTCGCCCTGACCTTCGGCTTGCTGATTTCCGACTACATGTCACGGCAGGTACTCAATGCCGTGTTCCCCATCCTCAAGGGCGAATGGGCCCTGAGCGATGGCCAGCTTGGCTTGCTCAGCGGCATCGTCGCGCTGATGGTAGGCCTGCTGACGATCCCCCTGTCGATGCTGGCCGACCGCTTCGGCCGGGTCAAAAGCCTGACCCTGATGGCGCTGCTGTGGAGCCTCGCCACCCTGGGCTGCGCCCTGGCCGACAACTACCAGGAAATGCTCATCGCCCGCTTCATGGTCGGTGTCGGCGAAGCGGCCTACGGCAGTGTCGGCATCGCCGTGGTGGTGTCGGTGTTCCCCCGCAGCATGCGCGCCACCCTGGCCAGCGCGTTCATGGCCGGTGCCATGTTCGGCTCGGTGCTGGGCATCTCGATTGGCGGGGCGATTGCGGTCAAACTGGGGTGGCGCTGGTCGTTCGCCAGCATGGCGCTGTTCGGCCTGTTGCTGGCGGCGCTGTTCCCGCTGATCGTCAAGGAAGCGAAAATCGCTCCACAGCGCATGGCCACGGCGGCGAACAAGGCTCAGGTGGCGGTCAGGCATCCGCTGCGCACGCTGTACAGCACCCGCTCGGTCCTCGCGGCGTACCTGGCCAGCGGCCTGCAGACCTTCGTCGCCGGCAGCATGATCGTGTGGATGCCCAGCTACTTCAACCGCTACTACGGCATGGGCGAGGGCAAGGCCGGTGCGCTGGCCGGCGTCATGGTGCTGTGCTGCGGCGGCGGGGCGATTCTCTGCGGGATGCTCAGTGACCGCCTGTGCCGCCAGTCGGCGCTGCGCAAGATCGAGATCTCCATGGTGTTCTGCCTGGGCAGTTGCCTGCTGATGTCGCTCGCGTTGATCCAGTCCACAGGGCCTTTGCAACTGACGCTGATCGGCCTGGCCATGCTGATGGTCACCGGGATCAATGGTCCGACCATCGCCACCATCGCCAACCTGACCCACTACAAGGTGCACGGCACCGCCTTCGCGGCCCTGACGTTGGTCAACAACATGGTTGGCCTGGCCCCGGGGCCTTTCGTCACCGGCCGGGTGTCCGACCTGATCGGTCTGCATGGGGCGTTCCAGCTGGTGCCGATGATGAGCATCGCGGCGGCAGGGGTGTTCTTCTACATCCGCTGTCATTACCTGGAAGACATTGCCCGCGTGCAGCGTGCACAGGACGAGACGGCGCCTGCAAAAAACCTGATGGAAGCATCGTCATGACGTAGCTGGCACGTCATGCTCCCTTGCGGTCATCCGTCCACGCGGATGACCGATTTTTTTTGCTCGCCCAGTTCAGCTGTCCTTGCGCGCGACGATCTTGCGCTCGCTGCGCCAGGCCGCAGGTGGCATGTCGAACTGGGAGATGAACCAGCGGGTGAACGAGTTGGGCATGGAATAGCCGAGCATGTCGGCGATCCGCCCCAGGGAATAACTCGGGTTTTCCAGGTAGCGCACCACCAGGTCGCGCCGCACGCTGCTGATCAGTTCGCTGAAACTGACCCCTTCCTCATCCAGGCGGCGCTGCAGCGTGCGCACGTTCATGCCCTGGCTCTGGGCGATCTGCGCCAGGGTGGCGCGGCCCATGGGCAGCAACAGGTAGATGGCCTTGCGCACTTCGCCCGCCACCGAAGGGTCGCGCTTGCCGAGCAGCGAATCCATGTAGCGCTGTGCATGCCGGGCCATGGCCGCATTGGCCAGGGGGATGGCCGTGTCAAGGTGGGCGGCAGGGCAGACGATGCCGTTGAACTCGCAGCCGAACTCGACCTTGCAAGCGAAGATACGCCGATGCACGCTCAGGTCCGCGGGCGCGTCATGGGTGAAGCACACCTTGATCGGTTGCCAGTGGCTGCCCAGCAGGGCGGCGCAGAAGCGGTGCATCACGGCGATCGCCAGCTCGATGGACTGGCGGTTGTCGGTGCCCCTGTCGGTCACCAGCTCTTCGCGGATGATCACCGTGTTGCCGACTTCCTCGATGTAGATCGCCAGCGATTCATTGATCTGCTGCCCGTAATGCACGATCACCTGCAGCGCATCGCGCAGGTTGTTCTGGTGGCTGAGCAGCAGGCTCACCTCACCGAAATCCGCCAGTTCACGCAGCTCGGCCATGCGCAGGCCGATGGTGTCGCACCCGCTCAGGCGGGCCGACTTCTCCAACAGGATGATGCTGGCGGTGGCCGGTATGCGTTGGCTCGGGTCGCTGAGCAGGGCAGGGCTCAAGCCCACCTCGCCCAGCAGCGAGATCGTGTTCAGCTTCAGGTGGCGAGCGACATCCAGGTAGTTGGTCAGAACCGCGGTGCGTGCTTGTACGGGCATGGCGTGGCTACTTTTCCTGTGGTGACGAAAGACATCTCGGTGGCGCAGTCAGCAGCCAGTTATAGAGCCTTGATTGTCAAATGAAAAGTGGCTTGGCGGGGAAATCTGCCGGGTCGATGTCGCGCGCCTGTCATCGATAGGGAAGTGGCTGACGCTAAATGTAACCCGCTCCGATCGGGGCAATCCTACTGTGCTGCTGGCAGGGTCCGAAACGTTGGCAGGCGTGCAAAACCTGCGTGCTCGCGGGCCCATGGCGCCTGAGACAAAAACAACAAGAAACGGAGACAACGTCATGCACAGCACCACAGGGCTGCGCCCTACACGTCGCGGCCTGCTGGCCACCGCCACGCTGCTGGCCTCGATGCCAGCTGCCCAGGCCTTCGAACTGAGCGACGGCCGTGAAGACTGGACGGTGCGTTTCGACAACACCCTCAAGTTCAGCTACGGGCAACGGGTGGAAGGTCAGAACGCGAAGATCGCCAACGCCGCCAACTACAACGACGGCGACCACAACTTTGGTGTCGGCAGCGCCGTGACCCAACGGGTCGACCTGCTGACCGAGCTGGATGTGCTCTATCAGCGGAAAATGGGGTTTCGCGTCAGCGCCGCAAGCTGGTACGACCACGCCTATGACAACGTCGGCTCCAACAGCAACCCGTTCCCCGGCCAGGAAGGCAACGCCGGCAACCTGGTGGCGGCGCGCCAGGCGGGCGCCATTGCCCCCGGCGACTCGCTCAACGGCCGCACGGCCCAACGCCATGGCCTGAGCCGCTACAGCGACCGCTACTACAACGGCCCCTCCGGCGAAATCCTCGATGCCTTCGTGTTCTACAGCACCGAAGTGGGCGAGGAGTCGATGTTCAGCGCCAAGCTGGGCCGGCACAACCTGTTCTGGGGCGAGACGGTGTTCAACGCCGCCAACGGCATCAACTACGGCCAGTCGGGGCTGGACCTGGCCAAGCTGTACAACGTGCCCGGCACCGAGACCAAGGAGCTGTTCCTGCCGCGCAGCCAGCTCTCGATGTCCTACACCGTCAACCCCGAACTGACCCTGGGCGCTCAGTATTTCCTGGAGTTTCGCAACACCCGCCTGCCGGAAGGGGGCACCTACATGGGCGGCTACGACATGTTCGGCGAAGGCGGCGACGTGTTCTGGCTGCCGGTGCCCACCGCGCTGGACGGCGCCGGTGCGTTCTATGCCACCTCCCGTGGGCATGACCTGAAACCCCACAGCACGGGCGATTTCGGCCTGATGGCCCGTTGGAGCCCGGCCTGGCTCGACGGCAACCTCGGCTTCTACTACCGCAAGACCTCCGACCCGATGCCGGTGGTGTTGATCAACGCCCCCAACCTGCACCAACCCGGCGTGGCCGGCCTTCCCGGCACCGAGTACCTGGCGGCCTACGCCGACGACATCGACATCTACGGCATCAGCCTGTCCAAGGGCGTGGGCCCGGTCAGTGTCGGGCTCGACCTGAACTACCGCGAGAACATGCCGCTGCTGAGCAACTTCACCACCATCAACGCGACCTTGAGCGAGCGGGCAGGGCTTGGCCAGGTCAACGGCGACAACCTGATTGCGAGCATGCCCGGCAGAGGTGATACCGGCACGGCGCGCGGCAAGACTTTCCACGTCGTGCTCAATGGCCTGGTGAGCTTTGGTAATACACCGCTGTGGGATTCCTCGTCCCTGGCGATGGAAGCGGCCATGACCCACCTGGTCAGCGTCGACAAGGGCAAGCAGTCGTTCAAGGGCAATTCCAGCTACCAGGGCGTCGACAAGGTCGACACCAACGCCTACAGCCTGGCCACCAACTTCACCGCGACCTGGTTCCAGGTATTCCCCGGCGTCGACCTGTCCATGCCGCTGTCCTACAACGTCGGCCTCAAGGGCAACTCGGCGGTGCAGCTGGGCGGCAGCGAGAACGCCGGCAGCTACTCGGTCGGCATCGCCGCGGACGTGAAGCAGAAGTACCGCTTCGACCTCAAGTACGTCGACTCCTTCGGCCCGTTCAACACCTGTGAAAGCGGCTTCGACAACAACACCCCTGGCAGCGGCGGGCAGTACCGCTGCATCCCCGGGCAGATCACCTCGCAGGCGGGCCTGGCGCCCTTGCTCAAGGACCGCGGGATGCTCACCGCCTCGTTCAAGACCACTTTCTGATTGACCCCCGAATGACAACAACAACGTGGAGAGTACTCAGATGAAACTGCGCTACAGCCTATTGGCATCGGCCCTGACGACGATCATTGCAGGCCAGGCCCAGGCGGCCGTGTCCGCCCAGGAAGCCGCCAAGCTTGGCACCAGCCTGACCCGCGTCGGCGCCGAGCGGGCAGCCAACGCCGACGGCTCGATCCCCGCCTACGAAGGCGGCCTGACTTCAGCCCCAGCCGGCTTCAAGGCCGGCGACGGCATGCGTCCGGACCCGTTCGCCGACGAGAAGCCGCTGCTGGTCATCGACGGCAAGAACGTCGAGCAGTACCAGGGCCAGTTGACCGCCACCACGGTAGAGCTGGCCAAGCGTTACCCCAGCTTCCACGTCAACGTGTACCCCACCCACCGTACGGTGGCCTTGCCCGCCGCTGTGCTGGAAAACAGCGTGAAGAATGCCACCGGCACCCGTTCCATCGACGGCGGCGTGGCCATCGAGAACCTGTTGCCCGGCGTG
The DNA here is from genome assembly GCF_044749525.1 of Pseudomonas sp. NPDC089395. NCBI lineage: Bacteria > Pseudomonadati > Pseudomonadota > Gammaproteobacteria > Pseudomonadales > Pseudomonadaceae > Pseudomonas > Pseudomonas sp. NPDC089395. Next base: position 291,288 of record NZ_JBIVID010000006.1, read on the forward strand.
CCGTTCCCGATCCCCACCACCGGCAGCGAGGCCATGTGGAACCACCTGCTGCGCGTCGGCGGCAACCGCAACGTCAAGTACGACTCGTGGATCGTCGACTCAGGCGGTGGGGCCAGCTTGTCGACCACGGCCATGTCGTTCTCCAGCTACCCGATCTACGAAGACATGAACAAGCCGTTCAACAGCACCGACGTGTTCTTCCAGATGAAGCTGTACTACACCGGCCCCGCGCGCCGCGCGGGCGAGGCGATCATGCTCAAGGACACCGCCAACCCGTTGGCCCAGCCACGGCGCAGCTGGCAGTACCTGCCAGGCCAGCGCCGGGTGAAACTGGCCCCGGACCTGTCCTACGACACGCCCAACCCAGGCACCGGCGGCGCCGGCACCTACGATGACGTGTTCGTCTTCAACGGCGCGCTGGACCGCTTCGAGTGGAAGCTGGTGGGCAAGCAGGAAATGTTCGTGCCCTACAACACCTACAAGCTGACCTACGCCCTGGACCCGAAGCAGTTGACCACCGCCAACCACCTCGCCCCGGACTTCGTGCGCTGGGAGAAACACCGTGTGTGGGTCGTGGAGGGCACCTTGAAATCGTCGGCGCGGCACATCTACCACAAGCGGCGCATGTACCTCGACGAGGACAGCTGGATCGCCCTGGCGTCCGACCAGTATGACGCCCGTGGCAAGCTCTACCGGGGCTCGTTCGCCTTCCTCAGCCAGAGCTACGACAAGAACATCCCGGATGTCACACCATTCATGATCTATGACCTGATAGGGGGTTCCTACAACATCAACGGTGTCACGGGTGCCTATGGCGGCATCCATTACACCGACACGCTGTCCAAGGCGCAGTGGGCGCCGGATGCGCTGGCGGGGGCGGGCATCCGCTGAGTGACATCGATGCTGCGGTGGTCGACACCGCAGCATCGGCAGCGGTTAGAGGGTCACGTCACGCAAGCTGTTCATGTCGATCACGAAGCGGTACTTCACATCGTTGTTCTGCAGGCGCTCGAAGGCGCCGTTGATGTCCTGGATGGCGATCATTTCGCAGCTGGGCAACACCTGATGCTCGGCGCAGAAGTCCAGCAACTCCTGGATCCCCTGAATACCCCCGATCAGCGAGCCAGCCAAGGTGCGGTTGTTGCGGATCAGCAAGCCACCGTGGATCGGCTCCAGCGGCTCGATCGCCCCCACCAGCACCATCACCCCCTCGCGCCCCAGCAGCATCAGGTAGGGGTTGACGTTGTGCCGGCTGGGAATGGTGTCGATGATGAACGCGAAGGCATTGGCCGCGGCCGCCATGGCCGCCGCGTCGCTGGACAGCAGCACATGGTTGGCACCCAGGGCGCGGGCATCTTCGGCCTTGCCCGGTGAGCTGGTGATTACCGTCACCTCGGCACCCAGCGCCACGGCCAGTTTCACCGCCATGTGGCCGAGCCCGCCCAGGCCGACCACCGCCATCTTCGTACCCTGGCCGACGTTATAGCGGCGCATCGGGTTCCACACGGTGATGCCGGCGCACAGCAGTGGTGCGGCGTAGCGGGGGTCGAGGTTCAGCGGCATGCGCAGCACGAACTGCTCGCGCACGACGATATGCTCGGCGTAGCCGCCGTAGGTGATCTCGCCAGTGTGGCGATCCTTGCCGTTGTAGGTCGGCGTCGGCCCCTGGGTGCAGAGTTGCTCCTGATGCTCATGGCACGGCGCGCAGTCCAGGCAGCTGTCCACCTGGCAGCCGACCGCCACCCGGTCGCCGACCTTGAAGCGGCTCACGCCACTGCCCACGGCGGTGACATGGCCGACGATCTCGTGGCCGGGGACGATGGGGTAGACCGTGTTGTTCCAGTCGTTGTGCACCTGGTGCGCATCGGAGTGGCAGACGCCGCAGAAGGCAATGGCGATCGCCACGTCATCGGCACGCAGCGCGCGCCGCTCGAATCGATACGGCGTCAGGGGCGAGTGGGCGTCGTGGGCGGCAAAACCCAGGCAAGTGGTCATGGTCGAATCCTTGTGTTTTGGAAAGAAGAACCCCCGGCAAGGGCCGGGGGAGAGGTTTAGATCGAAGGGCGCAGCCAGGGCGCTGGGGAGGTCTCAGGCGAGGCGATCTGGTTGACGATCCACTTGCCCATGCGTCGCAGTGGCTCGATGGAATCCTGCGGGCCTGCCCACTTCAAGCCGGCCGCGTAGCCCAGCGACACGATGCGCTGGGCGCCATAGAGCGGCAGGATGTCCTTGAGCTCGTCCTTGATGCTTTCCGGGTACACGCCGACGGTCTGGGTGTAGGCGTCGACCGCATCCATCATCTCGGTCAGCGTGTCGACCGGCACCAGGTTGGCGGTGCGGTCGTCCAGGCGTGGCGCGAACGACACGGCGTCGGCGGTTTGCGAGCAGATCACTGCACCTTCGCCGTCCTGGCCACCGATCACCTGGTACCACTCGTCATCCAGGCGCAGGGCGTCGACTTCGGCCTTGAGTGCCGGGTCGTAGCGCTTGGGCACGGTGCTCAGGGTGTTGGGCAGGGTCTGCATGGCGTCGTAGACGTAGCGGCCGAAGGTGTTGAGCTTGGCCAGGCCCGCGTCGTCGGTGCCGCTCTGCACGTAGATCACCCGCGCGCAGACACAGGCCTTCTGGTTCAGCGCACCGATGTCGCTGGCCAGGCGCACGGCGGCTTCGCGCATGCTCGCTTCGCTGTCGAAGGCGGCCTTGCCGATGATGCTGGCGCTGCGCTTGGGGTCCAGGGAAATCAGCTCCAGGCCCGGCTGCACGTAGCGCGTCACGTGCTTCATGGCGTTGTAGCCGCCCCAGGCGACGATCTTTTCCAGGTTCTGCGGCTGGTACAGGCGCTCTTCGAAGGCCTGGTCGCCCCCTTTCCAGTAGGCGACGCTGAGGTGCTTGGTCAACGGGTGGTCAGGCGCCATGTCGACCATGGTGCGGGCGATGGCCAGGGCGGTGAACGGGTCGTTGGACGGCGCCTTGATGATCGCGTCGCTGCGCAGCACCATGTTGCGCAGGATGGTCAGCAGCGACAGGCCCGTGGCGTTGCCGGCGACGATATGCAGGGTGCGCGCGCCGAAGCAGCGCACGTCGAGTTCGGTACCGTCGAGCAGGCGCTGCTTGACCCAGCCTTCCAGGTACTTGATGCCCACCGCGTTCTCCACCTGTTCGGTGACCGAGGCGCGGGTGAGCATTTGGCGCAGGCCCATGTAGCTGCCCTTGACCATGCTCGGGGTCACCGGCGCGGTCAGGTACGACAGCTCGCAGGCCTCCTGCAGGAACGGGTTCCTGTCGAACTCCAGACGTTCACCGAGCGCTTCGGCGTAGTCGAGGATGTCATTGAACGTCAGGGTATACAGGTCGGCCAGCTTGGCCGGGTTGCCCAGCGGCAGTTGGTCGACATACTTGTGCGCATCCGGCGTCTGGAAGATCAGGTCGCCGCCGCGACCACCGACATCGATCAGGTTGTCGGTGATGACCTTGCCGCGGATGATCATCGGCGCAATCGGTTTGCTCATGGGGTTAGCCCTCTAGTGTGTTGAGGAAGTCCATCGCCTGGCGATGGGAGTCTTCGGTTGCCGCACAGGTGATCTTGTCGTCGCCGCCGTTGAGGTCGCTGTAGCGCTGGATCGGCCCGACCACGTAGCAGCTCGGCCGGCCGCAGCTGCACGGCTGGTCCCACTCGACAGTGATTTCATCGCCGGTGATGAAGCCGCCCCAGCGGATCTCGGCCCCCAGGTCGAAGAACGCCGCGCGCCCGGTGACGCGGCCCTTGCGCGGCAGTGGCTTGCTGGTTTCAGGGTCGAGCTGGAAGGGGATGACCGTAGGGGCGAAGTGGAAGTGGCCGGCTTCGCAGCGTGCATGGGCGCCGCCGACGACTTCGGACATGGCGTAGGACTCGTTCAAGGTGCGCGCCCCGGTGAAGCGCAGCACATCCTCGCGCCAGCCTTCCGGTTGGACCACGCCCTTGCCGCCACCGGCGGTGTGCACGAAGGAGTCAGGGTGGAAGACGCCTTCCAGGCCACGCTCAAGGCCGGCCTTGGCCATGCTGTGCAGCAGGTTCCAGGTGGCGCCGATGTACACCCGCTGGCCCTTGAGCTGGGTGGACATGTGGTCGAAGAACGCCGCCAGGTGTTGCGGCATCTCGGCTTGCAACTGGTCGAAGGCTTTCTTCTTTTCCAGCAGTTCCGAGCTGATCACCAGGCGGTCGAGGGTGCCTTTGGATTGCGCCGCGCGCAGCTTGGCGCCCAGGTGCAGCACGTCGGTGCTGAGGGTGGTCGGGTAGGCGGCATGGAAGTGCGATTCGCTCGGCAGCAGCGCCGGGATCATCGCTGCATGCACCCGCACATGGCTCAGGTAGCCCTTGCGGTAGTAGGGGTAGATGGTGTGCAGGTTGGGCTGCGGGGTGTCCGGGTTGTCCATGTTCCACACCACCATCTTGCGCAGTTGCGCGAACTTCTCCCATTCGTGCACGCCCTGGGGCAGGAACGACAGGGTGCCGGAGGTGCCCGAGGTGTGGCTGATGCGCAACTGCGGCACGCCTTCGTCCATGGTCTCGAACCAGTCGTCCAGGCCCTGGCAGTCGCTGACGTTGACGGCGGCGATGGCCTCGGCGACCTCAGGCGTCACCAGTTTGCCCAGCCACTTGTTGATCTGTGCGTAGCTGCGCTTCTCCAGCAAGGACGGCGGGTAGGACTTGTACACGGTGTGTTCGAACAGCAGCGGCACCACGTCGTCGAGCTGTTCGATCTGGTCCACGCCCTGGGCATCGGCAAGTCTCTTCAAGACCGGTATGCGATGGCGCAGGGCGTCGAAGCGCTGCTTGAGTCCATTGAGCTGCAGTGCGTCGATCTCGGCGCGGGGCAGGTGGTTCCAGGCGTGCTGGGAATAGTTGACCAATGCTGCCGGATCGTTCAGCAGCAGCTGGGTTTTTTGTTCTATCGACAGGGGGGCAGTGGGCATATTCGGGCTCGCTACTCGACGTGTGGAATCCGGCCAGGCCGGGGGGAGGGTGCGGCCCAAGTATGTCGACGGCGAGTGCCGATTTGTTCCGGATTCCAGGTATTGGCAGTGCGAGGTAACACATTGAAAATAAAGGAATAAAAAGAAGTTGCCGAAGGGTTTTCGAAGGTCATTCCGGATTCGTTTTTAGCATGCCGGATCGACGCGAAAGGCGGCATACACTGGGCCTCGACCACTCATTTAAATGAGTGTGGAGCTGTCAATTCGGACCGCTATTCGAGAGGCTTTCATGTTGAAAATGGTATTTCAGACCACGCCTTCATTGATCATCGAGCGTGGTGCTTCGGCCCGGCTTGCCGAGCATGTGCGTGCCAAGGGTTGCAAGTCGGTATTGCTGGTCACCGATGCAGGGGTTGTCGCGGCGCGGCTGCTGGATGCGCTGCTCGCCGGGCTGCAGAGCGAGGGGATTGCCGTGAGCGTGTTTGCCGAAGTGCAGGCCGACCCGCCTGAGTCGGTGATCCTGGCAGCGGTGGAGGCGGCCAAGGCCTGTGGCGCCGACTGCGTGGTCGGGGTGGGCGGCGGCAGTTCGCTGGATGCTGCCAAGCTGGCCGCACTGTTGGCCTGCAGCGGCGAGTCGTTGAGCGAGGTATATGGCATCAACCAGGCCAAGGGCCCGCGCCTGCCCCTGATATTGCTGCCGACCACCGCCGGGACTGGCTCGGAAGTGACCTCGGTGTCGGTGGTGACCACCGCTGCCGGCGAAAAGAACGTGGTCTACTCGCCCTTGCTGTTCCCCGACCTTGCGGTGCTCGACGCCGAATTGACCCTCGGCCTGCCGGCCCACGTCACTGCCGCGACCGGTATCGATGCCATGGTCCATGCCATCGAGGCATACACCACCCGCCACCTGAAGAACCCGATGTCCGATTGCCTGGCCCGCGAGGCGCTGCGGCTGTTGTCTGGCAGCCTGTTCAGAGCCTGCCGGCAGGGTGACGATGTCGAGGCCCGCGAGCAGATGCTGCTTGGCGCCTGCCTGGCAGGCATGGCCTTCGCCAACGCACCGGTGGCGGCGGTGCATGCGCTGGCCTATCCGCTCGGTGCCCGCTTCCACATCCCCCACGGCCTGTCCAATGCGCTGGTGCTGGGGCCGGTGATGCGTTTCAACCTGCCGGTGGTGGCGCCGCTGTATGCGCAACTGGCCGATATCGTCATGCCCGGCTTGCGCGGCAGTGACAGCGAAAAGGCCACGGCGCTGGCCGACTACCTGGGCGGCCTGGCCGGCGAGTTGGGCCTGGCCACGCGCCTGAGCGAGCTGGGCATCGCCGAGGCCGACCTCGAAGCGCTGGCCAGCGATGCCATCAAGCAGCAACGCCTGCTCGGCAACAACCCGCGCGAACTGAATCTGGCGGATGTGTACGCGATCTATAAGGAAATCCTGTGAGCAAGCCCGCGCGGCCGAGCCGCCAGGCCTTTCGCCACTTCACGCAGGTGCCCACGCGCTTTGGCGACAACGATGCCTATGGGCATGTGAACAACGTGGCGTACTACGGCTACTGTGAAACGGCGATCACCACCTTCCTGGTCGAACAGGGCACCCTCGACATTGCCAGTAGCCCGGTGATCGGGCTGATCGTCAACTCCGGGTGCAGCTACTTTTCGCCCCTGGGGTTCCCCGATCGGGTCGAGGTCGGCATGAAGATCGCCCACCTGGGCAACAGCAGCGCGCGCTACGAGCTGGCGCTGTTCCGCAACGATGAACCGCTCGCGGCGGCAGCAGCCCATGTGGTCTACGTGTACGTGGACCGCGCCAGCAACACGTCGGTGCCGATCCCCGCCAGCGTGCGTGACAAGCTGGCCCTGCTGGTCGACTGATCGCATACTCCCGGGTGCTGCCCATCCGTTGGCCAAGGTGGCAAGGGGCAGCATTCTGGAGAGATGACAGATGATCAAGGCAAGTCCGGACAAGCCGGGTGTGCAGGTGGCGATACCGGCGCAACCGCGCAAGGAGCCGCGCCAGGCACGGTCGGTTGCGCTGGTGACGGCGGTCAAGCAGGCCGGCAGGCAGATTCTCGAAAGCGAGGGGAGGGAAGCCCTGAGCGCGCTGCGCCTGGCCGAAGATTCAGGGGTGGCGATCAGTTCGATCTACGAGTATTTCCCGACCATGGAATCGTTGATCGCCGCCGTGTTCGACGATTACCGCACCGAAGCGCGCCGTGGGCTGTACGCCGACATCATGGCGCTACCCGAAGGCACCACGCTGCTCGATGGCATCTTGCTGGCGTTGCGGGCTGTGCTTGCCTCGCACCACAAGAAAACCCTCTACGACCCTGCCTTCAGCGTGCGCTCGACCCACTATGACGAGCTGGTGCGGCTGGATGTGGTCAAGGCCAAGCCGCTGTGGAGCGCCACGGCCAGCTCCGCGTTGATGCAACGCTTCGCCGATGAAATTCGCGTCAAGGACCGGGAGAAGGCGGAGTTTCTGGTGTACCAGACCTGGTCGGCGCTGCCGCGGGCCATGCTGCTGGAGCGTCCGGGCTACCTGACCGACCCGGACACCCCGCTGATGCTGGCGCGGATGCTCCACGCCATGCTCACCGAGTGAGATGGGCGGCGACTCGTCAGGCCTCATCGCCGGCAAGCCGGCTCCCACAGGTACCCCACAGGCCTTCAGAGCGGTGAGGTACCTGTGGGAGCTGGCTTGCCAGCAATAGGGCCGACTCCGGCCCTTGAGAGGGAATCAGCCCTTGGCAGCCATCGCGGTCACTTCCACGCGCATTTCCGGGTAGGCCAATGCCGCCACACCCACGGCGGCACGCACCGGCCACGGCTTGCTGAAGAAGCGCTGGTACACCTCGTTGAAGGCGGCGCGGTCGGCCATGTCGGTGAGGTAGATGGTCAGGTGCATGACCCGGTCCATGCCGCTGCCGGCCTTTTCCAGGGCGTCCTTGAGCGCCTGCAGGGTGCTTTCGCTCTGCTGCACGATGTCGCCCTCGAGATCAGCTGGAATCTGAGTCGTGACGAGAATGCCGTTGAACTCGGCGACGTCGGAGGAAATGGAGTCGGCGTCGGAATCGGGCGTGTAGATGAGATCTGTCATTGTTGGATGCCTTGCAACGGAAGGAAAGCCGCAAGCCTACGCGACCCCGCCGCGGTGGTCGAGCCAGGGCCACCGTTTGGCCTGCGCACGTTGTAATACCGCGCCCCGGCCGTCAGAATCGCGCCGATTGTAAAGAAGGGGCTTGAGTTGAACGAACAGACATTGTCGATGCGCCTGGAGCGTGTGGCGGCGCATGTGCCGCAGGGCGCGCGCCTGGCCGATATCGGCTCGGACCACGGCTACCTGCCGGTGGCCCTGGCGCTGCGTGGCGTGATCGAAGCGGGCGTTGCCGGCGAAGTGGCGCAGACGCCGTATGCCTCGGCCCAGCGCACTGTGCGCAGGAATGGCCTGGAGCAACGCATCACCGTGCGCCTGGCCGATGGCCTGGAAGCGATCGAGGCGCTGGACCGCATCACGGCGGTCAGCCTGTGCGGCATGGGTGGCGACACCCTGTGCGAGATCCTCGAACGCGGCAAGCAGCGCCTGAGCGGCAGCGAGCGCCTGATCCTGCAGCCCAATGGCGGCGAGCGCGAACTGCGCGGCTGGCTGATGGCCAACGGTTATCGGATCGTGTGCGAAGAACTGTTGCGCGAGAACCGCTTCGACTACGAGATCATCGTCGCGCAGAAGGGTGAGGCGTCGGCCTACAGCGCCGAAGAGCTGTACTTCGGCCCCCTGCTGATGCGCGAGAAGAGCCCGGCATTTATCACCAAGTGGCAGCGTATGCTGCGCCAGAAGCAGCAGACCCTGGCCAACTTCGAGCGTGCGCGTGACGCCATCCCCCAGGAAAAGCGCAGCGACTTCGCCCGCCAGGTCGGCTGGATCACCCAGGTACTGGCCTGAGTCACAGCTGCGAGCAGTTGCCCATTTCCCGGTAGTTGACTTCGCGGGTCTGGCCCTGGTGGTCGACATAGACCATGTGCGCGGTGCCGACCTGGCAGTCGGCGACGTTGCTGGCCGGGGTGATGGAAATGACCTTGGCCACGTCCAGCGGCATGCCGTATTCGTAGTTGTCAGTGCTGGCGGCTACCGGCGGGTTGCCGGCGGTGTCGGCCAGGGCGCCGAACGAGGCAAGCAGGGCGCTTGCGGCAAGCACGGCAATTCGGCGTCGAGTGTTCATGGCAGGCTCCTTTTTCAATGTTTTACCAATGATGTATTCATTGGTGATCCTCAATAAATGGGCTAAGTCGTGATAGATTCCTGCCTGGAACGCACGAATAAGAAAACACAAGGAGCCAAGCCCATGGACATGCTGCACGCCATGCGTACCTTCGCCCGGGTAGTGGAGTGCGGCAGTTTCGCCGCGGCCGCCAATGCCCTGGATATTTCTGCGGCGCAGGTGTCGCGGATTGTCGCGGAACTTGAGAATCAGCTGCAGACTCGGCTGCTGCACCGCACCACCCGGCGCCTGCGCATGAGCGAGGCGGGCGAGCGCTTTCTTGAGCGCGCGCGGCAGATCATGCTGCTGACAGACGAAGCCATGGACGAGGCCCGCGGCGCCCACCTCACCCCACGCGGGCGGCTGCGCCTGCATTGCCCGCACGGCCTGGGCATGCTGCTGATGCCGCTGGTGGCCGGCTACAACGCCGTGTGCCCGGAAGTGGTGATCGAACTGACCCTGTCACAGCGCAACCCCGACCCCTTGGCCGAGGGCCACGACGTGGTGATCACCGTGGACGAGGCCCTGCCGGATTCGCAGTTGATCGCCGTGCCGCTGGGCACCATCTTCAGCATCCCCTGTGCCGCCCCAAGCTACCTGCAGGCCCATGGCGTGCCCGAGCGCCCGGAAGACCTGCACGAGCACAGCTGCCTGCGCATGGCGTACCCGATGTACGAAGGTGACTGGGTGTTCCCGCAGGGGGTCGATCAGTGCGTGATCGCCCCGCGCGACAGCTTTCTGACCAATGTCGCCGACGCCATGCTCAGAGCCAGCGAGCTGGGCATGGGCATTGGCTTGCTGCCGTTCTACACGGCCAGCCAGGCCATCGTGCAAGGCAGGCTACGGCGCCTGCTGGCGCCGTATCGGTTGAGGGAATGCGCGCTGTATGCGATCTATCCGTCGCGCCATTACCTGGATGCCAAGGTCAGGACCTGGATCGACTACATGAAGGAACAGCTGCCGGGGCTGTTCGCCGGGCACGAACGCATCGTCGACGATCCGCAGTACTGGAGATAGGCCCGCAGGTCAGTGCCCGTAACGCCCGACCAGGCTCTGGGCACCCAGTGCATGCCCCTGCAACAGCTCCAGCAGGCCATTGCGGTCCAGCCCCTCGGGCAAGGTGCCGAGGGGAATGTCGGTGGCAATCAGTGTCAGTGCATAGTGGTGCGGGTTGTCGCCGGCGGGTGGGCAGGGCCCACGGTAGACGAGGGTGCCGCGAGAATTGCGCCCCACCATGATCGTCGGGCCGGTCAGCCCGGCCGTGCCTTCTTTCAGGCCATCGAGCGCCGGGTCGATGTTGTAGGCGACCCAGTGCACCACGCCGATGCCCTTGCCACCGTCCGGGTCGAACATCACCAGTGCCAGTGAACGCGTGCCGGCGGGCAGGTTGTCCCAGCTCAGTTGCGGGGTACGTTCCTCGCCTGCACCGCAGGCCGGGTCGGGCCCGACCTGCTGCAGGGCGATGACACCGCCATCGGTGAACGACGACGAGCTGATCGACAGCGCGCCGGCGCTACCGCCAGCCGCCAGGGCAGTGCAAGGCAACAAGGCGGCGAACAGCCAGGGCTTGAGGTGCATGACGATTCCTCGGCAGGGCGATGGGCCGCAGTGTAGTTCAGTCAGCGGCTGTCCTGGTCTTCTGCCGTGCCGCCGGTGTGCCCGGCGCCGCTGCCGGTGGCCTCGCCGGTGCTGTTGGAGCCCCCTGCGGCGCCGTCGGCGGCATCGGCGTTGCTGCCGGTGTCGCTGCTGTCGTTGGATTTGCCACTGCCGGGGCTGTTGACGCTGCTGTCCTCGCCTGCGGTCTTGCCGCCTTGCTGGTCGGTTTTCGGGTAGGCGTCGGTGTTGGTGTCGGAAGGGGTGGAGGCGGCGAAACTGCTGGCACTGCCCAGGCCCAGGGCCAGGGTGAAGAGAAGGGCAAGCGGGCGAATGCGGATCATGGCGAAGCTCCTGTGCGGATGATCTGTCATTCGTTTGGCTGGCGGAGGATGGCGGGGGTGCCCGTCGCGCGACGGGCGGTCACAACGGTCTTACTCATACATTAGAAGCAGGCGCGATCCCTGTGGGAGCGGGCTTGTCCCGCGAAGAGGCCAGCCCAGACGCTGCAGCTGTCTGGCACGGGCTACGCCCGTGTTCGCGGGGCAAGCCCGCTCCCACAGTCCCCTGAGCCTCCACCGGCTCCAGCGGCGGATGCTCCTGCGCCGCATGCATCAGGTCCTCGGTCACACGCAATTCCGCCCCAGTCGGCGAGAACGTGGTCGAGGCAGTGAACGGCGCCGGATGCTCGGCCGCCGGCCGCTTGCCACGGCGCCACAAGAAGAAGCACACCATGCCCAGGTTGACCACGGCAAAGGCCCAGAACAGCCCCGGCTCGCCAAACTCGGTCATCACCGGCGAAATGGCCAACGGCGCCATGGCCGAGCCCAGCGAGTTGATCAGCAGCAAACCCTGGATCATCGGCACCAGCGCATCGGACGGCGCCCGGTCGGCAGCATGGCTGACCGCCACCGGGTACAGCGCGAACACGCCGCCCCCGAGCAGGAACAGCATCGCCGGCAGCAGCGCCGAATGCGAGGGCAGGAACACCGTGACCAGCGACAGCACCACGCACAGCGCGGCCAGGGCGATCAGCACATCCTGGCGGTCCTTGCGGTCGGACCAGCGCCCCACCGGGTACTGCAGCAGCATGGCGCCGAGGATCACCCAGGCCATCATGCCGCCCACTTCACCCACGTCCAGGCCGATGCGCTGCAGGTACAGCGGCAGCAGGGCATAGATCCCGGCGATGGCCACCCCGGAACCGAAGCAGCCGACCAACCCCGATGGCGCCACACCGAGCAGCTGCCGCGGCTTGAGCGGCTCGACCTGGTCCAGCAGCGGCGACACCCGCGGCAGGATCACGATCGGCAGCACCGACAGCGCGGCGAGCATGCCGGCCAGCATGAACGGTGCGCTGTCGCTCAGCTGCGCGATGACGCCCAGGCCCGCCTGGGCGATCACGCCGGCACCGTAGAAGGCGATCATGTACAGCGCCAGCAGGCGCCCGCGGATCTTCGCATCGCCCGCCAGCAGCAGCCAGCTCTCGATCACCAGGAACACGCCGACCGCCGCCCAGCCGTTGATCAGGCGCAAGACCGACCACCAGGTGCTGTCGTAGAACATCCCCTGCAGCAGGATGGTGGCGGCGATCAGCGAGGCGAAGCTGGTGTAGGCGCGGATATGGCCGATGCGCAGGATCAGCCGGTCGTTGAATACAGCGCCCAGGGTCAGGCCAAGGAAGTAGCTCGACGAGACGATACCGATGGTGGTGGCCGATTCGCCGGCAGCGCCGAGGCGCAAGGTGGTCAGGGAAGACATGAAGCCATTGCCCAGGGCAATGATGAACAGCCCGAGCAGGGGTGCCAGCGCCATGGCCAGCAAACGCGGAGACATAAAAACCTCAAGGGGGAGTAGCGCAGTTGCCAGCCGTAGCGGCACAGGGGAGTAGGACGCGCGATTCTAAGGTGTGGGAAAGATTTCCCCAAGGGGCTTGGCCCTGCGGCATAATGACGCCTTTGCGCAGCTGATCCAGGGAAGGAAAGGTCTATGTTCGCTTCGCTGTTCGCGGTATTGGCACCGGTGTTCATCGTCGCCGGCATCGGCTTTGCCTGGGCCCGCACGGTCCTGGACTACCCCACCCAGTTCGTTGCCCGGATGGTCATGAGCGTCGGCACGCCCGCGCTGGTGCTGGCGACCCTGAACCGCACCCAACTCGATCCCACTGCCTTTATCAGCATGGCCCTGGCCTGCCTGCTCTGTACCCTGGCCATGGCCATTGCGGGGCTGCTGGTGTGTCGCGTCAGCCGCCAGGACTGGCGGGTGCTGCTGCCGGCGTTCATGTTCCCCAATACCGGCAACATGGGCCTGCCGATCAGCCTGTACGCCTTTGGCGAACAGGGCCTCGCGTTGGCCATGGCATTTTTCCTCGGCCTGTCGATCGTGCAGTTCACCGTTGGCATGGCCATCTCCGGTACGGCGGCTTCGTTCAAGGCACTGGTGAGCAACCCCATCGTCATCAGCCTGGCCCTTGCCCTGCCGATGATCTTCTTCGACATCCACCTCCCGCGCTGGGTGGCCAACACGGCAGAACTGCTCGGCGGCATGTGCATTCCCTTGATGCTGCTGACCTTGGGCGTGTCGCTGGCCAGTATTCGCCCACAACATATCGCCAGCGGCCTGCTGCTGGGCGGCGTGCGGATCGTGCTGGGGGCCGGGGTGGGGTGGGCAGTGGGCGCCGCCCTGGACATGGAGCATTTGCAGCGGGCGGTGCTGATGGTGCAGTCGGCGATGCCCGTGGCGGTGTTCAACTACCTGATGGCGGTGCGGGCCAACCGTTCGCCGGAGCAGGTGGCGAACCTGGTGATGTGTTCGACTGTGCTGTCGTTCGTTTGGCTGCCGGTGGTGCTGGCCTGGTGGATGTGAACCTGTAAGGGCCTCATCGCCGGCAAGCCGGCTCCCACAGGTATCGCGCATGTGGGAGCCGGCTTGCCGGCGATAGGGCCCGTACAGTCAACGATCATTTATCAAACAACCGCTCATGCACCCACCCCTTGTTGGTCAGCACCATCACCCGTTTCTCCCTGGCCGGTGTGTCGTTGGTAGCGACCGCTTCGCCCAGGTCACGGATATTGGCCTTCACCACGTCCTTGGCCGCCCAGTCCGGCAACCCGGTGATCTTGTATGCGTAGGTCACGTCGGAAATCGTATGTCCCATCATCTGCCCCGGCTCGCTGAACTGCTCGATCGCCGTCACCTCGGCCTTGCCGAAGCACAGCCCGCCGCGAGTCTGGCCGTTGAGCATTTTCTGGGCATCGGCCTTGTAGAACTTGCGGCCCTCGTCGGTGAGGTCGTAGGCGTAGTAGACGTCCGTGCGGGCGGCTTGCCACAGGCGTGCCGGCACTTCGACGCGGGCGATTTCCTTTTCGCTGACGATGCCGACCTGGGCCAGGGCATGCAGGGCCTTGTTGCTGCCGCTGACGTCGAAGTCCTGGGTCTTGGTGGGGAGGTCGGTGACCACGAAACAGTGGGGATACTGGGTGTCGAGGTAAGCCTGGGCGGCTTTGTGGAAATTGGCCTCGCTGGCGTCCTTGGTGTCCGAGCAGCCGGCCAGGGTGGCCAGCAGTGCCAGCGGTACGATCTTCCTGTGCATGTTGAAGCGTCCTTGGATTGCGCAGATAAAACGGTCGGGCGGCATTAGAACCTACGGGTTAGAGCGGCGCAATCGTGGCAAGACGGTATCTTGACGGGGTTCGCAAGGGCTCGCCTTGGGGGGGGTGGCGCGGTTGAAATCGAGCGCCGCCCGCGCGGCGCTCGATCTCAAGAGCGAAAAAAATCCAACGCCCTACACCCCAATCACCGATGGGGCACATCCCGGGTACGCAGCTTTTCCGGCAAGGCAAACATCACCAGCAGCGCCGTCACCACACAGGCCCCGGCAATGAGGTACAGCGCTGGTGTAGTGGTGCCCGTCAGGTCGCGAATGCGCCCCACCAGCACCGGGCTGACGATGCCGCCCAATTGCCCCAGGGTGTTGATCAGTGCGATCCCGCCCGCCGCCCCAGCGCCAGCCCCTGCCAGCAACTTCGGCGGCAGCGCCCAGAAGCTCGGGATCGACGCCACCACACCGGCCCCCAGCAGGCCCAAGGACACCAGCAGCAGCGGCGTGTTGTCATCGAAAATCCCCGCACAGAGAAAGCCCAGCGCGCCCAGCGAAATCAGCCCGGCGGTGAACCAGCGCCGCTCGCCCGTGGCATCCGACAGGCGCCCGCACACCACCATGGCGATGGCCCCGCAGATGTAAGGCACGGCGGTGAGCAGGCCGATCACCGACGGGTTCTCGGTGCCGGCACTGCGGATCAGTTGCGGCGCCCAGAAGTTCAGGCCATAGGAGGCGATCTGGATCAGGAAGTAGATCAGCCCCAGGGTCAGGAAGCCCGGAATGCGGATCGCCTGCAGCAAAGAGCCTTGGCCATGGCCGGCCTGGGGCGGGTCGATGCGCGACAGCAGCAGTTGTTTTTCGCCTGCATTCAGCCAGCCAGCATCCTCGATGCGGTCCTTGAGCAAGGTCAGCACCAAAAGACCCAGGGCCACGCAGGGCAGACCACCGAGCAGGAACAGCCAATGCCAGCCCCGCATCTGCAAGGCACCGTCGAGGTGGCCAAGGATCAGCCCCGAGAACGGCGCGCCGAACAGCCCGGCGAAGGCCGAGGCAAGAAACAGCAGCGACGTGATGCGGCCACGGTAGTGACGCGGGAACCACAGCGTCAGGTAGTACAGCACCCCCGGCGCGAAGCCGGCTTCCATGGCGCCGATGATGAAGCGCAGGGCATAGAACTGCCATTCGTTGGTCACGAATACCATCGCCGCCGTGGCCAGGCCCCAGGAAATCATGATGCGGGCGATCCAGCGGCGCGCCCCGACCTTGTACAGCATCAGGTTGCTGGGCACCTCGAACAGCACGTAGCCGACCACGAACAGGCTCGCGCCCAGGCCATAGGCGGTGTCGCTGAAGCCCAGGTCGGTCTGCAGCTGGAACTTGGCGAAGCTGATGTTGATGCGGTCGAAGAAGGCGAACAGGTAGCAGATCATGATCAGCGGCATCAGCCGCCAGGCGACCTTGCGCACCAGGGCTTTTTCACTGTCGGCGGCCCCATCGGCCGCCGTGTGCAGGGCGGAAAGACTCATTGTGTGTTCTCCAGTCGGGCCGCCGCGTGGGCGGCCCTGTTGTTCTTGTTGTCTGGTGGGGCAATGCCCCGGGGTGACGGCGCGGGATCAGCCCGGCAAACCGGCCGGTAGCGGATGCAGGTCGCAGTTGCGCCCGGCCTTGGCCAGCTGGCCGGGTACTTCATGGCCGAGCAGGGCTGGCAGGCCCCTTGCCAGGCGCAACAGGCCGTCCAGGTCGATGCCGGTGGGAATGCCGGTTTCGGCACACAGGTTGGCCAGGTCCTCGCTGCAGATGTTGCCCGAAGCGCCGGGGGCGAACGGGCAGCCGCCGAGCCCACCGAGGGCGGCATCGAAGCGTCGGGCACCGGCTTCATAGGCGGCCAGCACGTTGCACAGGCCCAGGCCACGGGTGTTGTGGAAGTGCAGGGTGAGCATGCTTGCCGGCACCCGTTCCAGGCTACGGCGCACCAGGCGCTCGACCTGGCGCGGGTTGGCCATGCCGGTGGTATCGGCCAGGGTCACACCGTGCATGCCGAGTTCCAGGTAGGCATCGAGCAGGCGCAGCACCAGGTCTTCATCGATGCGTCCCTCGAACGGGCAACCGAAGGCGGTGGCCACCGAGGCATTGAGGCTGACCGGGTGACCCTGCACGGCCTGGACGATGTCACCGAAGCCGGCCAGCGACTGCTCGCGACGCATGCGCATATTGGCCAGGTTGTGCGACTGGCTGGCCGAGAGCACCAGGTTGAGCTCGTCGGCACCGGCCGCCAAGGCCCGCTCGGCGCCCTTGAGGTTGGGGATCAGTGCCACATAGATCACCCCGGGCTGGCGCTGGATGCCACGGAACACTTCATCGCCGTCGCGCAGCGCCGGAATCGCCTTGGGCGAGACGAACGAGCCGGCTTCGATACGGCTGAAGCCCAGGCGCGAGAGGCCGTCGACAAGGGCGATCTTGTCCTCGGTAGGCACCCAGGTCGGTTCGATCTGCAGGCCGTCGCGCGGGGCGACTTCCTGGATGATCAGCTGTTCGGGGTTGGCCGGGATCATTGCACCACCCCCTGGCTGCGCAGGCGGGCGATGTCGTCCGCGGCCATGCCCAGCTGGCCAAGCACGGCGTCGGTGTGCTCACCCAGCGCCGGCCCTTGCCAGTCAACCCGCCCCGGTGTGGCCGAAAGCTTGGGCACGATGCCGGGCATACGCACGGGGGTGCCGTCGGGCAACTGGCTGTCCAGCAGCATGTCACGGGCCTGGTAATGCGGGTCGTTGACGATGTCGGCCACCGAATAGATGCGCCCTGCAGGGACTTCGGCCTGCTCCAGTGCCGCCAGCACGGCGTCGATCGAATGCTGACGCGTCCAGCGTTCGATGGCCTCGTCGAGCAGCCCGGCCTGGGCGGCGCGGCCGTCGTTGTGGGCGAATTCGGCGGCTTCGGCCAGGTCCGGGCGGCCGATGGTGTGCATCAGGCGGCGGAAGATCGGGTCACTGTTGCCAGCGATCACCACGAACGCGCCGTCGGCGGTGCGGTAGGTGTTCGACGGCGCGATGCCGGGCAGGGCGCCGCCGCTGCGTTCACGCACATGGCCCAGCAGGTCGTATTCGGGGATCAGGCTTTCCATCAGGTTGAACACGCTTTCCACCAGCGACACATCGACCACCTGGCCGTCGCCACCGTTGGCCCGCACGTTGAACAAGGACAGCAGGGCGCCCATGACCGCGTGCAGCGAGGCCAGCGAATCGCCCAGGCTGACGCCGGCGCGGGCCGGTGCCGCGCCCGGCTCGCCGGTGGTGTAGCGGATGCCGCCCATGGCCTCGCCAATGGCGCCGAAACCGGGCCGGTCACGGTAGGGGCCGCTCTGGCCGTAGCCGGAAATACGCACCAGGGTCAGCCGTGGGTTCAGCGCATGCAGCACGTCCCAGCCCAGGCCGAGTTTTTCCAGGGCGCCGGGGCGCAGGTTTTCGATCAGTACATCGGTGTCCTGCAGCAACTGCTTGACGATGGCCAGGCCTTCGGCGGCCTTGAGGTCGAGCGCCAGCGACTTCTTGTTGCGCGATTGCAGGTACCACCAGAGTGACGTGCCGTCGTGCAGCTTTCGCCACTTGCGAAGGGGGTCGCCCTGGCCCAGGGCTTCGATCTTGATCACTTCGGCGCCGAATTCGCCGAGCAGGCGGGCGGCAAACGGGGCGGCGATCAGCGTACCGATTTCCAGCACCCGTATACCTTCGAGGGGAGCAGGCATGTTGCGTACCTCATTGTTCTTGGACTTTGAGGGAGAGCCTACGGCGCAGGCGGGAGCGGCACCAATCCTCTGTCGGCAACAACCGTTCGCGAAACGCGAAGGCTCAGTCCCCGCGCAGTTGTTCGAACAGCAGTCGGCTGACCGGCGACAACGCCTCCAGCTCGCGCACCACCAGCAGCAACTCGCGCTCGGCCCAGTCGTCACTGAGCTTCACCGCTTGCAGGCCCAACGCGCCGCCGAACAGTTCGAAGGCCTTGCGCGGCAGGATGCCTACGCCCATGTTCGCCTGCACCATGCGACACACCGCATCGAAGCTCGGCACATGAATGCGCAGGCGCAGCACCTTGCCGACCCGCCGCGCTGCTTCCACGGTGCGCATGTTGATGGAGCTGGCCGCATGCAGGCCGATGAAGTCGTTGTCCAGGGTGTCGGCAAAGGCCACTTCGGGCCGTGCGGCCAACGGGTGCCCGGCGGGCAGCACCAGGACCAGTTGGTCGCGCTTGTAGCACACGGCGTGCAGGTCGCGGGTATCGCTGTCGGCCGAACAGATGCCCAGGTCGGCGACGCCGTCGAGCACCCCCTGAACCACGCCATTGCTGGGGCGCTCTTCGAGGTCGAGCTTGATCCGTTCGTGGTGGGCGCTGAAGTCGGCGAGGTCTTCGGGCAGGAACTGGATGATCGCCGACAGGTTGGCCAGCATCCGCACATAGCCGCGCACGCCTTGCAGGTGCTCGCCCAGTTCCAGGCCGATCTTCTCCAGGTTGAACAGCATGCGCCGGGCGTGGTGCAGCAGGGTTTCACCGGCGGGGGTGAGCTGCATGCCGCGGGCCTGGCGCAGGAACAGCGGCGTGCCCAGGGCGCTTTCCAGTTCGTTGAGGCGCTTGCTGGCGGCCGACAGGGCGATGGCCTCGCGGGTGGCGGCGCGGGTCAGGCTGCCTTCTTCGTGGATGGCCACGAAGAGTTGCAGGGTGACCAGGTCGAGGCGGCGGATCAGGTTGGTTGGGTGCATGGAGTCGGATGGTTCACCAGGTATGCGTCTGTCCCGGCCCCATCGCCGGCTTGCCGGCGATAAGGCCCGACCAGGCAATCAAAAATCTACACTGGCCGACAACCGCAATACCCGCGGCGTGCCCTGGGTCAGGTAATTGTTCGAGGTCGAAGCCGATGCCCAGTATGCCTTGTTCGCCACGTTCTCGACATTGGCCCGCAAAGTCACCTGCTTGTCATCCACCTTGAAACTGTAGCGCCCCCCCAGATCAACCCGCGTCCACGCCGGGATGCTCAGGCTGTTGTCGGTGTTGACGTACTGCCCCCCGGTGCGCAACACCCGGGCACTCAATGCAGCCCCCGCAATGCCCGGCACATCCCAGTCCGCCCCGAGGTTGTACTGGAAGCGCGGCACGCCCGGCGCCCGGTTGCCGTCGTTACGACCATTGGCCGTATTATCCAGCTCGGTGTGCATGAACACCGCACCGGTGAGCAGGCGCAAACCCTCGACCGGCTCGCCGAACACATTCAGCTCGACACCCTTGTTGACCTGCTCGCCATCCATGCTGAAGGTGTCCTTGCTCGCGCCCGGCTCACGGAATGTGGTGCTGTTGGGCTGCTCGATGCGGTAGACGCCCAAGGTCGCGCCAAAGCTGTTCCAGTCCAGTTTCACCCCGGCTTCTACCTGCTTGCTGCGCTTGGGCGGGAAGACTTCGTTGGCGTTGCTCACGCTGGACGGCGCGGTCGGGCCCTGGGCCAGGCCTTCGATGCGGTTGGCATAGAACGACACATGCTCCCAGGGCTTGATCACCAGGCCATACACCGGCGTGGTCACCGACTCGTCGTAGTTGGCATTGCGCACACCGGTGGCCGTGGCCCAGCCGTCGACGCCGATCGACTGCCGGCGCACGCCCACGGTCAGCAGTACCCGGTCGTCGAACAAGCCCAGGGTGTCGGACACCGCCGCGCTCTTGATGCGGTTCTTGCCGACGATGCGCGGGTCGTGCAGGTCGCTGCCGGAGTAGGTGTTGGTCGGGCGCGGCATCTTGACCGGGTGATACAGGTTGGAGTCGAAGCGGTTGGCCGCCGTGATCGCCTTGTAGGCCGAGCGCTGCTCGCCCCACATGCCTGACAGCCCGAAGTTGATCCGGTGGCTGACCGGCCCGGTAGCGAAGCGGCCATTGAGGCCGGCCATGGCGCTCTTGTTGTCCTCGTCGTGGGGCGGGTAGAGGTAGCCGCCACGCGCCGTGCCGTTTTCGTCGCTGACGTAGAGCGAGGAGTACTCGCCGTTCTCGCGGGTGTGCTTGGCGCCGCCACCGGCATACAGCGTCCAGTTGTCGTTGAGGTCGTACTCGGCGTTGACCATGCCGTAGGTGTCTTCGAGCTGCGACCAGGTCCAGTCCTGGGAATAGTTGTCGCGTGCCGAGGGTGCATGCGGAACCTTGGTGCCGGTCGGGTAGATCACCGCGCGGCCCTGGTTGATGCGCTGTTTCTGGTAACCCAGGTCGGTCGACAGGCGCAGGCGTTCGCCTCGGTAGTCCAGGGCCAGGGCGAGCAGGGTGGAATGTTGGGCTTCATCGTGCACGCCCGTGCCGCCGTCATGCTGGGCCAGGTTGATGCGCGCGCCGAAGCGGTTGTCCTCGCCAAAGCGCTTGCCCAGGTCGAGGTGGCCGCCGAGGTTGGCGCCGGTGGCGTAGTCGAAGGTGACGTGGCGGGTCGGGGTGTCCTCGGCGCGCTTGGGCACCAGGTTGACCGCGCCGCCGATGCCACTGCCCTGGGGCGAGACGCCATTGAGGAAGGCATTGGGGCCTTTGAACACCTCGACCCGCTCCAGCGCCTCGGTGGTGACGATCTGCCGGGGCAGTACGCCGTACAGGCCGTTGTAGCTGATGTCGTCGGTATTCAGCGGCAGGCCGCGGATGGTGAACACCTGCGAGAAATTGCCAAAGCCCGCCGACTGGCGCACCGCCGCGTCGTTCAGCAACACGTCGCCCAGGGTGCGCGCCTGCTGGTCGGCGATGGTCTTGGCGGTGTAGCTGGTAACGCTGAACGGCACATCGCTGATCGGCTGGTCACCCAGTACGCCCAGGCGTGCGCTACGGGCTACCTGGCCGCCTTGCCAGGTGTCGCTGCTGGCTGCCAGGTCGCTGTTGATGGTGGTGGCGCCAAGTTCCAGGGCATCGCCCAGGTCCACCGCCGGGGCCAAGGTGTAGCCGCCGCTGTCGGTGCTGATCAGGCTGTAGCCACTGCCGGCGAGCAAGTGCGCGAAGCCGTCCGCCACGCTGTAGTTGCCTTCAAGGCCCTGGCTTTGCGCGCCCTTGAGCAGTGCCGGGTCGAACGACAGCGGCACGCCGGCGCTGGCGGCGAAGCGTGCCAGCACGTCGGCCAGCGGGCCGGCGGCAATGTGATAGCTGCGCGTGCTGCCGCTGGCAGCGGGCTCGGCGGCCAGCAGCGCGGGAGCGGGTACGAGCGTGCCGATGGCCATGGCCAGGCTCAGGGCTTTGAGGCGCAAGTGGGGGCGGGGCGTCATGCGAGGATCCTGTGGGTGCAGAAAACGAGGGTTCTGCACTCATCACCGGACGACGCAGGAAAAGGTATCAGGCAGAGGCAAAAATAATTACACCCGGGGTTCGACGGTCACCCAGTAGCGCGTCAGGCCATGGATCGCCACCGGCAGGGTTTCGCCGAGCAGGCGCAGGCTGGCATCGCTGTCGGTCAGCGGGAACGCGCCCGACACCTTCAGCTCGCCCACCGCCGGGTGGCAGCGGAGCAGGCCGGGGCGGTAACGGCCCAGCTCCTGCAGCAGGTCGGCCAGGCGCATGTCGCGGGCCAGCAACATGCCGTGCTCCCAGGCCAGGTCGTCGGCATCCAGCGCGCTGGCCGGCTGCACCCGGGTGGCATCGAAGGCACTGCTCTGACCGGCGAGCAGTACCCGGTTGCCGCTGCCGTGCAGTGGCCGCGCATCCACCGCGCCTTCCAGCACGGCCACGCGGGTCAGCGGCCCGTCGAGGCGCACGCTGAAGCGCGTGCCCAGGGCCTGCGCCTGGCCGTGCAGGGTGCGCACCCGCAATGGCCGGGCGTCTGCGGCGCTGGTGACGAGGATCTCGCCGGCCAGCAGGTCGATGCGCCGCTCCTGGGCGTTGAAGTCGATATCGATGGCGCTGTCGGTGTTCAGCAGCACCCGCGAGCCATCGGCCAGGGTCAGCGGGCGTTGCTCGCCGACGGCGGTGCGGGCGTCGGCGCGCCACTGTTGCCAGGGCGTTTCGCGCCAGGCCAGCCAGGCCGCAGGCGCACCCAGCAGCAACAGGCCCAGGCGCTGCATGGCCTGGCGCCGGCTGACGCCCCCTTGGCGGCTCAAGCGGCGCAAGGTTTCTCCGGCAACCGGTGTGGGCAGGCGGCGGAAGTCACCGAGGATGGCCTCGGCACGCTGCCACGCCTGGGCATGTTCGGCGCTGCGCTGGCACCAGGCCTGGATGGCGTGGTGGTCGTCCTCGGTGGCGCTGCCTGATTGCAGTTGCACCAGCCAGTCGGCGGCCTCGCCAAGGATGTGCGGGTCGATTCGCGGATTCATGGGTCAAGGCTCAGGCAGGCGAGGAAGGCGCTACGCATGTCACGTTTGACGGTGATCAGCGAGACGTTCAGTTGCTCGGCGATTTCGCCGTAGGTCAGGCCATCGAGTTGCGACAGCAGAAACACCTGGCGCACCCGCGCCGGCATTTCCCGCAGCATGGCATCGACGCGGTAGAGGGTTTCCAGGATCAGCCAGCGGGTTTCCGGCGAGGGTGCCTCGGGCTCGGGCAGGTGGGCGATGGCTTCGAGGTAGGCGCGCTCGACATCCTGGCGTCGCCAGCGGTCGACCAAGAGGCCCTTGGCGATGTGGGTGAGCAGGGCGCGTGGTTCGTTGCCAAAGCCCGCCGTGGCGTTGCGGCCGAGCAGGCGCACGAAGGTGTCATGGGCCAGGTCCGCGGCATCGCAGGCATTGCCGAGCTTGCGCCCCAGCCAGCCCTGCAGCCAGCCGTGGTGTTCGGTGTACAGCGTCTTGACCTGCAGGGTGAGGGTGGGGTCGGCGGGCGGCATGGGGAATGAGGTTGTAATTAAGAATTGATCGCATTCTAATCATCTGTCCCTCTCGCCGGCAAGCCGGCTCCCACAGATACCCCACTGTTCTGTAGGAGCCGGCTTGCCGGCGATAGGGCGCGTGCAGACTCTGCGATTCACCCCCCCACAACCATCGAGGTAAACGGCGCCACATAAGCCTGCAAGGTCACCAGGCAACCCACCAGAATCGCCAGAATGATCGAGTGGAAGAACACGTAGCGCAGAATCTCCCCCTCATGCCCATACCAGCGGGTAGCCGTGGACGCCACCACGATCGACTGCGCATCGACCATCTTGCCCATCACCCCACCGGAACTGTTGGCCGCCGCCATCAGCACCGGGCTCAGCCCCAGTTGCTCCGCCGTCACCCGCTGCAGCCCGCCGAACAACACGTTGGACGCCGTGTCAGAGCCGGTCAGCGCCACCCCCAGCCAGCCGAGCAGAGTGCCGAACATCGGGTAGAAGATACCGGTGGCGGCGAAGGCCAGCCCCATGGTCGCGTCCAGCCCCGAATAGCGCGTGAGAAAGCCCAGCGCCAGCATGGCGACGATGGTGATCAGCGAATAGCGCACCACCCAGATCGTGCGCAGGTACTGGCGCCCCAGCTCCAGCGGCGAATAGCCCATCAGCAGCCCGCCGAGAATCGCCGCCAGGAAGATGCCGCTGCCCGTGGCAGTGAACCAGGTGAACTTGTACTGGGCGTCCTCTTTCTTCGCTGCCGGCACCACCGGCGGCACCTTCTCGATCTGCTGGTGGATGGTGTCGAAGGTGAACACCGGGGCGAACACCGGGTTGGCCTCGCGCAGCGGCTTGCCTTGCGGGTCGAGCATGGCCGCGCCGCTGGCGGGGTCGAGCGCAGGGCGAGTGTCGAACAGGTTCTTGAAGCTCGCCGTACCCCAGGCGAACACGAACACGGTGAGGATGATCCACGGCATCCACGCCTTGAGCACGCTGCGCTGGTCGCGCTGGGCAAAGGCGGCGCTGCTGCCGGGGCTGTCGTCGACGTCGATCTTGGAATCATCGACGCGCCCGGTGAGCGCCGCCGAAGTGTGCACCGTGGCCGGTTTCCACACCCGCAGGAACCCGGTCAGGCAGGCCATGGAGATCAGCGCGGCGATCACGTCCACCAGCATCGGCCCATGGTAGTTCGACACCAGGAACTGCGGGATCGCAAAGCTGACCCCGGCGACCAGGATCGCCGGCCAGATTTCCAGCATCTTGCGCCAGCCGGCGAAGGCCCAGATCAGCCAGAACGGCACGATCACCGAGAAGAACGGCAGCTGCCGCCCGACCATGGCCGACAGCTCCATCTCATCCAGCCCGGTGACCTTGGCCAAGGTGATGATCGGTGTACCCAGCGCCCCGAAGGCCACCGGCGCGGTGTTGGCGATCAGCGCCAGGCCCGAGGCCGCCAGCGGCGAGAAGCCCAGGCCGATCAGGATTGCCCCGGTCACCGCCACGGGCGTGCCGAAACCTGCCGCGCCCTCGAAGAAGGCACCGAAGCAGAAGGCGATCAGCAGCAGCTGCAGGCGGCGGTCATCGGTGATGCGCGCCAGTGAATCCTGCAGCACCTTGAACGAGCCGTTCTCGGTGGTGAGCCGGTGCAGGAAGATGATGTTCAGCACGATCCAGCCGATCGGCAGCAAACCGTTGGCCGCGCCGTACAACGCTGCGGAGCCGGCCATATTGGCCGGCATGCCGAAGGCGAAGATCGAGATGAGCAATGCCGAGCCCAGGGCGAGCAGGGCGGCGATGTGGGCTTTTATATGGAAGAACGCCAGTGCTGCCAGCATCACCACCACCGGTACGGCGGCCATGACGGTGGAGAGCCAGGGACTGGAGAAGGGATCGTAGATTTGCTGCCAGACCATTTGCCACCTCGTTTGTTGTTGTGTGAGGTTTCGCGTTTTTTGGGCAGGTTGGCATGCAGGGATGCCAGGGGGAGTATAGGAAGGATTTTGTCTGCAGTTGATGTTGTGAATACATTGGCCCTATCGCTGGCAAGCCAGCTCCCACAGGTACAGCGCTGACCTTCAAGCTGGCGTTGTACCTGTGGGAGCTGGCTTGCCAGCGATAGCGGCGGTACAGGCGCTAAAGGGCCCTGGCCAGAAACTCGGCAGTACGGCTCTCGGCGCACCGGGCAACCACCCCAGGCGCCCCACTGACCACCACCGTCCCCCCCGCATCCCCAGCCCCCGGCCCGATGTCGATCACCCAGTCACTCTGCGCCACCACCCGCATGTCATGCTCGACCACCACCACACTGTGCCCACTGTCGACCAGCCGGTTGAGCTGCACCAGCAGCCGGTCGATGTCTTGCGGGTGCAGCCCGTTGGTAGGCTCGTCCAGCACATACAGCGTGGCGCCCCGGGCCATGCGCTGCAGCTCGGTGGCCAGCTTGATGCGCTGCGCCTCGCCCCCGGAAAGCTCGGTGGCCGGCTGGCCCAGGCGCAGGTAGCCCAGGCCGATGTCCTGCAGCACCTGCAGGCACCGCCGCGCCGGTGGCTGCTCGGCGAACACGTCGAGCGCCTGGTCGACCGTCAGCTGCAACACCTGGGCGATGGTCATGCCCGCCCAGGTCACGGCCAGCGTCTCAGGGTTGTAGCGCGCGCCATGACACGTCGGGCAGGGCGCATACACACTCGGCATGAACAGCAATTCGACGCTGACGAACCCTTCACCCTCGCAGTTCGCGCAGCGGCCCTTGGCGACATTGAACGAAAACCGCCCGGAATCGAAGCCACGTGCCTTGGCCTGCTCGGTGGCGGCGAACAACTTGCGTACGTGATCGAACAGCCCCGTGTAGGTGGCCAGGTTGGAGCGCGGCGTGCGGCCGATGGGTTTCTGGTCCACCTGTACCAGCCGCTTGATGCTGTCCAGGCCCGCCGTGACGCGCCCGGTACTGGTCTGCTCGGGTGCGTCTTCCAGGCTCTGCTCCTCAGGCTCGGCAGGTTGTTCGGCATGGCCCAGGTGGGCGCCGACCAGCTCCAGCAACGCCTGGCTGA
Source organism: Pseudomonas sp. NPDC089395 (assembly GCF_044749525.1). NCBI lineage: Bacteria > Pseudomonadati > Pseudomonadota > Gammaproteobacteria > Pseudomonadales > Pseudomonadaceae > Pseudomonas > Pseudomonas sp. NPDC089395. The sequence goes on from NZ_JBIVID010000006.1 coordinate 317,523, forward strand.
CCAGGCTCGACTTGCCCGAGCCGGAAATGCCGGTCACTGACGTGAAGCAACCCAAGGGGAACTGCGCGCTGAGGTTGTCGAGGTTGTTGCGGGTAATGCCCTCCAGTTGCAACCAGCCTTGCGGCAGGCGCGGTGCCTGGGCAGCCAACTGCTGCGCAGCGAACAGATAGGCCCGTGTGCGCGAAGCCTCAACGTCGGCAAGGCCTGCAGGCGGGCCGCTGTACAGCACCTGCCCGCCATGCTCGCCGGCCGCAGGGCCGACATCCACCAGCCAGTCGGCGCGGCGCATGGTGTCCAGGTCATGCTCCACCACATACACCGAGTTGCCGGCCTGCTTGAGCCGTTGCAGGGCCTCGAACAGCGCCTCGCTATCGGCCGGATGCAGCCCAGCCGACGGCTCGTCGAGCACATAGATGACGCCGAACAGCTGCGAGTTGAGCTGGGTAGCCAGGCGCAGGCGCTGCAGCTCGCCAGACGACAGCGTCGGCGTGCTGCGCTCCAGGGCCAGGTAGCCCAGGCCCAGGTCGATCAGGGTATCGATGCGTTCGAGCAGCTCGACGCTGATGCGCTGGGCGGCCAGGCGTTTTTCCAGGGTCAGGTTGTCGTCGTGCTGCTCCAGGTAGCCCGGCGCCGACACCTTGCGGAACACCTCGGCCAGGGTCTGCAAGGGCAGGCGCGACAGCTCGCCGATATCCCGCCCGGCGAAGGTCACTTGCAGCGCCTCGCGCTTGAGCCGCTTGCCCTGGCACAGCGGGCATGGGCTGGGGCGCATGAACTGGGACACGCGCTTGCGCATCTGCGCGCTCTGCGAATGCATGAAGGTGTGCAGCACATAGCGCCGGGCGCCACTGAAGGTGCCCTGGTAGCTGGGTTCGAGCTTGCGCTTGAGCGCGGCGCGGGTTTGCGCCGGGGTGAGGCCGGCGTACACCGGGACGGTGGGTGTGTCCTCGGTGTAGAGGATCCAGTCGCGTTGCGCCTGGGGCAGGTCGCGCCAGGGGACATCGACGTCATAGCCCAGGGTGACCAGGATGTCGCGCAGGTTCTGCCCTTGCCAGGCCATCGGCCAGGCCGCCACGGCCCGCTCGCGGATGGTCAGCGACGGGTCGGGGACCATGGTCGCCTCGGTCACTTCGTAGACCCGGCCCAGGCCATGGCACTCGGCGCAGGCACCCTGCGGCGTGTTCGGCGAGAAGTCCTCGGCATACAACATCGGTTGGCCGGCGGGGTAGCTGCCAGCGCGGGAGTAGAGCATGCGAATCGAACTGGACAGGGTGGTGACGCTGCCCACAGAGGAGCGCGCGCTGGGCGTGCCGCGTTGCTGTTGCAGCGCCACGGCAGGAGGCAGGCCTTCGATGGCGTCCACGTCCGGCACGCCGACCTGGTCGATCAGGCGCCGGGCGTAGGGCGCGACCGATTCGAAGTAGCGGCGCTGGGCTTCGGCGTAGAGGGTGGAGAAGGCCAGCGAGGACTTGCCCGAGCCGGAGACACCGGTGAACACCACCAGCGCGTCGCGGGGGATGTCGACGTCGATGTTCTTGAGGTTGTGCTCGCGGGCGCCACGTACGCGGATGAAGCCGGGCGGGGTGGGGTGGCGTGGCGGCATGGGGGCTGTCCTTGGCGGGGGCGAAGCCGCAAGTTTGCACCATTTGCAGGGGGAGTGCTGGCCCTATCGCCGGCAAGCCGGCTCCCACAGGTACTCCACTGTTATCAAGCCCAGTGGGCTTCCTGTGGGAGCCGGCTTGCCGGCGATAGGGCCTGCGCGGTCATCAGGACTGCTTTTCACGCGTCCCCAGCACATCGCGAATGTTGTCCACCACATTGCTGTCCTTGATCACATCGCTCAGCCAGCCTTCCAGCGGCATGTTGCCCCACTTGATGGCGCGTTCGATCAGGTACGGCACCGGGCTCTGCGGCTCGCTCTGCTTGAAGAACTGGGCAATGCCCGCAAGCAGGGTGAAGGCTTCGTCGCGGTTGAGCGGGGTAGTGCGCAGCGCGGCGGGCGTGGCAGCCTGGACGGTGCTGTTCATGGCTTCTCCCGGCTCGGCGCCAGTGGTGGTGGACGTGACAGGTTCAGGCTGTGCCACGGCAACCGGGTGCAGCTCGATGCCGCGGTCCTTGAGCAGTTTCTCTGCCAGTTGGCTGGCCCGCGACAGCATGTCGGCAAGGCTGGCGAAACTGGGCGATTCGGCGCCGAACAGGCGGTCGGCGGTGGCCTGCAAACGCTCGCAGGCCCGCAGGCTCTCGGCAATCTGCAGGGCCTTGGCGCGCAGGTGATCGCTGTCGCTGAGCACCACCGAACGCTGGAATATCTCGGCGTTGATCTTGCCTTCGGCAAGCGCCGTCTGCATCGCCTTGGGGTTCTGCAAGGCGAGGTTCTCTACATGGCGTGATTCGTCATAACGCAGCACGCCGAAATGCTGCCCTTGGGTAATGGGCAAGCCACCGGCAATGTCGGTGAGGGTCGTTTTCAGCCAGGCCAGTCGCGCGGAGCGTTCGTCCAGGCCGTCTTCGAGCGAGGGGTAGGCGCTGTCCCAGAAAGTTTCGAGAATGCGCTCGGCCAGGCTCAAGCCGAAGGTGATGCCTTGGAAATGATCGCGCTGGGCCAGGCCTTCATTGAGCCAGGCGACCAGCATCAGGTCCTTGCTCTGCTGGGCAAGCCCTTGAGCGGAAAGCTGGATGACCTTTTCCCAGTCGGCGGTCTTCAGGTCAGTCTGCCAGTCGCCTTGGGTCAGGTAGTCAGGGTCTGCCCGGCGCGCCTCCTTGATCTGGTCGAACAAGGCGGAGAAGCTCAAGTCTTCGCCGCTGCCACCGTCGATCGGCGCGGCCAGCTCGGCCAGCGAAAGGTCGTTGAGGATTTCAGGCATAGAACACTCTGATCAGGGGTAATGAGCACCGTGCCGGGCGACCCGGCACGGTGCAGGTTATGGGCCGCGCATGCGGCCCACGGCAAGCGACTGCTTAGGCGAACACTTTGTTCGCGGTGCGGTCCCAGCCGCCGACGATGTTGCCGCCAGCCTGGCCGTCGGTACGGTTCTGCTGGGTGTAGGTGGTCTTGATGCGCGCGAAGTTGAAGCTGATTTCTTCGATCGGCAGGTCGCTGACCGCCTTGTCTTCACCGCCCTGGTTGCCACCGGCGACGAAACGCACCGACGACACCACCACTTCTTCCATGTCGATGGTCAGGTAGGTGACCTTGTCACCACCGGCACGGTTGACGTTCAGCTTGAGCTTGGCGATGTGCTTGCCGGTGCAGCAGTGCTCGAACAGTTTGGCCGAAGCCTTGTCGACGGCTTTGCGGATCTTGAAGTCGGTCAGCGCCACGCGCTCGGAGGACGCACCGCCCGAGGAGCTGGCAGTGGCCGAGGTGGCCTGGGTGGCGCCGTACTCGTAGCCCAGCACTTCGATCCAGTCCTTGTGCTTGTCGTCCAGTACTTCGCCTGGGATGCCGTCGATTTGGATATACGCGTCAAAAGCCATTGTGAAATTCTCCATTCACATCAGTTAAGGGTCGCTCATGCGTCCCTTTGTGTTGACCTCGCTGAACAGCTCAGCAGAGGTAGCTTGCCGCCAGCCGGGCCTCCTCCAGTGAGGCCCGGCTGGCAGGTTCTTGCCGGCGCGGCCTCAGTTGAGCCCGCGCACTTCGATCTCCACCCGGCGGTTGGGCTCCAGGCACTTGATCAGCTGCGCCCGCGGTTGCTGCATGTCGCAGTTGACCAGCGGCTTGCGGCTGCCTTCGCCCTGGGCGGTGACCAGTTCTGCAGGCACGCCCTTGCCAACCAGGTAGGTACGGATGGTCTGCGCCCGTTGCCGGGACACCTGCAGGTTGCCCTGGGCATCGCCGAGCTGGTCGGCGTGGCCGGAGATGACGATCTTGCCGATATTCGGGGTGTTCAACAGTTTGCTGGCGATCGCGCTCAGCTGGTTCTGGCCTTCGCTCTTGAGGCTCTGGAAATCGGCGCGGGCGAACGCGAACAGGGTGTCCGACTCCAGGGTGATGGTCTCGATCGAGCGCAGCGACTGGGTCAGCAGGCTGTTGATGTAGTTGCGCGAACTGGACATCAGGAAGGCGTTGTCGAGAATGCGCGGTACATCGGGCTCGCGGATCTGGTCGGCGTAGAAGACGATCTGCCGGCTGGCGTAGGCGTAGTCCTGGTTGGCCGCGCTGTCGGCGGCGGCACTGGCCATGGTCTTGCCGGTGTGGCGGGCGATGGCCGGGTACCAGTAATCCGGCATGTGCGCCTTGATAAACGCTGGGTCGGCCTTTTCCCGCTGGGCGGGCGAGAGCATGACGTAGGTGTCCAGGGCGGCCTTGCCGAAATCGGCGATCGACTGGGCGCGGTTGTCGTGCGGCAGGGCCTCGGCCTCGACGCTGTCCACGCCGCTGACCGGCTGCAGCACTTGGGTATTGCGCTGGTAGACCTTGAGCGTGGTCAGCAGGTACAGGGTGCGGGTGAGGTTGTCCGCCGTGGGCTTGAGCATCACGTTCTGCAGGGTCGCGAAGTACCGTGCGCGCAGCACCGGCTCGACCTTGTGACCCTGGTACAGGCCCAGGCGCATGCCCAGCGGCACGGCCTGGTCGTGATGTTGCTGGTAGTAGTGCGCGGCCCAGAAACGCAAGCGATCGAGGCTGTGCCAGGCGGCGTACTGGCCGGCGTTCGCCTGATCTTCCTGCCTGGCCTGGGCCAGTTCATCGGCAATGCTGTCCAGGGTGTTGCGGTTGTTCAGGTACGACCAGCCCCACAGGCCGCACAGCAGCAGGCCCGCGAGGCTGGCGGCGCCTACCCAGGCGGCCTTGCGCCGGCGTTCGCGACGGTTGCTGGTGTACAGCGCCACCAGGTGCTGGTCAGGGATGATCACTTTGCGGAACAGGCTGTTGATGAACAGCGGCGAAGGCTGGCTACCGCCGCTGGCGGCGCCTTGGGCGTTCTCCAGGGCAAAACGCTCTGCCACCTGCTGGCCGTGGCTGCCCCACGGGGTCTCTTCAGCCTCCAGCGCGGCGGTGAAATAGAAGCCGCGCAGCAGTTCGGCAGGCTGGTACGGGTTGGCGCGCAGCAGGCTGTCGACGAACGCCTGCAGGCGCGGCTTGAGCGCGGCCAACTCCAGCGGGAAGCGATAGGTGGCATCGTTGTGCCGGGTCAGCTGGATATCCTGTTGCACCAGTTGCTGGCGTGCCACCTGCTGCCAGTAGGCGCTCAGCTCATCCATCGCCTTGCCGAAGCGCTGGCCCCAGTCGGCCTGCTCATAGCTTTTGTGCGAGAAGGTCTTGCCCATCACCTCGCCACGCGCCGTGTCGTCCAACTGGCGGTAGAACGGGGTGAAACCGGGGATCAGGTCGCACTTGGTGAATACCAGGTAGATCGGCAGGCGCACTTCCAGCAGTGCGCAGCTTTCCTGGATGCGTTCGCGCAGGCGCTTGGCCACCCGTGCCTGGTCCTCGGCCGAGCCCTGCAAGATGTCGGCGATGCTGACGGCGACGATCAGGCCATTGAGTGGGCGGCGCTGACGGTGCTGGCGCAGCAGCTGCAAGAAGCCGCGCCACTTGCCGGCTTCTTCCGGGCTGTTCATGTAGCGCCCGGCGGTGTCCAGCAGTACCGCATCGGCACTGAAGAACCAGTCGCAGTTGCGTGTACCGCCAAGGCCCGCGACGCGCATGCCTTCGCGCTCGGCATACGGGAAGTTGAGCCCCGACTGCAGGATCATGGTGCTCTTGCCCGCCGCCGGCTGGCCGATCACCAGGTACCAGGGCAGGGCGTAGAGCGCATCCTTGGCCGGTGTGCCGCGCGGGGTGTTGCCGTGCAGGCGCTCGATGCCCTGCAGCAGGCGTTCGCGCAGCAGGCTGACTTCCTCGCGGTCGGCCGGCGTTGCGTTGAGTACCGCCTGGTCGGCGTCGTCGCGCAGCAGGGCTTCAAGGTTGTGGTGCTGGCCCGCGCCCCGGTACAGCAACAGTACATAGCCCGCCGACAGCAGCAGGAACACGCCGATGCCCGCCAACAGGCTGTGCAGCGAGGCGAAGCCCAAGGCACGGCCGATGGCCCAGACCAGGAAGATCGCCAGGAAGAAGGCCACCCCCAGCAGGTAGGGTTGGTAGCGCAGGCAGTAGTACTTGATCTTGTTCATACAGGCGTCGCATCCAACGCATCGACGAACTGGTCGATGACGTGTTCAAGGGGTCGGTCGAAATCGTGTGCACGTGCGCTGTGTGGCATCGGGCTGAGCAGTTCCAGGTGCTGGCAGGCATCGGCCGTGCCGCTGAGCAGGCGGTAGGCCGTGCGGGTGTGGCGCGACGTGAAGCCGTACAGCCGTGGGTGCATGAAGTCGTCGGCCAGCAGGCTCACCGCCGGGCCGCCCTGCCGGCCGCCCAGGCGCGTCAGCCAGGTCAGCCACAGGTCGGCGGTGGGGTTCTTCAGGCCGCGCTCGGCGGGCAGCGGCAGCTCGATGCCGCCTTCGAAGTCGCTGTGCAGCAACGGCCATGCGGCCTGCAGCCGCGACAGCGCGGTGGCGCTGTCGAAGGTGGGCCAGGAGCCCTGCAATGCCCTGGCGACATCGGCAAAGCTGAAGTCGTGCAAGAACTTCGCATGGACCCGGCGGAACAGGTCCAGGTCCTGCCCCTGGAGGGCGCGCAGGGCCTTGATGCGCTCGAACACCACGGCGCAATCGGCACCCTGCACGGCCTGGTGCAGCAACGGTTTGATCTGCGCGCTGAACAGCTCGCCGAGGGTGAACGGGTTGAGCAGCGCCTCGCCTTCCTGGCCCTTGAGCAACTGGAAGATGAAGAACGGGTAGCGCCGTTCGCTGGCATCGCGCGAACTGAGCAGGCCACCCAGCAGCCAATTGCCGTTGCGCGCCCGGTAGCTGAAGAAACACATCGGCAAGGCGTCGAACAACGCCTGCCAGTCTTCGCGGTGGCGCATCGCCGCCAACGAAGCCTGCAACCAGGCGTCGAACTCGCACACTTCTTCCGCCGCACCGTGCAGGCTGACGAAGTCCGCGCTCGACGGCAGTTTGCCGAAGCAGCCGATCATTGCGCGCCCCTGTCGTTGAGCGCGCTCAGCGCCTTGACGTCACCCAGGTCGGTCAGCTTGACCCCACCGAAGTTGCGCACCACCAGGCTTACTCGGCCGTTGGCGGTGTTCCAGCTGAAGCGCTGCTGGATGCCGTCGAGGTCGTCGACCCGGGCGCTTTCGTTCATGCGCAGCAGGCCCCAGCGGCCCGGGAAGTCGAACACGGTGACCCGCGCGCCGCTGAGCGTGACCACGTCCAGGCGTGCGCCCGGCGCGTTGCTGGTGCCAGGCCAGGCGAAGCGGCTCCAGCTGCTGCGCCCGTTACGGTAGTGCTGCTCCTGGCCGTCGAGGGTGAAGACGATGTCGGTGAAGTTGGCCGACGGTTCGAGCATGATCTCGAAACCGTTCTCGCGGTCCGACAGGCTGGCGATCACCTGGCCCACCGAGCTTGCCCGGTCGATGCTGGTGAGCATGCCCGGATTGACCAGCGCCGGTGCCTTGCCGTTGCCAAGGCCCAGGCCTTCGCCGCCGGACAGGTTGCCGATTTCGTTGCGCTTGAAGGTCGGCAGCAGGCCGCTGTCCGGGTCGACGAAGCGTTGCAAGTCCTTCACCGAGGCTTCGTTGCGGCTACCACTGGCGATCGGGTAGCGGTGGGCCATGACCTGTTGCCAGGGCTTGGCGATCTGCTGCGCCCAGGCTTTGGCGATCTGCTGGCCGGCCGGGTCGCGCAGGGTGTCCCAGGCGTACTGGATGGGCAGGCTGAACAGGCCCTGCAGCGAACGCGACAGGCCGTCCTGGCTGGTGTCGACGCTGGTTTCCACGTAATTGCGCACGGTGGTCACTTCGCTGGGCTGGCCTTCCAGGGTTTCGCTGATCAGCTGCTTGCTGCTCTTGCCGACGTCTTGCGAGCGCTGGATGTTGTTCATGCGCACCTTGAGCTTGCGCAGCGCGGCCAGGTAGCGGTCCATGATGGTGCTGTCGGCGCCTTCGGCGTTGCGCTTGGCGAACACCCGTGCCACCGGTTCGAAGCGCTTGGCCAGGCTGCCGTCGTCGACCGCAGGCAGGCTCGGCGCCACGGCGTCGGGCAGGGCGTCCTGCGCGTCGAACAGGCCGCTGACCTTGCTCCAGAAACCGTCCACTCGGGCGTTGCCGGTGGCCGGCATTTCATGCTGGACAGGCAAGTCCCACTGGGTGTTGTCGTTGACCGCTGCCAGCAGGTTCTTCACCGGCGAGTTCTGCACGTCGCTGAGCAACCCCAGCTGCTCGGTGGCCGAGGCAAGGTCGGCGAAGTGGCGCACGCCGACGCTGCTGACCATCTTGTACCAGGCCTGGGTGTAGTCGCGCTTGTAGCGGGTCATGAACTCGCGCACGAAGTTAGCCTTCTGCACCAAGGCATCGCCGCCTTCGCCATCGAGCACCCAGTCCGTTTCGTTGCGCAGGTTGCCCGACACCAGTTTGATCAGCTCGGGCTTGACGAAGGTCTCCCAGCCCTGGCGGGTGTAGATCGCCGGCACCCCAGCGGAGCCGTAGAGCAGGGCACGGCCGGGTTGCGCAACCAGGTCGTTGAGGCTCAGGGCAGGGAACTGCCGGCTCGATTCCAGCTGCAGGCGCAGGTATTCACGGTCGACCAGCGAGCTGGAGATCATGAACGACTTGAGGTTCTGCCGGGTTTCGTTGATCAGTTGCTCGTTGCGCGGCAGCGCAGGCGCCTGGCCCTGTTCCAGCAGTTGCACGTACAGCGGCGCGTTCTCGGCGATGACGCCCTCGTCGGCGGGCGTGCCCTCGGTCGCGGCGCTGGCCCAGGCCTGGGGCAGGCTGGCGGCGACGAAAGCCGGGTCCGGGTGGGCCTGTGGTTCGGTCAGCAGCAGGTACAGCTTGAGGGTGTTGTAGGCCTCGATGATCGACGCCACCTGCTGTTCGTCCAGGCGCCCGAGCATTTCTTCCGACAGTGACAGGCCACCGGTGGTGGCGGACAGCTCGGCGGCATCGCTGGCGGTGGCCAGGTTGACCTTTGCGGCGTAGGCGCCCGCGCGGGTATTGCCCAGCGCCGCCTGGGCCTTGGCGGCCACACGCGGCGCCAGTGGCTTGCCGTTACGCTTGCGCGGGGCCGGGGCCGGGGTGAATTCCAGCGCCTGGTTGATGCCATTGGCGAAGGTATTGAAAGCTCGCATCTGCACCTGCAGGTTGCGCGCGATGGGCTCCAGCGCCTGGCTGCGCAGTTGCGCCAGGTAGGCGTTGCGTGTCACGTCATGCACGGCCTCGCCGTGGTACAGGCCGGCGCTCAGTCGCAGCGGCACGCCTTGCAGGCGGTGGCCCTCGACGATCGCCTTCTGCTCGCGCAGCACTTCCAGCCCTTTACCTGCGGCCAGCAACTGCTCGCGATCGGCCGATTGCTCGATCTCGGCCAGCTGACTGCGCAGGCTGTCCAGCCATTGGCGGTTGTTGGCGAACGCCAGCGCCTGCCAGCCGATGAACAGCACCCCGGCGGCAGCGGCCAGGCCCAGCAGCAGCGGGCTGAAGGCCGCCTGACGGCCCAGGCGCGACTGGTACAGGGTAAGGTCGCGGTCAGGGAAGATCACCCGGCGGAAGGTGTCGGTGATGAAGAAGCTGCGGTTGCCCACGGGCTTGGCGCTGGCGTGGGACGCTCCATCAGCGGCCACCTGCAAGGCAAAGCTGTCGGCGATGGCGTCTTCGTACACCTGGGCCAACTGCTGCTCGGTCTGCAGGGCGCTGGTGAAGTACAGGCCGCGCAGCAGCAACGGCGCGCCGCCGCGCTGCTCACGGGTGAAGTGTTCGAGGAACTGCTCGAGCACGCCATTGAGCGCGGCGAAATACTGCGGGAAGTTGAGCAGGGTGCTGTCGGCTGCTGCACCCAGGCCCACCAGCTGCGCATCGACCTGCTGGCGAATCTGCTGCTGCAGGTTCTTCAAGCGCGTTTCGAGCACCGCGTGCAGGCCCTGGTTACGGATCTCGGCGAGGCCGAAGGTCATCCCCAGCGGCTGTTGGCGCTGGTGCAGGTCAAGGCCTTCGAAGGCCTGGTGGAAGCCCGGCAGTTGGTCGGTCTTGCTCAGCATCAGGTAGATCGGCGGGTTGGCGTCCAGGCACTCGGCGTATTCCTCGACCCGCGCCACCAGTTGTGCGGCCATCGCGTCACGTGCGTCGCTGTTCGACGCCAGCAGTTCGGGCAGGCTGACCACCAGCACCAAGCCATTGATCGCGGCCTTGCCGCGCTGCTTGCGTAGCATGCGCAGGAAGGCGGCGAACTCGCTGGCCGACTGGTCGTCGCGCAGGTAACGGCCGGCGGTGTCGATCATCACCGCGTCGGGGCTGAAGTACCAGTCGCAGTGCTGGGTGCCGCTTTCGCTGTCATTGGCGGTGGCGATACTGGCCGACAGGCCCGAATGGGTCAGCAGCGACGTCTTGCCGGCAGCCGACATGCCCAGCACCAGGTACCAGGGCAGGTCCGACAGCGCAGCCTTGCCACCCCCCCCGGCGGAGCGGTCGGTACGCAGCATGGCGATGGCGTGCTTGAGGCGTTCGCGCAGCACGTGCTGGTCGCGGAATTCACCGGTGGCGTTCCACGAGCGGTCGACCTCGATCTGCAGCAGGTTCTCCAGGTTGTGTTCGGCGCGAATACGCTGGTACTGGCGCAGCACGATCACCAGCAGGAAGCAGGCACTGACGATCGCCAGCGCTTCGGGCACATGGTGGCGCAGCCACGGCACCATGGGTGCCACCAGCCAGCAGATCAACAGGGTGGCCAGCCACAGCAGCGGCAGCAGTACCCAGAAACTTTTCAACAGACGCAGTAGTGTTTTCATGTCTTCCTGACTCGGCTACCTGAGGGGTGTTCAGGCACTGAACAGCTGGCGGATTTGTTCGGAGAGGGCGGCCACGTCCTTGTCCAGCAACCAGTCGAGCGTCAGGTACACGCCGACGCAGACCAGTGCGATCAACCCCAGGTACACCCACAGCGGCACTTCATGGCGCAGCATCTGCGACACCTGGTCGGGCAGGGCCCAGTCGGGCGTCAGGGTTTTCGGCGGCTTGCGGTAGCGGGCGATGTCCTGGCCCAGGGTGTTGGCCAGGTAGCGCAGCTGGTCCTTCTGGCCGAGGCTGAACTTGCCTTCGAAGCCCAGGGCCAGGCACAGGTGATAGACCTCCAGCACGTCGAGGTTCTGCTTGACGTCGCCGCGCAGCGACTCGACTTTCTCGAAGAAGCCTTCACCGGCCAGGTGCACGCCGAAATAGCGGAACTGCAGGGGTTGCAGCTCGAAATGCCGGCGTAGGTCGCTGTCACCGGCGCGCAGCACGCTTTCATCGACGAAGGCGCACAGCGCGTACTGGGTGTCCTTGACCTGCTCGACGCTGTAGTTGGCCGAGCGGGCATCGCGCTCCAGGTTGGCGAAGAAGCGTTCGACGCTGCTCTCGAAGGCAGGCACCGAGGTCACCTGGCGGCCTTTGCGGACGATCAGCGCCATGCTGATGAAGTCCTGGACCAGGTCCTTGAGGGTCGGTTTGTCGCTGGCAGCCGCAACGGCGCCCTGCTGCAGTACGGCTTCGGTCATTTGAGCACCGCCATCAGTTCAAGCTTGAGGTTGGTAAAGGCGCTGGGCGCGTAGAAACAGATGGTCTGGGCGTTCATCATTCGCTCGTACACATGGCCATGGGGCTCGATGGCGAAGTACTGGTTGTCCAGGCGCACTGGGATCGCGTTGGGCAGGCGCGCGGCGTGGTTGAGGGTGACCCCGGGCATGGCGCTGTTGACCACCACCTCGATGTCTTCCGGCGAGCCGACCTTGAAGGCCCGCGGCACCAGTTCCAGCAGGCTGGCACCGGGCATGTCGGCGTGCACCGAGATATAGAAATCGGCCTCGGCCAGGCGTGGGTCGCGCAGCTGGCCTTGCCAGTACGACGGTTTGGTCTGGGTGAGGTTGATGACGATGCACTGGTTGGGCACGACGTTGTCGAGCATCACCCGGATCATCTCGTCGAGCTTCACCAGCGACGCCGCCGGGTCGTGGTGGTCGTATTCCGGGATGTCGCTGAGCTGGGTGTCCAGGGTGAAGGTCAGAAGGCCCCCGGCGAGGTCAGCGAGGAACAGGTACAGGCGCTCCGGGTGCAGGCGTGGGTGCGCCAGCAGGTGCGCCAACTGCGGGTGGGCGCGGTTGACCGTGTTGAGCAGCCAGAACAGGGTGACGTCGCTAGAGCCAAACTCGGCGATCTGGTCGGCACGTTCGCGGCGCCGGCCGGACAAGGCCTTGCTCTTGGCCTGCAACGCACCCAGCAGGCGCTTGCCGATGCCCGCAATGGTTTCGTGGCTGCCCAGGTGCAGGGTCGGGTGGACGAAGTGCGGGTCGAGGTTGAAGCCGCCCATGCTGTTGCGCGTCAGCTTGGCCAGCGGGCAATGGCTGTAACCATCGAGGCTGTCGCCATCGACCAGCAGCACCACGTTCAGGCGCAGGCTGGTGATCTCGTTTTCCAGCTCGCCTTCGTTGAGGTCGGGCAGGGTATCGAACTGCTTGCGAAAACGCCGTGCAGCCTTGTGGGCGTGGTCATCCTCGACGTAGTTGAGGCCGAACGGTTCGGGCAGCTTCAGCGCAGCATGGACCTTCAGGTCGTTGGCCTTGAGCAGGTCCTTGAGGTCGCGCGCGGCCGGCAGCGGGTCGTGCTGCGGTGCGTCGTACAGGCTGCCGTCGGGAAACACCAGCTTCAGGCGCTTGAGCTGCAGCGAACCGTTGGCCAGGGCGTCCTCGTCCACTTGCAGCGCCTGCACACCCCAATGGAAGGGCGTGGCGCGCAGGCTCGCCTCGGCCAGCTGGTGCTGGTGGAACTCATCCTGGTACTGGAAGTGCTGGGGTAGCAGGAACATGCCTTCCGACCACATCACTCGGCTCTGCTTGCTCATTTGACGCTATCCACTAGTGAATTGAAGGTTGAGTCCATGGCGTTGCTGACCGACTGCCCGGCCGCATCGGCGGCCTTGTCGACCACCGCGTCCTGCACCTTTTCGCCCAGGGTCGGCGTGGCGGCTTGCTGCTGTAGCTGTTGCTGCTTTTGCGCAGCTGCCAGTTGGTCGGCGGTGGGCGGCTTGTTCAGCACGTCCATGCCGCGCATGGCGGTGATCTCGGTGTTGTCGACCAGGATCCACAGGCCATCGGAGGAGAACCAGATACCGTCCTTGCGCAGCGAGTCGGCATCGAAGGCGATCTTCCAGCGGGCACCTTGCTCATCCCGGAAGAACGCTGCCATGCCCACGTAGCGGGTGCTCTTGGCCAGCGGCCACTGGTCGATCTGACCGATGCCTGGCAGCAGGGTCAGCTCACGGGTGTCCACCAGGGCGTTGCCCAGGGCTTTTTCCGGCGACTCCCAGAGGGTGTCGGCATCGGTGGCGGCAAAACGATCGAGGTCGGTCAGCTGGTACACGCGCATCACCACCGACAGCGGCTTGCCGTCGGCGCCCGGGTTGAGCTGGTTGCCGCCATCGGAGGTGAGGATCACCTGCTCGCTGTCGGCCAGCATGTCGGCGGCCCAGCTGTCTTCCATGCGCTTGCCGATGCGGTCGCTGACGCCGCAGCCGGCCAGCGCCAGCAGCAGGGCCACGGCGGTCAGGCGCTTGATGGCGGGGTGTGGGGTGTACATGGCGTAATCTCCGGAAACGTGTTCAGGCCAGGCGATAGGCGAAATCGCCATCGCTGCCCAGTTCGATCGTCAAGCGCTCGATCGGCGCGTCCTGGGCCATGCGCTCGAGCACGTGCTGGGCAAGCTCGGGCATCAGGGTGCGCGACAGGATGTTGTCGATGTTGCGCGCGCCGCTGTCGACTTCGGTGCACCGCGCGGCGATGGCCTTGACCAGGGCCTCGTCGTAGCAGAGCTCGGCCTGGTGGTTGCGGGCGAAACGTTTGCGAATGCGCGCAAGCTTCAGGCTGACGATGCGTTCGAGCACCTGGTCCTGCACCGGGTAGAACGGCACGATGCTCAGGCGGCCGAGGAAGGCCGGCTTGAACACCCGGTTCAGCTCATCGCGCAGGCCTTCGACGATGGCCTCGGGGGTGGGCGGCGTCTCGGCGTTCAGGCAGGTCTGCATGATGCGTTCGGTGCCGGTGTTGGAGGTGAGGATGATCACCGTGTTGCGGAAGTTGATCTCGCGGCCTTCGCCGTCGTCGAGCACACCCTTGTCGAACACCTGGAAGAACAGTTCGAGCACGTCGGGGTGGGCCTTTTCCACCTCGTCGAGCAGCACCACGCTGTACGGTTTACGGCGCACCGCTTCGGTCAGCACGCCCCCTTCGCCGTAGCCGACGTAGCCGGGCGGGGAGCCCTTGAGGCTGGAGACGGTGTGGGCTTCCTGGTACTCGGACATGTTGATGGTGATCAGGTTGCGCTCGCCGCCGTACAGGGTGTCAGCCAGGGCCAGCGCGGTTTCGGTCTTGCCGACGCCGCTGGGGCCGAGCAGCAGGAACACGCCGATGGGCTTGTTCGGGTCTTCCATGCGGGCGCGGGAAATCTTGATGCGCTTGCCGATCTCGTGCAGGGCATGGTCCTGGCCCAGCACGCGCTCGCCAAGCAGGGCCGGCAGGCGCTGCACGGTGTCGATCTCGTCACGCAGCATCTTGCCCAGCGGGATGCCGGTCCAGCCGCTGATGACCTGGGCGATGGCGCCGGCGTCGACCAGGGCGTGCACCAGCGGCTGGTCGCCTTGCACACGGCCAAGTTCGGCGCGCAGGGCGTTGAGCTGCGCGGCATCGGCGTCGTTGGCGGCGTCCAGGGCCTTGAGCTGTTCGACCAGCGCCAGTTCTTGCTGCCACTGCTCGTTCAGGCGCTGTTCCTGCTGCTGCTCGGCCTGCAAGGCGGCCTGCAGCTCGCCCAGGCGACGGTCATGGTCGTGGCCTTTGCCGGCTTCGTGGTCGAGCACGGCGATTTCCGCCTGCAGGTTTTCGATGTGTCGGCGGCAGTCTTCCAGCGCGCCGGGTTGCGACGACTGGGCCAGGGCGATGCGTGCGCAAGCGGTGTCGAGCACGCTGACGGCCTTGTCGGGCAGCTGGCGGCCGGTGATGTAGCGGTTGGACAGGCGCACGGCCTGCACCAAGGCTTCGTCCATCACCGCCACCTTGTGGTGTTCGCGCATCTTGCCCAGCAGGCCGCGCAGCATGTGGATGGCCTTGTCTTCGTCGGGCTCCTCGACCTTGACCACCTGGAAGCGGCGGGCGAGGGCAGCGTCTTTTTCGAAGTACTTCTTGTATTCGGCCCAAGTGGTGGCGGCGATGGTGCGCAGCTCGCCACGGGCGAGGGCCGGCTTGAGCAGGTTGGCGGCATCGTTTTGCCCGGCCTGGCCGCCGGAGCCGATCAAGGTATGGGCTTCGTCGATGAACAGGATGATCGGGTGCAGGCTGCGCTTGACCTCTTCGATCACGGCCTTGAGGCGGTTCTCGAACTCGCCCTTTACCCCGGCGCCGGCTTGCAGCAGGCCCAGGTCCAGGGTGTGCAGGGCCACATCCTTGAGCACCGCCGGCACGTCGCCCTGGGCGATGCGCAGGGCCAGGCCTTCGACCACGGCGGTTTTGCCAACCCCGGCTTCGCCGGTGAGGATCGGATTGTTCTGGCGGCGACGGGTGAGGATGTCGACCATCTGCCGCACCTCGAACTCACGGCCCAGCACCGGGTCGATGCGGCCTTCGCGCGCGCTCTGGGTGAGGTTGACGGTGTACTGGTCCAGGGCTGGCGTCTTGCCGCCGAGCTTGCCGGCAGCTGCCGGCGCTGCCGCCGGACTGGCCAGCGGGCTGGCGAGCCTGGATTCGGCGCTGCCTTCGACCAGGGCGGTGAGGTTCAGGCGCAGGTCGTCGGCGTTGACCTTCTCCAGCTCCGCGGCCGAAGCGATCACCACGCGGCGCAGCTCGGCATCGTCGAGCAGGGCCTGCAGCAGGTGCGCGCTGCGTACCTGGCCGACGCCGTACTCGATCGAGGCCAGCAGCCAGGCCTGCTCGATGAGGCGAGTGATGTGCGGTGACAACGCTGGCGTGCGGGTATTGCCCTTCTTGAACGTGCCCAGGGCGGTGATCAGCTGCGCCTGCAGACGCTCGGCGACCACGTCGTAGTGGCGCAGGATCGGCGCCAGGTCGCTGTCGCTGTTGTCCAGCAGCTGCAGCAGCAGGTGCTCCACCTCGACATCGTAGTGGTGCTCCGACAGGCACAGGGCCGCCGCGCTTTCAGTGGCCGTGCGGCTGGTTTCGTTGAGCTTGGCGAACAGAGACTTCAGGTTCACAAGGCGACCCCATCGTAAGGAATGTGGAAGACGGCGCAACGCGAGGGTTCTGCGTCACGGCCAGGGCGTTTGAGCCAGCCCAGCCAGCCCAGGGCGACGTTGCCGCTGCGGCCCAGTTGGGCACGCGGCACCGCTTCGCGCTTGAGGCGAGGGGCGATTTCGAAGTCCAGCTCTGCACCTATATAGAAGCGCACCAGCTCGACGAGCTTTAGGTAGTCCTCGGTGCCCGGCTGGAAGCGCTGGTAATCGGCCAGCGCCAACGGACCCAGTTCGATACGAATGCACGACTGGTAGTCCCACACCCGGTTGCCGGCCACGGCGCTGTGGCCGAGCTGGGCATTCTTGCGCCCGAGCTGAGTGCACTGTTCGGGCTGCAGGTTGAGCCAGCGGCCAGCGAACTGCTTGACCTGGATCGGCAGGCCGAAATAGAAGCCGAGCATGCGTTCCAGGTTCAGCGCGTTGCGCGGCTTCTGGCTGAGCAGGCCGGCAAAGTAGCTGAACAGCTCACGGCGCAGCGGTGGCGCGGGCTGTTCGAACTTCAGCGCCTGGGCACGCGGGCCCAGGCCCACCAGGTTGAGCAGGTAGCCATCGAAGCGCGAGGTGCCGTTGCGCTCGTGCTCGATGTGGAATTTGTACTTCTGCCAGGCTTCGTAGAACAGCGTGGTCATGCGGTGCGAGAAGATGTCGAGAAACGCATGGGCGGCATCGTCGCGGTACTGCACGTGGCGCTCCAGGAGCAGCTCCGTGTACGGGCGCGGCAGCACGCCCGACGGCCCGACCAGCCCCATGAAGGTCACCTGCACTTCCGACAGCGGCAGCCCGGCCGGCGACACCTTGCCTTCGCGCTCGAAGTGCAGGTCGCTGACTTCGCTGGCCGGAAACGCCAGCGACAGCTGGGTGCGAAAACGCAGCGGGTCTTCGTGCGGCCGGGTTGCCAGGTCCATGCGCCCGGTGCGGCTGTAGTGCAGGCGGAGCAGGCGCACCAATTGAAAGAATTCGAATCGGTGCGGCTCGGCTCTGGCCTGATCGATCAGACCAGGGGCTGATCGCCAGTACGTGCTGGCCATTGGACGACTCTCTTTTCTCGTTGTTGGGAGCGCAGTGACAATTGGGTGAAGCTGTTCATCGAGCAGTACTGCCCGAAGAAGTGGTCCAGCACCATGCCGAACAGGAACACACCGCTGCCGGTGAACTGGCTTTCGTCGAAGGTCAGGGTGATGCCCACGCCGCGTACGAAGTTCGGCCGCGGGTGGCCGATACGGGCGACCACCGGCTCGCTGCTGATGGCCTTGATGCCGTTGATCTGTTTACGGATGGCCGACACGTTGCGGTAGTTGTACAGCGACAGCAGTTCGAGCAGCACTTCGCGGCCCTGGCTGACCAGCGACAGGTGGTTGAGCGACAGGTGCGCGATCAACCGCCAGATCAGGCCCTTGCCCAGGGGCACGCGCACCGTGGCGGTGGGCTTGCGCAGGCAGCGGATGTCCTTGATCACCGAGTTGGCCGGGATGTTGAAATCGCCATGCTCGCCACCGAACGGCAGCATCAAGGGGACATCGCGGTTGCTGCAGGTAAGGCTGATGCTCAGGGTGTCGTTGCTGGCGTCGATCAGCTCCAGGTCGCGGTCGACCACGCGGATGCTCATGGCCGTGGCATCACCCTGGTTGCGCCGACGGGCGATCCAGAAGCTGTTGTGCGGGTCTTGCTCGCCGCGCGGTTCGAAGAACGGCTGGCAGGTGCCGACCTGGTCGATGCCGCCGAGCTTGCGCACGCGCCGCACACGGTCGATCGACACCACTTCCGCTGCGTTGTGCAGGCGAATGCCCGGGGTGACCGGGTATTCGTGCTGGGTATGGGTGAGCTTGATCGGCTCGCCCTGCTGGCGGAACAGGTTGATGATCGGCGTGCAGTTGAGCTTGAAGTTGTTGCGCCCAATGTTCTGGGTCAGCCGCGCCAGGCGCTCGCTGAGGTCGTAGTCGTTGAAGTAGAAGTTGACCTCCACCTGCTTGACGGCTTTGCCCTGCAGGATGCGGGCGAAACCTGTGAGGTCGAAGAACATGAACTTGTCAGGGAAGGTGAAGTACTCGTGCAGCAGGCGATAGCCGAGGAACGAGCGTTCGGAGTAGTCCACCAGGCCTTCGTCGCGGGCATAGCCCACGGCCTTCAAGGCATCGCGCGGCAGGGCGACTTCGCGCTGGCGGCCGTCGTCCTGGAAGCTCAGGGTAGCCTTGGCCAGGTTGTTGAACAGCAGTTCGTAGAGCTGCAGCATCAGCGTCGCTTCGCCATCGAGGAAGAAGCGCAGGCGGTCGATTTGCATCTGGCCGAACAGGGCGTCACCGGTAGCGTCCAGGCGAATGCGCAGTTGCGCCACCAGGTCGGCGCTGTGGCCATTGAAGGCCGAGCGTTCCATTTCGGCGAAGGATGCCTGCTGCACCGCGATGGGCCACAGCTCGACGGGGTAGCAGGTGCGGAACTTGCACACCACATCCTCGACGGCGTTGGCATGCATCTCGGTGTGCCGGGCCACGCGGTAGGCTTCGGTGACTTTCTCGTGCTTGCCCAGGCTCAGCTCGGCGATCGACATCGACGGGGTAGGGCGCAGGTAGTGCGGGTACAGGACCTCAAGGAACGACTCGACGATTTCCGGGAACTCGTCGTCGAGCTTTTTATGCACCCGCGCCGACAGGAACGAGAACGCCTCGATCAGGCGCTCGGTGTGCGGGTCCTCGCAGTTGTCGCCCTCGATCAGCAACCGCGAAGCGATTTTCGGGTACTGCGCAGCAAACTCCTGGCCGAGGAAGCGCAGGTGCGACAGTTCCTTTTCGTAGTAGGGCAGCAGTTCGTCGAGCATCAGTTGAGGTTCTGCACTTTGTATTCCTGGGTGTTGACCTGCAGCACGGCGTCAAACGACACCTGGCGGCTGATGTCCTGCAGACGCAGCACGGCGTCTACCCGGAAGGTCAACATGCGGTGGCCGTTCTGCTGGGCCAGCAGCTGTACGCGTACCCGGCGAAAGCGCCGGTCGCCGGTGCTGATCGCCCGCTCCAGCTGTTGCTGGATGAGCCGGCGATCCTGCGGGTCGAGCACGCTGCGGCTGATGAAGTCGGGCATGCCGTATTCAAGGATGGAACCACCGAGTTGGCTGAAGCCGTCGAGCGCCTCGGCGACCAGGGACTGGCGGGTATTCACCAGCACCTCCAGGTCGCGCACGATGCTGGCCTTGTACTCGGCCAGCGAGCAGGTGCGCTGCACGGCAGGCTCGGCCGACTGGTACGGACGGTCGTCCAGCAGTCGGTCAAGCAGCGAGGGCAGCAGGCGGGCCTGGTTACTCATGTGTCATCCCTGTACACACGGGGCCGGTCAGCCGCGGGCGCCTTGTGGCAGTTCGGCGACCAGGCGCAGCGAGGCGGTCAGTTCGTCGAGCTGGTAGTGCGGCCGCAGGTAGGTCACCGCCTTGTACACGCCCGGCTTGCCCGGCACTTCGAACACTTCGGCGCGGGCTTCACGCAGCGGGAACTTGGCCTTGGCCTCCTGGCTTGCGGTGTCGTCGAGCAGCACGTAGCTGGCCAGCCACTGGTTGAGGAAGCGCTCGACGTCCATGCGCGAGGCGAAGCTGCCGATCTTGTCGCGCATGATCGCCTTCATGTAGTGGGCGATGCGCGAGGTGGCGAAGATGTACTGCAGCTGCGCCGACAGGCGTGCGTTGGCGTTGGCGATGTCGGTGTTGTACTGCTTCTGCTTCTGCGTCGACTGGGTGCCGAAGAAGGCGGCGTAGTCGGTGCCCTTGCAGTGCACCAGGGGGATGAAGCCCAGGTCCGACAGCTCTTTCTCACGGCGGTCGGTGATGGCGATTTCAGTCGGGCACTTGAGGGCGATTTCGCCGTCGTCGGTGTTGAAGGTGTGGGTCGGCAGACCTTCGACCAGGCCACCGCCTTCCACGCCGCGGATCGCCACGCACCAGCCGTAGCGCGAGAAGGCGTCGGTGACGCGGGTGCCCAGGGCGTAGGCGGCGTTCATCCACAGGTACTTGTTGTGGTCGCGACCGTCGACGCTTTCGACGAAGTTGAATTCTTCCACCGGCGTGGTTTCGGGGCCATAGGGCAGGCGGCCGAGCACGTGGGGCAGGGTCAGGCCGACATAGCGCGAGTCTTCCGAGGCGCGGAACGACTTCCACTTGGCGTACTCGACGGTGTCGAAGATCTTCGCCAGGTCACGCGGGCCGGACATGTCGGTGAACGAGTCCCAGCCGAACAGCTCGGGCGAGGCTGCCGAAATGAACGGCGCGTGGGCCGCGGCGGCCACGTGCGAGATCTCTTCGAGCAGGTACATGTCTTCGGGGTTGCGGTTGAACTCGTAGTCGCCGATCAGCATGCCGAACGGCGCGCCACCGAAGGTGCCGTACTCTTCTTCGTAGACTTTCTTGAACAGCGCGCTCTGGTCGAATTCGCTGGCGGCCTTGAGGTCGCGCACCAGGTCTTTCTTGGAGGCGTTGAGCAGGTGGATCTTCAGCGTGGAGCTGGTTTCGGTCTGGTCGACCTGGTACTTCAGGCCGCGCCAGGAGGCTTCCAACTGCTGGAATTCACGGGCGTGCATGATCTCGTTCATCTGCTCGGAGAGCATCGAGTCGATCTCGGCGATGCGCGCGTCGAGCACGGCGATCAGGTCCTTGCTCGGGGTCATTTCGCCTTCGAGCACCTGGTTGACCAGTTCGCCGATCAGGTCGCGGGTGCGGCTGCGCTCGGTGTCGGAGCGGGCCACGCGGCTTTGCGAGATGATGCTGTCGAGCAGCGAGGCCTGCGGGGCGAAGTTTTCCACTTCGACCAGGTCGGTGTCCTGCTGAGGGAGTGCTTGTTTGTCGGTCATCGTCTGGCTCCTGCTTACTCGTTGCCGTCGGTGGCGGGGACGGCGGCCTCGCGACCGAATTCCTTGCCCAGGGTTTTCAGCTTCTCGGTGTTCTGCAGCACATCCATCAGCAGCTCTTCGAGCTTGTCGTTGCCGCCCATCTTGTTGCGCAGGTCGGCCAGCTTGTTGCGCACTTCCAGCAGCTTGCGCAGCGGCTCGACCTGCTTGACCACGTTCTGCGGCTCGAAGTCTTCCAGGCTGTTGAAGTTCAGCTCGACGCCCAGCTGGGTGCCGTTCTTGGCCAGGGTGTTGTCGACGCGGTAGGTCAGGCGCGGCTTGATGCCCTTGAGCACGCCGTTGAAATTGTCGCGGTCGATGTAGACGAACTTGCGATCCTTGAGCTTGGGCAAGGGCTCCAGTGGGTTGCCGGAGAAATCACCCAGCACGCCGACGACGAAGGGCAGTTCCTTTTTCTCCAGCGCATCGCCGATGTCCACGTCATAGGTGATGTGGACCCGTGGCGCGCGAACGCGGTCGAGTTTGTGCTGGGTGCTTTCCTTCTTCGCCATCGTGATCTCCAATGCGAGCAATTCGCTGCGAATCTTGGCGCGGCCCGGTAACGGGCACGCGCGTTACAGTCCTTCGATCGTCAGCAGCAGGCGCTGACGGATTTCGTCGTTCATTTCCAGGATGTTGTCGCGCCCCACCAGCTCTTCGAAGCTGGTGTTGCCGGCAATCTGCGTGCTGCTGCGGATGACCGAATCGTCGGGCAGTTCCGAACGCACCGGCGCGCTGATGACGCAGAACGGCAGGTCGCCCAGGCCCTTGAGTCGCTCGAAGCTCAGGCCGAAGCGCAGGCCTTCGAACAGCCGGCCAAGGCCGGGCGACTTGCTCAGGCAGTAGAACAGCACCAGGTAGTGCACCACGAAGCGGTACAGCTCGGCGCTGCTGCGATTGGGGTCGTTGATGACGGCGCGAAAGCGCGCAAGCTCGAAGCCCTGGAAGCCGACCACCCAGCGCACTGGGCTGGTGATGCGGATGACCTGGCCGTTCTGGGCCAGGACCTTGTCGTATTCGAGCGGGAACAGTTCGGGGGTGGTGCTGATGAGGTTGAGCGGCACGTCCAGCGCGCTGACCAGCTGGAAAGGCGCGGCGCAGCCGATGCGCTCGTAGAGTTCGATGAGCGACTGGAAGTGGCCCTGGGTTTCGCGCCCGCTGCTGCGTTGCGCGCCCTGCAGGTATTCGCCGAACAACGTTTGCGGACGGATCAGCGGGGCCACGGTGGCGAGGTAATCCGACGCCTGCGCCTTGAGCGCATCGGAAATAGCCCGCGTCTGGCTACGCAGCTTGATCAGTGCTTCGACGTCAAACGTCTGTGTCATCGGTAAATCGTCCATGAAGCTTTGTGTTCGTCCCGTAACGCCGTTGGCGCGGACCTGAAACTGGGTGCTGGCACATGAATAGCGTGTTGCCAGCAATGCCGTGTAGGGCAGTTCGCAGTCGGAGAAGTTCCAGCGAAGTCGCCGATTTTTTCCCTGTTTTGTGAACGGGCGCAATGGTGTCGCATTGCTATCGGCTGGCGGTTGAGCGCGCGAAAATCAGGGGGTAAGCCCCGTAGTGACAGGGTTTTTGGCGGGGCAAATGACCGACGAAATTGCTGAGAAATTATTTTTGGAAAGGTGATGTGGGTCGCATTTTGAGTTGCTTGGGAAACTTCGGTTGGGGCTTGGCAATAGGCCATCCAATGATGGCAATGCGACGGAATAGGGCGCGCTGAGTGCGCAGGTTCTGGCGATTGGTTGTGTCAGTCACGGCCCTATCGCCGGCAAGCCGGCTCCCACATGTACGGCGCCGATTTTGAATACTGCGAGATACCTGTGGGAGCCGGCTTGCCGGCGATAGGGCCGGAACTGCCACTGAAGCAGCCAAGGGTCATCATCGAGACTATCTGCCATCGACCTGAATGCAGATGTCCTTCTCGCCGACTCTTTTGCACGGCCAATGGTCGTTGATGTAGAAATCCGGCGTGAAGCACACGCGCTCATCGTTCACCCAGAACATCTGCCAGCCGGACCCCGAGATCCGCAGCTTCGGGCAAGACCAGTAGCCCTTCGCCGAAAGCGTGGCCGTGGTCAGCGCGATCATCCCCGGGGCGAGGCAGGCCATCATCACCAACGTCAACTGCAGCGAGCGCAACTGAAACCCGTAGAGCCACGAAGTCTTGGGTGGGTCGAACTTCTGCCCGGTCCACGCAGCGATTGCGCAGGCCACGATCATCAAGGGTGTCAGCGCAATTCCGGCGATTACGAAGAAGCCCTTGAGCGGCGTTTCCACGACCGGCGCATTGCGGTAGAGGCGGCCATAGAGCGGCACGATCTCCGTCCACAGCACATAAACGCCAAGCGCCCCCACGGCAAGCATGCAGAGGGCGAAGCCGATGGCCATCAACCTGAAGAGAAGAGGGGATCTGACATGGAGTTCGGGATGATTCCTCACGGTGACCTCAGCGTTCCTTGCTTGGTTAGCGTCGTTGCTAGGTTACCGCAGGGGTGCGCAGAATAGGTGCACGGACGAGACCACCCAATGCAAGGAATCCGCATGATCGACCTCAGAAGCCCGGATGCAACCCTGAGCGAATACGCGCAGCGTTACAACCACCTGTACCCCGAGCCATCGCCGCAGTTGCTGCAGCGCATGGACTACATGCTCAAGCCCGACGCCCCCAGGCTGCCTCGCGTGAAACCCGCCTGGCTCAACGACCGGCCCTGCACGTTATCACAGGACCAGGCGCTCGACCGCGCGCAAGGCGCACTGCTGGGGTTGGCGATTGGTGATGCGGTGGGCACCACGCTGGAATTCCAGCGCCGTGATGTGGGGCGGGTTGACGACATGGTCGGCGGTGGGCCGTTTCGCCTGACACCTGGCGAGTGGACCGACGACACCAGCATGGCGCTGTGCCTGGCGGATACCTACGTAACCCACGGCACGTTCGATTTCGCTGGGTTCGCCGATGCATTGGTGCGCTGGTATCGCCGGGGCGAGAACAGCGTCAATGGCCGCTGTTTCGATATCGGCAATGTCACCCGCAGCGCACTTGAAAGCTGGGAGACACAGGGCCTTGCAGGGCCGGTGAATCTTGAACCCTCTGCTGCAGGCAACGGGTCGTTGATCAGGCTTGCGCCAACGGCCATTTTCCGCCGCCATTCGCTCTCGGCAACCTGGCGCGAAAGTGCGACGCAGAGCAGGGTCACCCATGCCACCCAGGAGGTGCTGGACTGCTGCAGCCTGTTCGGCGCCCAGTTGCATCTGGCGCTCAATGGCGCCGACAAGCACGAAGCGTTGGCGCCGAAAGTGCGGCCACTGCTGCCTCGGGCCAGGATCATCAATGCCGGCGAATACAAGCTCAAGTCACGCGAGCAGATTCGCTCTTCCGGTTATGTGATAGACACGCTCGAAGCCGCGCTGTGGGCCGTTTGGCACACCGATAATTTCAGGGACGCGATACTGCTGGCCGCGAACCTTGCCGACGATGCTGACAGCGTGGCGGCCACGGCGGGGCAAATTGCCGGGGCGTTGTATGGGGTGTCGGGAATGCCGCCGGAGTGGGTGGCCAGGGTGGCCTGGGCGCAGCATATTCGGGGGTTGGCGACCCGGCTGTTCGAGGCATCGCCTCAAGGTGATGAGCTCGACGAGCTGGCATACGACAGCCATTGATGGGCTGATTCGCGGGCTTAGCGGCTCACTTGGTCATGGGTGACGATGTGACGGGCCGGGGAACGAGCCTCGGTGATTTCTTGAGAGGCGATGATTAGGCTTATGTTTACCACAGATCGGTTCTTCACCAAGATTGGGGCCGCATGGTTTTTGATTGTAATGCTCTCGGTGTTCATCGCTGGGGCAGGTCCAAAACTACTGGCCATTCCAGCGGTTGCCGCTGTCATCGCGATGACCGTGTGGTGCATCGAGTGTGCCTACCGGACCGAGCGTTTTGTGAATTACGCCAATCTACGCATGTTTTTCAACTTGGCGTACTCGCCGCTCTTCGCAACGATGGTTACGCTTATGCTTACCTACAAGAAAATGAAGTTGAATGCATTGACCTCTCTTGTGATGGGGCTTGCACCTCTCGTGTTGGCACTGTTGGCATACACGTTGGCTTATTACTGGCCTGGCAAGAGCAGCGCGCTGCAGTTTCAGGGTAACCGTGTGGAGTCCAACGAGCCTGCGCAAGCGGTTCAATGGTGGCAGGCTGGTGCGTCGGCTGGTCTCGGCAGCGTGGCCTATCCGTTGATGAAAAGCCATGGTGTGCCTATGACCGGCTTGATCTACGTATTCGTTTTTCTATCCCTGTTCATGATCTTCTATCACCGTGACAACATCACGGCGCTCAGAAAGTTGAAGGCGCGGGAAATGCGTGAAAAGCGACGTTTCACTTTCATGGATATCGAGCGTATTCAGGCAATGAGGGCCGAGTCCTGGCTAGGCAGGCTATTCGCCATCAGGGGGCGTCGAGGTTCGTAGTCAAGATACGTGGAGGTTTCGCCTCAGGGGTGGGAAGATGACAGGTGAGCGCTCGAAAGCATTCAGCTGTCACCTATTGCTACAAGATTATTCCCCTGGCAGGCGAATCTTCAAGCCATTGGCCGATTGTTCTGCAATCTAATAAACATGAAACAAAGCCGTCGAGCTTTGGCCGTCGATGAGCGTTGCGTAAAACGAGGCGTAGGCAGCCTCAAGGTCGCGGTACGCGCCCAAATTAGAATTACTGGCGCCCATCAACCTGGATGCAGGCATTTTTATCACCCATGCGCTCGCAAGGCCAGCCGTCAGTGGTATACGAGTCAGGCTTGAAGCAATACCGTTCATCATTGACCCAGTACACCTGCCAGGCAGATCCCGAAATCAGCAATTTTTGGCAGGGCGTGTAACCTTTGGCCCACAAGCCTAGTGTCACTAGTAGCGCAAGCGCAGGCGCTATGTAAATTATTGACCACAGTGTCAATCTATAAGAATTGTGCTGAAAACGGAATAGATGGGTGTTGGAGGGAGGATCAAACTTCTTTGCATGCCAGCATGCGTACGCTGAGGTGATTACAAGTATTGGGCTGACCGTGCACATGGCGATGAGCATGAACCCTAGGTACGGGGTTACCACGATGGGTGCATTTCTATACATTCTGCCTACTAACGGGAATACATCGTGTACCAGCCAATAGGCTGAAAGTAAACCTAAAATACCTGTGAAAATACCAGTGGAGAGTGTCACGAGACGAAACAACTGTGGTGAACGCTCGTGAAACGCATGGGGTTGATGTTTGGTCATTGTTGAAATTACGCCTGTGACAGTCCTTGATAAGTATTGATGCATAGACAAAAGATGGCGCAATGCCATCTCGTTCATAATGGCTAATACAAAAGCTAGTTGATGGCATTATGATGCCATCGAGTGTTATTCATAGTTGACAGCGTCGCGCATTCCGGTGTTTCCTGCGCCCTTCATAGCGCTGCCGACAAATCCATTTGTGATCTGTTTGGCATTTTCTGGTGTTATTGGGAACTTTGCTTGGCCGCATAGGTCGCAGGGCCTGATTGGTGGGCCGAAGTGCGCAAGTCGCGCAAGCAGGATTTTTGACAAGGATTTCAGTGAGCATGGAGCTTTCTCCGCCAGCAGGCACCTACGCTGCCGCCATTTGTCTTCACGCCCACGCCCCTCAGCGAGCAGCACGGAGGGCGGCGTGAACAGAATCTATCCCTGTACCGCAGCCGACCCGATGGGCACCGGCGGGCAAGACGGCCTCCTTGGGCAAGGCGACTTGCCTTGGCCAAGTGTTGTAGCCGCGAGAACCTACGCCAGGATGGATGTAGGCGGCCTTTATTCGGCTGATGACATGAGTGCCGCCGAGTTTCTTGTCGCAGAACTTCAGTCGTCCGAAACGCAATTGAGTGCTGACGAAGCCGAGGAATACGCGCAGTTACTTTATAGCCTGATTGCAAAAATGGAAAAATCCGGGCGTTTTGCCGCGGATGAACTGCTGGCCATCAAGGAGAAGGCCGAGAAGATTCCAGTCGTAGGGTCACTATTATTTTCAACTGCAAATTTACCCGGCACGCTTGCCAACGTTGCTGCGCTAGGCCATGCCGCATCCAAAGCCACCAAAGTTGAAAACCTGCTGAACATGACGGATGCCACGCGCGGCAAACTGAAGAAGTGGGCAGCGTCACGTGGCAAACCCGGCAGTGTGTCTGCCGCCAGGGCCATGAAAGGGCGCCTGAAACTGGTGCGCATGGGCGCAAACCTCTACTTCGAAATACCCGCCAATAGCCAGGCAAGTTTGTACAGGCTGCCCGGTCGGGGCAGTAACCTGCATGTGGCTGCTTTCAATACCGCCAAGGCGATGCGTGCAACTGCCCATATTGACTCGGCCGGGTACAGCAGCCGTGGTGTAGGCAAAGTACTGACGGGGGCCAAATTAGGCGGCGCATTGGCGTTCGGCCCCCAGGCTTACCTGGATGCGACGGAGGCAAAAAGTGTCTCGGAGTTCTTTCAGAAGTCGGCTTATACCCAGCCAACCAATGCATTGGCCTTCGGTGTCGGGGTATTGGTCGGCGGGCTGACAGGGCCGGCTGTAGCCGTAATTGCCTTCTCTTTGGGTGCGGGTTTGGCAGTTCAGTTTTTCATGAGTGACGATTTTTCGGGGCTGGGCACTACCCTGGGTAATTTCTTGACGGGTAAGGAATAAATGTTTACCACAGAACGTTTCTTTAAAAAAATCTGGTCGGTGTGGCTGCTGGTCGTGATATTGGCCCTGATGATGACCGGCGTGGCGCCGCCATTCATGGCGGTGCCGGCGATCCTGATCATTATCACTATGACGCTGTGGTGCATCAATTGTGCTTACCGCAGTGAGCACTTTGTAAGTTTCGCGAATTTGCGCATGTTCTTCAATATGTCGGTTGCACCCATGTTCGCATCGATGCTGATACTGGGGGTTACCTACAAGAAAATGAAGTTGGGAGCGGCGACTTCTGTGATGTTAGGGCTCGCGCCCGTCGTGCTGGTGTTGTTGGCCTACGCAGTGGCTTATTACTGGCGCAGTAAAAGCGATATTCTCCATTTTAAAGGGCAACGCGTGGAATCCATCGAGCCGCCCCAGAAAGTTCAGTGGTGGCAGGCGGGTTTGGCGGCGGGCTTGAGCAGCGTGATCTATCCGCTGATGAAAAGCCATGACGTGCCGGCCACTGGGCTGATCTACTTCTTTGCGCTAATGTCCGTGTTCATGGTGTTTTACAATCGTGACAAGATCAGTGCACTCAGAGAGCTGAAAGCGCGCGAAGCGAAGGAAAACCGTCAATACACATTCATGGATATTGAAACTATTCAGAGCATGCGTGCTGCCTCGTGGTTGGGCAGGCTGTTCGCCGTCCGGGCACGCTGATGTTCGCAACTGACAGGGAGTAGTTTATGTTGACCGACGTTCTTTCCATGCTCGCGCCCCAGAACAGGCGCCTGTTCAAGCTCAATATCCTGTCGCAGAGTGCCAACGACGAGTTTCTGCTCGAGCACTTCTCGGGCAGCGAAGCCTTGTCCAAGCTCTACGAGTTCGACCTGGCGCTGCTCAGCCAGCAGAGCGACGTAAAGCTCAAATCCCTGATTGGCAGCCCGGCCACCGTTGAAATCGAATTGGCCGACGGTTCCTACCGCCATGTCAACGGTTACATCAACCGCTTCAGTACCCAGGGCAGCGATGGCGGCTATGTGCGCTACGCCGCCGTGCTGGGGCCATGGCTGTGGATGCTGACCTGCCGCTTCGACACGCGGATCTTCCAGGAAAAAACGGTACAGGACGTCGTCAGTGAAGTGTTCGCCGGCTTCGGCTCACTGGCCAAGTACGAATTTCGCCTGAGCAAACCGCTCAGGTCGCACAGCTACATCACCCAGTACCGCGAAAGCGACTTCAATTTCGTCCAGCGCCTGCTGGAGAACGAAGGGCTGTTCTATTACTTCGAGCA
This sequence comes from Pseudomonas sp. NPDC089395, assembly GCF_044749525.1. Lineage (NCBI taxonomy): Bacteria > Pseudomonadati > Pseudomonadota > Gammaproteobacteria > Pseudomonadales > Pseudomonadaceae > Pseudomonas > Pseudomonas sp. NPDC089395. The sequence continues at coordinate 346,638 of NZ_JBIVID010000006.1, forward strand.
CACCGCCGACTCGCACCTGATGGTCATCACCGATGACTCCAGCACCCTGGTGCCATTGCCCGAACAACCGCAGATCCGCTTCCACTCCGCGTCGGTGACCGAAACCGCCGACTCGATCACCCAGTGGCAGGCATCCAGGCAGCTGCAGTCCGGGAAGATCGCCGTTCGCACCTTCGACTATCGCCAGCCGCGCAACTTCCTCCCGGTGACCATGCAAAGCCTCAACGAGCAGGGCGACGTGGACCAGTTCGAGGTCTACGACTTCCCGGGGCAATACACCCACGGCACCTACGAAGACGGCGAAGCCATGGTGCGCAACCGTATCGAAGCGCTCGAGTTGATGGGCAAGACCTTCTACGGAGACAGCAACTGCCGGGCCATGAAGCCCGGCTACACCTTCGAACTCACCCAGCACTACGCCCACGACATGGGCGATGCCGAGAACCGTCAGTTCCTGCTGCTGAGCGTGGAGCACCGCGGCAGCAACAACTACATGACGGGCGACCAGGCCGGTTACCTGAACCGTTTCGTCTGCGTGCGCAAGAAGATCGCCTACCGCCCGCAACTGAGCACCCGCAAGCCATTGATCAACGGCCCGCAGACCGCCATCGTCGTCGGCCCGCCCGGTGAAGAGATCTTCACCGACGAGCTGGGCCGGGTGAAGCTGCAGTTCCACTGGGACCGCCAGGGCCAGTTCAACGACCACAGCTCCTGTTGGGTCCGCGTCGCCCAGTCCGGCGCCAGCGGCGGCTTCGGCAGCATCCAGATCCCCCGTGTCGGCGACGAAGTGGTGGTGGTATTCCTCGACGGCAACCCCGACCGCCCGCTGATCATGGGTAGCCTGTACAACAGCACCAACACCCCGCCCTGGGCGTTGCCGGCGAACAAGACCCAGAGTGGCTTCCTGACCCGGTCGATGAAGGGCGACGGCGGTACGGCCAACTTCTTCCGCTTCGAGGACAAGGCCGGCGCCGAGCAGATCATCATGCATGCCGAGCGCAACATGGATACCGAGATCGAGCTGGATGAGACCCATGATGTGGGGAACAACCGGACGATCACTGTCGGTGGTGCGCATACCGAAACGGTCAAGAAGGACACCGTGGTGCACGTGACCGAAGGCTCCTACACCCTTCAGGTCGACAACCAGTTCATTCAGGTGGCCGCCAAGCAGCACATCATCCTGCAGGTGGGCGACAGCAGCATCACGCTGACCCCGGAAGGTATTTCGATCAAAGGCAAGGTGATCACCACCACCAGTACCGATACCACGCAGATCACCGGCGCTGCCGTGCGGATCAACGACTGAGGCCGATGACGATGAGGCGGACCTCGATCTACGACCGCATCTCTGCCAAGCGCGAAGCCCAGGAAGAAGCAGATCGCCTGGCGAAGCTCGCAGAGGCCGCCAAGGTGCTGGAGCCAGTGCCCGAGCCGACACCGGAACCTGTCGCGCTGCAGGACGTGCCCAGCGGTTTCAGCTTTGCCGGTTTCAACCTGCAATTCCCGGTGGGTTTCCGCTTTTGCGACATCCAGACCACCCTCGAACATGAAGGCGAGCCAGTCACCCTGCAGATCCGCCGCCGCGATGTGCGTGCCGGGCAGACCCTGGAGCAACTGTTCGAGGCCGCGATCCTCGCCCTGCGCGAATCGAATCCGCAACTGCGCGTGATTCGTCAGCGCGACTGTCACCTGGCAGGCAGCGCGGCCAAAGCCTTGGATTTTCACTTCAATGCCGGCCATGAACCGCGACACGGTCGCCTGGTGGGCGCGCTGGTGCCCATCGAAGGCAGCAACACGCTGCAATGGCTGGATATTTCCTGCGTGATCGACCCGACCAGACCGAGCCTGAGCCTGTGGCTGGTGGAGTTCGACCTCATGCTCGAAAGACTCGCGTTGCGCTGACCCCAACGTTTTTTGCTATCAGGAATTTTCATCGCATGGACTACGAGTTGCAGGAAGGCGGCATTGCGCTGCCAGCAGGTTTCGAGGACCGCACGGTCAACATGTTCGTTCTGGGCGCCAGTGTTCCCGCGCCCTTGAGCATCACCATCTCCCGCGACACGCTGCTACCGGACGAAGCACTGCAGGCGTACGTGGAGCGGCAGATCAAGATGCTCACCTCCAAGCTGCGCGGCTACACCCGGCTGGGCAACAAGGCCGTGTCGCTGTCGGCAACAGCGCCCATCCCCGGCATCCAGATCGACGCCTATTACCTGAACCAGGGCCGCCCGCTGTACCAGCGCCAGGCGGCTTTCATCATCAGCCCCGGGCGTGCACTGATCTTCTCCACCACCGCCCAGGCCGACTTCAGCGCCCAGCAGAACCAGGACTGGGACAACCTGCTGGCCAGCTTTACCCCGCGCAACCCGGTCGTAGCCAACGCCGAGCCCGGCGAACAGGAGTAACCCCTCATGTTCGAAGCGGCCAGGTTCGGCGACGAGATATCGCACACCAGCGCACTGGGGGGCTTCCTGATCGGAGCTGCCTTAGGGATTGCGCTGGTGGCCACGGTGGCCATCGCCACCTTCACCTGCGGGTTCGGCGTGGCGTTGCTCGCTGGCCTTGCGGCAGGCATCGGAGGCAGCTTGCTGACCGCTGCCGGAGAGGCGATAGGCAGTATGTTTTCATCCCCCTCAGGGACGATCACGACTGCCTCACCCAACGTCTTCATCAACAGCCGCAAGGCCGCCCGCGTCGAGAAGAGCATCGGCGCCTGCGACAAGCACCCAGGGCCGGTGCAGATCGCTGAGGGCTCGACCAACGTCTTCATCAACAGCGTCGCGGCGGCGCGCAAGGGCGACAAGCTGACTTGCGGCGCGACCATTTCCGGTGGTTCGGGCAATGTCATCATCGGTGGTGGTACGTACCGCTACCTGCCGGTGGACGATGAAATTCCTCAGTGGCTGCGTACCACCGTGGACGTGCTGATGGCCATCGCTGGCGCCGCAGGCGGTATCGCCCAGCTGATCAAGGCCGGCACCCAGGCCGGCATGAAAGCGGTCATGCCCTGCGCCCTGAAGTTCACCGCCGGCTTTGTCGCTGGCGAAGTCGCCAGCCGCTACGTGGTCGAACCGGTGGCGCGCAGGGCCATTGGCGGCCTGGTCGGCAACCCGGTCGACCTGACTACCGGGCGCAAAGTAATTCCCGATGAAATCGACTTCAGCCTGCCGGGCCTGATGCCGATCGAGTGGTCGCGCTTCTACGCCAGCGACCTCAGCGTGGACAGCGTGCTCGGCCGTGGCTGGGTGTTGCCGTGGGAACAAAGCCTGCGCCGCAA